>NZ_JBSHLM010000008.1:0-90956 GCF_053644375.1 Streptomyces sp. NPDC055400 | reverse complement strand
GGGGGGGGCGTGCATCCCTGTCCCTGCGTCTCCGGCCGGGGGGGGTGCGGCCGGTCTCTGGGGCCCGCGCGCGCCCGGCGGGGCCCCCGGGGGCCCCCCCGCCCCGCGACCCCGCTCAGCGCCGTCACCACGCCTTGGCCTCCGGCGGAGCGGCCCAGCCCTGCGGGGGAACGGGCGGCTGCTGCTCCCGCTCCATGACCCCCCGCCGCCGGATCTTGTTGAGCACCCACACGTTCCCCAGGTGCATGACCCCCAGCACCAGGAGCACCACGCCGAGCTTCGTCGACAGGGCCTCGAAGATGCCGCGGGTGTCGGCGATCTCGTCGTCCCCGCTCAGGTAGAGCGCCACGAAGCCGAGGTTGACGAGGTAGAAGCCGACCACCAGCAGGTGGTTGACGGCCTCCGCGAGCTTCTCGTTCCCGTGCAGCACGTCGGCGAGGAAGATCCTCCCGTTACGGCTCAGGGTGCGCGCCACCCAGACGGTCAGGCTGATGCTGACGACGAGGTAGACGACGTATGCGACGACTGTGAGGTCCATTCCCCACCCCTCCTTGAACGCGTTCAAAAACGCTGTCGAGAAGGACTGTAGACCTGTTTTTGAACATGTTCAAGCGAGGGTCGGCCGTCGGGAACCGGTGAACCCGGACGTCAACTCCGTGCCAGTTCGGGCCGCTTGAGATAGTCCGTGAGGCCGATGACGTTGCCCCATGGATCCGCGATCTCCACGACGTGACCGGTGGAGGTGGAGAACGGCGGGTCGACCGGCGGGATCCCGGCCTCCGTCAGCGCGCGGGCCGCCGCCTTCGCGTCGCGCACCTCCAGCCATACACGCGGCCCCGGCCACGGAGGAGGCCGGCGGCCGAAGTCCTCCTCCGCGCGCAGCAGTACGCCGGGCGTCTCCTTACCGGCTTCGAGAAGGGCGATCCCGGCCTCGTCGAGGCGGAACTTCACGCGGAAGCCGGCCCGCTCGTAGAAGGAGACCGCCTCGCCGAGATCGCCGACGGGGAACAGCACGTTGTCGAAGCCGAGCAGCTCAAGCTCAAGTGACATACCGTCACATTAGCCATGATCAGCGCGAACCGGACAGCACATCGTCAGCGGCGGATACGTGGCGCGCCGGTCACGGAGGTCATCAGGCAGTACAGGGACGTCGTCGCGGTGATGAAGAGGATGTTGTTCTTGGGGCCGCCGAACGCGACGTTGGAGACCGGCTCCGGGACGTTGATGCGGCCGATCCGCGTGCCGTCCGGGTCGTAGCAGTGCACGCCGCCGTGCATGGCGGCGGCCCACAGCCGCCCGCCGTCGTCGAAGCGGATGTTGTCGAAGCGGCCGTCGTCGCCGCTGGTCTCGGCGAAGACCTTGCCGTCACTCAGGCTCTCGCCGTCGTCGAGGACGTCGAAGACGCGGATGCATCCGGCCCGGGTGTCCGAGACGTACAACTGGCGCTCGTCGGGCGAGAAGACGAGGCCGTTCGGCGCCCCGAAGCCGTCGGCCACCTGGTGCACCTCGCCGGTGGCGGGGTCGATCCGGTAGACGTTGTCGGCGCCGATCTCGGACTCGGCGCGGAAGCCCTCGTAGTCGCTGGTGATCCCGAAGTCCGGGTCGGAGAACCAGATCGAGCCGTCCGAGCGGACCACCGCGTCGTTCGGGCTGTTGAGCCGCTTGCCCTCGAAGCGGTCGGCGAGGACGGTGATGCGCCCGTCGGCCTCGGTGCGGGTGACGCGACGGCCGCCCTGCTCCGCGCTGATGAGGCGCCCCTCGCGGTCGAGGGTGTTGCCGTTGGTGTGTCCGGCGGGATCGCGGAAGAGGCTGACCGCGCCGGTCGCCTCGTCCCAGCGCAGCAGGCGGTCGTTCGGGATGTCGCTCCAGATGAGCTGGCGCCAGGCGGGCAGGTAGACGGGGCCTTCGGCCCAACGGCTGCCGGTGTGCAGGGTGGTGAGACTGTCATCCCCGAAGGCGCACCGTCCGGTACGGAAGCGCTCGTCCAGAATCTCGTACACGCTGGGCTGGTTCTGGCCAGACATGGTTAGCCCCCAAGAACTGTAGACCGAATGACGTCCTGTCGTATGGGACTATGGCAGAACGGGATATGGTTACGCCATGGTCGGCCGAGCGGGAGTGGATCACAGTGGCAGTGGATGACATCGACCGGAAGCTGGTCGCGCTCCTCCAGCACGACGCGACGACGGCGTACGCGGCGCTCGGCAAGGAGGTCGGCCTCTCGGCGGGCGCGGCCCACGAGCGGGTGCGCAAACTGCGTGAGCGGGGCGTGATCCGGCGGACGACCGTCGACGTGGACCCGGCCGCGCTCGGGCAGGGGGTGCTCGCGTTCGTGATGGTCGAGTCGTCGTCGTGGATGGGCGAGTCGGCCGGGCAGTTCGCCGCGATCCCCGAGATCCAGGAGGCGCACGTGATCGCCGGCAGCGCGTCGGTCCTGGTGAAGGTGCGAACGGAGACGACGCAGCAACTCCAGGACGTGCTGCGGCGGTTGTACGCGATCGAGGGCGTCAGCGGTACGCAGGCGACGGTGGCCCTGGAGACGTTCTTCGAGCGGCCGGTCGCCACGTGACGCACCGAGGGCCCCGCCCCGGTGCGAAACCGGGGCGGGGCCCTCAGGGATGTACGAGATGTACGACCGGGAAGGTCAGTAGCGGCGCGTGATCAGCGCGCGCTTGACTTCCTGGATCGCCTTGGTGACCTCGATACCGCGCGGGCAGGCGTCCGTGCAGTTGAACGTCGTGCGGCAGCGCCACACGCCGTCCTTGTCGTTGAGGATCTCCAGGCGCTGCTCGCCCGCCTCGTCACGCGAGTCGAAGATGAAGCGGTGCGCGTTGACGATCGCGGCCGGGCCGAAGTACTGGCCGTCGTTCCAGAACACCGGGCACGAGGACGTGCACGCGGCGCACAGGATGCACTTGGTCGTGTCGTCGAAGCGCTCGCGGTCCTCGGCGGACTGCAGACGCTCGCGCGTCGGCTCGTTGCCCGTCGTGACCAGGAACGGCATGACGTCCCGGTAGGCCTGGAAGAACGGGTCCATGTCGACCACGAGGTCCTTGAGGACCGTGAGGCCCTTGATGGCCTCGACCGTGATCGGCTTCTCCGGGCTGATGTCCTTGATCAGCGTCTTGCAGGCCAGGCGGTTGCGGCCGTTGATGCGCATGGCATCCGAGCCGCAGATGCCGTGCGCGCAGGAGCGCCGGAAGGTCAGCGAGCCGTCGAGCTCCCACTTGATCTTGTGGAGGGCGTCGAGGACACGCTCCTTCGGATCGATGTCGAGCTGGAAGTCCTCCCAGACCGCGTCCGCGGAGACCTCCGGGTTGAACCGGCGGATGCGGAAGGTGACCGTGATGAGGTGCGAGCCGTTGTCCGCCTCGAGAGCCTCGAGCTTGTCCATGGTCGGGGTAGCCATCAGTACTTACGCTCCATCGGCTGGTAGCGGGTCTGGACGACCGGCTTGTAGTCCAGACGGATGGACTCGGAGCCGTCGTCGCCGACCTCGCGGTACGCCATGGTGTGGCGCATGAAGTTGACGTCGTCGCGGTTCGGGAAGTCCTCGCGGTAGTGGCCGCCGCGGGACTCCTTGCGCGCCAGGGCGGAGGTCGCCATGACCTCGGCCAGGTCGAGCAGGTTGCCCAGCTCGATGGCCTCCAGGAGGTCGGTGTTGAACCGCTTGCCCTTGTCCTGGATCGAGACGTTCTTGTACCGCTCGCGCAGCTCGGCGATCTTCTCGACGGCCGTCTTGATCGTCTGCTCGGTGCGGAACACCATCACGTTGGCGTCCATGCACTCCTGGAGCTCGTTGCGGATCACCGCGACGCGCTCCGTTCCCGTGGAGTTGCGCAGCCGCTCGACCTGCTCGACGACCAGCGATGCCGGGTCCTCGGGCAGCTCGACGTAGTCGGCCTTCTCGGAGTACTCGGCGGCCGCGATGCCCGCACGACGCCCGAAGACGTTGATGTCGAGCAGCGAGTTGGTGCCGAGGCGGTTGGCGCCGTGCACGGAGACGCAGGCGACCTCGCCGGCGGCGTACAGACCGGGGACGACGGTGGTGTTGTCCGACAGGACCTCACCCTCGACGTTCGTCGGGATGCCGCCCATGGCGTAGTGCGCGGTCGGCTGGATCGGGATCGGGTCCGTGTAGGGCTCGATGCCGAGGTACGTGCGCGCGAACTCCGTGATGTCCGGGAGCTTGGCGTCGAGCTGCTCCGGCGGGAGGTGCGTGAGGTCGAGGTAGACGTGGTCGCCCTCGGGACCGCAGCCGCGGCCCTCACGGATCTCCGTGTAGATGGAGCGGGACACGACGTCACGGGACGCGAGGTCCTTCATGACGGGCGCGTACTTCTCCATGAAGCGCTCGCCGTCCTTGTTGCGGAGGATGCCGCCCTCACCGCGGGCGCCCTCCGTGAGAAGGATGCCCATGCGCCAGATGCCGGTCGGGTGGAACTGGAAGAACTCCATGTCCTCCAGCGGCAGACCGCGCCGGTAGCAGGCCGCCTGGCCGTCACCGGTCAGGGTGTGCGCGTTCGACGTCACCTTGAAGAACTTGCCGGTGCCGCCCGAGGCGTAGATGACCGACTTGGCCTGGAAGACGTGGATCTCGCCGGTCGCCAGCTCGTACGCGACGACACCGGCGGAGTGCTTGACGCCGTCGACCTCGGTGATGAGCTGGTCCAGGACGTAGAACTCGTTGAAGAACTCCACGCCCTCCTTCACGCAGTTCTGATACAGCGTCTGAAGGATCATGTGGCCGGTGCGGTCCGCGGCGTAGCAGGACCGGCGGACCGGGGCCTCGCCGTGGTTGCGCGAGTGGCCGCCGAAGCGGCGCTGGTCGATGGTGCCGTCCGGGGTGCGGTTGAACGGCAGGCCCATCTTCTCCAGGTCGAGGACGGAGTCGATGGCCTCCTTCGCGAGGATCTCGGCGGCGTCCTGGTCGACCAGGTAGTCACCGCCCTTGATCGTGTCGAAGGTGTGCCACTCCCAGTTGTCCTCCTCCACGTTGGCGAGCGCGGCGGCCATGCCGCCCTGCGCCGCGCCCGTGTGGGAGCGGGTGGGGTAGAGCTTCGTCAGGACCGCGGTGCGGCTGCGCTTCGTCGACTCGATGGCCGCGCGCATGCCCGCGCCGCCGGCGCCGACGATGACGGTGTCGTACTTGTGGATCTTCATGAGTGGTTGCCTCAGCCCCGTGCCTATCGGATGTTCGGGTCGAAGGTGAAGATCACCAGCGTGCCCAGCAGGATCGTGAACACCGTGGCGGTGTACAGGAGGCCCTTCAGCCACAGGCGCGTGTTCGGGCGCTCGGCGTAGTCGTTGATGACCGTGCGCAGTCCGTTGGCGCCGTGCAGCATCGCGAGCCACAGCATCAGGAGGTCCCAGCCCTGCCAGAACGGCGAGGCCCAGCGGCCCGCGACGAACGCGAAGCCGATCTTGCTCACGCCGCCGTCGAGGACGAGCTGGATGAGCAGGTGGCCGAGGACCAGGACGACGAGGACGACGCCGGACAGGCGCATGAACAGCCATGCGGCCATCTCGAAGTTGCCGCGCGTCGAGCGCGGGGTCTTCGAGGTGCGCTTGCGGGGGGCCTCGATGAGGGGCGCCGGGTTGTCTACGTCGTAGAGGGCGACGCCCTCGACGGGTCCGACTCCGGGCGTCTTCGCAGGGGTGGTGTCAGCAGACATGTCTGGCGTCAGCTCCCGAAGAGTTCACGGACGGCGTGGCCGAGGACCGGGTACAGCGCGCCCACCATCAGCACGACCCAGATGCCGACGACGGTCCAGAGCATCTGCTTCTGGTAGCGCGGGCCCTTCGACCAGAAGTCGACGGCGATGACACGCAGGCCGTTGAGCGCGTGGAAGAGGATGGCGGCGACGAGGCCGTACTCGAGGAGCGCGACGATCGGCGTCTTGTAGGTGGAAACGACGTCGTCGTACGACTCGGGGGAGACGCGGACGAGAGCGGTGTCCAGGACGTGTACGAACAGGAAGAAGAAAATGAGGACACCGGTGACTCGATGAGCCACCCACGACCACATGCCTTCCCGGCCGCGGTACAGCGTTCCAGCCGGCACGGAAGAACCCTCCGGGAGCGGGGATTGGGGCCGCGCCGCCAGTCTTCTCGCTAAAAAAGAAACTGCTCTGTCGGTCGGGCCCGGCCGGGTACGGTCCACCGGCCGCTCGTCATCGTATCGACGAGTTGTCGGCTCGCTCGCCCGGGGGCCGCCGGTGTGATCAAACAGGCAATCAAACAGCCACGTACGGGCTATCGGACGCGCTGTCGGGGCGCCCGGAATCCGCTGATTCCTGCGGGTCTATCGCCTCCTGGGGCTCTGTCCGGGCATCGAGCGACCGCACGAGCCGGGCGAGTCGTCCCCGGGCGAGTCGTCGCAGCTCGTCCCAGGACAGGACGCGCTCCTCCTCGGGATCGTTGCCAAGGCGTGACCGGATTCCGGCCAGGAGCTGATCCAGGGCCTCGCGGGGCCCGTAGCCGTCGAGGCAGATCACGAACGCGTGACCGAACCGGCTCTCGTACGCGCTGTGCGCGGCGCCGAGCGCGGTGTACGCGACGGAGTACGAGCCGTGCGGGGCCAGGGGGAGCGACTCGCGGGACAGGGCCTCGTCGAGGTCGGCGGGAGCGAAGTCGTAGACCGCCTCGTCGGCGGCGGCGAGCAGGGCGCCGAGGTCCGGGTAGGGCCGGTGCGCGACGAGGCGGCGGGTCCATTGGAGTGAACCGCAGCAGGCCAGGAGGGCGCGCTCGGCCTCGGTCGCGGGCAGCGCGTTGAACCGCGCGAGCCCGTGCGGGGACGACTGCACGGGCGACGAATGCCCTGGTGAGGACTGCACCGGTATGGCGGCATGCCCGGGGAGGCGGGAGAAACGATGCGAAGGCAGCGTGTGCTCCTCGGCGAGACGTGGGACGTGACTGGCCTGACACTGGGACGAGACGTGAGTCAGGAGTGCCACGGGACATGTGGTGAGGGTGTGACGGATATGCGTACACGCTAGCGATCCGTGCCAGGAGCTGTCTGGCGGATGCACCGATTTCACCCGGACGGGAGAGTTTGGGGCGCGTGGTGGACGGGGGGCCTGGGGAACGGGACCGTACGGTCGCCTCCTAGGACGCGGAATTCGATCTCGAGGTTGCTGTCGAAACCGGAAGGCGGGCACTGATGGGTACGCGGAGTCGATCGAGGTCCGGCGCGGGAGCCGTCACGGCGGGGACGGTCGCGCTGACCCTGGTCCTCGCCGGCTGCGCCGGTGACGGGGGCGGCACCAGCGCCACCCGTGCCGAGCGCCCCTCCGAAGGAAGGACCGCGTCCCCCTCCCCGGCCTCGGCGAAGCCCTCGCCCTCGAAGTCGTACCCCCTGTCGAAAACCCCGCAGACCATCCCCTCCGTGCGCGAGCACACGGCGGCGCGCGGGCCCGGGTGGCGCCCCGGCGGCGGCCGTGTCGTCATCGGGGACGCGAAGCTCTCCGACGAGGGCAAGCTCATCGCCGGCGAGCTGAAGCTGAAGTACGCGGGCAAGGTCGAGGCCGGCGCCGGTGACGTGGAGCTGGCGCTCGGCGGGAGCGGGAACCCGGAGTCGTACACGATGACCGTGAAGGACGACCGGGTGCGGATCGTGGGGCCGGGTGACGCGGGCGTCTTCTACGGCACGCGCACGCTCAAGCAGGAAGTGCACGGCGGGGGGACCGCGTCGGAGGGCGTGGTGAGGGACGCGCCGGCGAAGCCGCAGCGCGGATTCATGCTGGACATCGCGCGCAAGCCCTTCACGACCGCGTGGATCAAGGACCGGATCCGGGAGATCGGCGACCTGAAGTACAACCAGTTCGGTCTGCACTTCTCCGACGACCAGGCCTTCCGCATCCAGTCGGACTCGCACCCCGAGATCGTCTCGCCCGACCACCTCACCAAGGCGCAGGTCCGCGAGATCGTCTCGCTCGCCGCCGAGCGGCACATCACCGTGGTCCCCGAGATCGACTCGCCGGGACACCTCGGTGCGGTGATCAACGCGCACCCCCAGCTCCAGCTGCGGAACACGGCAGGTGTCGCCACGCGCGGCGCCGTCGACATCTCGAACCCCGAGTCGGCGAAGATCGTCGACGATCTGCTGCGTGAGTTCGCTCCCCTCTTCCCGGGCGCGTTCTGGCACCTGGGCGGCGACGAGTACCAGGCCCTGACGGTGAAGAACCCCGAGGCGTCCTTCCCGCAGCTCGCGGCCGCCGCCCGGAAGAAGTACGGGGCGAACGCGACGGTCGAGGACCTCGCGACGGGCTGGCTGAACGACCGGGCCGCCACGATGAAGCCGTTCGACCGCTCCCTCAAGGCGTGGAACGACGGGTTCTTCCGGGGCGGGGTCGTCCAGGCCGACAAGAGCCTCGAGGTCGCCTACTGGACCGGCAAGGAGATCGGGGCGCGCCCGCCGGAGGAGTACCTGGCCGAGGGCCGCAAGATGACGAACTACAACGACGAGTTCCTCTACTACGTCCTCGGCCAGCCCAACGACTTCGTGTACCCGACCGGGCAGCGGATCTACGAGAGCTGGACCCCGCTCGTCGTGCGCGGCACGACGCCGGTGCCCCAGAAGTACGACAGCCAGATCCTGGGCGGCACGTTCGCCGTGTGGTGCGACCTCGCGAACGCGCAGACGCAGGCGCAGGTCGCGCAGGGCATCCGCATGCCGCTGCGGGCGACGATCCAGAAGCTCTGGTACCCGGGCAAGCCTCCGCTGACGTGGCCGCAGTTCGTGGCGCTCGCGAACCGGCTGGGGTCCTGAGCGGCTGAGCAGTCGGTTTCCGAGCGGGCTGAGCGGTAGACAGCGCGGTGGCCTGAACCGTATGTTCCGCTGGGCGGTGACCGACGCGCTCTGGGGAGATGCGCGCGACCGGCTCACCTTGAACCCGTGGGGGGTCCGTCGTGTCCACAAGTTCTGCTGTGCTCAAGTCGCCGGTCGGCGTCGCGAAGGCTGTCGTCGTCCTGCTGGGAGTGACGGCCGCGATCGACCTGTTCGCGCTGTGGGTGGGGTTCGAGCAGCGCAGTCTCGCCGCGGACTTCGTGGCCGGGCACTTCTCGGCGGGCAGTGAGGCGGACGCCGACCGCATCGACTCGCTGTACGGGGCGGCGGGCGTCGCGCAGATCTGTGTGCTGGTGGCGACCGCGGTCGTCTTCATCGTGTGGTTCCGGCGGGTGCGCGTCAACGCCGAGGTGTTCCGGCCCGACGGGCACAGCAGGTCGCGTGGCTGGGCCTCGTGGGGCTGGTTCGTGCCCTTCGTGAACCTGTGGGCGCCGCGCCAGGTCGCGACCGACACCTGGGACGCCAGCGTTCCGGAGGCGGGCCTGATCCCGCAGAAGCACTCGCACACCGTCATCAACTGCTGGTGGACGCTGTGGCTGGTGAGCAATGTCATCGGCGGCATCGCGGGCAGCCAGTACGACAAGGCCGAGGACATCGGCGAGATCAAGACGGCCACGGAGATGCTGATGCTCTCCGACGCGCTCGACATCGCCGCCGTCGTCGCGGCCGTCATGTTCGTCCGCTCCCTGACCCGCATGCAGAACGAGAAGGCACTTCGCGGGCCCGCGCCCGAGCACGGGCCCCTCGGCCAGGATCCGGCGTAATCCCCGGATTCGGGTTTTCGCTGGCGCGTTCACGGATGGCTGTGGTGTATTCGGCCCGAGCCGAGATCAGCCGTTTTTCGAAGGCACCGGGGGGACACCGGCATGGGTTACTGGGGCTATTACGTCGTGGCCAGGAGCGAGCGGCCGCTCGCCGAACTCGCCGCGCTGGGCGGGGCGCGCGACGCGCTCACCCTCCTGGAGCGGCGGGCCGACGGCTGGCAGGTCTGGGAGTGCCCGGACGGCGGGGAGCGGCGCCACGACATCGGCAGCATGAACGCGCTGGCCGCCGAGACCGGCGCGCCCGCCCTGTTCGGCTACGTCATGGACAGCGACTGCGTCGTCATCGAGGCGGCCGCGCCGCAGAGCGGCGCGTGGACGACGTGTCTGGCGCGCGACGCCATGGCCGGATACCTCTCCGCGGACGAACTGACCCTGGAGGACTACTTCCTGGAGCCCGCGGACGCCGCGCGGCGCGCGGTCGCGTGGGCGCAGGAGTGCGGCCGCACCGTCGAGCCGGGGCCGCTCGCCGACGTCCTGGGCCAGGACCCCGACCCGTTCGCCGAGCCGCTCTTCTTCCGCTTCCTGGACCGGCTCGGCGTCGCGCCGCTGTGACGTTCCTGCGCCCCGGCACGCAGAGATCCCCGTAGGGACGAAGTGCCGGGTGGGCAGGGAAAGGGCGTACTTCATGAGCCTGGTGGAGCTGATCGCGCAGGCCGACGAGCGGGGTCTCGCGGCCAGCGGTCTCGCCTGTCTCGACCGCTGCGTGCCGCTGCTGGGCGCCGAGGACGACGAGGCGCTGCGCCCGCTGTGGGGAAGCCTCGCCGCGGGCGGCCCGGAGTGGGGCGAGTGCCTGGCGCAGGCGCGGGCCGCGTTCCCGGCCGGGCAGCCGGACGACGACGCGGACGAGGCGTCCGGGCTCGCCCGGCGCATGCTGGCCGCCGTGCCGAGCACCCCGTCATCGCCCGAGCTGCGCGAGTGGGCCGACGCCTGCTCGGTCGGCGCGCTCCAGATCCACCGCATGCTGGACACGATGGACGACGGCGCGGGCTCGGTGCGGTCCCGGCGCGAGGGCAGCACGGACGGCATGTCCCCGCTGGTCGCGGCCGAACTGCGGCGCCAGGTCAAGATTCTGGAGCTGCTCGCGGGCCGGGGCGCGGGCGGCCTGCGCCAGGCGCTCGACGTGTCGACGGAAGGCCGGCGCATCCTGCGGGCCGTCGTGTCGCGGCGGGCGCGGGGCCGCGTCTGATGCACGGGATCTCCGGGCCCTCCCCGCGGGCGTGGGCGGCGCTCGCGCTGCCGGTCGTGGCGGCACTCGTCGCGCTGGCCGCACACCGGGGCATGCCCGACGATCCGACGGGCCGACTCCACGTAGTACCAGGCATGTTGAAGGATGTCGCGCTGCCCGACGGCAGCACGGCGGCGCTGGCCGGGTGCGGTGCGCCGGGTCCTGTGAGGCCCGCGCCACGCGGCGAGGGCGAGCAGGCGCCCGCGCCCGCGCTCGTGCTGACCTCTTACGGGTACTCGAGTTCGGGGCCGCGCTTCGACGGTCCGGCTGCCTTCACCATCAGCGCGGTCATCGACCCGGGACCGCGGCCGCTGACGCTGACCGCGCCGGTGGGTGAGCGGCGGATCACGGTCGATGTGTACGGGCCGCACGGCGAGGGCCGCATCGCGTCGGCGCGCGGGCTGACGGCGAAGGTGACGAAGGGGGCGAAGCAGCGGTCTGTCCCGCCGGCTTCGGGCGCCTACCGCTTCACGGACGCCGGGAACCTGGATCTGGAGATCGAGCTGCCCGAACGGGCGGTCTGCCCGGGACATACGCGGGCGGACATCGGCCAGTGCGCGCCCTCGCACACGAACCGGATCGAGGACTGCCCCGTCGTCGCGGTCACGCTCACCGACGAGGCGGTCCGTGCGCGGCGCGCGCTGGTCGAGGGGGTCAAGAGCCCCGGGCGGTTCAGCGACCGGCTCGTGGCGGTGTCGTTCGAGGAGAACGCCGCCGGGGTCTGAACACCCGGATCCGACCCCGGAGCTGAACGGAACCGGGCCCGGCCGCCCCCTCCTGCGGTCGGGTCCGCTTCCGTGGAAGGTAGTGCGTAACCCATCCGGGCGCCGCGGCGCAAGTACGGGCACAAAGCAGACAGGGCTGCTTGGGCTGCCAGGGCCGAAACGGCTCTCGCCGCGCGGTTCCCGGGAGTGTCGGGAGCCGCGCGGCGAGAGGTTCTGGCGCTTGCAGAGGTGGCACGGGGTCGTACAGACGGTGTGGGTGGTGCCTACGGGGCCAGCGTGGTGCCCAGGCGGGCGCCGGTCGGGGTACCGAGCTGCGTCAGTCCGTAGTACTTGGACGTCGACAGGCCGAGTCCCGTGCTGTTGCTGGGGACGTACAGGAGCGTGCCGTTGCCGGCGTCCTCGCCCGCGGCGCCGATCACCAGGTCCGCGCGGCCGTAGCCGGACAGGTCGGCGAGGGAGACGGCGGAGCCCAGGACGTCATCGGTCTCCGTGGAGCCGGGGACGCCGGGCTCGTCCTGCGAGATCGCGAGGGCGCCGGTGCCGGTGAGACCGGTCGACGAGCCCTTGAACAGCAGCGACGTACCCGCGTTGGAACGGTTGCTGGTGCGGGTGATGTCCTCGTTCGGGGCACCGGCCAGGACGTCCGCGTAGCCGTCGGCGTTGTAGTCGCCGACCGCTACGGAGCTGCCGAGGGCGTCGCCGGACTCGGCCGCGCCCGGGACACCGCTGGTGGCCTGGTGGATCGTCTTGGCACCCGTGGCGGTCAGGCCGCCGGGCGTCGTGGACGTGATCTTCGAGCCGTAGACCGCGGTGACCTGGCCGCCCGCGTAGGCGCCGGACTCGGCGGTGTAGGGCTGGCCGATGACGATGTCGTCGACGCCGTCGCCGTTGAGGTCGCCGGAGGCGATGGAGCGGCCGCCCTTGACCGTTAGCGTGCCGGCCTTGGTCAGGCCGTTCCTGCCGCCCTTGAACCAGACGACCCGGCCGATCGAGGTCGAGTCGCGGTAGTTGAGCGCGACGTCCGCGTAGCCGTCCTGGTTGAAGTCGCCTGAAGTGGCGGCCTCGTAGGCGAGTGCCGTGTCGCCGCTGGTGATGTTGGAGCTGGACTCCTGGCCCTCGGCGTAGCGCGCGGTCCAGGTGCCGCCGGTGCCGGTGGAGGAGGCGAAGACGTCCGCCTTACCGTCGGCGTTGAAGTCGCCGACCGCCACGGCGGAGCCGTACTTGGCGCCGTTGGCGTAGAAGCCCTCGTCGAGGTTCATCTGCGCGCCGGTGTTCAGGGCCGGTCCGTACAGGATGGTGACCGCGCCGCGGTCGGCGTGCCCGGAGGTGTCGTCCTCGCCGGGCTGGCCGATCGCGAGGTCGGCGTAACCGTCACCGTTGATGTCACCCTCGGCGACGGACGCGCCCCACTGGTCGCCGGGCTCGTTCGTGCCGGGGACACCGGTGCTTGACTGGGTGAGGGTCTTCTTCGCCGTGTACACCGGCCCGTTCGTGCCGCCCGGCAGGACGGTGATGGAGCCGCCGGAGGACGCCTTGGGGGTGCCGGCGACGAGGTCGGGCAGGCCGTCGCGGGTCTTGGCCGCGGGCGCGGCGGACGAGTAGATGTCCGACGTGGCGAGGGCGTGCGAGACGCCCGGGGCCGAGGCCAGGGTCCGGATGGTGGAGAGCTGCTTGTACAGGTTGTCACCGGGGCAGAGCGTGGCGCCGGTGTCGCGGTGGCCGAAGACGCGGTCGAGGGTGATCGACTGGCCGAGCGGGATCTTGTTGTCGGACACGCCCTGGTCACCGTTGGACGTCAGCGTGACCTTGCTGTTCGCGGTGATGCCGTACTGGCCGAACTTCCAGGCGACGACGCGGGCGATCGAGTTGAGCGCCGCCTTCGTGGGCTTCGCCGACATGAAGTTGCCGATGTACGAGATGCCGACCGTGTCGGTGTTGAAGCCGTAGTCGTGGGCACCGTGCACCGGCAGGTCCATCCCGCCGCTGCGGCCCTCGAAGATCTGGCCGCACCGGTCGACGAGGAAGTTGTAGCCGATGTCGTACCAGCCCTTGGCCATGTGCTCCTGCTGGATGGTGTGCACCCGCTGGCGCGACTGCGAGCAGGGCACCGTGTTGTCGGGGTCGACACCGGTGTGGTGGATGACGGCGGCCTTGATCGAGTCGTCGTACTCGGGCGTGCCGTTGTAGTCCGTGTCGGCGCCCCACTCGGCCTGCGTGATGACCGGCGGCTTGACGACCGTCGACGGGCGGGCGGCCGGGACCGTCTCGGACGGCTCGGGCGACGCCGAAGCGCTCGACGACGGGTCGGCGGAGGCCGAGGACGACGCGGGCGCGGAGGGGGTGCCGGAGTCCGAAGGGGCCGCTGCGGGGGCGCTGCTCGCGGGGTCCGCGGACGGGGATCCGGTGGTGGCGGGCGGCGTCGTGTCCTCGGAGAACGCGGCGGGCTGCGCCGCGCCCGCGCCCTTGGCGGGGGCGAGCGTGCCCGGGTCGAGGAGCTTGACGTCCATGCCGGACGGCAGGTCGGACGCCGTGCCGTCCTTGGCCACGACCCGCACCTCGACGGCGTCGGAGTCACCGGTCCACACGGACTCGGTGCCGCCGCGGACGCCACCGCCGGCCCTGCTCTCCTTGCCGTCGGTGCCGAGCTGCTCGACCGGCATGGTCAGCCAGTCCGTCCAGTCGCCGGTCGCGACGTTGCGCGCCCGGACCTGGGCGGTCCCGTCGAGTGTGGTGTGCGGGTTCTTCCACGTGACGACGACGGCGCTGAAGCGGTCCGTCGACTTCTGCGGGACGACCTTGCGGTCCGCGCCCTTGGCGGTGAGCCCGAGCGTGTGGATCGCCGACGCCCGGCGCGGCTCATCCTGGGGAGACGCCCCGTTCCCCGGGTCGGCCATGGCGTACGTCACCACACCCGCGCCACCGAGGACGACGGCCCCCACTGTCACCCAGGCCCTGCGCTTGAGACTCAGCGGTTTGTACGCATGTGATCTGCGCGCACGCGGATTA
Source organism: Streptomyces sp. NPDC055400 (assembly GCF_053644375.1). Lineage (NCBI taxonomy): Bacteria > Bacillati > Actinomycetota > Actinomycetes > Kitasatosporales > Streptomycetaceae > Streptomyces > Streptomyces sp. NPDC055400. Next base: position 76,328 of record NZ_JBSHLM010000008.1, on the reverse strand, counting down.
CGCGGGCTCAAATGCCCCACCCCTCGAAGAAGTTCATAAATGCCACACCCGTCACGCGGGTAGGTGCTCTATCCAGCGATCGACCATCGGGAAACGTCACTGGTTGTGCTGGTGTGCTGTAACTCACCTGGCAGTCGCCTGGAAGTCGCCCGGCGGTCACCTGGTCAGTTCCCCGCCGATACCGGCGCCGACATCGGCGCCGAGCGCGGTGGGCCCGTACGAAGTGCCCGTCCCGCCGCTCACGGTCATCACGGTCCCGTCGCCCGCGTTCTCGCCCTCGGCACCGATCGCGAGGCCGGCGACGCCGTCCCCGGTGAGACCGGCGACAGCGACGGCGGAACCGAATCGGTCACCGGCCTCGGCCGCGCCCGGCACCGGGCCCGAACCTTGGACGTACGCCACCGCACCCGCCACGCCCAGCCCGTCCGCGCCACCGCGCAGCAGGAACGCGCGGCCCGCACCGGAGTCGTCACCGGGCGCACCGGCGAGCACATCGGCGTACCCGTCGTCGTCCGTGTCGCTCACGGCCACGGAGGCACCCAACTCGCCGCCGCTGTCCGCCCCTTCGAGCTCGCCGAGGGCGACGACGCCCGCACCGGTCGTCGTGAGCCCGTCCGCCGAGCCGTGGTACGTGGCGATCTCTCCACCGTCCGCCGCGTCGGGCCGACCCACGACCAGGTCGGCGAAGCCGTCGCCATTCAGGTCGCCGGACGAGAGGGAGCGTCCGCCCGCGCCCGCGAGGACGGAGGGCTCGGACGTCCGCAGGCCGCTCGGCGACCCGCGCAGCACGACGAGAGGCCTCTCGCCTGCCGCCGTACGGAACGTGATCGCCGCGTCCTCGAACCCGTCGTGATCGAAGTCCCCAGTGGCGACGGCCGGTTCCTGCACGGGCCCGTCCGAGAGAGCGACGGGAGAGGAGAAGGTGCGGGCGGAGCCGTCGACGGCCCAGGCGCGCCCGGCGCCGGGCGAGACCGCGAGGATGTCGTCGCCGCCACCCCCGTCGAAGTCGCCGGTGGCGAGCGCGGCCCCGAACTTCGCGCCGCTCGTACGCACCGCCGCCGGTTCGTTGATCATTCCGGCCTGTCCGGTGAGCCCGTTCGCGGTGCCGCGCAGCACGCTCACGCCGCCCTCGTCGCTCACGCCCGCGGTGACCTCCTCGCCGGGAGACGCGACCACGAGGTCGGTGTGACCGTCGTGGTCGAGGTCGCCGTACGCGGTCGCGGAGCCGAAGCCGTCTCCGGCCTCGGAGCCGCCGGGCACGCCCTCGGACTCCTGCGTGACGACGGCCTTGTTCGCCGCGTAGGGCGAGGTCCGGGCGCCGGGTACGACGGTGACCTGGCCGGCACCGGCCAGGTTGTTCGCGGTCGCTTTCGGGATGCCGGCGGCCAGGTCGGCATGGCCGTCCCCGTTCACGTCGGCACCCTTGGCGGGCGAGTTCTTCGACGCCGCGAGCGTGCGGATGGCGGGCAGGTCGCCGTAGAGGTTGTTGCCGGGGCACTCCGTCGGGTAGCCGTCGCGATGCCCGGAGATCCGGTTCATCGTCACCAGCTGCCCTTGCGTGAACTTCCCGTTGTCCGCACCGGCCGCCATCACGATGCTGCCCGCCGGATTGATCCCGTACAACCCGAGCTTCCAGGCGGCGAGTTGGGCGATCGCGTCGCGCACGGCGGGCGTGGAGGTCGCGGTGTTGAAGTCGCCGAGGACGGCGACACCGCTCGTGTCCGTGTTGAAGCCGTAGGTGTGGGCGCCGTAGACGGGCCTGTCGACGCCGCCCGCGCGCCCTTCGAAGACGGTCCCGCACTTGTCGACGAGGAAGTTGTAGCCGATGTCGTTCCAGCCGTTGCTCTTCACGTGGTAGGTGAGAATGCCGCGGATGACCGACGCGGACTCGGCGCACGTGTAGTCGTTCGTCCCGGCCGTGTGGTGCACGAACACGGCCTTCGTGTCGGTCGTGTACGTCGGTGGGTCGGCGACGATCGACTCGTCGGCGCCCCAGCCGGCGCGCGAGGTGATGTCCGGCTGCCCGGCCGCCGAGGCGGTCTTCTCCGTGGATTCCGCGGAGGCCCGTGCTCCGGCGTCGGGGTCGACGAGGTCCACGCGCAGCCCGGCGGGCAGCAGCTTCGCGCCGGTGACGCGCGCCTGCACGCCGTCGGACGCGCCGACCCACAGGGGCTGGGTCCCACCGCGCACGCCGGCCTTCGTACGGTCGGGACCCGACTCCGGTGCGTGGACGTCCAGTTCGAGCGGGCGCCAGGCCGACCAGCGCCCGGTCTCCGCGCTGCGGGTACGGATCTCGGCGGTGCCGTCGCCGAGCGTGGCGTCGGGGTCGGACCAGGTGACGCCGAGCATGCTGAACGGCTCGGTCGAACGGGCGGTGAGGACGCCCCTGCCGGGGTCGGTCCCGTCCGGTACGGCGACGGTGTGGACGGCTCCCTTGTGCACGGTGGCCTGCGCGGCGGCGGGCTGCGACCGCCCCGACAGGGAGACGACGCTGAGCACGACGGCGGCGGCGAGCGCGGTACGGGCGGCCTGGCGGCCGGGACTCGGGTACATCACTGCTCTCCCTGCGCGCTCGCCGGGGACTCGGAGACCTCGGGCGCGGGCAGCTCGCCTTGGCACGTGGCGCGGCCGAACTTGCCGTAGGCGGTGGCTGTTTGGACGTGCTTGCCGCGGACGGCGAGCCGGCAGCTGGCCCGCCCGCCCTTCTCGCCGAGCGTGATGGTCACGATGGGGGGCTTTCCGAGCGGCACGCGCACGGTCTTCTTCCAGGGCAGCGTGACGCCGCGCGCTCCGACGGCCTTGCCGGACTCGCTGCGGGCCTGCCAGGTGAGATCGGCGGTGCCTTCGCCACTGACCTCGTACGTCACGGAGGCGGTGGGGACGTGACGCTCGGGCTTCTCGTCGGTGTCGAGCACGCCGTAGAGCACGAGCCCGGCACAGGCGGCGACGACGACGGCGCTGGCGGCTATGCCTCGACGGTCAACTCCCTTGCCGTGCTGGGCGCCGTCGGTGCTCTTGGGCTCGTCCGAGGACTGCGGCTCCTTCGCCTCTTCCGCTCCCTCGGTGTCCTTGGTGCCCGCGGCGTCGTGCGCCTCGGATTCTTCGGCGGACGCTTCGGCCGTGTCGGTTGATTCGGTCGGCTCTGACTGTTCGGACGACGATGGCATGGGCCTGGCTTTCGTGAGGCGAGCATTCCTCGCGCGAATGCGTCGCGCTCGGCGGAGAACCGGGCGGTTATACCGCATGCGGGAGCGGCCGTTCCAGTGTCTGGAACAAGCGGGCGAAAGGGACGGAGCCCAAACGTGCTCAGAACACTCCGCAGAACGCCACGAATTGTGCCATCAGTTGACCCGCAACTGTTTCGGTGAATAGAAACCGCGCCGTCGTTTGTCCCACCACAGCGCCAACGGACCGGTCACGGCCTCCGGCCTCTGCTTCGGCCCCGTGACCCTGGGCATGACCACCGGCAGTGGATTCGGCGTCGGCCGGGCCCTGGCCCCCTGACCGGCTGAATTCTCCGGCTGTATACCGGCCCGGCAGGCACGTGGAGCGGGTGCCGGGTCTAGATCATCTCCGGACGATCCGACCCGTGACGGGCCAACTGCCCGATTGATTCCCTCTGTTGACATGGTCATGTGCGCCTGATTAGAAAGCGTCCGCCCACGAAGGAGAAAACCAGAAACCGACCGACGCATGCCCGGAAGGCCTTTTCGGCCATGGGCCTTCCGGACGTACGTCGGTCGATCCGCGCTGCCCAGATGCCGACCCTCCCGAGTGGCACACACCAGACGTCCGGACGCAATCGCCGTTCGGAGATCAGGCGTGCCCGCATCACGTGCGCAGGGAATACCGCACGGAAGGCGGGCGTGCCGCAAAGGAAAGGGCACAGGACGTGAAAGTCCGCTATGGGAGATTGATCTCCTGCCTTGTGGTGTCGGCGGTGGCGAGTACCGCACTGCCGCAGATCGCCTACGCCTCCGCGCCGGGTTCCGGCAAGCACGGAGACGACAAGGGCGTCTTCGACACGGTCAAGGGCTGGTTCTCGGACGACGACGGCGAGGATCAGGCCAAACCGCCGACGGGCGGGAAGCTGGAGATAGCCAGTCGCGAGAAGCTCCCGAAGGGCAAGAAGGCCGCTGAGCCCAAGCGGGTCAAGGAGCTGACGTCCCGCCGCACGGAGCACGCGCGCTTCTGGCAGCTGTCCAACGGGCAGATCCAGGCCGAACTCTCCCAGGTGCCGACGGCGTACCCCACGGGTTCGGGCAAGAGGAAATCGTGGAAGTCGATCGACACGGGTGTCGGCTCGACGAAGGCCAAGGGCTTCGACTTCGCCAACACGTCCAACTCTGGGCGCAGTTGGTTCGGTTCGGACCCGGACAAGCTGCTGAAGTTCCAGGCGGGCGCGGACGGTCCGGCGGTGACGCTGGGTCTCAAGGGTGCCGCGAAGTCCGTCGATCCGGCGGCCAAGGGTTCGACCGTGGTCTACAAGGACGCGGCGGCCGGTGGCGCGGACCTGGAGTACCGGGTCGGTCCTGGCCGGGTGAAGGAGAACATCGTCCTGGCGAAGGCGCCGGACGGACCCGTCTCCTACACCTTCACCCTCGACACGGACGGCCTGACGCCGAAGGCGCGCAAGGACGGTTCGATCGAGCTGTACGGCGAGCTGCCGAACACGCCGGTGATGACGATCCCGGCCGCGTACATGTCGGATACCCGCAAGGACGCGGACTCGCCGTACGGGGTGTCGTACAGCCCCAAGGTCAAGCAGAAGCTGGTCAAGGACGGCAAGAACTGGCAGATCGTCGTCACGCCGGACGCCAAGTGGCTGGCGTCGCCGAAGCGGCAGTACCCGGTGTCGATCGACCCGACGATCACGATCACGCCGACGCCGTCGCAGTCGCAGGACACGATGGTCCTCTCGGACCAGCCGACGACGAACTTCAACAACACCTGGAAGATGTCCGCCGGCAAGACGGACACAGGTATCGCGCGGTCGCTGATTCAGTTCCCGTTGGACGAGATCCCGGCCGGGACGCAGCTCGACTCGGCGCGTCTGAGCATGTACTACGACCAGACGCACACCACCAACGCCAACGACGTCACCATGGAGGTCCACCGGGCGACCGGTCAGTGGACCGAGTCGCAGGCGAACTGGTCCAACACCAGTACGCTGTCCGGTGAGTTGTCCGGCACGACCGTCCAGATCGACGACGGTGACACCGGTACGGCGGCCGTGGGTGAGTGGCCTCGCGCCACCACCACCGGCGGCGCGGCGACGAACGATGACTTCGCCTACAACAAGAACTCCCTGACGGGCGAGACCTACACCTGGCAGCCGCAGGTGAAGGAGACCGCGTCCTACCGGGTGGAGGCGCACTTCCCGCCCGCGACGGACGGTGCCACCGCGGCCCCGTACACGATCAACCACCGGGACGGCACCGGGACCGGGACGGTCAACCAGTCCGGCACCGCGGCCGCGTGGAAGACGGTGAACAGCACTCAGTTCTACTTCTCCAAGGGCAACACGGGGAAGATCGTCCTGGGTGACACCAACAGCTCCACGACGCGGAACATCGCGGACTCGATCCGGCTGGTGAACCCGGCCCAGATCGTGAAGAACACGGGCGAGTACAACCAGTGGCACGACTTCGCGGTGACGGACACCGTGCAGAAGTGGGTCTCGGGCACGTCCGCCAACTACGGTTTCGTGATCCAGGCCAAGGACGACACCCTGGCCGGCACCCTGACCGGTGGCCCGCGTTACGAGTCGGGTGACGGGGACTACGGCGGCGAGACGTCCTCGTACCCGCGCCTGACGGTGACGTACGGCAAGGTCGGCTCGGCGCTCAACTCGCCGACGATCGTGCACGACACGGGCCCGGAGCTGTCCTGGTCGAAGTACACCAACTCGACCGGGGACACCGGCCAGGACATCGTCGAGTACCAGCTGCACCGCTCCACGCAGCAGGTCTTCACGCCGAACGCGGCCACGCTGGTGGCCCCGATCGACAAGGCGGCGACCGCCTACACCGACACCACCGCGACGCCGACGCCCGACTCGTCCACGGACGAGATCGGCCGCTCGTACTACTACCAGATCGCGGTGAAGACGAAGGACGGCTCGGTCATCGGGTCGCCCACGCGCATCGTCGGTGTGCCGAAGGCCGGCCGGACGATGAAGCTGATCCAGGGCACGGCGGGCGGCGTCACCGACACCACCCTCTCGTCCCAGCAGCCGACGACCAACGAGGACACGATCCTCTCGTACACGCCGCAGAAGTGGTTGAGCGTCGGCAACAACTCGGGCACGTACGGCAACACGCGTGCGGTCATGAAGTTCCCCACCAGCTCGATCCCGGCGACGGCGACCGTGCTGAACTCCAAGCTGTACATGTGGGGCGCGGAGACCACCACCGACACCAACGGTGCGATCTATGAACTGCACGGTCTCACCAAGGACTTCGCGGAGACCGCGGCGACCTGGAACAACGCCACCGCCACCACTCCGTGGACGGCGCCGGGCGGTGACTTCGGCTCGACCGTGTCGGACACGGTCGCGCAGGTATCCGAGGTCGGCCGGCACTGGTGGGACGCCACGTCCATGACGCAGGGCTGGGTGAAGACCCCGTCCAGCAACAAGGGCGCGATGGTCAAGCTGGCCAACGAGGCGACCGGGCCGAAGGAGCGCACCCTGTTCCTGGCCTCCGAGGGCGCCGACCAGCAGCTCGGCCCGCTGCTCCGCGTGATCTACGTGGACGCGACGTCGGAGAACACCTACTACGCGCCGCAGACCCCGCAGCGCATGACCCCCAACTCCACGTACACGGTGGACGTGACGGTCACCAACACCACCGGCAGCACCTGGGCGGCGGGTGAGCGTCAGCTCTCCTACACCTGGAAGCTGCCCGACGGCACGGACGCCACCAACGGTGGTAACCAGCTCAAGACCGCCATCCCGCCCCTTGCCCCGGCCGAGTCGGCGACGGTCCACTCCCAGGTCAAGACACCGATCAACTCGGACGCGGGCAACAAGCGCACGGACTACGTCCTGGGCTGGGACGTGCAGAAGGTCTCGGACGGCAGCTGGCTGTCGGCCGGAACCGGCGGCATCCCGTCCCTGACGCAGAGCGTGGCGGTCGAGGACCCGACGTCCAACTCGCTGGGTCTGGAGAAGTTCTACGCCTACACCGGCAAGAGCACCGGTGCCGGCTCGTCGGTCCTGAACAACCTGGCCTCCGGCAACAGCGTCTGGTCGTACAACGCGTTCAGCAACCCGGGCCGGGGACTCAACACCTTCGCCCGGTTCTCCTACAACTCGCTCGACACCTCCGACACGGTGCTCGGCGCGGGCTGGTCCGGGCAGGTGGCCGGTCCCCTCCGGCTCGGGGCTCCGCTGGACTTCCGCCCCAACCCGAACCCGACGGAGATCCGTCTGCCGGACGGTGACGGCACCACGCACGTCTTCACCAAGCAGGCGGACGGGTCGTGGAAGGCCCCGGCGGGTGTCCACTTCAAGGTCATCATGAAGTCGGGCCTGGACTGCACCCCGCTCAAGGACCCGGTGCCGGACGCCTGGACGCTCACGAGTCCGGACGGAACGCGCTTCCTGTTCGGCTGTGACGGCTACCTGACGTCGACGGTGGACAAGAACGGCAACACCCAGACTTACACGTACGAGGAGCGCAAGTCGGGTGGTAAGCCGACCAAGTTCCTGAAGTACATCACCGACCCGGCGGGCCGGCAGTCGCTGACCGTCGAGTACTTCGACAAGACGACGGCGCCCTTCCCGAAGGTGGCCGACCACGTCCAGTCGATGACGGACATCTCCGGTCGCAAGGTCACGTTCGAGTACTCGGACAAGGCGCTCCTGACGAAGCTGACGGACGGCGCGGGCTCCTCACAGCCCAAGGTGTTCGGCTTCACCTACGACGCCACGCAGGGCAACAAGAACGTCAAGCTGGTCACGGCGACGGACCCGCGCGGCAACGACACCGATCTGACGTACCTCGCCCCGCAGACCGGTGACGACCCGAAGTACCACTGGTGGACCAAGACCATCGGTGACCGGCTGAACAATTCGACGGGCTTCTCCTACGCGGCGGACGCCACGAACAGCAAGTTCACCGACACCAAGGTCACGGACCCCGAGACGCACGCCACGGACTACGTCCTGGACGACTTCGGCCGCGGCGTGAAGGCCACCAATGCCAAGGGTCAGTCGACCGACACGGCGTGGGACGCCGACAACAACGTCACCCTGGTCAAGGAGGCGAACGGCGCCCAGACGACGTACACGTACGACCAGAAGACCGGCTATCCGCTGACGTCGAAGGACGCGGAGGCCAACAAGAACGGCACGGCCGCCACCGTCTACACGTATCAGACGCGGCTCGACGGCTACTCGGCCGACCTGTACACCCAGACATCGCCGGAGGGCCGCAAGTGGCAGTTCGGCTATGACTCGTTCGGCAACCTGAAGACGGCCACCGACCCCAAGGGCGTATCGACCGCCACGGCCGGCGACTACACCACGTCGTACGAGTACGACACGTACGGTCAGCAGACCAAGGTCACCGACGCCAACGGCAACGCGACGCAGGCGTCGGACTTCGACCCGGTCGGCGCTCCGAAGACGGTCACCGACCCCTACGCCAAGGCCACCAAGGTCGTCTACGACGAGCGCGGCCAGGTCACATCGACCACCGACGCGCTGAACAAGACCAGCACGCAGACGTACGACACGTTCGGCCGTCCGCTGGTGAGCAAGGTGCCGAAGGACCAGGCGGCGGGCGACTACATCACCACCCCGGCACCGGTCTACGACGCCAACGACAACACCACCGAGGCGACTTCACCGACGAACGCGGTCTCGAAGGCCGTGTACGACGCGATGGACCAGGTGACGTCGGCGACCGCACCGGCGAACAACCAGACCGCGGACCGCAAGACGGCCTACACCTACGACAAGGTCGGCAACCTCAGGACGACGACCGAGCCGAAGGGCGTGGCGACCACCGCGGACGCCACGGACTACGTCACCACCAACAACTACGACACGATCTATCAGCTCACGTCGGTGGTGGACGCCAAGGACGACAAGACCTCCTACGAGTACGACAACGTCGGCAATGCCGTCACGCTGATCGACCCGAAGAAGAACGCGTCGGCGGACACCTCCGACTACTCCAGCAAGACGGAGTACGACTTCGACCACCGGCCGGTCAAGCAGATCGACGCGGCGGGCAAGTACACCACCACGCAGTACGACAAGGACTCGATCGTCGTCGCGACGACCGACCAGGAGCAGAACAAGACCCAGATCGTCCCCGACGAACGGGGCATGACCTTCGAGGTCAAGGTGCCGTACGACGGCACCACGGTGCGCACCACCCGCTACCAGTACGACCAGGTGGGCAACACCACCAAGGTCGAGACCCCGCGGGGCACCGCCACCACCGGGACGGCCGAGGACTTCGCGGCCCGCACCGAGTACGACAAGCTCAACCGGCCGGTCAAGCAGTTCCAGCCGTACGACCCGGCGGACTCGCAGTTCAACAAGGCGGATGTCTACACCGAAACGGTCTACGACGAGGTAGGCCGGGTGAAGAAGACGTCGCTGCCGCCGGCGGGTGACCCGGCGCGCATCGACACCGACTACACCTACTTCGACAACGGCTGGATCAAGACCTCCACCGACGCGTGGAACATCAAGACGGCCTACGACTACAACAACGTCGGTCAGCAGGAGAAGCGGACGCTGACCGGTGACAACGGCACGTCCACGCGGACCATGGGCTGGTCGCACTACCCCGACGGATCCCTGAAGGGCCGCACGGACGCCGCCGGAGACCCTTCCGCGGACAGGTCGTACGCGTACGACTACGACCTGAACGGCAACATGCTCACGATCGGTGAAACGGTCGGCAGCACCACGAGCACGCCGTACACCATGACCTACACCGGTCTGAACCAGGTGGACAAGGTCACGGAGGCGCTCACCGGCCAGGAGGCGAAGACCACCTCCTACACCTACGACGCGAGCGGCCAGCTCGACACCGTCAGTCATCCCCAGCAGAACTCGAAGTACGAGTACGACCTGCGCAACCTGCTCAAGAAGGTCACGGCGAGCCAGGTGCCGACCGACCCTCAGCCGGACATCACGCAGTTCACGTACACGGATCGCGGTCAGCGCGCCACCCTGACCAAGGGCAACAACAACACCGTCGATTACACCTACTACGCGAACAGCGCCGTCAAGACCAGCACCGAGAAGACGGGCGCGGGCGCGCTGGTCTCGTCACACAGCTACGAGTACGACGCCAACGGCAACAAGAGCAAGGACACGGCGGCGCTGCTCAGCGCTGACAGCGACGGGGTCCGGAACTCCGTGATCGCCTACACCTACGATCCGGTCGACCGGATCAAGGAGCTGGACAAGACCGGCAGCAAGCCGCGCACGGAGCAGTACTGGCACGACGACAACTCCAATGTCGTCAAGCAGCTCTTCCTCCAGAAGTCGGAGCTGACCGAGTTCTACTACAACAAGAACCGGCTGAGCTCCTCCTCGAATCTGGTCGATTCCTCGGCCGTCTACGACTACGACACCTTCGGCCGGATGAAGTCCGTCTCCGAAGACGGTGGCGCCGCCGTCGAGACGAACACCTTCGACGGCTTCGACCGGCTCATCACCACGGTCCGCAAGACCGGCGACAAGACAAACACGACCGACTACCGCTACGACCCTCTCGACCGCACGGTCGAAAAGAGTGTCAACAACGCCTACACCGACGAGTACAGCTACCTCGGCCTCGACCGTGAGGTCTTCAGCGACGAACTCGACGGAACCCTCGTCAAGACCTACCAGTTCGGCCTGGGAGGAGAACGCCTTTCCCAGTTGGACCACTTGAACGGCGACAGCGGCTACTACGGCTACAACAGCCACGGCGACGTCGAGACGTTCACCAACGCGGGTGACGGCAAGCCCAGTTCCACCTACGGTTACACCGCCTACGGCCAGGACGCCAAGGACGAGTGGACCGGCCTGGACGCCATCGCGGAGCCGGGCAGCGACGGGGAGAACCCCTACCGCTTCAGCGGCAAGCGCTGGAACGCCCAGTCGGAGACGTACGACATGGGCGCCCGGGACTACAGCCCGGAGCACAACCGGTTCATCAGCCGGGACTCGTACGCAGGCGCCGCGGCCGACATGAGCCTGGGTGCCGGGGCCGCCAACAGCAACCGTTACGGCTTCGCCGGCGGCAACCCGGTCAACAACATCGACCAGTACGGGCACGAGTCCTGCGACGCGGGCTGCCAGGCACGCAGCCAGTACCGCATGGACGGGGCCCCGGTCATCCCCGACCCGGAGAAGCTCGAGTTCAACATCCAGCACCACGACGGCTCCACGGGCCTCGAGGGCTGGGTGGACCCATGGGACTTCGTCAAGGAGCTGTCCGGGTTCGCGGATGTCGAGGGGTGCACGAACTCCCCGTCGGCATGGCAGTGCACGATGGCTGCGGCAGCGGTTCTCCCTGGTGCGGGGAAGCTGCTGAAGGGTGCCAAGTACATTGACGAGCTGGCCGAAGCAACCCCGGTTTTCAAGGGTTTGTACCCGATTTCGGCCAAGCAGATGAAGGCCAACGTCGGCTTCCGGTACCAGAAGTACGTCACCGGTACGGACGTGGAGCAGTGGTGGCAGCACAACGGAAGGCTGGTCAAGGTAGACGGTGGGCCGGACAAGTACGGGTTCATCACCGAGGCGAAGTTCGCCGGGCCCTCGACTCCTGGAGGATTCAACGGCAGCATCTACAATCCACTGCACGCGAACACGGTCTTCAAGGAAAGCACCGCGGTTGATCAGGCGCAGCGCCTCTTGGGGTTGAACAAAGCTCTGGGTGGCAATGGTGTCCGGTACGCAGTTTCGAGCGAAGGCGGTGCTGCCTTCTATCGAGCGGTCTTCCGGGAGTGGTTCCCGGCAGAGTTGGAAAGCGGTGACCTTGCGGTCTACCATGTTCCTTTCGGAGGGAGAAGTTGATGCCTGATGTCGATTTGGATCACGTTCTCCAGCTCGTTGAGCTGGCTGCGCGGTTCGAATCTCCGTGGGATACGGAGCGGGTTTCCTCTGAACTCGTCCAGTCCGGCTGGGAACCTGCCGGCTCGGTATCCCTGCCGTACCCGAAGCGTTTGACGCGGAAGGGCCTCCCTCTGGGCATCGAAGAATACGATGGCCTGACGGTGCTCGGCGTCACACTGCAGGAGTGGCCGGTCGACTGGGACTCCCCCGAATACGTCAACGACGTCACTGGCGACTATGAGGAAAAGAGCCGTGATTGCCGCGAGCTGGCAGACCGGCTTACTTCTCTCATGGGCGAGAAGTTCTCGGTGGAGCCAGAAGGTCTGATCCTCGACAGCGATTACTTCGCATTCGTGTGGGTCGGCTGTTGGCGGGTCTCCGGTATGCACGTGATCCTGGGTCTCGAGCATTTTGATCCCGATGACACCCCCATCAGGGTTTCGCTGTACCTTTGCCGTGAATCCGGTGCATGAGTTCTCAAAGCACTCACGCGATTCCGGTGTGGTCAGGGGCAGCTGACGACTCTGCAGTAATTGCGGGATCTTTCAGCGGATAGACCTCTGGTCGCGGCGAAATGAATACAGGCGGTGCTGCCAGGCGTTGGTCTGGCAGCATCGCCTGTTGCATTCCGGTGGTTCTGATAAGGGTGCGCGGGCTTCCTCCGGGCAGTCCATGTACGTCTGGAACAACCACGAGACATGGACGAACTTCCTGGCAACGATGGGTTATCGGTGACCGACATGGTGAATCCGCCTGACTGGCGGGATGACGAAACGCTGTCAGCCCCGATCCGCGCCATGACTCGGCAGCAGCGTCACCAGGCCGCGTACCTGGCCCTGCGCAGATTGCAGGCGCCGTTGCTCGACATCGCGATGCCCGTGGAGTGGGGAGTAGATCCCGCAGCTCTCACTTCCGTGCTCCGCGAGGGAGCCACGCGACTGGATGGCGAGGTCAATGAGGACCTTGGGCATGCAATCGCAGGGCTCTGTTCCGCACCCTTGTTTGAGTCCGAGATCGAGCCTGAATTCGCTGAGAGCTTCCAGTTGGAGGCCATCAACGGCTGGCTCATGCTCGGGGAAGCCTTGGGGGAGATGAGTGAGGCTCAAACCGATACGGCCATCAGCCTTGCACGAGAGATGGCTGTATACCTCGACTCATACATGGATGGCTCACTCACCGTGGTCGAGGGGGATGAGCTTCGTGAGCGCTACCTTGCTCACGTCGCAGACAACCTTCGCGTCTACGGGCTGGGCTATTTCGGCACGAGGAACCTTGAGATCGAGGGTGCTTGCCATGCGGCCATCGTTGCTGTTCCAGCAAGCGAGGATCTGCTTGGTTCTGCGGTTGGTCACCAGCTGGTGGCTACCTGCGACGAATACAGCGGCCAACTCTCATCAGCCCTGAGGGTGTTCACTCAGTGAGACCCCGCGAATAAAATAAACACTCCCATCGATCTGATCGATGGGACCTCAGTGCTTTGGCCTCAATTCTTGACTTTGCTGGTCAATTCTGCGCAAGGCTGCAGGCCGGAGTAGGTTTGATGGCCTTTCCCTTCGGAGGGACAAGTTGATGCCTGATGTTGATTTGGATCAGGCGCTCCAGATCGTTCAGCTGGCTGCGCGGTTCGAGCTCCGTGGGATGCGGAGCAGGTTTCCTCTGAATTCGTGCTGTCTGGCTGGGATCCTGCTGGCTCGGTGTCTCTGCCGTACCCAAAGCGTTTGACGCGGAATGGCCTCCGTCTGGGAACCGAAGACTATGAGGGCCTGGTGATGGTGAGCGTCATGCTCCAGGAGTGGCATGTCGATTGGGGCTCGTCTGATTACGTCAGTGACGTCACCGGGGAGTACCAGAAAAGGATCCGTAATTGTCGCGAGCTGGCAGGCCGGCTTACCCCTCTGATAGGCGAGAAGTTCTCAGTGGAGCCAGAAGGCCTGGTGCTTGACAGTGACTACTTCGCATTCGTGTGGGTGGACTGTTGGAGGGTCTCTGACGTGCACGTGATCCTAGGTCTCGAGCATCCCGACCTCGATGACACTCCCATCAGCGTTTCTCTGCACCTTTGCCGTGAGAGCAAGCTAGATAGCCAGTCTTCTGGTGCCTCGCAATCGTAGGTAGATCTGCCGCAGACGCAACCCTGGTACTGGGTTGTGTCTGCGGTCTTATGGTGAAGGTGATGGTATGGAGCTTTGGGATCAGAGGGTTGAGCCGTACGAAGCCGCCCTGGAGGGCATGAGCAGTGAGGTGCTGGGCAGCCTTGCAATGGATGTCATTGAAGCTACACCCCCTCGCTTCGGCCACTCATTCGATGATTTCTTCCCGCCGAGTCATGCGGAACTCGTCAAGTCTGCTTTTGCGTTGCGCCGCGATAGCCCAGAGGCTGGGAGTCCGGTTCTGAATTCGCTGTGGAATTCTTGGACCGTTATGACAAACTCCCCAGTATTCCGGTCAGGCCGGGCGTGGGTCCGTATTTGATGGCGTTGGTGCGACTCTTTGAAGCACTCCCTCGATCCGTTACGGCTGACGATGTGATGGAAATTTACTCGTCGTGCTATGAGGCCGTATTGATGACCCACCTCACAGGTCGCGTCACGATCGAAGACGAGTTGAACTGCGATCAGTGCGTGGCAGCCATTGACCTTCAGATCAGGCTCATTGAGGGCTACCGAGATGGCGCGGGTACGACCTCCTAGCTGGCGAACTGATCGGACTGGCGTCCTGTTGAGCCGCCGCCCGCTCGCGGCAGTCCCGGCATTTGCCGGGTTCCGGGGCGCGGAACGGGCGGTCGCAAGGCCGGTGGCCGCGCAAGGCCGCCGACCGGCGCACCTGTCGGCCGTAGGGGTAGATCTACCTCATGGGGAGAATGTGAGATGACTCGGACGACACCTGCCCGGCCGGTGGATGTGGAAGCCGTATTTCCGGAGCTGCGTGACCACGCCGTGACGACCACTCGCTTGCATCCGAGGCCGGGGACCCCTTCCGTCCATGACAGTTCGGTCGGTGGGCCATTGCTGTGGCCGGAGGATGAGCCCTGGCCCGTGTGCGATGAGGTGCATCGCAAGGATCGCGGTGAGCTGCTGGCCAATGTGCGTGAAGCGCGGCGCATGCGTGACGGCTTCGACCGACGCGGAACCGATCCCAACGATGAGGAACGTGAACGTTGGGAGGCCCTGGAGAAGCGGGGGCGGTATGCGCCGGATGTCCGGCCTGAGGATCCGATTCCGCTGCTGGCGGTAGGCCAGTTCTACGCTCGTGACATCCCAGGCCTGGAGGCGCCCTCGGGGTGCGACCTTCTGCAGGTGCTGTGGTGTCCTTTCGAGCGGCACGACGGACATCAGGTGCATGTGCGGCTGGTCTGGCGAGCGACGGCGGATGTGGGCGTGCCTGTGACGACGCAGCCGGAGTTTCCGGTGGTCGGCCGTGCCGGCTATGTCCCGTCGCCATGTGTTCTGCATCCGGAGACCGTGCGCGAGCACCAGTACGTCGAGCTGCTGCCGGCGGATCTGCAGGCGAAGGTGGAGCGATGGACGAACTGGGATGACGATGGCACCCCGGATTATCAGTCGGATCTGTCTGTGGCGCCCGGCTGGAAGATCGGTGGGTTCGCCGCATGGAACGTGACCGGGCCGGGGGAGGTGCCAGAACACTGTGGCCGGCCGATGCGGCTGTTGCTGACCATTGCCACCTATGAATGGGACGGCGGGAATCGCAACTGGGTGCCGGTCGAGGATCAGCAGAGCGTCGAAGCCCAGAGAGCGAACACCCCTACCGATGTTTCTGTTTCGCGTTGGGGAAGGCTGTACCTGTTCGTCTGCCCCGACGACGTAACTCACCCTCATTGGATCACGACGCAATAGCAGTTTTCCATGATGGGGAACGGGAAAGTAGCAAATGGATATGGTGGCAGAGAGTATCCTCTTTCATTCCATTCAAGTGTGCCTTTCACCTAATCTCGCAGAGATGAACGCAGCAGTACAGGACTTCGGCTGGAGGCCTGCAGGGTCGGTTGCTCCTCCCGCGTGTACGCGATGGGAGAGGGTAGGCGTACGGCTGCACCTGGTGCCCTTGGGAAATGGATGGATTTTCGACTACGTCTTCAGGGAGGTGTGGCCTCAGAATGTCGATGAGTTGGTATCGGAGGCGCTGGACTCTGCCATTGAAGGCCAACTGCCGTTCTGTCGCGAGGTGCAAAACTCGCTGATGCGAGCATTGCAGAGCAGAACCTCAGTTTCAGTGAGTGACAGCGAAGAGTTCGATGAGAGTGATTTCGTCGAGCGCGCCGTCTGGAACGTCAACGGATCTCTCCTGGCCGTGGGAATTGCCAGCAACGACGTTGACACGCCCGTCCTGGTGATGGCCAGGTTGTTGTCGGCTCCTTGAGGGGTGCGTCGTCTTGTACACCGCGGAACCGGGCTCTATGCCGCCGCGCGTTCGCGGCAGTCTCGGCATTCGCCTGGTTCCGGGGAGCGGAACGGGCGGTCGCATTTGGGGCAGTCCTGGAACGGGTGGGGTTTGGGGTGGGGCTTGGGGCCCGTTGGCGCCGGGGTTGATTTTAGGCGGTGGGTCAGTAGGCCTGCCGGGCTGTGGAGGGCGCCCTCCGGGAGCGACGTCGTCAGGGTCTCCGTGATCGTCGTCAGGGTGGCGCCCGCGTTGAGCCAGGCCGTGACTGCCGGGGCCAGCGACGTGACAGCCTTGGGCGACAGCGCGAGGCGCCTGTCGTGGTACGCGAGTGCCCGGAGGATCGAACTCGCCTCCGGACGCAGAGTGATTGGGGCCAGGGCTGGGGCCGGTTGTTCTAGTGCGGGCGCCGGGGGCGTGGGCGTAGCGCCCGGGGCGTCGTACACGTACGTGCGTGTCACCACCCTGCCGTCCGGTGTGCGTTGCACCCTGCGTTCCAGCCAGCCCTCCGCCTCCAGCTCGCGCAGCGCCCTCGCGATCAGGATCTCGCCCTCGTCGAAGTGTGCGCGGAGGCTTTTGATCGTGATCGGGGCGCCGTCGGGGAGGGAGAAGATGTACGCCGCGACGCCGACGGTGACCGCCGAACCGCTGCGTTGGAGCAGGCGGTTGGCCAGGACCGTGAAGTTCGCCGTATGGCGTACGCGGATGTGGATGACGCCGGAGGAGGGCACGGCGTTAGGGTTGGCGGTAGCCATGAGGAAGCTCGGTTCTTCCTGTCGTGGTCAGGCCCTCGATCGGGATTGCCGTCCCGGCCGGGGGCCGTTGCATTGTGTGGTTGTGGTGGCTGAGCGTAACCACACCCCGGGGGCCCCTGTCCACCAACTCACCCCATCGGGTGAGGAGTTCAGGGTGGGGGAGGGGGAGAGAGTTCTTTGGGTTCAGTTCTTTGGAGAGTGCCTGGGCGGGCGGGGACCGGTGTGCTCGGGGCTGGTCCTGCCCCACCGGTCCCCGCTCCGTCAGGCTCCGGCCCGACCTGCGGCGATGCCGTCGATGAAGATCGCCCCGCGATATCCCCCGCTGGTTTCTCAGGTAGCGCGACTGCTCGCCGAAGATCAGGAGGGCGGGCGGGGGATGGTCGTTGGACGGCATCGGGTCTCCTCGTACGCACGTCGCACAGGCACGGAGCGCGATCGCACGGATCGCACAACCGGCCTACCCCACAGCACTGTTGGGCCGATCTCCACGCCTGGGTGGATATGTGACCGACAGCGTGGTGCGCATGACGAAGAACATGCGACTGCTCCCGTGGAAGACGCCCGAAGGGAAGCCGTGCTACCTGTCGAGCGACGGCGACGGCCCCCTCGCCCGCCTCGCCGACGAGGTCGAGGTCATGCAGCTCGACCTGGGCGAGGAACTGCTCGGCCACGCCCGCAAGATTCTGGTGGAGCCGGACGTGCCGGTGGAGGAGTTCCGTTTCATGGGTGCGCGGCTCACCGGGGCGCTGGACGACGCCCCGCGGGTGGCCCCACGCGTCGCGATGTCCGAAAGATCCGGCCGCTCGCGCGCTGAGGGCGGCGTGCTGTAGAACCGGCCCGGTTTCCCCGAGGCAGTCGGAGGAGTCACCGGTGAATCGCCTGCTTGGACGCGCGCGAGGGCGAATGCAGGAGGCGTACTACGACACCCACTGGTTCCAGAGGCACGAGGACGAGGAGCAGGGCGGAAAGTGAAGAGACTTCGACTGGGATATCTGACGGCGATATCGCCCCTGTGCGTCGTGCTGGCCGGTTGCGGTGCGGGGGTGGGCGGCGCGCACGCGGCCAAGCCCACCGCAACGAAGCAGGCCGACGCGAAGGTGCAGGAGAAGGCGAAGGGAGAGGCGAAAGCCCCCGTGCCCGCCACCCCCGCCGACTTCCTCGACCTCGCCGACCGGGCCATGGCCGCCGAACCCGGCTGGACCTTCGCCGTGAAGGGCGACGAGGCCCTCACGCTCCAGGAGCAGGAGAGCGGCGCGTCCTACGAGGCCACCGTGTCGCGCACCGCGAAGCCGGAGGCCCTCCGTTCGCAGGGTGTCATCACCAGCAGCAAGGGTGTACGGAAGGCGGAGAAGGTGTTTGTCGTCGGCGGTACGACCTACGTCAAGGAGGGGACCGCCGCCTGGCAGAAGGGCGTCTCCACCGACCCCGCGATGGAGAACAAGGTCGAGGACTCGGTGGCCGCCATCGACGCGTACCGGGGTTATCTCAAGGCGGGCAACAAGGACGTCGTCGCAGTGAAGAAGGGCGACACGGCAGAGCTTCAAGTCAGGCTTCAGCCTTCGAGTCTGAAGGACGTACAGGACCGCGCCTACGTGAAGACCGCCGTCCGCGAGCTCGACTCCGTACTCTCCCAGCTCCAGGCCGCCGGCGTGGCCACCGGCAAGTCCCGGATCACGCTCGCCCGGCTCAACGAGACGCTGACCCTGGACGCCGGGACCGGGCGGATCAAAGCCCATCGGCTCGGGTTCACCTTCCTCATTCCGCACGACGGCGGGTACATCACCTACCGGCAGGACGTGAGCGAGGTGAACCGCGGGGTGTTCAAGGGGAGCATCAGCCGTCCCGTGGGCGCGGGCTGAAGGCAACTCAGCCCGGCCTGAACGCGCGGATTCGTCGGCTGACCGGAACTCCCGCGCCACACAGTGAAACAGCTTGGGTGAGCAGCCCGGATTGGCGGACGTCATGCTGAGGGTCGAAGAGCTGGAGGCCGCGCTTCCGGCGATGACGCAGTGGCGCGTGCCTGGGGGGCGCGGCGTGGACTGGGCCGCCCTTGAGGCGGTCCTCGGGACGGCGCTGCCCTCGGACTTCCGTTCTTTGGCGGAGGCGTATCCGGTTCTGGTCATCGACGACTTCCTGAGCGTGTCCGTTCCCCGACCCGGCACCGAGGAGTCATGGGCGTCCGAGTCCAGGGAGGACGAGATCCTTCAGGATCTGTACGAGATGGGCGATACGGAGGACTACGTTCCCTATCCGCAGCCGGGAGGCCTGATTTCCTGGGGGGATTCCAATTCGGGGGACGTCTTGTACTGGAAGACGAGCCCCGCGGACCCGGACGCATGGCCGGTGGTCGTCCGCACGGACAACGCCGAGTGGTTCGAGTTCCCGGTCGGCGCCGTCGAGTTCCTGGCCGGCGTGTACGGGCGCACCATCGATGTGCCGGGCATGCCCAGGAACTTCCCCAGCAGTAACCCGGAGGTGCTGGGCCTGAGTTAGGCGAAGGAATTCATGGAATTCACGGAGCGCGACGAACTGGTCGACACCGTTACGCGGTTGGTCGGCAGTGACCCGCAGCTGTTCAAGTGCCACGAGACGGGGCACGGCGCCGGGCACGTCTGCGTGGCCCTGTCCGATGAACTCGACCTGGCCGGCGTGGTGGACGGGATCAGCAGCCGGTACGGGTCCTCCCGCAGTCTCGCCCTGCGCGGCTTCGCCGATCCCACCGTGGACGCGACGACCGGGCTTCCCCTGCTCGCGCCCTTCGGCACCGACGTGATCGACATGCGGGCCTGGGCACACGCCGGTTCGTGGATAGGGGCCGGGACGGTCCGGATGGGCGGCGACGTACAGCATGTCGTCCTCGTCGCCGAGCGGGCCGTGCCCGTCGTGGAGGGGCTGCCTGCCGACGCCACGTGGGTCGAGCGAGTCGTCGCCGTGACCGGGTGGGCCGGTGAGGCCCGTACGGTCGACTGGGACGCGGTGGAGGCGCGGCTCGGCACCCGGCTGCCCACGGACTTCAAACAGCTCGCCGAGATCTTCGGATACGGCGCCTTCGACGGCTTCCTCACCCTCTACGTTCCCGGGTCCGACGTCCCCGGCATGGACTTCGTGGAGCACGCGGAGTATCTGGCCGGGTTCGCGGCCCGCTCGGGCACGAGCCTGTGGGAGCCGTACGGCATCCATCCGGTGCCCGGCGGACTCCTGGAGTGGGGCTCGTCCGAGCAGGCGGACCGGTTCTACTGGCTCACCGAGGGCGACGACCCCGACCGCTGGCCCGTCCTGGCGTCGGAGGACATCCCGGACACCTGGACCCGCTTCGACGGCACGGCCGCCGAGTTCGTCTTCCGCATGCTGACCGAGCGCTCACATCCGCACTCGGTCGCCCGCTATTACGACACGCACTGGTTCCAGAGTTACGAGAACGAGGACCAGCTCGGCAAATCAGTGGCGGGCCCGGCCCCCACCGACGACCATGCGACGTATGACTGACCAACCCGCACGATGGAGCCAGGCGTCCGTCTACCCCGATATGTGGGCCGACCCGGACGACGACCCCCGCAGCAGCGAGGGAGTCAGTGCCGAAGGCGAACTGGCGACGCTCCAGACTTTCCTGTCGGACTACCGCCTGACCTTGCGGATGAAGTGCGAGGGCCTGGACCCGGAGCAGCTGGCCCGGCGGTCGGTTCCGCCGTCGACGATGTCACTGCTCGGCCTGCTCCGGCATCTCGCCGAGGCGGAGCGGGACTGGCTCAACTGGATCACTGACAGTGAGCCGCTGCCGAAGCTGTACGGCGAGCCTGACGGGGACTTCAACGGCGCCGTCGCCGAGCAGGCCGTGATCGACGCCGCGTACGCCGATCTCGAACGCGAGCAGGCCGCGACCGACGCCGCGCTGGCCGGGCACGCGGATCTGGGCGAGCGTCTCGGGAAGGTCGAGATCCCGGTACGGGAGCTGCTGGTGCACCGGGTCGAGGAGTACGCCCGCCACTGCGGCCACGCCGACCTGCTGCGCGAGTGCGTCGACGGAAGGGTGGGCCAGTAGGCCCGTCGCTCAGTGGCGCGGGCGGGCGTCGGCCTTCACCGCCCCGAGGAACGCCGTCCACGCTCCGCTCGTGAACACGACTGCAGGGCCGTGAGGGTTCTTGCTGTCACGTACGGGGATGTGGGCGGCGCAGGGGGTGTCGTTGACTTCGAGGCAGTCGCCGCTGCTGCCTCCGCTGTAGCTGGACTTGCGCCAGGCGTCGCTGACTTCGAGGCACTGGCCACTGTCGCCGCCGCTGTATGTGGACTTGCGCCACATCGTCAGTACTGAAGCGTCGGGGATTCGGGGGAGGGGCTCATTGCTGTGCATCATGCTCGTAATCCTCTGCGATGGACCTGATCAACGCCAGAGATTTGCGGTGTGACAGGGCATCGCCCATGGCGTGATCGTAGGCCACCTGGCAGGCCCGTACGGTGGACGGGAATTCGAGTACCCGACCGGTCGACAGACCTTCCACATAGGCAACGGGCGGCTGGTCCTCGAACCACATCAACGAGACGAAGCCCTCAAGAAGCGCGTGCAGGCCTACCGAGAACGGCAACACGTGCAGCCTGATCCGGTGACTGTCGCTCAAGTCGGCAATGTGACGGAGCTGTTGACACATCGTGCTCGGGCCACCTACCGGACGACGTAACACGGCCTCGTCGAGCAGTGTCCAGACCACTGGCGACTTGAACTGGTCTAAAAGTTGAGCGCGTTGGAGACGTGTGACGAGGAGCTTGTCACGTTCCTCGACCGTCTTCGGCGGATACCCGGAGTCGAGGACAGTACGTGCGTAATCCCTGGTCTGAAGGATTCCGGGGACCAGCTTGGGGCCGTACACCCGAATCGTCGTCGCCTGCCACTCCAACTCCAGTGCCTCAGCGAAGTGTTCAGCGACGCTTCCCTCGCCCTGGCTGGGCAGAAACTTCTCGAAGATGCCGCCCGTCTTCAGAACCTTGTCCAGGCGTCGTGCGTCATCGAGGGAGGGTTTGCGACGCCCCGCCTCAATGTGGGCGATGTGGGAGCGAGACATGATCGCCTGCTCGCTCAGCTGCTCCTGGGTGAGGCCTGCGGCATCACGGAGCGCCTTTAGGTACTCCCCGTAACTCGTCCGGGAACCGGGATTGTCCTCGATCGCCATCCGCAACTCCCGTATGTGCGACTTGCGTTGTCACGCTCGGCCCACTGGCGAGCCTAGCTGCGACGACCTCACTCTGTGATCGGTTTCATACACAGAGCGATATCGAGAGGCGGTGCAGATGCAGCACGGGAAAGGCGCGTTCGTCGCCCACACCGGTACGGACGTCTACGGGCCCGGCAAAGTGCTCGGCGTCGACGGGGAGTCGCGGCGCGTGCGCTTCGTGTACTTCGTGGCGACGATCGCGGCGCGAGACCTGCGGCCGGCCTCGGAAAGTGAAGAGGTCTGGGTGCGGGCGTGGCTGCGGGAGCGTGCGCAGAGATACGGCGGGCAGTGGTGATGACGTCAAGTGATGGTTCGCATGCGCAAGTTGCGGTGCCGTAGGCGCGACAACACGCCTCCGGAGCTGGCGACACCGGCGAGTGCCTGCGGGGGCGAGTGGCTGACGGCGCGGCCCGGCCGTAGAGCCGCTCCGGGTGGGCGGTTTGCCGGGATGCGGAAACCGGTACCTGCTGTGGACTGCCGTCCGACCTCGTTGTGTCCCCGTTTCCGGCTCACGGAGGATAGGGCGGAGGGGGTGGGCCATGACGGTACGGGCGAGGGCTACGGCTCAGGGCACGGGCGGGCGGCTGGACAAGGGCGGTGCCCGTCGGCGGTCGGCGGGCTGGACCCGGTTCGTGGGCGGGCTGCTGATCCTGCCGGCTCTGGTGTCGGCGGTGCTCTGCTACATCGCGTTCGCTTGGTGGCTGCCCTCCGACAGGGACCGCTACCGGGACTACGCGGCAGCCGAGCCGTGCCCCGCCCGTGCGACGGCGCAGGTGCGGAAGGACTGCCTGAGCACCTGGCACTTCACCGTCGTGAAGACGGTGATCAAGAACGGCGGGAAGAGTTCCACCTATACGGCGACGCTGAAGGACGGGCACTCCTGGCAGGGAGTCGTGGACTTCGGTGACCCGGGGCCGCTCCTGGAGCGGCTGGAGACCGGCGACCGGGTCACGGCCACCGTCTGGCGCCGCGACATCGTCGTACTCAGCAAGGACGGCGTCCGGCAGAACAGCTCCCAGGCACCCCGCGACGAGCTCCAGATGAACGCCGCCATGGGCATGCTCGCCGCGTTCTTCGCGGCTCAGGCGTTCTCGTTCGGTGCGGTGCGCCTTGTCATGCCTCGCGCCCACGCGCCCTTCACCTGGGACCCTTACGGCAGGCGGCTGCTCTTCACCGGCATCGCTGTCTGCTTCGGGGTGGGGCTCCCGGCGGTGTGGACCGGCATCCCGTGGTGGACGGTGCCTGCCGTCGGACTCCCGGCCATGGCGTGCGCGGCGGTGCTGATGTACCCGCGCCCGCACCGCGGGACGGCCATCGGGGGCAGGTGACCAGGTCGGGTCCAGGACAGGGGAGCGCGTAAGGTCCGAGAAATGACTTCGACAGGGACCGGGCCACGCATCGGCAGACACCAGATCCCCGGCCTCCTCCTGATCATGGTCCCGGAGTCCCGGGACGGGATCGAGGCCGTGGCGGGGATGTCCGCGGAACAGGCCGTCTCCGGGGATCTCGGCTGGTTCGATCTCTACGACTTCCTGCGCGACGTGGTCTTCCGCGACCTGGTCCGGCCCGAGCTGCTCACGCCCGAGGCGGAGCGTGACACCGAACTGCTCGGCCGGTGCGCCGAGTTCACCGAGAACCTGCTCATGAACTCGACCCAGTCCGTGGCGTCCGCCGCGTTCTACCAGCTGGTGGAGCCGCTGTACGCGAGTGAGGAACTCCTCGTCGCGGCCATCCCCCTCATGCAGCCGGAGACGCTGCGCGTCACGCTCGAGGACATGGCGGTGGACCGGCTTTCGGCGCCGGCGCGCGCCGCGCTGGCGGATTACCTCCACTGATCGCCGGCTGGAGGAGTCGGGCGGATTCTGAAGGGTGCGCCCGGAATGTCTTCCGGGTCGCGGGCGGGTGAGGGGCTCCTATATAAACGGGCCGCCTCCCCACACCAGCCCACTCGAAGGGTCTCTTCGTGCTGCCCGTTTCCCGCTTTCGTACCGGACTCACCGCCGCAGGGACCGTGGTTCTGCTGGCCGCCACCGCCGCGTGCGGGCACCAGGACAAGCCGGGGCCGTCCGGCGCACACCAGGTGCGGGCCGAGGACGCCGGCGCCGCGTCCGCCCCGGCATCCACGTCCGCCTCGCCTTCCGCATCGAAGAAGTCGAAGAAGTCGAAGAAGCCGGAGAAGTCGGAGAAGGCGAGCCCGAGCGGCTCCCCCTCCGCGTCCGCCTCAGCCACGTCCTCCGCCGGTTCCCCGGCCAAGTCCGCCGCCACCCAGTCCAAGGCCCCCGCCCCGGGCTCCGCGCCCGACTTCCCCGTCCCTGTCGAGGTGGGCAATGCCACCCAGGTCATCACCGTGAAGTCCAGCGGCTCGTACGCGACCGTCACCGCCTGGGCCAAGGGATCCGCCGGCTGGAAGTCGGTCGTCTCCACCAGTGCGGGACGCGTCGGATCCAACGGTGTGGTCCCTGGTGCCACGCGGCGCCAGAGCACGTACACGACGCCCTCGGGCACGTACACCCTCACCGAGGGGTTCGGCGTCGAGGCGGGCGGTACGAACATGCCTTACACGCGCGTCGACTCCACGCAATGGTGGGTCGAGGACCCGGAGTCGAAGTTCTACAACTCGATGCACACCGCGGCCGGCGCGGACTTCCCGCTCGCCGAGAGCGGTGACCGAGGCAGCGAGCACCTGATCAACTACCCGACGCAGTACGCCAAGGCGCTCGTCATCAACTTCAACCGCTGGCCCGCCGTGCCGGGGCGCGGCGCGGGCATCTTCCTCCACGTCAACGGCTCGGGCGCGACCGCCGGCTGCGTCTCCGTCCCGCGCGCCACGATGGACCGCATCATGAGCTGGGTCCAGCCGGGCGCGCATCCGCGCATCGCGATCGGCTGACACCCAGGGCCCCGAAGCCCCCGCTCATGGCCCAGCCCCCGGGTCCCTCCGCATTCTGGTCACACGCATGACGCACAGCCGCCTCAAAGGTTGTACTGCCTTTGCGAATTGGTCATGTGAGAAGCGACATGTGTGTGACGCGTGATGCTTCGGTGACGTCATCCGCTGGGCCATGCGGGGAGTCGCGAAGGCGGCTCCCCGGTACCGGAACGAGGGGCGGACATCATGGGAGTGGGCCACAAACCCGAGCCGAGAGCGACGGACATGCGGCGGCACGCCGCGGGATTCGTCGCGCACGCCACCGCGCGCAACCGGCTCCCGCTCGACTACACCGTCGCCAGCCTCCGCGTCGCGGACTTCCTCATCGACGGCCTGCGTAAAGGCACTTCGGACCGGGCGTCCGTTACGGGGGCCCTGTTCGGCATCGGCGCGTACGTGGGGGAGGTGCTCGTGCGGCGGGCCGGCGCCGTCTGGGTCGACTTCGACGCCGCCCAGCGCCTCTACTTCGGCCAGCCCGCCGGCGTCCGCATGCCCGACGGGCGCGTGTGGAACCCTCTGGGCAAAGTCGTCAACCGCTTCGAACTCGGCCGCGAGGAATCCCTCCTGACCTTCTATCTGACGCTCCACGGGCGCGGCGGCGACCGCGGCAAGGGAAGGACTTGCGCCGCCCTGTGACATTTCTGTGGGCCGGGACGCTGATGACCATGGGGGCATGGACACGATGACCTGTGTCGCGTCGGGCCGGTACGCGGACGTACGAAGAGGACAACGGTTGGGCCAGGTGGGGGAGCCCCGTCGCGCGCACGCGCGTGACGAGGAGCTGGGCACGGCCGTGGCGCGGGCACAGGACGGGGACGAGGCCGCGTTCGCGGTCGCGTACCGGCTCGTGCAGCCGGGGCTGGTCGGCTATCTGCGCGGCCTCGTCGGCGACGAGGCCGAGGACGTGGCCTCCGACGCCTGGCTGGAGATAGCCCGCGACCTCGGGCGCTTTCGCGGGGACGGTGCCGGGTTCCGCGGCTGGACCGCCACCATCGCCCGCCACCGCGCCCTCGACCTGCTGCGCCGCCAGAAGGTGCGCCCGCGCCCCTCCGGCCTCGAACAGGACATGCTCGAACTCCCCGGCACCCACAGCACGTCCGACCAGGCCCTCGAGACGATCTCCACCGCAGAGGCGCTCACGCTGATCAACGACCTCCCGCGCGACCAGGCCGAGGCGGTGCTGCTGCGCGTCGTCGTCGGGCTCGACGGGCCGTCCGCCGCGCGCGTCCTCGGCAAGCGCCCGGGCGCCGTGCGGACCGCCGCGTACCGGGGCCTCAAGAAGCTCGCGGACCGGCTCGGCGCGCGAGGTGTGACGGATGACGGCCCCACAACGCTGGGGGAGTCGAGATGACTGAAAACCCACTTGTGCCCGAGAGCGAGCCGGCCGGCCCGGCCACTGCCGAGGGCTTCGAAGCCCTGCTCGGGGCCGCGGTGCGTTCCGCGAGGCCTCGGGACGGCGCCGAGGAGCAGGCCGTCGCCGCATTCCGCGAGGCCCGCGACCGGGGAGCCCATTCGGCCAGGCCGCGGCGCCGCGACGACTGGCGTCCGCGCCGGCGCGGTCTCGCTCGCTGGTCACTGCGCACCACCGTGGGCACACTGGTCGCGGGTGTCACGCTGGGCGGCGTCGCGATGGCCGGGATCGGCGCGGGCGGGGACGCCCCGGGTGATGACGCCGAACAGCGGCCGACGCCCGGGCGGAGCGCCTCCGGCACCCCCGGGCGGTCCACGCCCGACCAGGTCCGGCCATCCGCCACGGCGCCCGCCGGGTCAGGGCGTCACGCGCCAGGCCGGTCCGACGGCCACCCGGACCAGGCCGGGGACACCCTCGCCAAGTGCCATGCCTACGCATCCGTACGGAACCGGGGCGGTGCGCTCGACTCGCCTGCCTGGCAGCGTTTCCTCGCGGACGCGGGCGGTGAGGCCTCTGTGGACGCGTACTGCGAGGCGGAGCGGGCCCGTCAGGAGACCGGCAGCGGCATCAAGGGCAGCGACAATGCGGCCGACGGGAAAGCCGACGGTCAGCAAAACGGGCGCCCGAGCCCGAAGCCGAGCCGGTCGAAGCATTCCAGGAACTAGCCGAATCCCGGCAAGCAAGGGTGCGCGGGCGAGCGACGGCGCGCCCGCCCCGAAGAGCACCGCCGGGACGGCCGAGGCCGCCACCCCCCACAGGAGAGGCCCCGGCCGTCGCGCGGTACGGGCCGCGCGGCGGCCCGTACTACCTTCAGCGCCGCGCGTGCGCTTTGTGTCACACCGCGTTGTGTCACGTGCTAGTTGCGGGTTGTACCAAACATGGACGGGAGCCGTATCAGCCCGTAGCGTGCTGGTTCGCGTCGGTGAGCGGCGCAGGGTTTACGTAAGCGCAAGGGTGGCGCAGTGCTGGGGGACGACGCGGAGCTGACGGCCGCGGTGCATGCGGCGCAGGACGGGGACGAGACCGCGTTCCGGACTGTGTACCGCGCGGTGCATCCACGGCTGCTCGGGTACGTACGGACACTCGTCGGTGAACCGGACGCGGAGGACGTCGCGTCCGAGGCCTGGCTGCAGATCGCCCGGGACCTCGACCGGTTCAGCGGGGACGCCGACCGCTTCCGCGGCTGGGCCGCACGCATAGCCCGTAACCGCGCCCTCGACCACATACGCATGCGGGGACGCCGGCCCGCAATCGGCGGGGACGAGACCGAGCTCACCGGCCGGCCCGCGGTATCCGACACCGCCGACGAGGCGATGGAACTCCTCGCCACCGGTGACACGCTCGCGCTCATCGCCCAGCTCCCGCAGGACCAGGCCGAGGCCGTCGTCCTGCGCGTCGTCGTCGGGCTCGACGCGAAGAGCGCCGCCCAGACGCTCGGCAAGCGTCCGGGCGCCGTCAGGACAGCCGCGCACCGCGGCCTCAAGCGCCTTGCCGAGCTGCTCGGCGCGGAGGGTTCGCATGCGCAGACGGCGCACGCGGGTCTCGACGCCGTACCGCCCCCGAGAGAACCGCGCGGGCACGCGGTGACGTCCGCCGGTGTGACGCATTCGCGGACGCGGACGCAGAAGGACATGTGATGGCCGACGAGCACAACAAGTGGCTGGACCGGGACGCGGCCGAGCGTCTGCTGCGCGGTGAGCCCCTGGAAGCCGTCGACGCAGTCACGCGCGCCCGGGCCGCCCGTCTGGCCGGGACACTCGACGCACTTGCCGTGACACGCGTAGACGGAGGCGAACTGCCGGGCGAGGCGGCCGCGTTGGCCGCGTTCCGCAAGGCGCGCGAATCCGGCGCGCAGGAGCCGGGCGCCGTGCCCCTGAAGGCACGCCATGCCCGGCCCCGGGGGGCTCTCGCCCCAGTCTCCTCGCTCCGCGTACCCGTGGGCCGGGAGAACGATGCGAACGCGAACACGAACGACGCGAACGCGAACGCCGGGACCGGCGGGCCCGCCGGTCCCGACGTCGGCAGTGTCCGCCTCGCAAGACCCGGCGCGCGGCCTGTCCGCTGGGGCCGCCCGGTGCGGTTCGGGATGGCCGCCGCGCTCGCCGGATGCATGATCGGCGGCGTCGCCGTCGCGGCCGGAACCGGAGTGATCCCGTCGCCGTTCGGCGGCGTTGAACCGGGCCCCGCCGCCAGCGTCTCCGCCGCCGCGTCTCCCGAACAGCCCCTCGCCTCCCCGTCGCCCGACATCTCGGACACCGACGGCGGACGCTCGGGCAGCGCCGTGCCCGACGGCTCGCCCGGGCCCGGCTCGGACGCCCCGTCCCAGGACGGCACGGCGGACCGGCCCGGCCCGACGACGACGCGGCCCGGCACCGGCCCGCGCGCATCGGACGCCGCGGACCAGGAGGCCTGGCGGCAGCGCCTGGTCGACACCTGCCGCAAGTACCGCGACGGCGGCCTGAACGACTCTCAGACGGAGCGCCTCAAGGACGCCGCGAAGCGCAGTGCCACGAACAGGCGGGACCGTGACCCCGACCGGTTCTGTGCCCGTGTCCTCGGCGAGGCCGACGACACCCTCAGCGGCGACGACGGCAACGGCACCAAGGGCGACGACAAGAACAGCGGCAAGGACGGCGACGAGGACAGCCAGAACGGCGAGGACTCCGGCGGCGTCAACGGCGCCGTGCCGACCTCCTCGTGGGTCCCGTCCGAGCCCGGCGGCGACGCCTCGGACAACGCGCCGACGACGCCGTCCACGACGGCCTCGGCCTCGGCCTCGTACAGCGCCGAGCCCGCACAGCCCTGAGTCGGTTCTCAGCCGTTCCTGAGCTCGCTCAGATCTGATCAGACCTGCTCTGAACCGCCCCTGACCTGCGGAGACAAAGAAATTCCGAGGCGGGTGTGACGTTTTTGGACGGCGGGGCGCAGTAACAAGTGAGCCGACTGGTCATCGGCCGTGCACGAGCCGCGGGTTCCCCCCGTACCTTCGGCTCTGTGCCACTGGCGCGGGCGGGACACGTTCCCCCGGTCCCGCCCGCGCCCCACTCCACTTCTCGGCAGGTCACCAGTAGACGACGACCTTGTCGCCGGTGCGGACCTGCGCGAACAGAGACGCGATCTTCCCCTCGTCCCGTACGTTCACGCACCCGTGCGACGCCCCGTTGTAGCCGCGGGCCGCGAAGTCCGCGGAGTAGTGCACCGCTTGGCCGCCGCTGAAGAACATCGCGTACGGCATGGGCGTGTGGTAGATCGTCGAGACGTGGTGGCGGGACTTCCAGTACACGCTGAAGACGCCCTCGCGGGTGGGCGTGAACTGCGAGCCGAACCGCACGTCCGTCGTCATCAGGGCCTTGCCGTCGATCATCCACGTCAGCGTGCGGCTGGTCTTGCTGATGCAGACGACGCGGCCGGTCATGCAGCGCAGGTCCGGCTTCGCCGCGGGCTGCCCGCCGGCCGCGTACAGCTCGTCGCGCGTCGGGGTGTGCGTCATCTTCACCAGCCGCGCCCACGTCACCGTGTCCGTGTTCCCCGTGCGCGGCAGGCCCCGCTTGCCCTGGAAACCCTCGACCGCCTTGGTCGTCGCGGGGCCGTACTTTCCGTTCGGACCTTCGAAGAGCCATGCGATCTGCCGCAGCCGGGCCTGGAGTTCGCGCACCTTGCCGCCGCTGGCGCCGCGCGCCATGAGGACCTTCGGCGGCGGCGTCGGTCTCACCGACGGGGTGCGGGAGGGGGCGGCACCCGGCTTGTTCGCGCCCCCGTCCTTCGCGTCGTCGGAGGGGGCCGGCGACGCCGAGCCGTCCGCCCTCGGCGGCTGCTTGCCCCCCGTGTCGACGGCCTGTGTCCTGCAGCCGCCGGCCAGGGCGATGACCCCGGCGACGGCGAGTGATCCACGCATGAAGGTCGCACGCATCCGGGCCCCCGCAGTCTCGTCACTCGTCCGATGTGCCAACAGAGATGTTTCCCGCGCGCGTCCGGTTGCGAACTCGGCGTAAATGCCGCGCATTGTGGGAGGGAGTAAAGGTGAAGGACGGGCTGTGAGCAAGGTCCCAGCCTGCGGCTCTCCATCGCGAGCAGGCGCGCCGCTACAGTCCGTCGCGAGGGTCGACCCAACTGGCAAGTAACACCCGAGCTGGAGGCACAATCATGGCGCGCGAGTCTGAGTCAGGACTGCCCATCGAGCCGGTCTACGGCCCTGATTCGCTGGCCGACTGGAACGCGGCCGAGAAGCTCGGCGAGCCCGGCAAGTACCCCTTCACCCGGGGCGTCTACCCGTCGATGTACACCGGCCGGCCCTGGACGATGCGCCAGTACGCCGGCTTCGGCACCGCCGTCGAGTCCAACGCCCGCTACAAGCAGCTCATCGCCAACGGCACGATGGGCCTGTCCGTCGCCTTCGACCTGCCCACCCAGATGGGCCACGACTCGGACGCCCCGATCGCGTCCGGCGAGGTCGGCAAGGTCGGCGTGGCCATCGACTCGATCGACGACATGCGGGTCCTGTTCGGCGGCATCCCGCTGGACAAGGTGTCCACGTCGATGACGATCAACGCCCCGGCGGCGCTGCTCCTGCTCATGTACCAGCTCGTCGGCGAGGAGCAGGGCGTCCCCGCGGACCAGCTGACCGGCACGATCCAGAACGACGTGCTGAAGGAGTACATCGCGCGGGGCACGTACATCTTCCCGCCGAAGCCCTCCCTGCGGCTGATCGCCGACATCTTCAAATACTGCAGGGCCGAGATCCCGAAGTGGAACACCATCTCGATCTCCGGCTACCACATGGCCGAGGCCGGTGCCTCGCCCGCGCAGGAGATCGCGTTCACGCTCGCGGACGGCATCGAGTACGTGCGCACGGCCGTCGCGGCCGGCATGGACGTCGACGACTTCGCGCCGCGCCTGTCCTTCTTCTTCGTGGCGCGTACGACGATCCTGGAGGAGGTCGCCAAGTTCCGCGCGGCCCGCCGGATCTGGGCCAAGGTCATGAAGGAGGAGTTCGGCGCGAAGAACCCCAAGTCGCTGATGCTCCGCTTCCACACGCAGACCGCGGGCGTGCAGCTCACCGCCCAGCAGCCGGAGGTCAACCTCGTCCGCGTCGCCGTCCAGGGCCTCGGCGCCGTGCTCGGCGGCACGCAGTCCCTGCACACGAACTCCTTCGACGAGGCCATCGCGCTGCCGACCGACAAGTCCGCGCGCCTCGCCCTGCGCACCCAGCAGGTCCTCGCCTACGAGACCGACGTGACCGCCACCGTCGACCCGTTCGCCGGCAGTTACGTCGTCGAGAAGATGACGGACGACGTGGAGGCCGCCGCGCTCGAACTCATGACGAAGGTCGAGGACCTCGGCGGCGCGGTCAACGCCATCGAGCACGGCTTCCAGAAGAACGAGATCGAGCGCTCCGCCTACCGCATCGCGCAGGAGACCGACTCCGGCGAGCGCGTCGTGGTCGGCGTCAACCGCTACCAGCTCGACGCCGAGGAGCCCTACGAGCCGCTGCGCGTCGACCCGGCGATCGAGGCCCAGCAGGCCGAGCGCCTCACGAAGCTGCGCGCCGAGCGCGACCAGGCGGCCGTGGACGCGGCGCTCGCGGCGCTCAGGAAGGCGGCAGAGAGCGACGCGGACTCAGCCAACGTCCTGTACCCGATGAAGGACGCCCTGCGCGCCCGCGCCACCGTCGGCGAGGTCTGCAACGCGCTGCGCGACGTGTGGGGCACGTACATCCCGACCGACGCGTTCTGAGGCCGCGTTTCACCCTCTGAGCAGGGAGTGTCGTATGGCCATATAGGCGTGCGACACTCCCTTTCATGCTCGGTGTCATCAATCTCCCGACCTATCTGGCCGGTCTCGTCCTCATCGTCCTGCTGCCAGGACCGAACTCCCTCTACGTGCTCTCCGTGGCCGCCCGCAAGGGCATACGCACCGGATACGCGGCCGCCGCAGGTGTCTTCACCGGGGACACGGTCCTGATGACCCTGGCCGCGCTCGGCGCGGCCTCCGTGCTGCAGACGACGCCCCTGCTCTTCCTCGTCGTGAAGTACGCGGGAGCGGGCTACCTGACATGGATGGCGATCGGCATGATCCGGTCGGCGCGGGCGCTGTGGAAGCAGCGCGGTGAGCCCGCCGTGGAGACCGGAACCGAGCCGGTGACCGGGAGCGGTGACGAGCACCCGTACCGCCGCGCCCTGATCGTCAGCCTCTTCAACCCGAAGGCGATCCTGTTCCTGATCTCCTTCTTCGTCCAGTTCGTGGATCCCGGCTACGCCTACCCGGCGCTGTCCTTCGTGGTCCTCGGCGGGCTGCTCCAGATCCTGAGCTTCCTCTACCTCTCCACCCTGATCTTCGGCGGTACCCGCCTGGCCGGCGCCTTCCGGCGCCGCAAGCGGCTCTCGGCGGGCGCGACCACGGCGGCGGGCATGCTGTTCCTGGGCTTCGCGGTCAAGCTGTCCCTCGCGGGAGCCTGAGGCCCCCGGCCCTGCCCGGACGAGAGGCGCTAGCCCCTGCGGGCGCGGCGCACGGCCCGGGTGATGACCGGCGGCGTCAGATCCACGGCGATCCGGCGTGCGCGGCTGCGCTTGCGTACGGGAGCCGGGACCGGGGCGGCGGCCGCCTTCGGTTCCTCCCGGTGCTCCACATGGTGGCGGGAGCGCGGGAACGCGGGCGCCTTGACCGCCTTCGACTTCGTGCGGACCAGGCGGTGACCGGCCGCCTGCTGCACGCTGAGGGCGATGTCGTCGCGCTCCCTGAGCATGCCGAGGAGCTCCTCCTGGAGGGGCTCGGGGTCCTCCCATGTGGCGTACATCTTCTGGGTGCTCAGGCAGATCGGGCGCAGGCCGCGGTTGAGCACGGCCTCCCACGCGGCGACGGAGACGCCCGGCGTGTGCTCGGAGCGGAAGTCGTCCAGGACGACGATGCCGTCGGCGCCGAGCAGTTCGCGGGCGGCGCCGATGTCGCCGTACACATGCTCGTAGAGGTGTGAGGCGTCGATGTGGACAAAGCGGCAGGTGCCCGGGGCGACCTCGGTGGAGATCACGGAGCTGGGCCCCTGGACGACCTTCGGCAGTTCGTCGTGGAACGAGAGGTAGTTCTCCTCGAAGGCCTGCCGGGTCAGTGAGGCGTACGACTTGGTGGATTCGGCCTGGTTCGCCTCGTCGGGGGCGTCGCCCTCGAACAGGTCGCACACGGTGAACTTCTCGGTGCCGTGCAGATGCTGTCCGAGGAGGACCGCGCTCTTGCCCATGTAGACGCCGAGTTCCAGCAGATCCCCGTGGACCTCCCGCCGCGCCTGCCGTTCGAGGAGCCAGGTGAACAGGAGTTGGTCGAGCGGGGGGAACCAGCCGGGGACGTCGTCGAGGTCGATCGGGCGCCGGGCGGTGGTGTGCACAGCAGTCATGGGACGCGAACCTATGAGCTTCTGATCGACAGGGTCAAGGCGCCCGGAGATCGCATAAGCCAATCGGCAAGCAAACTCCGCCGGGCATGAACCCTCAGTGAATCCTGGCGGGCGTGGGGTTCAGCTGTTTGCGCAGGAAAGGTGCAAGCGGCTTCTCCACGAAGCGGTTCAGGAGCCAGGCGAGGATGAGCATCGCGGCCACCGTGAGGGTGAACGTCACGGCGGACGGCAGCCCGATACGCCGGTGCAGCACCTCTATCACCACCCAGCCCAGATGCTCGTGGACCAGGTAGA
The DNA here is from genome assembly GCF_053644375.1 of Streptomyces sp. NPDC055400. Taxonomy (NCBI): domain Bacteria; kingdom Bacillati; phylum Actinomycetota; class Actinomycetes; order Kitasatosporales; family Streptomycetaceae; genus Streptomyces; species Streptomyces sp. NPDC055400. The sequence continues at coordinate 41,883 of NZ_JBSHLM010000008.1, read as the reverse complement.
ACGGGTACGTCAGCGCACCGGCGACCGTCAGCCATCCCCAGTTGATCCGGTTCAGCAGCCCGAGCGCGATCGCGCCCACCGCCACGAAGCCGAGGGTCACTATCAGGATGATCGAGCCCGACCCCCGGTACGAGAAGAAGTGAGGGTTCGGTGCATGCCACAGTGCGGCCACCGCGTAGTGCTGACCGATCAGCCAGCTCACGAGGACGATGCCCCACGCGGTCATGTCGCGGCGGTTGAGGTGGAGCAGGTACAGGCCGACGCCGCCGATGAAGTACGGCGCGTACTCCGGCATGAGGATGACCTTGAGGGCCGGTTCGCCGGACGCCTGGGTGATCGCGGCGGCGAGCGTCCACACGGCGCAGAACAGCACGACGCGGCGCCGGTTCGCGCCCGGCAGGACGATGAACAGGGCGAACAGCGCGTAGAAGCGGACCTCGGCCCACAGGGTCCAGCAGACGCCGAGGACCCGGTCCACGCCGAGCGGCTGCTGGAGCATCGTCAGATTGAGGAGCGCGTCACTGGGCGAGACCGCCTTGTACGCGACCACGGGCAGCGCGAAGACCGCCGTCACCAGGATCACGGCCGCCCAGTAGGAGGGCAGCAGCCGGGACGCGCGGGAGGCGAAGAACGAGCGCAGGGGCTTGCCCCAGCCGCTCATGCAGATCACGAAGCCGCTGATGACGAAGAAGATCTGCACCCCGAGGCAGCCGTAGGCGAACCACTGGTGCAGTGACGGGAACTGGACCTTCGGAGAGGTGCCCCAGGCCTGGGACACCTCACCGTCACGGCCGCCGTAGTGGTACGCGGCGACCATCAGGGCGGCTATGAGCCGCAGGCCGTCCAGGGCTCTCAGCCGCGGTGCGTGCGCGCGGGGGCGCGCGGTCCGCACCGTGGCGTCCGCTCCCGGGGAAAGCCTCGGGAGCGTCGTCTCTGAAGTACTCATCCGAGGGCAGCCCGCTTGAACGAGCGCGCGCGGCGGGCGACCCGGCGCACCGTCGCGTTGCGCGGAATGAACGCGAGCTGGGCCGGGACGGCGCCAGGCAGCGCGAGGGACGTGAGCCGGCGGCGCTTGAAATAACGCCACGTGCGGTCGTTCAAGTGCGTCGAGAGATAGCGCTCGGCCGCCGCCCGCAGGTCCGGGTAGATCTTCGGCTGCATCGCGAAGCCGACCGCGCGCACCAGCTGGTTCAGCTCGGCGTTCGCCGTGCCGGACTCCTGCGCGGTCACGGCCGCCTGCTCCGACAGCTCCGGCAGCAGCGCGTCCACGATCGTGACCGGGACGCGGTTGCTGTTCTGGTAGGGCGCGAGCCGGTCGAGGAGGGTGCCGGTGCCGATGCGGGCGACCGGGATGCCGTAGAGCGCGGACGCGGTGAAGAGTGCCGTCGAGAAGCAGCCGACCACCAGGGCCGGGCGCATCCGCTGGTACAGGACCTCGGCGAGCACGGGCGTGTCGAGGACGGTGAGCTCGGCGCCGAGCTTCTCCGCCTCCGCCTCCAGCGTGCGCGACCAGGTGGCCGGCGCCGTCGGGTGGGGCTTGAAGACGATCCGCGTGTGGCCGAGGGCGACCGCGCCGCGCATCATCCGCACATGCAGGTCCTCCTCCTCCTGCGCGGTGAGGATGTCGAGCGCGGACAGGTACTGCCCGAGCAGCACGGCCGGTTCGGGCCCGACGGGCGGCAACTCACCGCTCACATCGCCCAGTTCGGCCAGCACCTTCACGAAGACGTCCGTCGGCACGACCTCGGGCTCCACGCCGAACTCCGTGAGGAGCAGCGGCTTCAGGCCCGGTACGAGGTCCAGGTGCAGCAGCCGCCGCACGCGGGTGCCGACCAGCGGGTCGATCTTGTTGCGGGTCGGGCCGTAGCTCATCAGGCCGTCCGCGTACACGTCGACGGGGACGCCGGTGAAGATCTGCGCCACGGCCATCGCCGGGTTGACCTGGATCGACTCCACGGCCAGCTCGACGTCGTCGTCGCCCAGGTCCCAGGCGAGACGCAGATGGCGCTCCCACAGCGGTACGTCGTCGGGGCGCGGGGCCCAGCCGCCGGGGTGGAACGGCGCGATGGTCTCGTTCCACGACACGACGTCGTCGAAGCGGCCGCGCAGCCGCTCGAAGCCCGGCATCTCGTCGACGGCGGGCGTCGTCTCCGGGGTCGCCGCATTGTTGGCGACGAGCAGGATGCGCCGGTCCGCGGGCGCGTAACAGTCCGCGTCGAGGGCCGCGGCGAGCGTCGCGGTCCCGTACAGCGTGGAGGCGAGGAAGATCTGCGTGGTCACGCGGCAGCCACCCCCGCCGAGGCGGGGCGGCGCCGCAGCCGGCGCAGGCGCGTCGCCCGCTGCGCGTCCATCGAGTCGAGCGCGTCGTCGAGTACGTCCTGCGGCATGCGCTTCAGCGCCGCGGAACTCAGTGTCTTCAATTTGCGCGCCACTGCCGGTTCGAACCTTTCGATGGATCCCAAGTGGTGGGAAATAATCGCGCAGTACGTACGGACGGCCTTCGGCAGAAGTTTTTCCGCGTCCTGGTCCTGTGCCGTTTCGGCCACCACCTGGTCGAACGCCTTGATGAAATCGAGCTGCCGCACATCGCCGATCTGCGTCAGCGACGAGGCGACACCGCGCCGGTAGAAAACGCCGAGAAGTCCCACCGCGGCAAAGGATTTCGCCTCGCGGTGCAGCCGCCAGATCCACGGCCTGTCCTCGGCCGTGCGCAGGCCGTCGGTGAAGTGGAGGAGGCCGGCGTCGGCGAGCCGCCGGTGGTACATGCCGGCCCACGCGTACGCGTAGTCGACGGACGTCGAACGGTCGGCGGGCAGGATCGCCTCGCGCGGATCCATGACGACACCGCGCCTGCCGGTCGGCACGCGGTGGACGGTGCGGGCCCGCGCGGTGCACTGGACGTGGTCCGTACGGACGAAATCGCAGCCCAGGCCTTCGATGGAGGCGAGCAGCTGCTCGTAGTATCCAGGGGCGAGCCAGTCGTCCCCGTCCAGGAATGTCAGGTACTCACCGCGCGACGCGTCGAGTCCGGTGTTGCGCGCGGTGGCCAGGCCTCCGTTCTTTTCGTGTCGGACGTATCTGACACTGCCGGCGCCGGTCAGTTCGCGCTCGGCGCGCGCGAGGATGTCCGGGGTCTCGTCCTTCGAACAGTCGTCGACGAGAATGAATTCGAAGTCGTCGCGCGCGTTGGCACGAAGACTTCTGAGGGTGTCGGGCGCGTATTGCTGCACGTTGTAGAACGGCACGATGACGGAGAGCTTGACCACGTGAAGGACGCTAGGCGGCGGCCCGGCATTCGTCTTGACCGATGGTGAGATGTCAGGTGAACGACGCGTGGCGGAATAGTGAACCCGCCTGCTTCCCGGGCACTTCCCGGCCGGATTCGCCATTCGTCGGTGCGCTGTTAACCGTTTGTTGCGCTCCGGTTGGGCCGTCGATCGGAATCGCTTCCTAGCTTCTTCGGTGTGCCAGCAAGTACCCCTGAGACCCGACGGGTCGCCGTGCTCGCGGACTCCGACACCCGGTGGAAGTGGGGCGCGCTCACCGCGCGCCGCCTCACCACCGACGAGAGCCCGCTCAACGGATTCCTCCTGCGCGGCCGGGCCACCCCGACACCCCGCCAGCTCGACGAGGTCGGCGTCCGCGCCGACAGCCTCGACGAAGTCACCGCCGTCGAATTCCTGCGCCGCATGGAGCAGGACGCCGACCGCTACGACGTCGTCGTCCTCGCCCTCGTCGGCGGCGCCGTCCAGGCCATGCTCCACGGCCTTGCGCGGGCCTGGCAGGGCAGGGCCGAGCGGCCGGTCGTCGTCACCGGCTACGTGGGAGTCGTCTACGAGAAGCTCGCCGACGGGCTGCTCCTGCGGCACGGCGCCGACCTCGTCCTCGCCAACTCCCGCCACGACGCGGACCGTTTCCGCGCCGTGTACGAGGGTGTGGACGCCGATGCCTCCTCGGTGACCGAGTGCGCGCTGCCGTTCCTCGGCGGCACGCCCTACGAGGAGAAGCACGACCCGTACACGGTCGTCTTCGCGGCGCAGCCCTCCGTACCGGACACCCCCGCCGACCGCGCCTACCTGCTCAAGCGGCTCGTCCAGCACGCCCGGCTGCACCCCGAGCGCGAGGTACTGCTCAAGCTGCGCAGCAAGCCGGGCGAGCACACCACGCACATCGAAGAGGCGCCCTACCAGAAGCTCGCCCAGCGGATCGACGGCGGACTGCCCGCCAACTGCCGCCTCGTCTACGGGCACATGGGCGAGGTGCTCGACCGCACCGACCTCCTGGTCACCGTCAGCTCGACGGCCGCGCTCGAAGCCCTGCACCGGCGCATCCCCACCGCGCTGCTCACGGACCTCGGGGTGCGCGAGGCGCTCGGCAACCACCACTTCACCGGCTCCGGGTGCCTCGCCTCCTGGGACCAGCTCGACGCGGGCCACCTGCCGAAGGCCGACGAGGAGTGGGTGGCACGCCAGGGCGTCGCGGCCGACGGCACGTACGACACCGCCTTCGACACGGCCCGCGCCCGGGTCACCGGCCTGACCGGAGCCGACCGGCTCCCGCCCCTGGCCCCCTACTACAGCCTCACCACCGCCCCCGGCTACCTGCCGCGCATCCTCGCCCGCCACCACCTCGCCCCCGACGGGACGCCGCTGCCCGGCGCACCCGCCGCCGGCAAGGAGCCCGGCCCCGTCCGGCAGATCGTGCGCCGCGCCGCCCGTGGCGCCTACCGGCACGGAGTGCAGCGCGTGGCGCCCGTCATCCGGCGGATGGGCGAGCTGTGAACGCCCGTACCCCTCAAGGAGACCTGATGACCAACCCGGAAGCGGGCACAGCGGCACCGGTCCGCCGCGTCCTCGCCGTGATCCCCGCCCGTGGCGGCTCCAAGGGAGTGCCCGCCAAGAACCTCGCCCCGGTCGGCGGCGTGCCCCTCGTGGCCCGCACCGTCCGCGAGTGCCGCGCCACCCGGCTCGTCACGGACGTCGTGGTCTCCACCGACGACGCCGCGATCGCCGCCGCCGCCCGTGAGGCGGGCGCCGAGGTCGTCCTGCGGCCCGCCGCCATCGCCGGCGACAAGTCGAGCTCCGAGGCGGCCGTGCTGCACGCCCTCGACGCCCACGAGGCCCTCCAGGGCGCAGCGGTCGACGTCGTGCTCCTCGTCCAGTGCACCAGCCCCTTCATCGTCCGAGAGGACATCGACGCCGTCGTCAACGCGATCGTCGCGAAGGGCGCCGACACGGCCCTGACCGTCGCCCCCTTCCACGGGTTCGTGTGGCGCGACGACTCCGATGAACCCGGTGTGCCGGCCGCGCCCGCGGTCGAGCGCGCCGCCGTCGAGGGCGGCACCGACACGCTGGTCGCCCCCGCCGCCACCAGCGGCGGCTACGGCGTCAACCACGACAAGTCCTTCCGCCAGATGCGTCAGGACCGCCCCCAGGACCTCCTGGAGACCGGCGCGGTCTACGCCATGGACGCGAGCGGCTTCCGCGTGGCCAAGCACCGCTTCTTCGGCCGCACGGAACTCGTGCGCACCGACCCCGCGCGGGTCCTGGAGATCGACGACCCGCACGACCTCTCCCGAGCCCGTGCCCTCGCGCCCCTCTTCGACGCGAACAGGCCCGGCTCCCTCCCGACCGCCGAGGACATCGACGCGGTCGTCATCGACTTCGACGGCACCCAGACCGATGACAAGGTGCTGATCGACTCCGACGGACGGGAGTTCGTCACCGTGCACCGCGGTGACGGCCTCGGCATCGCGGCCCTGCGCAAGTCGGGCCTGCCGCTGCTGATCCTGTCCACGGAACAGAACCCGGTCGTCGCCGCCCGGGCCAGGAAGCTCCAGATCCCGGTCCTGCACGGCATCGACCGCAAGGACCTCGCACTGAAGCAGTGGTGCGAGGAACAGGGCATCGCGCCCGAGCGCGTGCTCTACGTCGGCAACGACGTCAACGACCTCCCGTGCTTCGGCCTTGTCGGCTGGCCCGTGGCGGTCGCGAGCGCCCACGACGTCGTACGAGGCGCCGCGCGCGCGGTCACCACTCTCCCCGGTGGTGACGGCGCGATCCGAGAGATCGCCACCTGGATCCTCGGCCCTTCTCTCGACTCCCTCAACAAGTAAGGAACTCCCCAGTCATGAGCACCAACTCCCGCCTGCGCACGTTCGGTTCGAAGACCGCCGGCCCCGGTAACCCCGTCTACATCACGGGTGAGATCGGCATCAACCACAACGGCGACCTCGACAACGCCTTCAAGCTGATCGACGTGGCCGCCGAGGCCGGCTGTGACGCCGTCAAGTTCCAGAAGCGCACCCCCGAGATCTGCACCCCGCGTGACCAGTGGGACATCGAGCGCGACACCCCCTGGGGTCGCATGACGTACATCGACTACCGCCACCGCGTCGAGTTCGGCGAGGACGAGTACCGCCAGATCGACGAGCACTGCAAGAAGCGCGGCATCGACTGGTTCGCCTCCCCGTGGGACACCGAGGCCGTCGCCTTCCTGGAGAAGTTCGACGTCCCGGCCCACAAGGTCGCCTCCGCGTCGCTCACCGACGACGAGCTGCTCCGCGCCCTGCGCGCCACCGGCCGCACGGTCATCCTCTCCACCGGCATGTCGACGCCGAAGCAGATCCGCCACGCGGTCGAGGTCCTCGGCTCGGACAACATCCTGATGTGCCACGCCACGTCGACGTACCCGTCGGTGGCCGAGGAGCTCAACCTCCGCGTCATCAACACCCTCCAGTCCGAGTACCCGAACGTCCCGATCGGGTACTCCGGCCACGAGACCGGCCTGCAGACCACGCTCGCCGCCGTCGCCCTCGGCGCCGCCTTCGTCGAGCGCCACATCACCCTCGACCGCGCCATGTGGGGCTCCGACCAGGCCGCCTCCGTCGAGCCGCAGGGCCTCACCCGCCTCGTGCGCGACATCCGCACCATCGAGGCGTCCCTCGGTGACGGCGTCAAGAAGGTCTACGAGTCGGAGCTCGGCCCGATGAAGAAGCTCCGCCGCGTCGCGGGCGTCGTCGCCGAGTCGGAGATCGCCGTCGCCGCGGGCGAGCCGGTCGGCGTCTGACCGTCCGACGTCCGCCCGTGTGGGCCGGCGCCCAGCCGGGCGCCGGCCCACGGGCCCCAACCCCCACAGGTCCCTCGGAGGGCCCATGTCGCCCATGTCAGCAGCACGCTCCGGACGCCGCTCCGGAACCCTGTGTTTCGTGGAGAGCCCCGTCCAGCTCCTCAACGTCCTGGAATGGGCGCATCGCGCCGAGAGCACCGACAAGACGGACCGGATCACCCTGGTCGTCCTGTCGCCCACGGACCCCATGACCCGCGGCCAGCTGCGCCGCATGGCCGAACTCGCCCGCGACGAGGGCCACATTGTCCGCTGGGAAGAGGCGCGCGGCGGCGCCACCGCACCCTTCCACACCATCGGCGGACTCGCGGGCGCGCTGCGCAAGGCCGCCCGCATCGTCATCGGCGACCCGTTCTCCCGCTACGTGCAGCTCCTGCTGACGATCACCCGGGCCCCCGAACTCGTCGTCGTCGACGACGGCACCGCGACCATGGAGTTCGTCTCCCAGCTCGCCCGCGGTGAGCGCCTCGTGCGCTGGCACCGTCGCGGCGGCCGCCCCGGACCGCGCGACGTCGTCTTCGCGCCCGTGTCCGCCGCCGCCCGCCGCCGCCTCACCCCCGACGGCGCCCGCCGCGCCGTCGAGGTCTTCTCGGCCATGCCGATCGACTCCGTCCCCGACGGTGTCCGCGTCACCCGCAACGACTTCACCTGGACCCGCGCCCGCTTCGGCCCGCCCCGCATGACGAAGGGCGCCGACCTCGTCGGCACGTCGCTCGTCGAGACCGGCGTCGTCGACCCGGACCGCTACCTGGAGGCCGTCCGCACCCTCGCCCGCGCCCACGGCGCGACGCGCTACTTCGCCCACCGCCGCGAGAGCTCGGACAAGCTGCACCGCCTCGCGGTCGAGACCGGCCTGGAGATCGTCCGCCCGGACCTCCCGCTCGAACTGATCGCCCGCCGCGGCCCCATCGGCCGTACGATCCTCAGCTTCCCCTCGACGGTCGTCCACACCCTGCCCCTGGCCCTCGTCGGCACCGAGGTCCGCGTCGCCGTCTGCGACATCGACCCCGCCTGGCTGACGGAGAGCGCCTCACCGCGCGCCCAGGGCTTCCTGTCCGGCGTCACCGGCACCGCACGCGACGTACACCGCCTTGCCTCGGTCGCCCCGGCGATGTGAGCGGGGGGACGAAAAAGACCCCATACCCCCCGTACGGGTAGGTCATGCGCACCGGGGCCGGGTTTCTTACCCCAATTCGGTTGAACTTTTGTTGATCGTGGGGCGGCCGCCCCCTGCCCCGGCCTACCCTTCAAAGGGTGAACCAATTGATGTCCCGAGAGTCCGAGGCCGGTCAGCCCGGGGAAGCGGTCACCTCCGGAGCGCTGCCCGGCACGCTGTCCGAAGAGCTCCGTGCCGAACTGGTCGCCTTCCGCCGTGACTTGCACATGCACCCCGAGCTCGGCAACCAGGAGTTCCGCACCACGGCGGCGATCAGGGCCCGCCTGGAGGAGGCCGGGCTCACGCCCCGCATTCTGGACATCGGCACCGGACTCGTCTGCGACATCGGCACGGCGGAGGGGGAGTGGCGCGGCGGGCCTCCCATGCTCGCCCTGCGCGCCGACATCGACGCGCTTCCCATCCCTGACACCAAGGCGAGCTGCACCTACCGCTCCACCGTGCCCGGCCGGGCCCACGCCTGCGGTCACGACGTGCACACGACGGTCGTGCTCGGCGCGGGCCTGGTCCTCGCCGAGCTGCACCGCCAGGGCCGGCTCCCGCACCCCGTACGCCTGATCTTCCAGCCCGCCGAGGAGGTGCTGCCCGGCGGCGCCCCCGACGCCATCGAGTCGGGCGTGCTCGAAGGCGTCGGGTCGATCATCGGCGTGCACTGCGACCCGAAGGTCGACGCGGGCCGGATCGGGCTGCGGCACGGCGCGATCACCTCGGCCTGCGACCGGCTCGAGGTCGCCCTCGACGGGCCCGGCGGGCACACCGCGCGCCCCCACCTCACCACCGACCTCGTGACCGCCGCCGCGAAGGTGGCCACCGAGGTCCCCGCGCTCGTCGCCCGCCGCATCGACGCCCGTTCGGGCCTCGCCGTGACCTGGGGACGCATCGAATCCGGCCACGCGTGCAACGTCGTCCCGCAGCACGCCGAGCTGTCCGGCACGGTCCGCTGCCTCGACCTCGAAGCGTGGCGGCAGGCGCCGGACCTGGTGCACGGCGCGATCCAGGAGATCGCCGACCTCTACCGGGCCAAGTCGGAGATCAACTACATCCGCGGGGTGCCGCCCGTGGTCAACGACCCGGAGGTCACCGATCTCCTGACCGAGGCGATGACCCTGCGCCGCGGCCCCCACTCCGTCGAGGACACCCAGCAGAGCCTGGGCGGCGAGGACTTCTCCTGGTATCTGGAGCACGTCCCCGGCGCCATGGCCCGCCTCGGGGTGCGCACCCCCGGCGAGCGCGGCGGACGCGACCTGCACCAGGGCGACTTCGACGCCGACGAGTCGGCGATCACCGTAGGGGTGGAGCTGTTCACCGCGGCGGCGCTCATGGACGGGGCCGCACGGACGCAGGGGGCGTAGACCGGTGCGGGGCAAGGGTCGGTGTGGGCGGCACGTAACCCACCCGACCCACCCCCGTAACGCCCCGTAGACCGGACGGCCGGGCGGCGTTCGCGTCAATCCGATAACGGCTGCGGAACGGCCCTTTATCTGACATCTACGCGCGTTACGATCCGTCCGAAAACCAGCGCCGGGAGCCCGGCGCTCAGGTCAGGTCGAAGGAGCCTCCCTTGCGCCGGGTAGCCAAACTCTCTGCTGCGTGCATAGCCACCGCGGCACTCGCTCTCACCGCCACCGCATGTGGCGGCACTTCCTCGGACAACGAGTCCTCGGGCTCCTCGTCGGACTCCGGCAAGAAGGGCGGCGTCAAGATCGGCCTCGCCTTCGACGTCGGCGGCCGTGGTGACCACTCCTTCAACGACTCCGCCGCGCGCGGTGCTGACAAGGCCAAGAAGGAGTTCGGCGGTGACCTCAAGGAGCTGACCGCCAAGACCTCCGACACCGAGGCCGACCGCGAGCAGCGCCTGTCCGACCTGGCCGACGCCGGCTACAACCCCATCATCGGGGTCGGCTACGCGTACGCCACCTCGATGACCAAGGTCTCCGCGAAGTACCCGAAGACCACCTTCGGCATCGTCGACTCCGTGGTGAACGCCAAGAACACCGACTCCATCGTCTTCACCGAGGAGCAGGGCTCCTACCTGGCCGGCGTCGCCGCCGCGCTGAAGACGAAGAAGGACCACGTCGGCTTCATCGGCGGTGTCGACGTCCCGCTGATCAAGAAGTTCGAGGCGGGTTACGTCCAGGGCGTCAAGGCCACCAACCCGAAGATCAAGGTCGACGTCCAGTACCTGAGCCACGGTTCGGACACCTCCGGCTTCGCCTCCCCGGACAAGGGCAAGGAAGCCGCCCAGGGCATGCTCGACAAGGGCGCCGACGTCGTCTACTCGGCGGCCGGCTCCTCCGGCAACGGTGCCATCGAGGCCGTCTCCGGCACGAAGGGCGCCTGGGCGATCGGCGTCGACTCGGACCAGTACAACATCCCGGGTCTGGCCAAGTACAAGTCCTCGATCCTGACTTCGGTCGTCAAGAACGTCGACATCGGCGTCTACGACCTGATCAAGTCGGTCAAGGACGGTTCGCCGAAGACCGGCACCAACACCTACGCCCTGAAGGACGGCGGCGTCTCGCTCGCCACCTCCGGCGGCTTCATCGACGACATCCAGGCCAAGCTGGACGCCGCCAAGGAGCAGATCGCGAGCGGCAAGGTCAAGGTCAAGACCACCCCGTGACCTGAGGCCCCCAAGGGCCCGGCTCGGCGGGGGGATGGCGAAAGCTTCCCCTCGCCGAGCCATAACAATGTGTCAACTCTACGCGTGTAGCTAAGAGTTGGCGTATTACCGTCGCCGACGCGCCCCCGCGCGGCTCCGCGCGACCGTTCACCCCTTCCGTACGTACGTCCTGTCCCCCGAGGAGAGTGCGCCATCAACGCGTCCAGCCCTCCCGCCGTCGAACTGCGCGGCATCACCAAGCGCTTTCCCGGCGTCGTCGCCAACCGCGACATCGACATCACCGTACGGCGGGGCACCGTCCACGCCCTGTGCGGTGAGAACGGCGCCGGCAAGTCGACCCTCATGAAGATCCTCTACGGCATGCAGAAGCCGGACGAGGGCACCATCGCGGTCGACGGCACCCAGGTCACCTTCGCCACGCCCGCCGACGCCATCGCTCGCGGCATCGGCATGGTCCACCAGCACTTCATGCTGGCCGACAACCTCACCGTCCTGGAGAACGTCGTCCTGGGCGCCGAGAAGCTGCACGGCATCGGCGGCAAGGCACGTACGAAGATCCGCGAGATATCGGAGGCGTACGGCCTCGGCGTGCGCCCCGACGTCCTCGTCGAGGAGCTCGGGGTCGCCGACCGCCAGCGCGTCGAGATCCTCAAGGTCCTCTACCGTGGCGCCCGGACGCTGATCCTCGACGAGCCCACCGCGGTCCTCGTGCCGCAGGAGGTCGACGCGCTCTTCGACAACCTGCGCGAGCTCAAGTCCGAGGGCCTCACGGTCATCTTCATCTCCCACAAGCTGGGTGAGGTGCTCTCCGTCGCGGACGAGATCACGGTCATCCGGCGCGGGACGACGGTCGGCACGGCCGACCCGAGGAACACCAGCACCAAGCAGCTCGCCGAGCTCATGGTGGGCAGTGAGCTGCCGTCGCCGGAGACCGAGGAGTCGACGGTCACCGACACCCCGATGCTCCACCTGGCCGGGGTGCGCCTCACGCAGACCGACCTGGACGGCGTCGAGCGCGTCATCCTCGACGACATCACCTTCACCATCCGCCGCGGCGAAGTCCTCGGCATCGCGGGCGTGGAGGGCAACGGCCAGTCCGAACTCGTCGAGGCCATCATGGGCATGCGGACCGCGGACCGCGGCACCGTCGCCCTGAACGGCGCCGACGTCACCCGGACCCCCACCCGCAAGCGCCGCGAAGCCGGTGTCGGGTACATCCCCGAGGACCGGCACCGTCACGGGCTGCTCCTCGAAGCGCCGCTGTGGGAGAACCGGGTCCTCGGCCACGTCACCGAGCGGCCCAACTCCAAGGGCGGGCTGCTCGACCTCAAGGCCGCCCGCGCCGACACCGAGCGCATCGTGCGCGACTACGACGTCCGCACCCCCGGCATCGAGGTCACCGCGGCCTCCCTGTCCGGCGGCAACCAGCAGAAGCTGATCGTCGGCCGCGAGATGAGCCACGCGCCCAAGCTGCTGATCGCCGCCCACCCCACCCGCGGTGTGGACGTCGGCGCACAGGCCCAGATCTGGGACCAGATCCGCCGCGCCCGCCGCGAGGGCCTCGCCGTGCTGCTCATCTCGGCCGACCTGGACGAGCTGATCGGCCTGTCCGACACCCTGCGGGTGATGTACCGCGGCCGCCTGGTCGCCGACGCCGACCCCGCCACCATCACCCCGGAGGAGCTGGGCTCCGCCATGACAGGTGCGGCCTCCGGCCACCTCGAGCACACGGAAGACGCCGAAGGCGGGGACGCCCGATGAAGACACTGATATCCCGGGGCAAGTCCCGGATCGACAAGGAGCGGCTGATCCTCGCGGTCGCCGCCCCGCTCCTGGCGATCATCGCCGCGCTCGTCGTCACCGCCGTGATCATCGCGGCGACCGGCAAGGACCCCTTCGCCGCGTTCAGCGACATGGTGACCTACGGCTCCGCGAGCGACAGCCAGGTCTACATCCTCAACAAGGCGACGACGTACTACCTCGCGGGTGTCGCGGTGGCCATCGGCTTCCGCATGAACCTGTTCAACATCGGTGTCGACGGCCAGTACCGGCTCGCCGCGTTCGTCGCGGCCGTGCTCGGCGGGGCGCTCACGCTGCCCGGCTGGCTCGCGATTCCGCTGATGCTGCTGGCGGCCATGGGAACCGGTGCCCTGTGGGCCGGCATCGCGGGCATCCTCAAGGTGACGCGGGGCGTCAGCGAGGTCATCGCGACGATCATGCTGAACGCGATCGCCACCGCGGTCATCGCCTACTTCCTGCAGCCCGGGAAGCTCGGCCAGCTCGACGAGGCGGGCACCCTGGTCTCCACCAAGCCGCTGCCCGCGTCCTCGTACCTCTTCAACTTCGACACCGGCGCCTCGGGCCAGCTGAACGGCTTCATCGTGATCGCCGTGCTCGTCGGCATCGCGTACTGGTTCGTCCTCGGGCGTACGCGCTTCGGCTTCGACCTGCGCACGGTCGGCCAGTCCGAGTCCGCGGCAGCCGCGAGCGGTGTCAGCGTCAAGAAGATGGTCGCCACCAGCATGATCATCTCGGGTGTGGTGGCCGGTCTCGTCGGCATGCCGACCCTGCTCAACGAGAGCCACCAGTTCGACAACAGCTTCCCGGCCGGCCTCGGCTTCACGGGCATCGCGATCGCGCTGCTCGGCCGCAACCACCCGGTCGGCATCGCGCTCGGCGCCCTGCTGTGGGGCTTCCTGGAGCGCACCACCAACCACCTGGAGTTCCAGGGCTACGACAAGGAGATCCTCGGCGTGATCCAGGGCGTCATCGTCCTGTGCGTCGTCATCGCCTACGAGGTCGTACGCCGCTACGGGCTCAAGCGCCAGCAGCAGCGGGTCGGCGCCGAGCTCGCCGCGCAGGCCGCCGCCGTCCGCACCGACAAGCAGGAGGTGGCCGGATGACCGCCACGACGACCGACACCCCGCCGCCGGCGGCCCCCGCGGTGAGCGGCGCCAAGAAGGCGCGCGGCCGGCTCTCCACGGGCCAGACCCTGATGATCGTCGTCGGCGCGCTGTTCCTGGTCTCCGCCGTCCGCGTCATCACGGGCGCCGACCAGCTCACCTCCGGCGGCCAGATCGGCGCCGCGCTCGGACTCGCCGTGCCCATCGGCCTCGCGGCCCTCGCGGGCCTGTGGTCGGAGCGGGCCGGCGTGGTCAACATCGGCCTCGAAGGCATGATGATCCTCGGCACGTTCGGCGCCGGCTGGCTCGGCTGGCAGGCCAGCCCCTGGCTCGGCCTCGTCTGCGGCATCGGCTTCGGTGTGCTGGGCGGTCTGATCCACGCCGTCGCCACCATCACGTTCGGCGTCGACCACATCGTCTCCGGTGTCGCCGTCAACCTCCTCGCGCTCGGCGCCACCCAGTACCTCGCCAAGCTGTTCTTCGCCGAGGGCGAGCCCGCGACCAAGGGCGGCAACCCCAAGCAGTCGCCGCCCGCCGAGTCGCTCGGCGACTTCACCGTCCCGGGCCTGTCCAGCGGACTGCACTCCATCGAGCAGCACCACTGGTTCTTCGTCTCCGACGTGGCCGGCATCCTCGGCGGCCTGGTCACGAACGTCTCCGTGATCACGATCCTCGCCGTGCTGCTCTTCGTGGGCAGCTGGTGGGTGCTGTGGCGCACCTCGTTCGGCCTGCGGCTGCGCTCCTGCGGCGAGAACCCGGTCGCGGCCGAGTCCCTCGGCGTCAACGTGTACGCGCACAAGTACGCGGCCGTCGCCATCTCCGGCGGACTCGCGGGTCTCGGCGGCGCGTTCCTCGCGCTGGTCACCTCGCACAGCTACCTGGAGGGCCAGACCGGCGGGCGCGGCTACATCGGCCTCGCCGCCATGATCTTCGGCAACTGGCGGCCGGGCGGACTCGCCATGGGCGCGGGCCTGTTCGGCTTCTCCGACGCGCTCCAGCTGCGCAACGGCGGCGAGACCGTCCACGCGCTGCTGCTCCTGCTGGTCGTGCTCCTTGCTCTGCTCGCGGGCTGGAAGGCGTACCGCAAGGCCATGATCCAGGCCACGATCAGCGCGGTGATTGCCGCGGTCGTCCTGGTCTGGTACCTCCTGACGGATGAGGTGCCCGGCGACTTCGTCGGCGCCACCCCGTATGTCGTCACCCTCCTGGTGCTCTCCCTGTCCGCGCAGCGGCTGCGGATGCCCAAGGCCGACGGCATGCGCTACCGGAAGGGTCAGGGCAAGTGACGGAAGCCGACTGGGAAGCACTCAGGGAGGCGGCCCGCGAGGCCATGTCCCGCGCGTACGTGCCGTACTCGGCCTTCCCGGTCGGCGCCGCGGCCCGCGTGGACGACGGCCGCACCGTGTCGGGCTGCAACGTCGAGAACGCGTCGTACGGGCTCGGCCTGTGCGCCGAGTGCGGGCTCGTCTCGCAGCTCCAGCTCACCGGCGGCGGCCGCCTGACGCACTTCACGTGCGTGGACGGCAAGGGCGAGATCCTGATGCCGTGCGGCCGCTGCCGCCAGCTCCTCTACGAGTTCGGGGGCACCGAGCTGCTCCTGGAGACGACATCGGGGATCCGCCCGCTCGGCGAGATGCTCCCCGACGCGTTCGGACCCCAGCACCTCAACTGACCGAAGGCCCCGCCCTGTTGGGCGGGGCCGCTTTCAACGGGTCGCTCTATGCGCGTAGAGTCGGCCTGCTGCCACCTGCGGAAGGACAACGCCATGGACGTCATCTCCGTCATCCGGACCAAGCGGGACCGGGGCGAACTCAGCGACGAGCAGATCGACTGGGTCATCGACGCGTACACACGCGGCGTCGTCGCGGACGAGCAGATGTCGGCGCTCGCCATGGCGATCCTCCTCAACGGCATGAACCGTACGGAGATCGCCCGCTGGACCGCCGCGATGATCGCCTCCGGCGAGCGCATGGACTTCTCGTCCCTGTCCCGCCCGACCGCCGACAAGCACTCCACCGGCGGCGTCGGCGACAAGATCACGCTGCCGCTCGCCCCGCTGGTCGCCGCGTGCGGCGCCGCCGTCCCGCAGCTCTCCGGCCGCGGCCTCGGCCACACCGGCGGCACCCTCGACAAGCTGGAGTCCATCCCCGGCTGGCGCGCCCTGCTCTCCAACGACGAGATGCTGAACGTCCTCGACACCGTCGGCTCCGTGATCTGCGCGGCCGGCGACGGGCTCGCCCCCGCGGACAAGAAGCTCTACGCGCTGCGCGATGTCACCGGCACCGTCGAGGCGATCCCGCTCATCGCCTCCTCGATCATGTCGAAGAAGATCGCCGAGGGCACGGGCTCGCTCGTCCTCGACGTCAAGGTCGGCACCGGCGCGTTCATGAAGACCATCGAGGACGCCCGCGAACTCGCCTCCACCATGGTCGAGTTGGGCACCGACAGCGGCGTTCACACGGTCGCCCTGCTCACCGACATGTCGACGCCGCTCGGCCTCACCGCCGGCAACGCGCTCGAAGTCCGGGAGTCCGTAGAGGTACTGGCGGGCGGCGGCCCCTCCGACGTCGTCGAGCTCACCCTCGCCCTGGCCCGCGAGATGCTCGACGCGGCGGGCATCAAGGATGCCGACCCGGCGAAGGCCCTCGCCGACGGCTCCGCGATGGACGTCTGGCGCCGCATGATCGCCGCGCAGGGCGGCGACCCGGACGCGGCGCTGCCCACGTC
The DNA here is from genome assembly GCF_053644375.1 of Streptomyces sp. NPDC055400. Lineage (NCBI taxonomy): Bacteria > Bacillati > Actinomycetota > Actinomycetes > Kitasatosporales > Streptomycetaceae > Streptomyces > Streptomyces sp. NPDC055400. The sequence goes on along the minus strand of NZ_JBSHLM010000008.1, from coordinate 25,331 downwards.
CCGTGAGCAGCACGTCGTCACGGCGCCCGCCTCCGGTGTCCTGACCCGCCTCGACGCGTACGGCATCGGTGTCGCCGCCTGGCGCCTCGGCGCGGGCCGCGCCCGCAAGGAGGACCCGGTCCAGGCCGCTGCCGGCATCGAACTCCACGCCAAGCCGGGCGAGCCCGTCACCGCGGGCCAGCCCCTCCTGACCCTGCACACGGACACCCCGGAGCGCTTCGAGTACGCCCTTGAGTCCGTCGAGGGTTCCTACGACATCTCGGCCCCGGGCACGGCATTCGAGCCCATGCCGGTCGTGCGGGAACGCATCGGCTGACCTGGGGTTTCCTCGTACGGGTGAACGGGATCGGCAGACCCTTGCCGGTCCCGTCCGGCTCACCCCAGCAACGCCGCGATCACCACCAGCGCCGGCACCGACGCCAGCGTCGTCAGCAGGATCGACTCCCTCGCCAGCTTCTCCGCGACGTTGTAGCGCGACGCGTACGTGAAGAGGTTCTGCGCGGCCGGGAGCGCCGACGTCACCACCACGTCCAGGAGTGACGCGCCCCGCAGGCCGAAGACGCCCGCCGCGAGCACCCACGCCACCGCGGGCTGCCCCACCGACTTCAGGGCCACCGACAGCAGCACCGGCACCCGGTCGGAACCGCGCCGGGCCGGCAGCGAACTCCCGCACAGCGAGATCCCGTACGCGAGCAGCACCACCGGCACGGACATCTTGCCGATCAGATCGACGGGGTTGAAGACGGGACCCGGCACCGTCCACCCCGTCGCCGCCACGATCACGCCCGCGAGCGCGCCGACCGCGATCGGGTTGCGCAGCGGCGTGACGATCCGCTGCCACAGGGGCCGCGTCCGACCGGCCTCCGAGAGATCGAGGACCGTCATCGCTATCGGCGTCACCACGATCTGCTGGAAAAGCAGCACGGGCGCGACCAGAGAGGCGTCGCCGAGGACGTACACGGCGATGGGGATGCCGAGGTTGCCCGAATTGACGTAGCTGGAGCACAGGGCGCCGATCGTCGTCCGCCCCACGCCCCACCGGCGCGCGACACCCACCGCGATGAACACCCCGGCGGCGGCCGCCGTGCTCAGCGCCGTCACCAGCAGCCGCGGCGACAGGATCACCGAGAGATCGGCCTTCGCGAGCGTGGTGAACAGCAGCGCGGGAGTGGCGACATGGAAGGCGAGTTTGGTGAGGACCTCGCGGCCGTTGTCCCCGAGATAGCCGCGCTTGCCGATCAGGAAGCCGACGGCGATGACCACCGCGATGACGGCGAACCCGTTCAGCACCCCTGCCACGATGCCCCCTGCCGGCGTCGTGCGGACGGCTGAGCAGGTACGCGATCAAGGGGCATCCCCCTAGCCTCGGAGGCCACCCGACACAGGGTCAACGTGATGCGCGTGACACCAGGGCGGCGTGATGCACGGCACCCGGCGCGCGGCCGGACCGCCGATGAGTTCCCGCCGCCGCGCCGGTCTCCCTAGCGTGGCTGCTTCCCGACCTCCCGACCTGGCTCCCGCCGGCCCTCTGCGCCGCGGCGATGTGCCGCACCTGTGCGACCAGGTGCGCACGGCGTGCGCCCGCGCCCCCTCGCGCGACATCGTCTGCGACCTCGCGGCCGTCACCACGGCCGATCTCGCCACCGTGGACGCGCTCGCCCGGATGCAGCTCGCCGCCCGCAGAGCCGGGTCAGGACTGCGGCTGCGCGATCCGTCCCCGGCTCTGTGGGCCCTGCTTCAGTTGGTCGGCCTGCCCGGCCTAGGCGGGCTGGTCGTCGAGATGGAGCGGCAGGCCGAAGAGCGGGAAATAGCGCGCTGTGTCCAGGAAGCAGTGGAGTCCGGTGATCCGGCCCTCTGAGACCTCGAGGACCTGGACGGCCCACGGCGAGAACCCGCCCTTGTCCGGGTCGGGCTTGTAGTGGGCGAACGCGGGCGAGCCGTTGGCCTCGACGGGCACCAGCCGGCTGTCGGCACATGAGGCGCCGATCGTCGTCATGAAGCCCGTGATGTCCGGCGTGCCGCGCAGCCACAGGTCGAACGGCGGCATCGTCATGATGGCGTCCTCGGCGAGCAGCGCCGTGAGCGCCTTCATGTCGTAGCCCTCGAACGCGGCGACATAGCGCTCGAGGAGCGCCTGGTGCTCCTCGTCCAGCTCGCCGTCGGAGCCCTTCTTCTCGACCGGGGGCTCGGCGAGCGTGGCGCGGGCCCGCTGGAGCGCGCTGTTCACCGACGCCACCGAGGTGTCGAGGAGCTCGGCGACTTCCTGCGCCTTCCAGGCCAGGACCTCGCGCAGGATGAGCACGGCCCGCTGCTTGGCCGGGAGCTGCTGGAGCGCCGCCACGAACGCGAGCCGCACCGACTCCCGCGCCACCGCCGCCTCCGCCGGGTCGTGCACCGTCGGCAGCACGCGCGCGTCCGGCATCGGCTCCAGCCACACGTTGTCCGGCCGGGGTGTGAGCGCCGCCTGGGCGAGCGGCGCCGCCGCCGTCAGGTCCATCGGCCGGGCCCGCTTGTTGCCCGCGTTCAGCATGTCCAGGCAGACGTTCGTCGCGATGCGGTACAGCCAGGACCGCAGGCTGGAGCGGCCCTCGAACTTGTCGAAGCTGCGCCAGGCGCGGACCATCGTGTCCTGCACCGCGTCCTCGGCCTCGAAGGCCGAGCCCAGCATCCGGTAGCAGTACCCGGTCAGCTCGACCCGGTACTGCTCGAGACGGACGTCCAGCTCAGTGGTCGTCCCTGCGATGTCACTCATGTCCACACCCCGCCCTGCGGCTTCTGACAAGTCCCGAAAGTCCATGCAAGTCCCAGCACTTCGGAAGCTACCGCAGTGCACTGACAACGGCCCCCGGACCGGCGAAATGCGCCGGTCCGGGGGCCGTTGTCAGTAAGATCCGGGCGCGGTCAGTGCGCCGCCACGAGCGTCTGCCGCTGCTGCACCCGCGCCGCGTGCGAGCCCCACAGGGTCACCGACACGACGCCGAGCACCGCCACCAGGCCGAGGGCCACGGTCCCGGCCCAGCCACCCGCGTGGAAGGCCACCGCGCCGAGCGTGCCGCCCACGCTGGAGCCGATGTAGTACACGGACTGGTACAGCGCGGACGCCTGCGCCCGCCCGTGCGTCGCCGTGTGGCTGACCGAGGACGAGGCCACCGCGTGGCCCGCGAAGAAGCCGGCCGTGATCAGGACGAGGCCGAGCAGCACCATGACGAGCGCGTCGCCGAGCGAGAGCAGCAGCCCGGACGCCGTCGTGCCCACCGCCAGATACAGCGCCCCGCGCCGCCCGAGCCGCGCGACGAGCTTGCCGGCCGCGGCCGAGGAGACCGTACCCACCAGGTACACCAGGAAGATCGAGCCGATGATGCCCTGCGGGAGCGAGAACGGCGCGGCCGTGAGCCGGTAGCCGATCACCGTGTAGACGGCGCCGAAGACCGTCATGAACAGGGCACCGATCACGTACAGACGGCACAGGAGCGGGTTCGCGAGGTGGCCGCGCACCGTGCGGGCCAGGACCCGCGGCCGCAGCGAGCCCGGGGTGAAGTGCCGGGGCTGCGGCAGCAGCAGCCGGAACGCGACCGCGCACCCCACGGCGATCACGCCGATCGTGGCGACCGCCGCGCGCCAGCCCCACTCCTGCGCGACCCACCCGGTGATGACCCGGCCGCTCATCCCGCCGATGGAGTTGCCCGCCACGAACAGGCCGATCGCGGCGACCAGTGCCTTGGGCCGCACCTCCTCCGCGAGATACGCCATCGCGGAGGCCGGCAGACCGGCGAGCGCGGCGCCCTGGAGGGCCCGCAGCGCGATCAGCGCGCCGAGCGAGGGAGCGAAGGGCACGAGCAGGCCGACCGCGACCGCCACCGTCAGGGACGCCGTCATCACGGTGCGCCGTCCGAACCGCTCCGACAGGGCGCTCAGCGGCAGTACACACAGGGCGAGCGCGCCCGTCGCGCCGGAGACGGTCCAGCTCGCGGCGCTCGCGCTGGCGCCGAAGTCGGCGGAGACGAGGGGGAGCAGGGCCTGCGTGGAGTACAGGAGGGCGAAGGTCGCGACCCCGGCCAGGAAGAGGGCGAAGCTCATCCGGCGGTAACCGGGGCCGCCCGGGTTCAGACGGGTGTCGGGGGCTTCGGGGGACGACGGCTTACGGGCGGCGACCGCTTGGGTGGCGGCCGCCCCGCTACTGGCAGGAGGCATATCTCGAAGGTAGGCCTCCGTGTTTCATGCGTCCAATGCATGAAAACGCCATAATCAATCCCATGGCGCATAAGCAGAGCCCAGAGACTCGACTGTCACCGTCCAGTGACACAGAAGACATCGTGAGGACGCTCGCGCCCCGCCTGTCGTACTTCGCCGCGGTCGCCCGCACCGAGCACGTCACGCGGGCCGCGCACGAGCTGGAGATCCCCCAGTCGACGCTGTCGCGCGCCCTGGTCCGCCTCGAACAGGACCTCGGCGTGGAGCTGTTCGCGCGCCACGGCCGCACCGTCTCGCTCACCCCGGCGGGCCGTACCTTCCTCATGTCCGTCGACAGGGCGCTCGCCGAGGTCGGCCGCGCCGCCGAGTCCGTACGGGCCGACGCCGACCCCGCGTCGGGCAAGGTCGCCTTCGGCTTCCTGCACACCATGGGCTCCGAGACCGTCCCCGGCCTGATCCGCGCCTTCCGCGCCGACCACCCCCGTATCCGCTTCAGCCTCGTCCAGAACTACGGCGAGGCGATGCTGGAGCGCCTGCGCGCCGGCGAGCTCGACCTCTGCCTCACCTCGCCCGTCCCCGACGCGCCCGGCCTCGTCGCGCGCCGCCTCGACGAGCAGCGCCTGCGCCTGGTCGTCCCCGACGACCACCGCCTCGCGGGCCGCAAGCGCGTCCGCCTCGCGGAGGCGGCCGACGAGACGTTCGTGACCCTCGAACCCGGCTACGGGCTGCGCCGCATCACCGACGGCCTGTGCACGGAGGCGGGGTTCAAGCCGCGCATCGCCTTCGAGGGCGAGGAGACGGAGACCCTGCGCGGCCTCGTCGCGGCGGGCCTCGGTGTGGCGCTCCTGCCGCCACCGGCCGTACCGCGCCCGGGAGTTGTGGAGCTGACCGTGACCGGGCAGCGGGCGGTGCGCGAGATCGGCGTGGCCTGGCTCGACGGCCATCCGGACACCCCGCCCGTCGCGGCGTTCAAGAAGTTCCTGCTCTCCCGGCGCGGCAAGCTGCTCTCCGAGTGGACGCGCGCGCAGGAGTAGTCACCGCGCGGGCGACCTGCCGAAGCCCGAGGCCAGCGGCATCCGCAGCCCCAGCGGCGGCGGCGCGGCCAGCGCGTCCTGCAGCGGCCGCGAGAACGCCCGGCCGAAGAGCGAGCCGAGCACGAAGTCGCGGGACAGGGCGTGGACCTCGGTGCGGTGCTGGTGGAGCGCGTGGCCGTCGGAGTGGACCTCGAAGCGGCAGATGTCGCGGTTGGACTTCTTCGCGCGGGCGGCCAGGCGGAACGACAGCTCGGGATCCGTGCGCTCGTCGTTCGTGCCGTGCACGATCAGAACGCGGCGGCCCGCGAGCTGTTTCACCGGTTCGGGTGGCGCGGCGACGTCCTCCTCGGGCAGCCAAGGGGCAAGCGCGAGCACCGAGTTGACGGCGCTGTGCCCGCCCGCGCGCAGCGCCGCGCGGGCACCCATGTCGACCCCGACGAGGCAGACGGGGATGTCGCCGTAGCGCCGTACGGCTTCGTCCGCGGCCCAGTCGGCGTCGCGCGCGAGCTGTGCCTGCGCGCCGTTCCAGCCACGGCCGCGGTAGTGCACGACATGCGCCGCCAGGCCCTCCCGCCGTCCCTCGCGCACGAGGGCGCGCCCCAGGGTCCGTACGGCCGCCGAGGCCAGGGGTGACGGCCTGCGCGCGGAGGTCTCCTCACCCGCGGGAAGCAGCAGAACCACACCGCTCACCGTCGCGGGAACCGGCCCCATCGCCTTCCCGAGCCGGGCCTCACGGACCGTCGTCGCTTGCTGTCCCATGACAGAACAGTGTCAGAAGGCCCGGTGTACGCCACCCGTCCGCAGGGTCACCGTTACGTATCGACAGGCGGACGCCATCGAGTATCTACGCGCGTAGGCGTTAGAGTGCGGAAATGACGAGCCAGACCAGCGGAAACTCGCAGATTCCGACCCCCGAGCAGATCGTTCGCGCCCCCAAGGTGCTGCTGCACGACCACCTCGACGGCGGCCTTCGCCCCGGCACCATCGTCGAACTCGCCCTGGGCCAGGGCTACGAGAACCTCCCGGAGACCGATCCCGACAAGCTCGGCATCTGGTTCCGCGAGGCCGCCGACTCCGGCTCCCTCGAGCGCTACCTGGAGACCTTCGCCCACACCTGCGCCGTCATGCAGACCCGCGAGGCGCTGTTCCGGGTCGCCGCCGAGTGCGCCGAGGACCTCGCCGAGGACGGCGTCGTCTACGCCGAGATCCGCTACGCCCCCGAGCAGCACCTCGAACAGGGCCTCACCCTCGAAGAGGTCGTCGAGGCGGTCAACGAAGGCTTCCGGGAAGGCGAGCGCCGCGCCAGGGCCAACGGCCACCGCATCCGCGTGGGCGCCCTGCTCACCGCCATGCGGCACGCGGCCCGGGCCCTGGAGATCGCCGAACTCGCCAACCGCTATCGCGACTCCGAGGGCGGCGGTGTTGTCGGATTCGACATCGCGGGCGCGGAGGCCGGCTTCCCTCCCACCCGCCACCTCGACGCCTTCGAGTACCTCAAGCGCGAGAACAACCACTTCACGATCCACGCGGGCGAGGCCTTCGGCCTGCCCTCCATCTGGCAGGCCCTCCAGTGGTGCGGCGCCGACCGCCTCGGCCACGGCGTGCGGATCATCGACGACATCAAGGTCGAGGACGACGGCACGGTCACGCTCGGCCGTCTCGCCTCCTACGTACGCGACAAGCGCATCCCCCTGGAGATGTGCCCGAGCTCCAACCTCCAGACGGGCGCCGCCGACTCCTACGCGGACCACCCCATCGGCCTGCTCCGCAAGCTGCACTTCCGCACCACGGTGAACACCGACAACCGCCTCATGTCCGGCACCAGCATGAGCCGCGAATTCGAGCACCTGGTCGACGCATTCGGCTACACGCTCGACGACATGCAGTGGTTCACTGTCAATGCGATGAAATCAGCATTCATTCCTTTCGATGAACGACTGGCCATGATCAATGACGTCATCAAGCCGGGATATGCCGAGTTGAAATCCGAATGGCTGTTCCGTCGGACGGCCTCGACCAGGGGTTCTGTCGCCCAGTAGCGCATCTTTGTGCGAATCCGAAGCGGCCGGGAGTATTAACTCCCGGCCGCTTCTGCGTGCATTTCGCTGGTTGCGACACGCCCTGACACATGTTTACGGTCGTGAACCGCTCAAGCCCCCGTTCACGAGGACTCATTTCACAATGAAGCAGTCTGCTGTCAAGACCCTCGGTGTCGCCGCCCTCGGTGCCGCCTTCGCCGCCGCGGGCGCCGGTGCCGCGTCCGCCGCCCCCGCCCTCCCGGACGCGGGCTCCGCCCTGGACACCGTGACCAGCACGCTCCCCGCCGGGCAGGTCGCGCAGGTACTGCCCGCAGGCAGCACCGAGTCCCTCGCGCAAGGCCAGAAGGCCATCGGCGGTGGCCTGAACACCGCCGCCGAGAAGGTCCTCCCGACCGACGGCAGCAGCCCGGTCAGCGGCCTCATCGGCGGCCTGCCCGTCCACCAGCTGCCGGTGGCCAAGTCCCTGCCCATCGGCGGCTGACCCACCCGGCCGGCACACGCAGGACACACTGGAGGGGCGCACCCGCTCGCGCGGGGTGCGCCCCTCCTCGTCGTACGTCAGCCTGCCTCGTCGTACATCAGCCCGCGGATCCCGTCGTCACCACGCCTGGCGGACCTTGCCCTCGCTCGGCAGCAGGACCCACAGCGCGATGTACAGCAGGAACTGGGGACCGGGAAGCAGACACGAGAGCACGAAGATCACGCGCATCGTGGTCGCGGAGGTGCCGAAGCGCCTTGCCAGCGCTGCGCACACTCCGCCGATCATCCGTCCGTTCGTGGGGCGGGCCAGGGCGGTCATGGTGGGCTCCTTCGCGAACCGTAGCGGTGAGGCGCCCCCTTGGCCGGGACGGCCGGGACGTCTCTGATGGCTTCAAAGCTACGGTGACGAATCGGGCGAAGCGTCAGCTCACGGGGCGATGCCGACCCTGGAAATCGTCGGGGTCCGCCCCTGAGAGGGCTCCTCCCGGGGGAGGGCGGTGACCTCGGTCCTGCGGCGGAGCCTGCCCCTGAGAGTCGGCACCACGGCCGCGTGCGCGAGGGCCACGCCCAGCGTGTTCAGGAACAGCGAGTCGATGTCCACGACCTGCCCCGGCACCCCGGTCTGCAGCAGCTCGATGCCGAGCGAGAGCAGCGCTCCCGCGGCGACCGTACGCACCAGCGAACCCAGCGGCGAGACGACGAGCCGCCCTCCGACGACCGGAAGCAGCACCCCCAGAGGCGCGAGCAGCACCAGCTCCTTGCCGATGCGCCGCACCGCCTGGGCCGGACCGAGCGCGAGATCCGCCCTGATCCCGGCGAACGGGTGCAGGTTCGCGGCGCTGACCCACGGCACGTCCAGTGGTCGCAGCGTGATCCAGCAGACGAGAAGCAGATGCGCGGCAAGGAGGACTACCCCTGCCGTACGGAAGCGAATAGCGGCCTTGGAGCCGCCCGGGCGATGGCGCTGCACGCCCCCCTAGACGCGGACGGCGGGACGATCGGTTCCGCCTCGCCGGCGTCCGCCCGCGACAACCGCGCCCGCCCCCGTCAGCCGACCGTCTCGGCGGGCGCCGGCGCGAGCCCCGGCCGCGTCCGCATCTCCGGGGAGCAGTCGTACGCGCGCAGAGCGTCGTCACCCGGCCCGCCGAGCACGACCTTGTCGTCCTTTGCCGCGGCCCCGCCGTTCGCATACGTACACACGATCTGGGCCAGCGCGTACGGCGAGAGGTCGTCCGGCGGGACGCTCAGCCGCAGCGCGTTGTCCGGGTCACCCTTGCCCGGCCCCGAGACGGTCATCCCGGGCCTGACGTCCGTCGTGTACCCCGCCTGCCGCTCGGCTCCGCCCGGAGACTGCTCCAGCTCGTCGAGCAGCGCCTGCGCGAGCCGCACCCGGTCCGAGGTGCCCCGCCCCTTCGGCAGGGTCACCGTCCGGTCGACGCTCACCAGCTGCGACGTACAGACCAGATACACCTGCACGGCGAACTCGCCGCCCGTGCGCGACTCCAGATCCGGCTCCGAGAGCGTGCACGGCACCCGCGACGGCGCGGCCCCGAAGTCCGTCGGCACCTCCGTCGGCCTGATCCCGCACCCGGCGAGCAGCGCGGCGAGCACCGCCGCGCCCAGCACCGCGTCACGCCGTCCTGTCCTGCGTGCGGTCATCGCGCGCCGCCCTCCTCACCGGAACCGCCACCGTCGGCGCCCTCGGCCCCTTCTTCATCGGGTGGCAGCGTCAGCGGTGACGCGTCGAGCGGCAGCCGGAACGTGAACACGGCGCCGCCGTCAGGGGAGTTGGCGGCCGTGATCTCGCCGCCGTGGATGTGCGCGTTCTCCAGGGCGATCGAGAGACCGAGCCCGCTGCCCTCCGAACGCGGACGCGACGCGCTCGCCTTGTAGAACCGGTCGAAGACGTGCGGGAGCACGTCCTGCGGGATACCCGGCCCGTGGTCACGGACCTCGATCACCAGCTCCGAGTCCGCGAGCCGCACGGACACCCGCACCGGCGAGCCGCCGTGCTTGAGCGCGTTCCCGATCAGGTTCGCCATGATGACGTCGAGGCGGCGCGGGTCGATGCGGGCCATGATGCCGCGCTCCGCGTCCAGGTCCACCGCGTCGAGCCAGGCACGGGCGTCGATGCAGGCCGTGATCTGGTCGGCGATGTCGACCTGGTCGAGGACGAGCCGGGCGGTGCCCGCGTCGAAGCGGGTCACCTCCATGAGGTTCTCCACCAGGTCGTTCAGCCGGCGCGTCTCGCTCACCACGAGGCGCACGGCGGGCTCGATCATCGGGTCGACCGAACCGGTCTCCGCGTCGAGCTCCTCCTCAAGCACCTCCGTCACGGCGGTGATCGCCGTCAGCGGCGTACGCAGCTCGTGCGACATGTCGGCGACGAAGCGCCGCGACGCCTCCTCGCGCGCACTCATGTCGGCGACCTTCTTCTCCAGATTCTCCGCGGTCCTGTTGAACGTCCTGGAAAGGTCGGCCAGTTCATCCGTACCGGACACGCGCAGACGCGTGTCCAGCTTTCCTTCGCCGAGCCGCCGCGCCGCCCTCCCGAGCCGGTGCACCGGCTTGAGCACCGTCGTCGCCGCGGCCTGCGCGAGCAGCGCCGAACCGACCAGCGCGAGCGCCGTCGCGATCCCGAGCGACCAGGCGAGGGAGTTGAGATCCTTCGCCTCCGGCTCCAGGGACTTGAGCATGTAGCCCGTCGGCCCCCCGCCGATCACCCGCGCCCCACCGACCAGATACGGCGTGTCATTGCTGACGATCCGCTGCCAGTACAGGTGGTACGGGTGCTTGTTGCCGTCCGTGAGGGGCTGCTCCCTGTTCACCGCGTCCCGCAGCGAACGCGGCACCTCGGCCAGCGTGATCGCGTCCAGATCGGAGTTCCCGGCGATCCGCCGGCCGACGCTGTTCTCGGGGTTCTCGGAGTCGTCACTGATCAGCAGCACACTGAAGTGCTGGCTGCTGCTCGCCATCAGGTTCGCCGCATGCTGCAGCTCGCCCTGCGTCGGATGCTCGGGCAGTGCCGCGGCCCGGTTCTGCATCTCCTGCTGGAAGTCGCTGAGCGCCGCGTCCTGCGCCCGCGTCAGCACCGCCTCGCGGTTGAGCCAGTACGCGATCCCGGACGCCGACACCGCCGCGGTCAGCGCCACCAGGGCGAAGACGAGGACGAGCCGCAGCCGCAGGCTCGTGAAGCGCAGGCCCGCGAGTATCGCCTTCTTCGCCGCGGCCCACCCCCGCAGCCGGTCGTGCGCATCACTCACTGAGGCGTGTCCAGCCGGTAGCCGACCCCGCGCACCGTACGGATCAGCGTCGGCGACGACGGCACGTCCTCGACCTTCGCGCGCAGCCGCTGCACACACGCGTCGACGAGCCGCGAGTCACCGAGGTAGTCGTGCTCCCACACCAGACGCAGCAACTGCTGCCGCGACAGCGCCTGTCCCGGCCTGCGGCTCAGCTCGAGGAGCAACCGCAGCTCCGTGGGCGTCAGTTGGAGGTCCTCGCCGTTCTTCGTGACCGTCATCGCGGCCCGGTCGATGACGAGACTGCCGAACGACGCGGCGTCGTTGGCCTCCCGCTCGCCCCGCCGGAGCACCGCCCGGATCCGGGCGTCGAGCACCCGCCCCTGCACCGGTTTCACGACGTAGTCGTCGGCGCCGGACTCCAGCCCGACCACCACGTCGATGTCGTCACTGCGCGCCGTGAGCAGGATGATCGGCAGCTGGTCCGTGCGCCGGATGCGCCGGCACACCTCGAACCCGTCGATGCCGGGCAGCATCACATCCAGCACGATCAGGTCAGGCCGCTGCTCGCGCAGCAGCTTCAGACCGTCCTCGCCGGTGGCAGCGGTGGCAACCCGATGGCCCTGGCGCGTAAGGGACAGCTCCAGGGCCGTTCGGATGGCGTCGTCGTCCTCGATCAGCAACAGGGAAGGCACAGACGTCATTCTGTCCCATGGCACGGCTCAAGTTCGACCGTTGGAGCGCTCCCAAGCTCGTAATGAGGGGGCCTCGGGCCCCATCCACACACGACTCGCACACGCCCGGGCCCTGTGACAGGTCTGTGACAGTCGGCGGACACCGTCATGAAGTGGCCCGGGCAAGCTTTTGGACATCGCAAGGACGCAAGTCCTCGGCGGCCACGGGAAACCGAGACTCCACGACGGGGGGCGCGAGATGAACACGCTGCACAGCACCACCACTGGCGCAGTTGTCACACGTCTTCATGACGCTCTCGTGCGGAGTCCCGGTTCCGGGAAGCACGAGCTGTCCGGTGCCGTGAGCGGGCGGGGGTGCGCTCGCGGCACCGGGCGTCAGCACACCACGTACATGACGGTGGTTGACGCGAACCAGGCGGTATCCGACGGGGGAGCCGCGTACGGGGAGGAACCGGGGGAGCGGAAGAAGTCCCTGTCGGAAGCTGCAGATGCCGAAGCGGCGTTCACGGCCTACGTCCAGGAACGCCGCGCCTCCCTGTACGCAACCGCCTACCACCTGACCGGTGACCGGTTCGAGGCCGAGGACCTGCTCCAGAGCGCCCTCTTCTCGACGTACCGCGCCTGGGACAGGATCAGCGACAAGGCGGCGGTCGGGGGCTACCTCCGCCGCACCATGACCAATCTGCACATCAGCGCGTGGCGCCGCCGCAAGCTGAACGAGTACCCGACCGAGGAACTGCCGGAGACGGCGGGCGACACGGACGCGATGCGCGGCACGGAGCTGCGCGCGGTTCTCTGGCAGGCCCTGGCCCGCCTCCCCGAACTGCAGCGCACGATGCTCGTCCTGCGCTACTACGAGGGTCGTACGGACCCCGAGATCGCGGACATCCTCGACATCAGTGTCGGCACGGTGAAGTCGAGCATCTGGCGCTCCCTGCGCCGGCTGCGCGAGGACGAGGTCCTCAGCTTCGGCCGTGACCTGGAGGAGTCCTTCGGCGAGCTGGTGGCCTGAAGGCTGGGGGCGGGCCGTCGCTCCGGGGGGACGCGGCGGTTGTACGGGGGGAGCGGTACCGAGGGGATCACGGGGGATCTTCACGGGGGAACGAAGCGGGACCGGAGGGCCGGGGGGTCTCTCCGGTCCCGCTTTCATGTGTACGGGGTGTGCGGGGCGCTCACGCCTGGGCGCGGGCCTTCACGCACCGGCCCGCGGCGGCCGCGGCCAGGCGGCCGAGGGCTTCTTCCTTGCCGCACGCGTGCGCGCCGAGCGCCGTCTGGCGGGCCACGATGCCGCGCTCCGCGCGCATCAGGCGCCAGCCGCGGCGCAGCAGGAACGGCACGGACTTGCGGCCCTCCCTGAGGTCCCGCAGCAGCCGGCGGCGGAACGTCGTGGATGGACGCCCGCGCAGGCACAGCGCGTCGGCCAGCAGCCCGAGGTCCCGGCAGCGCTCCACGATGTCCGCGGCGAAAATGCCCTCCGCGATGAACAGGGGCGTGCGCTCGATGTCGAGCGTCTCCTCGCCCACGCGCGCGCTGATCGCGATGTCGTAGACGGGAACGCGGGTGCGGCCCGTGCGGCACAGCTCCGCGATCGCGGCGACGGCCGTCTCCGTGTCCCAGGAGCGGGGCGAGTCCCAGTCGATGTCCGAGCTGCCCGGCACCTGCGGCAGCGTCGGGTCGCCGGCCTCCTTGTAGAAGTCGTCCAGGCACAGCACGGGAAGCCCGGAGCGGGACGCGAACGACGACTTGCCGGAGCCGGAAGGACCTGCCAGCAGGACGACCCGGGTCGGTATCGGGGGATGGGAACTCACGAGACACCAGTGTGAGGCATCCCCGCCCCCGGTGGACCCCGCGGGTCGGCCTTTGTGGCACGGCCGCGCCTCAACTACGTTGCGTACGCGTACGATTACTCGATCTGCGGCGGCGGGCCAACCGGCGCCGGTACCGGAAACGGGCGGCACTTCACGGCACGACACACAGCGAAGAAGTCCTCGGCGGCCCAGCGTGCGCTCCTGCGCGCGATACGCAGGGGCATTCTGCGCGGGGCGTGGGCGCCCGTCGCGCGCTTCGAGGGCCGCGCTCAGGGCCTTGACATGCTCCTCGGGCACGGAGAGACGGAGGAGCCCGCCGCCCCCGGGCTCCGGCGAATCCGGGGCCCGGTAGGCGAGGCCGGTCCACTCGCCCTGCCGGCCGCTCCGTGGTGACCTCGCGGCGAACTGCCGCCGCACGGTGCCGCCCGGCTCGACGCGCAGGGCGGGGCCGCCCCGGCGCAGCAGATACAGCGGGGCTCCGGCCAGGACCACGGCGTGGGCGCGTACGGGCTTCGCGTCCTCGGCCGGGTACCAGTCGCAGGGGATACGGGCGGGCCGCCCCGCCCGTATGCGGCGGGTCAGGCGGCGGCCCGCCACGTGGCGAAGGACGCTCAGGGCGAAGCCGGCGACGAACACGGCCGCGATGAGAAGGACCTCGCGCAGGATGTCGGACATGGGCGGGCAGGCTCCGGGCGCTACGGGGACGAGGGCCCGCGGCGTCGGGGCCGGGCCTGAGAATGCCAGGGCGCGGACGCTGTGCGAAGACCCCGCCCGCTCCCGGACGGGGGAGGGACGGGGCCTTCGGTAGGGGTGGCGCGGTGCGGCTCAGTACGAGGAGCCGGAGGCGCCCAGCGACCCGGTCGGGTGCCAGACGGTCTTGATCTCCAGGAAGGAGGTCAGACGGCCGGTGCCGGGGTCGGCCGACCAGTCGCTGTCCACGGCCTGGGGGCGGCGCACGCGCTTGAGATTGTCCGCCGCGGCGATCTCCAGGTCACGGGCCAGGTCGGCGTCCGCGCCGGTCAGATCGATGGCGTTGACGTCCTGGTGCGCGGCCAGCGAAGGGGCGATCTCCGCCGCCCTTCCCGACAGCACGTTCACGACGCCGCCCGGCAGGTCGGAGGTGGCGAGCACCTCGCCGAGCGACAGGGCGGGCAGCGGAGCCGTCCCGCTCGCGATCACGACGGCCGTGTTGCCCGTCGCGATCACCGGGGCGATCACCGAGACCAGGCCCAGGAACGACGACTTCTGCGGGGCCAGCACGGCCACCACTCCGGTCGGCTCGGGCGTGGACAGGTTGAAGAACGGGCCCGCGACGGGGTTGGCCCCGCCCACGACCTGTCCGATCTTGTCCGTCCAGCCCGCGTACCAGACCCACCGGTCGATCGCGGCGTCCACGACCGCCGCCGCCTTGGACTTCGACAGGCCCTCGGCGTCCGCCACTTCGTGGATGAACTGGTCCCGGCGGCCTTCCAGCATCTCGGCCACGCGGTACAGCACCTGCCCGCGGTTGTACGCCGTCGCGCCCGCCCAGCCGCCGAACGCCTTGCGCGCCGCCACGACCGCGTCGCGCGCGTCCTTCCTGGAGGACAGCGGTGCGTTGGCCAGCCACTTGCCCTTGGAGTCCGCCACCTCGTACACCCGGCCGCTCTCGGAACGCGGGAACTTCCCGCCGACGTACAGCTTGTAGGTCTTGAAGACACTCAGCCGCCCGGCGGCGGAGCCGCCCTTTTCTGCACTGCGCTCAGACATCGAGGTACGCCTCCAGGCCGTGGCGGCCGCCTTCGCGGCCGAAGCCCGACTCCTTGTAGCCGCCGAACGGCGAGGTCGGATCGAACTTGTTGAACGTGTTGGCCCAGACGACGCCCGCCCGGAGCTTGTTCGCGACAGAGAGGATGCGCGAGCCCTTCTCCGTCCAGATGCCGGCCGAGAGCCCGTACTGGGTGTTGTTCGCCTTGGCGACGGCCTCCTCCGGCGTGCGGAACGTGAGGACCGAAAGGACCGGGCCGAAGATCTCGTCGCGGGCGATGGTGTGCGCCTGGGTGACGTTCGTGAAGAGCGTCGGGGCGAACCAGTAGCCGCTGTCCGGAAGTTCGCACGGCGCCGACCAGCGCTCAGCGCCCTCGTCCTCGCCCGTCTGTGCCAGTGCCTTGATCCTCGCGAGCTGCTCCGCGGAGTTGATCGCGCCGATGTCGGTGTTCTTGTCCATGGGGTCGCCCAGGCGGAGGGTGGTGAGGCGGCGCTTCAGCGCGTCCAGCACCTCGTCCGCCACCGACTCCTGGACCAGGAGGCGCGAGCCCGCGCAGCAGACCTGGCCCTGGTTGAAGAAGATGCCCGTGACGATGCCCTCGACCGCCTGGTCGACGGGCGCGTCGTCGAAGACGATGTTCGCGCCCTTGCCGCCCAGTTCGAGCGTGACCTTCTTGTCCGTGCCGGCCACCTGGCGGGCGATCGCCTTGCCGACTGCCGTCGAGCCGGTGAAGGCGACCTTGTTCACGTCGGGGTGTGCCGTGAGGGCCGCGCCCGCGTCCCCGTAGCCCGGGAGGATGTTCACCACGCCCTTGGGCAGGCCCGCCTGGCGGCAGATGTCCGCGAAGAACAGGGCCGAGAGAGGGGTCGTCTCGGCGGGCTTCAGGACCACCGTGTTGCCGGTCGCGAGGGCCGGGGCGATCTTCCAGGCCAGCATCAGGAGCGGGAAGTTCCACGGGATGACCTGGCCCGCGACGCCCAGCGGCGCCGGGTTCGGGCCGAAGCCGGCGTGGCCGAGCTTGTCCGCCCAGCCCGCGTAGTAGAAGAAGTGCGCCGCCACCAGGGGGAGGTCCGCGTCGCGGGTCTCCTTGATCGGCTTGCCGTTGTCCAGCGTCTCCAGGACCGCGAGCTCGCGGCTGCGCTCCTGGATGATCCGCGCGATCCGGAACAGGTACTTCGCGCGCTCCGCGCCCGGCAGTGCCGACCACTTCTCGAACGCCTTGCGGGCGGCCTTCACCGCGCGGTCCACGTCCGCCTCGCCCGCCTGGGCGATCTCGGAGAGGACCTCCTCCGTCGACGGGCTCACCGTCTTGAAGACCTTGCCGTCGGCCGCCTCGGCGAACTCGCCGTCGATGAACAGGCCGTAGCTGGGGGCGATGTCGACGACGGAGCGGGACTCCGGTGCGGGTGCGTACTCGAACGTCATGGGTCAGTCCACCGTCACGTAGTCGGGGCCGGAGTAGCGGCCGGTGCTCAGCTTCTGACGCTGCATCAACAGGTCGTTGAGCAGGCTCGAGGCGCCGAAGCGGAACCAGTGGTTGTCCAGCCAGTCGCCTCCGGCGGTCTCGTTGACCAGCACGAGGAACTTGAGCGCGTCCTTGGTCGTGCGGATGCCTCCGGCGGGCTTCACGCCTACCTGTACGCCCGTCTGCTCGCGGAAGTCACGTACCGCCTCCAGCATGAGCAGTGTGTTGGCCGGGGTGGCGTTCACCCCGACCTTGCCGGTGGACGTCTTGATGAAGTCCGCCCCGGCCATCATGCCCAGCCAGCTCGCTCGCCGGATGTTGTCGTACGTCGACAGCTCGCCCGTCTCGAAGATGACCTTCAGGCGCGCGGCGCCCGAGGCCTCCTTCACGGCGACGATCTCCTCGTACACCTTCAGGTAGTGGCCCGCGAGGAACGCTCCGCGGTCGATGACCATGTCGATCTCGTCCGCGCCGGCGGCGACCGCCTCGCGGACGTCCCCGAGCTTCACCTCCAGGGCGGCGCGGCCCGCCGGGAACGCGGTGGCCACGGAGGCGACCTTCACGTCACTCCCGGCCACGGCCTCCTTGGCCGTCGCCACCATGTCCGGATAGACGCAGACGGCGGCTGTGCGGGGAGTCGTACGGTCGGTGGGGTCCGGGTGCACGGCCTTCGCGCCGAGCGCGCGGACCTTGCCGGCTGTGTCGGCGCCTTCGAGGGTCGTCAGGTCGATCATCGAGATCGCCAGGTCGATGGCGTACGCCTTGGCCGTGGTCTTGATCGACCGCGTGCCTAGGGACGCGGCGCGAGCCTCCAGGCCGACCGTGTCGACCCCGGGCAGCCCGTGGAGGAAGCGACGCAGCGAACGGTCCGAGGCGACCGCGTCGGCGAATGCGGGTGCGGGTGCAGTGGGCATGGTCACGAGGGGAGCATATCTACGCGCGTAGCTGCTGTACAGGGGGAGGGGGAGTGGCGGGTCTCTGTGGTGGGTTCCGGTGCGGGTTCGGGTGCGGGCTGCTTCGTTGTCGGGTGCGGGCTCGGTGCGGCATGTCGGCGAGCTGATTGCCTGTACGTGGTGCTGGTGGCTCCGCGCGCACATGCCCCCTCGTCCCCTCCCGTCTCGTGCGCGGCTGACCGCCGGTGGGACTTCCGCTGCCGCCGTGCCGGTCTCCGTCTCGTCGGCTGATCGCTGGTGGGGGTCACGGGTGTGCCGGGGCCTGGTGGTTGTTCTCAGGCTGTGATGAACGTCCTTGTCGGCTTCAGGCATCATCGGAGTATGAAGACCCCGGAATCCCAGCGCTCCGTCACGCGACCCGTGGCCGCGGAGCGGGCCTACCGTTCTCCCGCCGGTATCGCAGGTGGCGCCCTGCTGCTCGTGATGGGGGCCTGGCTCGGTTTCGACGCCCTGGTAAATGGCGACGCACGCACCGCCTGGCTGGCCGTCGCGGCGCTGCTTTTTGTCGTGCCGCTCGTCGTCGCGTTCACGGTCCGGCCCGCGGTGTACGCGAATGAGGACCGGCTGCGCGTTCGTAATCCGTTCCGTGTGATCACCCTGCCCTGGGCGTCCGTCGCCGATGTGCGGGCCGGCTACTCCAGCGAGGTCTTCACCGAGGGCGGGGACAAGTACCAGCTCTGGGCCATCCCGGTCTCCATGCGCGCCCGTAAGAAGGCCAACCGGGCGGCGGGCGGGCGTAACGGCCGCGGCCCGAAGGGGGACGCCGATTCCTTGCCTCGTAAGGCCGCCGGTGATCAGTCCTTGGACGAGATCCGCGAGCTGGCCCGGGACCGCGCCGACCGTCCGTCCGCCCAGGGCGAGCCCTCGATCCGCTGGGCCTACGAGATTGTTGTGCCTGCGGTCGTGGGTGCGGTTCTGATGGCCGTGCTGGTCGTTATCGGCTGAGCTTCGGGCGTAGGTATCGGGAAAGGCCGGGGTCGGTTTTCGACCTCGGCCTTTCGCTTGCCTTTTCTAGATTCCCGCCGCTGTCGACAGGTCTTGCTTGATTGCGTTCAGCACCCGCGTGCCCTCCGCTCGGGCGGAGGGGAGGTCCGAGCGGTTCGCCACGGGGATTACCGCTTCCAAGTAGCACTTCAGCTTGGGCTCTGTGCCGCTCGGGCGGACGATGACCCGGGCCCGGTACTCGCCGTCCAGCGTGTAGCGGAGGCCGTCCGTGGGCGGGAGCGTCGCCGTGCCGTGGGTGAGGTCCTCCGCCTTCACCACCGGGAGGCCCGCCAGTTCCGTCGGCGGTGTTTCGCGGAGCGCGGTCATCGCCTTCGCGATGATCGTGAGGTCCTCGACCCGTACCGAGAGCTGGTCCGTCGCGTGCAGACCGTGGGCCACCGCCAGGTCGTCGAGTGCGTCCAGGAGGGTGCGGCCGTCTTCCTTGAGCGTCGAGGCCAGTTCGGTGACCAGCAGCGCCGCCGTGATGCCGTCCTTGTCCCTTACGCCCTCGGGGTCCACGCAGTAGCCGAGCGCCTCCTCGTAGCCGTAGCGCAGGCCGTCCACCCGGGCGATCCACTTGAAGCCCGTCAGGGTCTCCTCGTAAGGGAGGCCGGCTGCTTCGGCGATACGGCCGAGCAGGGAGGACGAGACGATCGACTCCGCGAACACGCCTCTTGCCCCGCGTGCCACCAGGTGGGCCGCCAGCAGCGCGCCCACCTCGTCGCCTCGCAGCATCCGCCAGTCTTCGTTGTCCTTCACGGCTACTGCGCAGCGGTCCGCGTCCGGGTCGTTCGCGATGATCAGGTCGGGGGCGGCTTCCACGGCTGTCGCGAAAGCCAGGTCCATCGCGCCCGGCTCTTCCGGGTTCGGGAACGCCACCGTCGGGAAGTCCGGGTCCGGGTCCGCCTGCTCGGCCACGAGGGCCGGCTCGGGGAAGCCCGCTCGTGCGAACGCGGCGAGCAGGGTGTCCTTGCCGACGCCGTGCATCGCCGTGTAGACCGTGCGCGCCGTGCGCGGGGAGTCCGGGGACAGGACCGCGTCCGTGCGGGCCAGGTAGGCCTCCAGGACGTCCTCGCCGAGCGTTTCCCAGCCGGAGTCCGGGCGGGGTACGTCGTGGAGGGCGCGGATCGCCGCGATCTCGGACGCGATCCCGGCGTCCGCGGGCGGCACGATCTGGGAGCCGTCGCCCAGGTAGACCTTGTAGCCGTTGTCGCGGGGCGGGTTGTGGCTGGCCGTGACCTCCACGCCCGCGACCGCGCCCAGGTGCCGTATGGCGAAGGCCAGGACCGGGGTGGGCAGCGGGCGCGGCAGTACCGCGGCGCGCAGGCCGGCGCCCGTCATGACGGCCGCCGTGTCCCGCGCGAAGTCCGCCGACTTGTGGCGCGCGTCGTACCCGACGACGACCAGGCCGCCCGCCTCGCCCTTGCTCCTGAGGTACGCCGCGAGGCCCGCCGCCGCGCGGATGACCACGGAGCGGTTCATCCGCATGGGGCCCGCGCCGAGCTCGCCGCGCAGGCCTGCGGTGCCGAACTGGAGTGTGCCGGCGAAGCGCTCGGCGAGCGTCGCGGTGTCGGCGCTCCCGATGAGCTTCGTCAGCTCCTCGCGGGTCTCCGGGTCGGGGTCCTCGGCCAGCCAGGCCTCGGCCCTGGCGAGCAGTTCGGTGTCCTGCAAGGTCACGGTTCGTCCAGCCTCTCGCGTGTCGCTACGGGATCAGATGCGGTCCAGGACCTTGCCCAGGAGCTCGCCCATGCGGGTGGCGGAGTCGCGGCCGGCCTGGAGCACCTCTTCGTGGTTGAGGGGCTCGCCCGTCATGCCTGCCGCCAGGTTCGTGACGAGGGAGATGCCGAGCACCTCGGCGCCCGCCTCGCGGGCCGCGATGGCCTCGAGGACCGTCGACATGCCGACGAGGTCCGCGCCGATCGTGCGGGCCATGCGGATCTCGGCCGGCGTCTCGTAGTGCGGGCCCGGGAACTGCGCGTAGACGCCCTCTTCGAGAGAGGGGTCGATCTCCTTGCACAGGGCGCGCAGGCGCGGGGAGTACAGGTCCGTGAGGTCGACGAAGTTCGCGCCGACGATCGGCGACGTCGCCGTGAGGTTCAGGTGGTCGCTGATCAGGACCGGCTGACCGGGGCGCATGCCCTCGCGCAGGCCGCCGCAGCCGTTGGTCAGGACGATCGTCTTGCAGCCTGCGGCGACGGCGGTGCGGACGCCGTGTGCGACGGAGGCCACGCCTCGGCCCTCGTAGTAGTGCGTGCGGCCGAGGAAGACGAGGGCGCGCTTGTCACCGATCTTGTACGAGCGGATCTTTCCGCCGTGGCCCTCCACGGCCGGCGGCGGGAAGCCGGGCAGCTCGGTGACGGGGAACTCGGCCTCGGGGGTGCCGAGGGCGTCCACGGCCGGTGCCCAGCCGGAGCCCATCACGAGGGCGACGTCGTGGGTGTCGGCGCCCGTGAGCTCGCGCAGGCGCGAGGCGGCGGCGTCGGCGGCGACCCGGGGATCGAATCGGGTAGCGCCCTGGATGTTGTCCGGAGTAACAGATGCGTTCACGCGATCGAGGGTAGCCGGTTCGGTCCTACGCGCGTAGATGACAGACCTCACGGGAATGCGATCGTTGTCTTGTCGTTTCCGACGAAGCCCGCTCAGCAGGGGTGCTTGCGCAGTTCCATCACGTAGTCGTGCGGGGCTCCGGCCGACTCCGCCGCGTCCGCCAGCTCGCCGAGATAGCGGGCCGAGGGGAAGCCGCCCTCGTACCCGTTGAGCACGTACACCCAGGCGGGTTCCTCACCCTCCAGCGTGTCCACGCGTACGCGCATGCGCCGGTAGATGTCGAGCCCCACGCCCTCCCAGCGGTCCATGGAGTCCTCGTCCATCGGCGCGATGTCGTACAGCGCGACGAAGACCTGGGAGCGGGGCGCCTCGACGAGGGTCGCGAGCGCGCCTTCCCAGCCCATGTGCTCGCCCCCGAACGTCAGCCGCCAGCCGCTGAGCCAGCCCGTCGCGCGCATCGGCGAGTGCGGTGCGCGGCGCGTCATCAGCCGCGCGTCGAGATTGCTTGCGTATGCGGCGTAGAGCGACATGTGGTCGAGGGTACGGCAGGTGCGGCCGGGGTCTCTCCTGTAACACAAGACCCCTCCGACGTGGGACGCGCACGGACGGAGGCCCCCGGGGCGAAAGCACTTGAAGCGTGCGGGACAATGGAGTACGTGACTCGGATCGTGATCATCGGTGGCGGACCTGGCGGATATGAGGCGGCCCTCGTGGCTGCCCAGCTCGGCGCGGAGGTGACCGTCGTCGACTGCGACGGCCTGGGCGGGGCGTCGGTGCTCACCGACTGCGTCCCGTCCAAGACCCTGATCGCGACGGCCGAGGTGATGACCACCTTCGACTCGTCGTACGAGGAGCTGGGGATCATCGTCGCCGACGACACCCCGCACATCGACAGCCCCGCGCGGGTCGTCGGTGTGGACCTCGGCAAGGTCAACCGGCGTGTGAAGCGCCTCGCGCTCGCCCAGTCCCACGACATCACCGCGTCCGTCACCCGGGCCGGCGCCCGCGTGATGCGCGGCCGCGGCCGCCTGGAAGGCCAGCAGGCCGCCGACGGCTCCCGCAAGGTCGTCGTGCGCACCGCCGACGGCAGCGAGGAGACCCTCACCGCCGACGCCGTCCTGATCGCCACCGGCGGCCACCCGCGCGAGGTGCCCGACGCCCAGCCCGACGGCGAGCGCATCCTCAACTGGACCCAGGTCTACGACCTCGACGAGCTCCCCGAGGAACTCATCGTGGTCGGTTCCGGTGTCACCGGCGCCGAGTTCGCCGGCGCCTACCAGGCCCTCGGCTCGCGCGTCACCCTCGTGTCCAGCCGCGACCGCGTCCTGCCCGGCGAGGACCCGGACGCCGCCGCCGTCCTCGAGGACGTCTTCCGCCGGCGCGGCATGAACGTCATGGCCCGCTCGCGCGCCCAGTCCGCCAAGCGCGTCGGCGACCGCGTCGAGGTCACCCTCTCCGACGGCCGGGTCATCTCCGGCACCCACTGCCTGATGGCCGTCGGCGCCATCCCGAACAGCAGCGGGATGGGCCTGGAGGAGGCCGGGGTCAAGCTCAAGGACTCCGGGCACATCTGGACCGACAAGGTCTCCAGGACCACCGCTCCCGGCGTGTACGCCGCCGGTGACGTGACCGGCGTCTTCGCGCTCGCCTCCGTGGCCGCCATGCAGGGCCGCATCGCCGTCTACCACTTCCTCGGCGACGCGGTGGCCCCGCTGAACCTCAAGACGGTCTCCTCGAACGTCTTCACCGACCCCGAGATCGCCACGGTCGGCTACACGCAGGCCGACGTGGACGCCGGGAAGATCGAAGCCCGCGGGGTGAAGCTGCCGCTGCTGCGCAACCCGCGCGCCAAGATGCAGGGCATCCGCGACGGCTTCGTCAAGATCTTCTGCCGGCCCGGCACGGGCATCGTGGTGGGCGGTGTGGTCGTCGCCCCGCGGGCGAGCGAGCTGATCCATCCCATCTCGATCGCGGTCGACAACAACCTGACGGTCGAGCAGATCGCGAAGGCGTTCACCGTGTACCCGTCACTTTCGGGCTCGATCGCCGAAGTGGCGCGTCAGCTGCACACGCGGAAGACGGCCGACGAAGCCTGACGGCCGCGCTTTCACCGGATACGATCAACTTCCCGCAGGTCACAGCCTGTTGCCGCCCATGCGGCGGGCATAGGCGCGGGAGATAGGCGCCTATACCACTTCCTGCCGTTCCGTGCGAACAACTTCTGTTATTCGGCGCATACTGCTGAAAGCAGACGGTCGTTGGGGTTACTGTCAGTTTCGTGTTCGCTGCAGAACGTCGTCAATTGATCCTCGAAATGGTGCGGGCCAATGGAGCGGTATCGCTCCGGGAGCTCGCCCGCGTCGTCCAGACCTCCGAAGTGACCGTACGGCGGGACGTGCGCGCACTGGAGGCAGAAGGACTCCTCGACCGCCGGCATGGCGGTGCGGTATTGCCGGGCGGATTCACGCGGGAGTCCGGCTTTCCGCAGAAGTCACATCTCGCGACCGCAGAGAAGACGGCCATCGCCGACCTCGCCGCGGGCCTCGTCGAAGAAGGCGAAGCCATTGTGGTGGGAGCGGGTACGACCACGCAGGAGCTGGCTCGCCGGCTCGCGCGCGTCCCCGGGCTGACCGTCGTCACCAACTCCCTTCTGGTGGCACAGGCGTTGGCCCATGCCAACAGGGTCGAGGTCGTCATGACGGGCGGCACTCTGCGCGGTTCCAACTACGCACTCGTGGGCAGCGGGGCCGAGCAGTCCCTCCAGGGACTCAGAGTCACCCGCGCCTTCCTCTCCGGCAGTGGTCTGACCGCCGAACGCGGCCTCTCCACCTCCAACATGCTGTCGGCCTCGGTCGACCGCGCGCTGGTGCAGGCCGCGGCCGAGGTCGTCGTCCTCGCCGACCACTCCAAGCTCGGCACCGACACGATGTTCCAGACGGTGCCGACCGATGTGATCACGCGCCTCGTGACGGACGAACCGCCCGGCCACGACGACCGCGCCGTCACCGAACTCCAGGCACTCGCCGACCAGGGGGTGCAGATCGCGATCGCCGGAGCCTCGGCGACCGGAACCGGGCCGGCGGGGGGAGATCCCGTCCCGGCGCGGCAGGCGCGCCGGGACGTACCTCTGCCGGGCCAGCGCCGCACCCAGCTCCCGGGCGGCCCCCAGCTGCGCAGCGCTTCCGCCCTCGACCAGGCACCCCCTGAGCGCGCGGCAAGGGTGGCCGACCTCCGGCGGCGCTGAGCCCTTCTCGGAACGGCTGCGGTTTTCGGGGGCCGGCCGACGGCCGTGGGGCGCGGTCCTAGCCCGCTGTGATGCCTCGCAGCGTCAGCCGTAGCAGCCGGTCCGCCAGCTCCGGGTCGTCCGGGGTCTCCTCCGCCGCCAGCGCGATCGCGTTGGTCAGCTGCAGCAGATCGCCGATCGACACGTCCGCGCGTACGGCACCTGCCCGCTGCGCCCTGGACAGCAGGGCCTGGCCCGCCTCGCGCATCGGCGTACTGCACCGCGACAGGGCCGAACCGGCGTCGTGCGACGCCGACATGAGGGCACGTGAGAGCCCGCGGTACTCACCCGCATGAGTGATGATGTCGCGCAGCCATGCCACGAGCGCCGAGCATGGCTGCGGGTCCGCCAGCAGCGCCCGCGAGCGCGCCAGCAGATCGTTCACCGCGTCCTCGAAGACCGCGCTCATCAGCGCGTGCCGGTTCGGGAAGTGCCGGTAGAGCGTCCCGATGCCGACGCCCGCGCGCCGCGCCACGTCCTCCAGGGACGCGCCCGTGCCGTGCTCCGCGAACGCCGTACGCGCCTGTGCGAGCAGTCGCTCGTAGTTCCGGCGTGCGTCGGCCCGCATGGGGCGTACGAAAGGGGCCGGGCGGGGCCGGTCCGTCTGGTCCGTGCCGGTCGTCATCGGTCCTCCCTGGTCGTGCGCGCGCTCTCCAGGATGCCTGATCGCGCGACGGCCGGAGCACGGACCGGAACAACGCGCACGCCCGGTGGACCGTCTTCCGGTCCGCCGGGCGTGCGCGTCAGATGCTCCGACCGCGGATCAGGTCAGTCCTTGATCTCGCAGATGGTGGCGCCGGAGGTGATGGAGGCGCCGATCTCGGCGGTGAGGCCCTTGATGGTGCCGGTGCGGTGGGCGTTGA
>NZ_JBSHLM010000007.1:410200-445008 GCF_053644375.1 Streptomyces sp. NPDC055400 | reverse complement strand
GGCCCGCAGCGCTGCTGCGGGCCGCCCCGTCCGTGTGTGCCGAAGCGCCCTACGCCTCCACGGCGCGCCGGGAGCGCAGCAGGGAGGCCAGCGCGCCCGCGAACTCCACCGGGTCGACCGGCAGCGTCACGGCGGCCTCGGCGCGGCTCCAGGTGGCAAGCCAGGCGTCCTGCGGGCGGCCCATCAGGAGCAGCACCGGCGGGCAGTGGAAGATCTCGTCCTTGATCTGCCGGCAGACGCCCATGCCGCCCGCGGGAACGGCCTCGCCGTCCAGGACGCAGACGTCGATGCCGCCGTGGTCCAGCTCCTTGAGGACCGCCGGGAGCGTGGCGCACTCGACGAACTCGATCTCCGGGGCGTCGGCGGCGGGCCGGCGCCCGGTCGCGAGGCGGACCTGTTCGCGGGTGCTTGCGTTGTCGCTGTAGACCAGGACCGTCGCGGTCGACTGCATCGTTCCTCCGAGACTTCGGCGTCTTTGACTCATCAAGGTGGGGAAGCGTTGCGCGGAGCCTACTCCTCCCGACACCCCGTCAACACCGGTTCGGACACCGCCCCGATGGGCCATACGGGCTGGACACACCCCACAGACACTCCGAACGGCACCCCCCGGGGTGAGCGCGAGATAAGCGACCGACATAATGTCGGTCGTGGCGACAGCAACGACAGTAGAAACCGGGCACGCGCACCCGTCGGTCAATCGGCCGAACCTCACCAGCGTCGGAACCATCATCTGGCTGAGTTCCGAGCTGATGTTCTTCGCGGCCCTCTTCGCGATGTACTTCACCCTGCGATCGGTGACCGGGCCAGATCACTGGAAGGAAATGGCCGAGTCGCTGAACGTTCCGTTCTCAGCGACGAACACCACGATCCTGGTGCTCTCCTCACTGACCTGCCAGCTCGGCGTGTTCGCCGCCGAGCGCGGGGATGTGAAGAAGCTCAGGACATGGTTCATCGTCACCTTCATCATGGGTGCGATCTTCATCGGCGGTCAGATCTTCGAGTACACCGAGCTGGTCAAGAAGGACGGTCTCTCGCTGTCCTCCGACCCGTACGGCTCGGTGTTCTATCTGACGACTGGCTTCCATGGACTGCACGTGACAGGCGGCCTCATCGCCTTCCTGTTCGTCCTCGGCCGCACCTACGCGGCCAGGAAGTTCACCCATGAGCAGGCGACCGCAGCCATCGTCGTGTCCTATTACTGGCACTTCGTCGATGTCGTCTGGATCGGCCTTTTCGCCACGATCTACTTGATCAAGTAGCCGGCACGTCGTCCCGACGTACCGACTCGTCCAGTAAGCACCGACGCAGAAGATCCTGACACCGGGGTAATCCGTGAAAAAGCTCTCCGCACGACGACGCCATCCGCTGGCGGCGGTCGTCGTCCTACTCCTCGCGCTGGCGGCCACCGGGGGGCTGTACGCCGCGTTCGCACCCGCGAGCAAGGCGCAGGCCGACGAAACCGCCCAGTCCCTCGCCATCGACGAGGGCAAGAAGCTCTACGCCGTTGGCTGCGCCAGCTGCCACGGCACCGGCGGTCAGGGATCCAGTGACGGTCCGCCGCTGACGGGCGTGGGCGCCGCGGCCGTCGACTTCCAGGTCGGCACCGGGCGCATGCCCGCGCAGCAGCCCGGCGCGCAGATCCCGAAGAAGAAGGTCATCTACTCGCAGGCCGAGATCGACCAGCTCGCGGCGTACGTCGCCTCGCTCGGTGCCGGTCCGACCGTCCCGACGAAGAACCAGGTCAGCCCGGAGGGTGCGGACATCGCCAACGGTGGCGAGCTGTTCCGTACCAACTGCGCGCAGTGCCACAACTTCACCGGTGAGGGTGGCGCGCTGACACACGGCAAGTTCGCGCCGAAGCTGGAGGGCGTGAGCCCGAGGCACATCTACGAGGCCATGCAGACCGGCCCGCAGAACATGCCGTCCTTCCCCGACACCACGATGCCGGAGAAGAGCAAGAAGGACATCATCGCGTACATCGATGCGGTCAACAGCGGCAAGACCGTGAGCCCCGGCGGGCTGACGCTGGGCGGGCTCGGCCCGTTCACTGAAGGCCTGTTCGCCTGGGTCTTCGGTCTCGGCGCGCTGGTCGCCGTCGCCGTCTGGGTCGCCGCTCGGACCGCAAAGGCCAAGAAGTCATGAGTAGCCAAGAGATTCCAGAAGAGAACCTGCCCAGCGCGCAGGACGCCGATCAGCCGCACGGCTCGGTCGCGGTGAAGGAAGACCCCTTCGCCAATCCAGGGCTGCCGCCCCACGAGCACCGGGTCCAGGACATCGACGAGCGGGCCGCCAAGCGCTCCGAGCGCGTGGTCGCCTTCCTGTTCACGCTCTCGATGCTCTCCACGGTCGCCTTCATCGCCGCGTTCGTGACGATCAAGCCCGACAAGAGCGTCTACATCTGGCCGATCGGGCACATCAGCGCGCTGAACTTCGCGCTCGGCATGACGCTCGGCCTGGCGCTGTTCTGCATCGGCGCGGGCGCGGTCCACTGGGCCCGCACCCTGATGTCCGACGTGGAGGTCGCCGACGACCGTCACGCGATCTCGGCCGAGCCCGAGGTCAAGGCGAAGGTCCTGGCGGACTTCAAGCAGGGCGCCAAGGAGTCGCAGTTCGGCCGGCGCAAGCTGATCCGCAACACGCTCTTCGGCGCGGTCGCGATGGTCCCGCTCTCCGGCATCGTCCTTCTCCGTGACCTCGGTCCGCTGCCGGAGGACAAGCTCCGGCACACCGCGTGGAAGAAGGGCAAGCTCCTCGTCAACATGAACACGAACGAGCCGCTGCGTCCTTCGGACATCGCGGTCGGCTCGCTCACCTTCGCCAAGCCCGAGGGCGTGGAGGAGCACGACGAGGACTTCCAGCAGGTCATGGGCAAGGCCGCCCTGATGCTGGTTCGGATCCAGCCGGAGAACATCAAGGACAAGCAAGAGCTTGAGTGGGGTCACGAGGGCGTGGTCGCGTACTCGAAGGTCTGCACCCACGTGGGCTGCCCGATCTCCCTGTACGAGCAGCAGACACACCACGTGCTCTGCCCCTGTCACCAGTCCACCTTCGACCTCTCCGACGGCGCCCGCGTCATCTTCGGTCCCGCCGGCCACGCGCTCCCGCAGCTGCGTATCGGCGTGAACGACGAGGGTTACCTGCAGGCGCTCGGCGACTTCGCAGAGCCCGTCGGTCCTGCTTTCTGGGAGCGCGGATGAGCACTTCGACGACCAACGACGCGTCCTCGCGCGAGAAGGCGCCCGCCGGTGAGCGGGTGGCCGACTGGGCAGACGGCCGCCTGGGGATCTACTCCCTGGCCAAGGCCAACATGCGCAAGATCTTCCCGGACCACTGGTCCTTCATGCTCGGTGAGATCTGCCTCTATAGCTTCATCATCATCATCCTCACGGGTG
Organism: Streptomyces sp. NPDC055400; assembly: GCF_053644375.1. Taxonomy (NCBI): domain Bacteria; kingdom Bacillati; phylum Actinomycetota; class Actinomycetes; order Kitasatosporales; family Streptomycetaceae; genus Streptomyces; species Streptomyces sp. NPDC055400. The sequence goes on along the minus strand of NZ_JBSHLM010000007.1, from coordinate 441,616 downwards.
TGTACCTGACGCTGTTCTTCCACCCGTCGATGAACGAGGTGGAGTACCACGGCAGCTATGTCCCGCTGCAGGGACAGCTGATGTCCGAGGCGTTCAACTCGACCATGCACATCTCCTTCGAGGTGCGCGGTGGTCTGCTGATCCGGCAGATCCACCACTGGGCGGCGCTGATCTTCCTCGCCGGCATGTTCGTGCACATGATGCGCGTGTTCTTCACGGGTGCGTTCCGCAAGCCGCGTGAGGTCAACTGGGTCTTCGGCTTCCTGCTGTTCGTCCTCGGCATGTTCACCGGCTTCACCGGTTACTCGCTCCCGGACGACCTGCTCTCCGGCACCGGTGTCCGCTTCATGGAGGGTGCGGTCCTGTCCGTGCCGATCGTCGGCACGTACCTGTCGTTCTTCCTCTTCGGCGGCGAGTTCCCGGGCGGCGACTTCGTCGCGCGGTTCTACTCGGTCCACATCCTGCTGCTGCCGGGCATCATGCTCGGTCTCGTGGTCGCTCACCTGATCCTGGTCTTCTACCACAAGCACACGCAGTTCGCGGGCCCCGGAAAGACGAACAAGAACGTCGTCGGCATGCCGCTGCTCCCGGTCTACATGGCCAAGGCGGGCGGCTTCTTCTTCCTGGTCTTCGGTGTCATCGCGGCCGTCGCCGCGATCGCGTCGGTCAACCCGATCTGGGCCATGGGCCCGTACCGGGTCGACCAGGTCTCCACCGGCGCACAGCCCGACTGGTACATGGGCTTCTCCGAGGGCCTGATCCGCTTCATGCCGGGCTGGGAGATCAACCTCTGGGGTCACACGCTCGTCCTGGGTGTGTTCATCCCGCTGATGATCTTCCCGCTGGTCCTGGTGGTGATCGCGGTCTACCCGTTCATCGAGTCCTGGATCACCGGCGACAAGCGCGAGCACCACATCCTGGACCGCCCGCGCAACGTCCCGACCCGGACCGCGTTCGGTGCCGCCTGGATCAGCTGGTACTTCGTCCTGCTCCTCGGTGGTGGTAACGACCTCTGGGCCACGCACTTCCACCTGTCGATCAACGCGATCACCTGGTTCGTGCGTATCGGGTTCTTCGTCGTGCCCGTACTGGCCTTCATCGTCACCAAGCGGATCTGCCTCGGCCTCCAGCGCCGCGACAAGGACAAGGTGCTGCACGGACGCGAGTCCGGCCTCATCAAGCGCCTGCCGCACGGCGAGTTCATCGAGGTCCACGAGCCGCTCGGGCCCGACGCCCTGCACACCCTCACCGCGCACGAGCAGTACGCGCCGCTCGAGATCGGCCCGACGGTCGACGAGAACGGTGTGGAGCGCAAGGTGTCCGGTACGCAGAAGCTGCGGGCCAAGCTCTCCGACGGGATGTACGGCGAGGAGAGCCAGATCCCCAAGCCGACTGTCGAGGAGTACAAGGAGATCACCAGCGGCCACGGCCACCACTGATCACCTGAACCGACCGCACGGTCGTCGCCACGGTAAGAGCCCCGTCCAGGCACTGGACGGGGCTCTTTGCCGCTCTCCGGGCTGGATAGGGTGGCCTTGTTCCCTTACACACCGAAAACCAGGAGCGGCAGATGAATGCTGTGACCCCCGCAGGAGGCAATACCGCGGCGGGCCGTTCCTGGCCCCAGATCCTGAACGGCCTCCTCGAAGGGCGCGACCAGAGCGCCGACGACACCGCCTGGGCCATGGACCGCATCATGCGGGGCGAGGCCACGGACGCGCAGATCGCCGGGTTCGCTGTGGCCATGCGCGCCAAGGGTGAGACCGTCGAGGAGATCTCCGGCCTCGTACGGGCCATGTACGAGCACGCGAACGTGATCGAGGTCCCGGGCGACACGGTCGACATCGTCGGCACGGGCGGCGACGGCGCCAAGACGGTCAACATCTCCACGATGTCCGCGATCGTCATCGCGGGCACGGGCGCCAAGGTCGTCAAGCACGGCAACCGTGCCGCCTCGTCGGCGTCGGGCGCCTCGGACGTCCTGGAGAAGCTCGGCGTGAATCTGGAGCTGACGCCGAAGCGCGTGGCCGAGGTCGCGGACGAGGCCGGGATCACGTTCTGCTTCGCCGTGAAGTTCCACCCGGCGCTGCGGCACGTGGCGGCGGCGCGCGGCCAGCTGGGCATCCGCACGACGTTCAACTTCCTCGGTCCGCTGACCAACCCTGCCAAGGTGCGGGCCCAGGCCGTCGGTGTCGCCGACGCGCGGATGGCGCCCATCGTGGCCGGTGTCTTCGCCGAGCGCGGCCACTCGTCCCTCGTCTTCCGCGGCGACGACGGCCTGGACGAGCTGACGACGACGGCGACCTCGCGGATCTGGGTGGTCCGGGACGGCACTGTGCGCGAGCAGGCCTTCGACCCGCGGGACGTCGGCATCGACCTGGTGCCGGTGTCCGCGCTGCGGGGCGCCGACGCGTCGTACAACGCGGAGGTGGCCCGCCGCCTGCTGGACGGGGAGAGGGGCCCGGTACGGGACGCGGTCCTCCTCAACTCGGCGGCGGCGCTCGTGGCTCTCATGCCCGGCGAGGGCCCCCTGACCGACCAGCTCCGGGCCGGCATGGCCCGCGCCGCGGAGTCGATCGACTCGGGCTCGGCGAAGCGGACGCTGGAGCGCTGGGTGGCGGCCAGCAACGCGTAAACGCGCAGGACAGCAGGGGTGGGGGGATGCCGGTCGGCACCTCCCCACCACGCTCCGTCCGCGATGCGGACACGCTGTTGCGATGAAGCGATCAGCTGGCATACTTCTCGGCAGGTCATGAGTGACAGCGATTAGGCCCCGGCTCGCTGTCCGGCAACCCTCCGTCCGTGGCGGGGTGCCCCGGGTGAAGACCAGGCAGGGCACAGCAAGGTGCTCTGCAAGCGCGGACCCCTGCACACCCTGGGGTCCTGGTCCTCAAGGGAGCAGTCTCGTGAGCAAGCGAATGCGATAGGGCATCTCCGCCCCACCTCCGCACCCCCTTTTCCTTTCTGCCGCTCCGTCGAGCCTTCGGCTCCGGCGCGGTCAATTCGCTTGTCTCTCACGGGAGTTCGCCATGTCTGTCTCCACCGCTGCCGCCGACCAGTCGCTTTGCTGTGACATTTCCGGGCCCCTGCCGGTTCTGGGCCGGGATGTCACCGTTCCGCTCGTCACCGGGGGCGAGGTCGGCTACGCGGCCCTCGACTACGCGGCCAGCGCGCCGGCGCTCCAGCGGGTCTGGGACGACGTGGCGGCCTACGCGCCGTACTACGGCAGCGTGCACCGCGGCGCCGGGTACCTGTCGCAGCTGTCGACCGACCTCTTCGAGAACTCCCGCGTGACCGTCGCCGAGTTCCTCGGCTGCCGCGTGGACGACCAGGTGATCTTCACCCGGTCGACCACCGACTCGCTCAACCTGCTCGCCGCCGTGCTCCCCGCCGACTGCGAGGTCTTCGTCTTCGAGACCGAGCACCACGCCTCGCTCCTGCCGTGGCGCGACGCCCGGGTGACGTACCTGAACGCGCCGCGCACGCCCGGCGAGGCCGTCCAGACCCTGGAGCGCGCCCTCGCCGACCGCGACCCCTACGGCCCCGCCCTGGTGTGCGTCACGGGTGCCTCGAACGTCACCGGCGAGCTGTGGCCCGTCCGTGAGCTCGCCGCCGCGGCCCACGCGCACGGCGCCCGCATCGTCCTCGACGCCGCGCAGCTCGCCCCGCACCACCCCGTCGACATTCAGGATCTCGACGTCGACTGGGTCGCCTTCTCCGGGCACAAGCTGTACGCGCCCTTCGGCTCCGGCGTCCTCGCGGGCCGTGCCGACTGGCTCCAGGCCTCCGAGCCCTACCTCGCCGGCGGCGGCGCCTCCCGCAAGGTCGCGCGGCGCGCCGACGGCGGTGTGGACGTCGAGTGGCACGACAGCGCCGCCCGCCACGAGGCCGGTTCGCCGAACGTCATCGGCGTCTACTCCATCGCCTCCGCCTGCAAGGCGCTCACCGAGGCGGGCTTCGACGCACTCGTCGCCCGCGAGCAGTACCTGATCGGCAAGGTCCGCGAGGGTCTCGCCGCCGTGCCCGAGGTGAAGGTGCTCTCGCTGTTCGGCGACGACGCCCCGCGCGTCGGCGTCATCTCGTTCGTCGTCGACGGCTGGAACAGCTCGCACTTCGCGGCCGCGCTCTCCGCCGAGTACGGCATCGGCGTGCGCGACGGCCTCTTCTGCGCCCACCCCCTCGTGCGCACCCTGCTGGGCAGCGACCCGCAGTCGCAGGGGGAGTGCGGGGCGCCCGAGGCCGCGCCCGGCGAGAAGTCCCTCAACGCGATCCGCGTCAGCTTCGGCGCCGGCACCCCGGACGAGCACGTCGAGCGCTTCGTGCGCGCGGTCACCGAGCTGGTCCGCGACGGCGCTCGCTGGAACTACCGCACGGAGGACGGGCGTTGCGTCCCGGCGGTGTGATCCGCCGAACTCACCGGACATGACGAAGGCCGCCCCCCGGGGCGGCCTTCGGTCGTCAAGCGGGCCGGGTCAGGAGTCGAGCCCGATCGCGAACGCCGCCTCCAGGTCGTGCTGCGAGTACGTGCGGAACGCGACGTGCGTGTCCGTCGCCTCCACGCCCGGGATCTTGCTGATCTTCCCGGGGATGACGTCCGCCAGGTCGTCGTGGCGCGCGACGCGCACCATGGCGATCAGGTCGTACGTACCGGTCACGGAGAAGACCTCGCTGACGCTGTCGAGGGCGGCGATCGACTCGGCGATCTCGGGGATCCGGTCCACGCTGGTCTTGATGAGCACGATCGCGGTGATCACGGCTGGCTGTCTCCCTCGGTGGCCGTGGCTGGGGCTGCTTTCACTTTAGCCCTCCCGTCTCGCGCCGCCGCCCTCGCCCGGAAGCGCTTCGCGCACCCCCCTTTTCCCTCTGTAGCGCACCCACGCGTAGAGGAATCCGACGGAGAACCCGACCAGGTGCGCCAGGTAGGCCACTCCCGGCCCCTGGCCGCTCTGCCGGGCCGCCGCCCACTGCAGCGCCACCCAGAACGGCAGCACCACCCACGCGGGAAACCGCAGCGGCAAGAAGAACAGGAACGGGAACAGGCTCGTCACGCGCGCCCGGGGGAAGAGATACAGGAAGGCCCCGAGCACCGCGGAGATCGCCCCCGAGGCGCCCACCAGGGTCTGCTCCGAGCTCGCGTACGCGAGGGCGTAGCCCAGCAGCGCCGCGCAGCCGGAGAGCACGTAGAAGAGCGCGAACTGGAGGTGGCCCATCCCTTCTTCGACCATCGCGCCGAAGACGTACAGGAAGAGCATGTTGCCCAGCAGGTGCAGCCAGCTGCCGTGGACGAAGAGGGCCGTGACGGTGGTGAGGGCGGCGCGCGGGGAGCCGGTGAGCAGCTGGGCGGGGATCACGCCCCAGCGCTCGAAGTAGTCGCTCTGCGCCGCGAGCAGCCGGTCGCCCGTGCCGTAGACCGGGTTGAACCCGGACGCCGGGGACAGCACGAACGCCACGCAGCACAGAGCGATCAGCCCGTACGTCACCGGTGCCGGGTGGTTCCTGACAGCCGATGCGACCGTCCTGCCCGCCGCCACACCCCGATTGTCGATCATGTAACAGATCATGACGTAACGGTGCACACCTGCCCAGACGGCCTGCCGGGATTCCCCACTGTGGACGCCCGCGCGGGGGGTACCCGCCAGGCCGTAGGGTTACGGGCACCACGGAAAACGTACGACCCCGAAAGAAGGCGACAGCCCCGATGACGGTTCCCCTGCCGACCGCCGAGACCCGTTGGCGCTGCACACTCTGCGGCAACCTCACGCGTTTCGACGTGACCCGTTCGTCGAAGGTTGTCGAATACGTGCACCTCGACCTCGCTGGTGACCCGAAGGTCGAGGAGCGCGAGGTGGTCAGTGAGACCATCGAGTCGGTCCGCTGCCGCTGGTGCAACGCCGTGGATCAGGTCGAACTCGTGGACAGGCCGGGTGCCGGCTCCTGAGAGGGAGCCGAACCCCCAGAAAATACGGACATTGGGGTGACGGATGGTGGAGAGCGCAGGCGGAGAGGCCGGGGACGGCGCCGCTGAGGTGCTCGACCGGCCGTTGCCCGAAGGCGTGCGGCGCCGGGTCGTGCAGATCGTCTCGGACGGCTTCGGCGGGCTGACGATCGCCGAACTGCCGCCCCAGTTGCGGCAGTATGCGCGCTTCACCCCGACCCGGCGCGCCAAGTTCGCCGGCAATGCGATGGCCGCGGCGCTCGAGGGGGACACCCTGTTCCGCCAGCGCATCGGCGAACGTCTCAGAGAGACCCAGCCGGAGCTCGCCGGCGCCCTGGACTCCGGGGCGCCGCCGCCCGCCGCCGACCCCCTCGACGTGGCCGCCGCGGCCTATGTGCTGCGGCCCACCGGCTGGGTGAAGCTCGTCGCGGCCGCCGGCGAGGAGGCCGTGCGGGCCGACGCCGAGCGCGCCGACGACGAGGCGCGGGCCGAGCTGGAGCGGCTGCGCGCCGAGGTCGCAGCCGCCCGCGACCAGACCAGGACCGAGACCGAACGGCTGCGCACGGAGCTGGAGTCGGCGAAGAAGGAGGCCGAGTCCCTCCACCGCAAGCTGCGCAGCGCGCTCAGTGACGTCAAGCGCGGCGAGGCGGCCGTGCGCAAGATCCACGGCGAGACCGAGGCCGTACGGGCCGAGATGCAGGCACAGCTGTCCGCCGCCGACAGCGAGACGCGGCGGCTCAAGGCGCGGCTCGGCGAGACGGAGGCGGCGCTCGAGGCCTCCCGCAAGGCGGCGCGCGAGGGCCGCAGCGTCGAGGACATGCGCGTCCGGCTGCTCCTGGACACCGTCCTGGAGTCCGCGCAGGGGCTGCGCCGCGAACTGGCGCTGCCGCCCGTGTCCGTGCGCCCCGCCGAGACGGTGGACGCCGTCGAGCCCGGGCGGATGTCTCCCAAGGACATCGCGGCCCGCGCCCTGTCCGAGCACGACCCCGCCATCCTGGACCAGCTGCTCGCCCTGCCGCAGGCCCATCTCGTGGTCGACGGTTACAACGTCACCAAGACCGGCTATCCGACGATGCCGCTGGAGAAGCAGCGCCTGAGGCTGCTCGGCTCGCTCTCCCAGCTCGCCGCGCAGACCGGCGCCGAGGTCACCTGTGTGTTCGACGGGGCCGAACTCGCCGCGCCCGTACTGCTCGCGCCGCCGCGCGGGGTGCGCGTGCTCTTCTCGAAGGCGGGTGTCACCGCCGACGAGCTGATCCGCCAGCTCGTGCGCGCCGAGCCCCCCGGACGGCCCGTCGTGGTCGTCTCCACGGACCGCGAGGTGGCCGACGGGGTCGCCAAGTCGGGTGCGCGTCCCGTCGCCTCCGTGATGCTCCTGAAGCGCCTCTCGCGCGGCTGACCGATCGCCGCGCAGTTCCGGCCCTTCGCCACATAGGCAACGTAGGTCTCATACGTAACCTCTGGGCCTGATGCCCGAATTGGCGGATCGTTTACGCAACGTAGCGTCAAACGAGCATTACCGCACGTGAGTTGAGTGCAAAGAATGCGCTCGGTGACCGACTTTTTTCTCGTCAGGATTTGAACTGATCACAAGAAGGTCACTAAGGTCTGGCCTCGAACCTCCGCTCGGGTGATCGCTCATCGGGAGTGACGGCAGAGGGTCACCGCCCACCGGCGTGTCGGTAGGCGGCTGGAGGAAGAAGGAGCTCGCCTTCGTGGCGTCCCACCGTCGACCCAAGCAGCCGAGCCGCACCCGCGTGACCGTGCTCACCGCAACCGCCGCCGCAGCCGTGGCCCTCACGTCACAGGCCGCGCAGGCCGCGCCGAAGCCGACCAAGAGCGAGGTCAAGGCCAAGGTCGACAAGCTCTACGAAGACGCGGGCCGGGCCACCGACCGGTACAACGGGGCCAAGGAGAAGCAGAAGAAGCTCGAGAAGGAGATCGGCGACCTCCAGGACAAGGTCGCCCGCGGCCAGGAGGACCTGAACACGCTGCGCTCCGGCCTCGGTTCGATGGCCAGCGCCCAGTACCGCTCCGGCGGCATCGACCCCTCCGTCCAGCTCTTCCTCTCCGCCGACCCGGACGACTTCCTGGACAAGGCCTCCACGCTCGACCAGCTCAGCGGTCAGCAGGTCGAGGCCCTGAAGAAGATCCAGGAGAAGCAGCGTGCGCTGGCGCAGGAGCGCCAGGAGGCCGCCGACAAGCTCAAGGACCTCGCCGACACTCGCACGGAACTCGGCAAGAAGAAGCAGCAGGTCCAGAGCAAGCTCAGCGCCGCGCAGAAGCTCCTCAACACCCTCACCGCCGCCGAGCGCCAGAAGATGGCCGCCGAGGACGCCCGCGCGAGCCGCTCCGCCGCCTCCCGCGTCGACCTCGGCAACGAGGTCCCGGCCTCCAAGCGCGGCGCCGCCGCCCTGAACGCCGCCGCCACCCAGCTCGGCAAGCCGTACGTCTCCGGTGGCACCGGCCCCAACTCCTACGACTGCTCCGGGCTCACCCAGTGGTCCTACGCACAGGCCGGGACGGGCATAACCCGGACCACGTACACGCAGCAGAACGACGGCCCGAAGATCGGCATGAGCCAGCTCAGGCCCGGCGACCTGGTGTTCTTCAACAACCTCGCGCACGTGGGCCTGTACGCCGGCAACGGCCAGGTGCTGCACGCCCCGCACCCCGGCGCCGTCGTCCGCTACGAGTCGATGAGCACCGTCGGTTCGTTCCAGTTCGGCGTCCGCATCGGAGGCTGACGGCGGCGCGCGATGACGCGCCCGTTCGGGCGAACATCCTGAGCTCCCCCTGACTTTGCGCCCCGGCATCGACCTGCGTCGATGCCGGGGCGCAGGCATATTCCCGGCAATCCGTCCACTGCGCTGCGTGATAGCTTCCGCGCTGTCCGTCAGCGAGAGCTGGCGTACCTACCGCCGGACGGGCGGGAAGTGACGCCTGTGGAGGCTCTCGGAAGACCGGAACCCAGGGTTTCGGCAGGGGCCTTTGAAGCAGGAACCCGCCGGAAGCGGGCCCGCGACGTGGGCCCGCAGGCCGGAGCCGGGCCTGTGCCGGGCGGACGTCAATGTCGCCCCGCATTCCGCAGCCCTGCCGCCCCCTGGGGCGGCGGGGGCGGGGGGACTGGAAAGGAGAGCCGCAACCCGTGGGGTCCCATCGCCGTCCCGCACAGTCCGGCCTCGACCGGAGCGCGCGCGGCTCCACTGTGTACGTCCTGTCGGCCGTGGCGGCCACCGCCGCCGCCGGACTCACCGCCGCCCCCGCGGGCGCCGCGCCGCAGGACCGCCCGTCCGGCACCCGGGCCGAGGTCGACCGCCTCCTCGAGCAGGCCGAGCGGGCCACCGAGGCGTTCAACAAGGCCGAAGAGCGCGCCGACAAGCTCCGCGACGAACTGGGGGACCTTCAGGACAGCGCCGCCCGCGGGCAGGAGCGCGTCAACACCATGCGCGGCGCCCTCGGTTCGCTCGCCGGTGCCCAGTACCGCTCGGGCGGCATCGACCCCGCCCTCGCCCTGCTCCTGTCGTCGGACCCCGACGGCTATCTCGACAAGGCGTCCGTCCTCAACCGCGTCACCGCCCGCCAGGCCGGCGAACTCACCGCACTGCAGCGGGCGCAGCGCGACCTGTCCCAGGAGCGCGCCGAGGCCACCCGCAAGCTCGTCGACCTGGAGCGCTCCCGCAAGGCCGTCGCCCGGCACAAGCGGACCGTCGAGGACAAGCTCGCCAAGGCCCGCCGCCTGCTCGACTCCCTGCCCGCCTCGCAGCGTGAGGCCTACGAGCGCGCCTCGCGCGGTGGCGAACGCGACGGCGTCCCCGACCTGTCGGGCGCGGACGTCCCGTCGTCCGGCCGGGCCGCCGCGGCGGTCGCCGCCGCGATGTCCGCGGTCGGCAAGCCGTACGTGTGGGGCGCCAACGGGCCCTCCGGGTTCGACTGTTCGGGCCTCATGCAGTGGTCGTACGCGCGCGCGGGCGTGGGCCTGCCGCGCACCTCGCAGGCCCAGCGGTACGCGGGACGGCAGGTCCCCCTCTCCGAGGCGCGGCCCGGCGACCTCGTCGCCTACCGCTCGGACGCCAGTCACATCGGGATGTATGTGGGCAACGGCCAGGTCATCCACGCCCCCTATCCCGGCGCGCCCGTGCGTTACGACCCGGTGGGCATGATGCCCGTGTCGTCCGTGACGCGGGTCTGAGCGGTCACGGCCGGTGGGGCCCGGCGCGGGAGGCGCCGTACGATCGGGAGGATGTCTGGTCGTGGGCGTGATGCGGGGGGAGCGGGGGCGTGCGTCGCCCTGCTGTCCGTGGCCGCCCTGCTCGCCGGGCTCGTCGGCTGTGGCGGGGGCGCGGCGAAGGACACGGTCCGGGGCGATGTGCAGCGCACGCTCGACCGCAGGGCCGATGCCGTCCTCGTCCGGGATCCGGCCGCGTACCGGGCCACCGGCAGCGCGGACGCCGCGGTTCTGACGAACCTCGCCGACGTCCCGCTGACCTCCTGGACGTACCGGCTCACCCGCCTGAACCGCTCGGGCAGCCACGCCACCGCCGGCGCGGAACTGCGCTACCGGATCGAGGGCTACGACAGCGCCCCCGTCGTCTCCGCGCGCTCCCTCACGCTCGAACTGCGCGAGGGACGCTGGTACGTGACGTCCGACCGGCCCGCCCCGAAGGCCGGCGAGCAGCTCTGGGAACAGGGCAGGGTCGTCGTCGAGAAGGGCGCGCACAGTCTCGTCCTCGGCGTCGGCAGGTCACACGGCGCGCTGCGTGCGTACGCGGACCTCGCCGACGAGGCCGTGCCCGCCGTGAGCGACGCCTGGGGGACCGGCTGGGCCCAGCGGGTCGTCGTCCTCGTCCCGAAGTCCCTGGACGGCATGGGCGCGCTGCTCGGGACCCCCGCCGCCGGCTACCGGGGGATCGCCGCGGTGACCACCGGCGAGGCGGGCGCGCCGGGGCGGACGCCGGCCGACCGGATCATCGTGAACCCCGACGCCTACGGCGTGCTCGGCTCCTTCGGCAAGCAGGTCGTCCTCACGCACGAGACGACCCATGTCGCCAGCCGCGCGGCGACGTCGGGGGCCACTCCGCTGTGGCTGTCCGAGGGGTACGCGGACTGGGTCGGCTACCGCGGCACCGGGCGCTCCGCGGGGCAGGCCGCGCCGGAACTGGAGCGCGCGGTGCGGCTCGGCCGGCTGCCGGCCGCGCTCCCCACCGACGCCGACTTCGGCTTCACCGGCGACGCGGGGCGGCTCGCGCAGGCGTACGAGGGCGGGTGGCTGGCCTGCCGGATGATCGCCGACCGCTGGGGCGAGGCGAAGCTGAACGACTTCTATCGCGCGGTGGGGAAACACAAGCGGCGGACCGGGGCGGTCGAGGAGGCGATGGCGAGCGTGCTCGGGACGACGGAGGAGAAGTTCACGGCGCAGTGGCGGGACTATCTGAGCGCACAGCTGGGCTGACCGACGAGGGAAATTGCGAAACCAGCAGGGTCTCGTCGCGGGCCGGCTGCGGCGACGGCGGCTGTTCGCGCAGGCGCGGCTCCGTGACCGTCCGGCGCCACAGTCGCCGTGCGGCGGCCACTGACGCGGTGACCAGCAGGCCGTTGCGTACGAGGATCAGGGCGAGGCCGAGTCCGTCGCCGCCCACGACGTGTGCGAACCCGAGCGGGAACTCCAGGAACGTCACGAGGGACGCCGTCAGGACCAGGCAGGCGGGCGGCGTCATCCGGCTCGCGGTGAACAGCGTCGACACCGCGGCCAGGCCGGTCAGCCACAGCAGGTACTGAGGGCTGATCACCCGGCTCGTCGTCGTGAACAGCAGCACCGCGACGAACACCGCGTCCGCGAGCGTGCCCGGCGCCCAGGCCCGCGCCCGCAGCCGCCACATCAGGAGCCAGCCGAACGCGAGCAGCGTCAGCCCTTGCGCGACCACGCTCACGACGTCCACGTAGGGGCCGAGGAACTCCATCGAGCCGTAGTGCAGCCCGACGTGACCCGGCCAGCCGAAGTGCCGCGCCACATGGAACACCAGCGCGCCGAGCGACTCGACCTCCGTGCCGCGGTCGCGCTGGGAGGTGACGAAGTCGAGCGCGCCCGGCATCGCCGCCGCGAACACGACGACCAGGGCGCCGGCCGTGAGGGCCGCGCTGCCCCAGGAGACCCGCGTGACGCGCCCGCGGCGGGTCCCGAGCAGCAGGAGCACGGGCCACACCTTCAGCAGCGCGCCGAGCCCCGTGAGCACCCCCATGACGCGCGGATGCCGGGCCCCGGCCAGCAGCGCCGCCACCGCGACCGCGGTGACCATGACGTCGTAGCGGGCATACGCGGTCGGGCCGAGCAGCGGCACGCCCGCCACCCACACCCACGCCCCGCGCCACGACCTGCCGGGCCGCCCGCCCGCGCGCACGAGGAGTCCGAAGGTGATCGCATCGGCGACGAGGGCGAGCACGAAGAACGCGGTGGCGTAGGACAGGAACGGCAGGAGGGCGGGGGTGAGGATCGCGCCCGCGGCGGCGGGCGGGTACTGCCAGGTGACGTCGTCCAGCGGGAACGTGCCCGCGCGCAGGACCCCGTACCAGTTGCGGTAGATGACGGAGACGTCGGTCGTCACGTCCGGCCCCGGGACCGTGATCACCTTCAGGACGCACAGGAGGAGCAGCGTCCGGGTCGCGGCCCACACCAGCACCGCGGGGACCGGGATTCTCGGCATCATTCGGGCCATGATGCCGGGCGGAACTGTGCGGGGGCCATGAAGCACGGCCCACCGGCGCGTTAGGTACTGTCGGCGGCGATGCACAAGACCCTGATCGTGACCAACGACTTCCCGCCCAGGCCCGGTGGCATCCAGGCGTTCCTGCACAACATGGCGCTCCGCCTGGACCCCGAGCAGCTCGTCGTCTACGCCTCCACCTGGAAGCGCACCCGCGAGGGCGTCGAGGCGACCGCCGCCTTCGACGCCGAGCAGCCCTTCACCGTCGTGCGCGACCGTACGACGATGCTGCTGCCGACGCCCCGCGTCACCCGGCGCGCGGCGGGACTGCTCAAGGAGCACGGCTGCACGTCGGTGTGGTTCGGCGCGGCCGCCCCGCTCGGCCTGATGGCTCCGGCGCTGCGCAAGGCCGGCGCCCGGCGCCTGGTGGCCACGACGCACGGGCACGAGGCCGGCTGGGCGCAACTGCCCGCGTCGCGCGGGCTCCTGCGCCGCATCGGTGAGTCGACGGACACGATCACGTATCTCGGTGAGTACACGCGGTCGCGGATCGCCGCCGCGCTGACGCCCGCCGCGGCGGGGCGGATGGTGCAGCTGCCGCCGGGCGTGGACGAGAAGACGTTCCACCCCGGCTCCGGCGGCGACCTCGTGCGGGCGCGGCTCGGACTGACGGACCGGCCCGTCGTCGTGTGCGTCTCGCGGCTCGTGCCGCGCAAGGGGCAGGACACGCTGATCCTCGCGATGCCGCGGATCCTGGCGGCCGTCCCGGACGCGGTACTGCTCGTCGTGGGCGGCGGCCCGTACGAGAAGGAGCTGCGGCGGCTCGCCGCGGAGACGGGTGTCACCGACTCGGTGCGCTTCACGGGGGCCGTGCCGTGGTCGGAGCTGCCCGCGCACTACGGGGCGGGCGACGTGTTCGCCATGCCGTGCCGGACCCGGCGCGGCGGCCTGGACGTCGAGGGCCTCGGCATCGTCTACCTGGAGGCGTCGGCGACGGGTCTGCCGGTCGTCGCGGGCGACTCCGGCGGCGCGCCGGACGCGGTGCTCGACGGGGAGACGGGCTGGGTCGTGAAGGGCGGCGACGCGGAGGACTCCGCGGACCGGATCATCACGCTCCTCGGCGACGGGGAGCTGCGGCGTCGCATGGGGGAGCGGGGGCGCGAGTGGGTCGAGGAGCGCTGGCGGTGGGATCTGCTGGCTGAGCGGCTGCGCGGGCTGTTGTAACGCCGAACGCCGGTCGGGCTGGATGATCCATCCAGTCCGACCGGCGTTCGAGGACAGGGGACGCGGGGGCGGAGCCCCCGCAACGCTCAGCCCTGGTAGATCGCTTCGATCTCGTCGGCGTAGTCCTTCGCCACCACGTTGCGCTTCAGCTTGAGGGACGGCGTCAGGTGGCCCGACTCCTCCGTGAACTGGATCGGCAGGATGCGGAACTTGCGCACCGACTCCGCCTTGGAGACCGCCGCGTTGCCGTCGTCCACGGCCGCCTGGATCGCCGCGATGAGATCCGCGTCGTCCCGCAGCGACACCGCCGTCGAGTCGGCCGGCTTGCCGTGCTCGGCGGCCCAGCGGCCGAGGAACTCGTCGTCGACCGTGACGAGCGCGCCGACGAAGGGGCGCCCGTCGCCGACGACCATGCACTCGGCGACCAGGGCGTGCGCACGGATGCGGTCCTCGATGACGGCCGGGGCGACGTTCTTGCCGCCCGCCGTCACGATGATCTCCTTCTTGCGGCCGGTGATCCGGAGGTAGCCGTCCTCGTCGAGCGTGCCGATGTCGCCCGTGTGGAACCAGCCGTCGGCCAGCGCCTCCTCGGTCGCGGCCTCGTTGTTCCAGTAGCCCGAGAACAGGTGCTCGCCGTGCAGCAGCACCTCGCCGTCGTCGGCGATCCGGACGACGGAACCGGGCAGCGGCTGGCCGACCGTGCCGATCTTCTGCCGGTCCCACGGGTTGAAGGCGGTGGCGGCGCAGGACTCGGTCAGGCCGTAGCCCTCCAGGACCGTGAAGCCGATGCCGCGGAAGAAGTGGCCGAGGCGCTCGCCGAGCGGAGCGCCGCCGGAGATCGCGTACTCGCCGCGGCCGCCGAGGACGGCGCGCAGCTTCGAGTAGACGAGCTTGTCGAACGTCTTGTACTTCAGCTTCAGAGCGATGGACGGGCCCTTGGGGGTGTCCAGGGCACGGCTGTACTCGATGGCCGTGTCGGCCGCCTTGTCGAAGATCTTGCCCTTGCCGTCGGCCTGCGCCTTGGCGCGCGCCGAGTTGTAGACCTTCTCGAAGACGCGCGGCACACCCAGGATCAACGTCGGCCGGAACGCGGCCAGTTCATCGGTGAGGTGCTTGATGTCGGGGGCGTGGCCCAGCTTGATCGGGGCCATCAGGGAGGCGACCTCGACCAGGCGGCCGAAGACGTGCGCGACGGGCAGGAAGAGCAGCACCGAGCACTCGCCCGTACGGAACAGGGGCTTGAGGCGCTCGACCACGTTCCCGCACTCGGCGAAGAAGCTGCGGTGCGTGAGGACACAGCCCTTGGGGCGGCCCGTGGTGCCCGAGGTGTAGACGATCGTGGCCGGGTCGTCGGCTTTCGCGACCGCGCTGCGCTCGTCGACGGTCACGTCGGAGACGTCGGCGCCCGCGCGGTCCAGCTCCTGGACACCGCCGGCGTCGATCTGCCAGACGTGGGTGAGGCCGGGGAGGCCGTCGCGCACCGACTTGACGGTGGCCTCGTGCGCGGCGCTCTCGACCACGCAGGCCACGGCGCCGGAGTCGCCGAGGATCCACTGGATCTGCTCGGCGGAGCTGGTCTCGTACACCGGGACGGTGATCGCGCCGGCGCTCCAGATCGCGAAGTCGAGGAGCGTCCACTCGTAACGGGTACGGGACATCAGGCCGACCCGGTCGCCCGGCTGCACGCCGGAGGCGATCAGGCCCTTGGCGGCGGACCGCACCTCCGCGAGGAAGGTGGTGGCAGTGACGTCCTGCCAGGTGCCGTTCACCTTGCGGGCGATGACGGCGACGTCGGGGTGCTGCGCGGCGTTTCTGCGGACGATGTCGGTCAGATTGCCGTCCGCGGGGACCTCGTACAGGGCCGGAAGGCTGAACTCGCGCAAGACTGCTGCTCCTCATAGGGCACCGGCGCCACGGCATTGTGTGAGTCGACGATGCGGTCCAAGATCGGGCAGGTGCTCAGCTGCTGAAGCAGTGGTAGCCCCAGTGGTTGAAATGCTGAGCACTACTGGACTGCCCGGACGTTACCCATCGGTACTGCTTTTCCGGTAGGGGGTCCAGGCCAGATGTTCGCTGCGTCACACGCCGTGTAACTGCTCCGCCGACCCTAGTCCACCGAATCGGCCAATAGGA
The DNA here is from genome assembly GCF_053644375.1 of Streptomyces sp. NPDC055400. Lineage (NCBI taxonomy): Bacteria > Bacillati > Actinomycetota > Actinomycetes > Kitasatosporales > Streptomycetaceae > Streptomyces > Streptomyces sp. NPDC055400. The sequence goes on along the minus strand of NZ_JBSHLM010000007.1, from coordinate 425,626 downwards.
AGTAACCGCAGGTCCGGCCCCCTCTACCCACGATTCCCACACAGTTCTAGGGTGATCGCATGCGCGTACATGTGGTCAGCGATGTGCACGGAAACTCCACAGACCTCGCCCGGGCGGGAGACGGGGCGGACGCGGTCGTCTGCCTCGGTGACCTGGTGCTCTTCCTCGACTACGCAGATCATTCGCGCGGCATCTTCCCCGATCTGTTCGGTGTGGAGAACGCGCACCGGATCGTCGAGCTGCGCACCGCCCGCCGCTTCGAGGAGGCACGCGCGTTCGGAGCCGGGCTCTGGGCCGGGATCGATCGCGGGACCGCCATCGAGACGGCGGTCCGCAAGCAGTACGCCGAGCTTTTCGCCCTGTTCCCCACACCGACGTACGCCACCTACGGCAACGTCGACATCCCGCACCTGTGGTCCGAGTACGCCGGATCAGGCACGACCGTCCTCGACGGTGAGCGCGTCGAGATCGGCGGCCTCGTCTTCGGCTTCGTCGGCGGCGGACTGCGCAGCGCCATGCGAACCCCGTACGAGATCAGCGACGAGGAGTACGCCGCCAAGCTCGAGGCAGTCGGGGAGGTCGACGTGCTGTGCACCCACATCCCGCCGGACGTCCCCGAACTCGTCTACGACACCGTCGCCCGCCGCTTCGAGCGCGGCAGCCGCGCCCTCCTGGAGGTGATCCGGCGCACCCGCCCCCGGTACTCCCTGTTCGGACACGTTCACCAGCCGCTCGCCCGCCGTATGCGGATCGGGGCGACGGAGTGTGTCAATGTCGGCCACTTCGCGGGTTCGGGCAGGCCCTGGGCCCTGGAGTGGTGACAGGGCCGCCGCCGGTGCGCGGTAGCCTTCACGCGATACACACCACCCCTCAGCGGACCGCATCTGGAGGAGCCACCGCGATGGCGGAACACACCAGCTCGAGCATCACGATCGAGGCGGCACCGGCCGATGTCATGGGGGTGATCGCCGACTTCGCCCGCTACCCCGACTGGACGGGAGAGGTGAAGGAGGCCGAGGTCCTCGCCAAGGACGGCGCGGGCCGCGCCGAGCAGGTGCGGCTCGTCATGGACGCCGGAGCGATCAAGGACGACCAGACCCTGGCCTACACCTGGACCGGGGACAACGAGGTCTCCTGGACCCTGGTCAAGTCCCAGATGCTGCGCTCCCTCGACGGCACGTACCTCCTCAGGCCGGCCGGCACGGGCACCGAGGTCACCTACCGCCTCACGGTCGACGTCAAGATCCCCATGCTCGGCATGATCAAGCGCAAGGCCGAGAAGGTCATCATCGACCGCGCCCTCGCCGGCCTGAAGAAGCGAGTGGAGACGAAGTAGCCGCCGGTACCCGCGTCCGGCGGCCCGCCGTCCGCGTCCGGCGGCCCGCCGTCCGCGTCCGGCGGCCCGCCGGGGGCGACCTGCGCCCCAGGTAGCCTCACACCCCATGCGCACCGTTCTGGTAACCGGCCCCGGCGGCTCCGGCCGGACCACCGCCGCCGCGGCCACGGCCCTTGCCGCCGCCCGCCGCGGAGCCCGCACCCTCGTGCTCTCGGCGGACCCCGCGGACACCCTCGGCGCTGCCCTCGCCACCCCCACGAGCGCGGCGCCGACGTCCGTCGAACCCGGTCTCACCGCGATACGTCTCGCCCCGGCGGACCGCTTCCGCGAGGACCTCGCCGGCCTCCAGGAAAAGGCCGCGTCCGCCCTCGACCTCCTGGGCGCCACCCGGCTCGACGCCGAGGAGCTCACCCCGCTGCCCGGCAGCCACGAACTCGCCCTGCTCCGCGCCCTGCGCGACAGCGCCCGCGGTCCCCACGACCTCGTCGTCGTCGACCTCCCCCCGGCGCCGCAGGCCCTCGCCCTGCTCGCCCTGCCGGAACAGCTGCGCCGCTATCTGCGCCGGCTGCTCCCCCCGGAACGGCAGGCCGCCCGCGCCCTGCGCCCCCTCCTCGGCCGCCTCGCCGGAGTCCCCATGCCCGCGGAGTGGCTGTACGAGAGGGCGGAGCGCTGGGACACCGAACTCGCCGCCGCCCAGGCCGTGATCGAGGACCCGCACACGACCGTGCGCCTCGTCGCCGAGCCCACGCCCGCCGCGGCCGACGCCCTGCTCACCACGACCACCGGCCTCGCCCTGCACGGCCTGCGCGCCGACGCGCTGCTCGCCTCCCGCCTGCTCCCCGACGGCTCCACCGACCCGTGGCTCACCGACGCCGCCGCCCGCCAGCGCAAGGTCGTCGCCGCCTGGCAGGGCACGTACGACGTGCACGTACTGCCGCATCTGGGCCGTGACCCGCGCGGCGCCGACGACCTGGCCGCGCTCGGCGCACCGCCGGTCCCGCCCGCGCCGCCCGCCATCGCCTGGCCCGTCGAGGACCGCATCGCCGACGAGGGCGTCCTCGTGTGGCACCTGCCGCTGCCCGGCGCCGTCCGGGAGGACCTCGGCCTGGTGCGGCGCGGCGACGAACTCGTCGTCACCGCCGGACCGCTCCGCCGCATCGTCGCCCTGCCGTCGGCGCTGCGCCGCTGCACCGTCGCCGGCGCCGGCCTGCGCGACGGCGTCCTGCGCATCCGGTTCACTCCGGACCCCGGCCTGTGGCCGCGGGGACGGTGAACCGACTACCGCCGTTCGGGTAACGTCGAAGGTACGCACCCACCTGGTACGCACCCACCCGCATACGTTCTCGCAGGAGTCAGCCGTCATGAGCGACGCCACCGAGCAGCCCGCACCCGAGGCCGACGCCGACGCCTGGGAGAAGGCGTGCGCCGAGGACCTCGCTGAGGAGAAGGCCCGCCGCCGTGCCCAGCAGGGGCCCCCGCCCGGCTCGGCCGCCGAGGAGCTGCGCAAGCTCGTCGACGCCGTCGCCGAAAAGCTGTCGGGGCTCCAGTCGCCCCTTCTCGGCGCGGTCGCCCAGGGCACCGCGCAGCAGGTCGTCAACCAGGTCGTCAAGCAGGCGAAGGCGGCCGTCGAGCCGGTCGTCGAACGCAACCCCGAGGTCTTCGACCACCTCGCCGCCGCGGGCAACGAACTGCTCGCCGCCTACCGCTCCGCCGTGGAGCGCCAGGAGCAGCGCTGGACCCAGCGATCATCGGGCGCCCAGGCCGGACAGGCCACCGGGGACGACACGGACCCCCGTGACGAGGGCCCCGAGGGGCCTTCAAAAGGTGAACACATCGACCTCGACTGAAGACCGCTCGGGTACGGTGGGCCGTAGCGGGGCTCGACCGAACTGAGGGATTCATGGGACTCACCATCGGCGTCGACATCGGCGGCACAAAGATCGCGGCCGGCGTGGTCGACGAGGAAGGCAACATCCTCTCGACGTTCAAGGTGCCGACTCCCAGCACGTCCGAGGCCATCGTTGACGCGATCGCCTCGGCCGTCGAGGGCGCACGGGCAGGACACGAGATCGTCGGCGTGGGCATCGGCGCCGCCGGATACGTCAACCGCCAGCGCTCCACGGTCTACTTCGCGCCCAACATCGACTGGCGCCAGGAACCGCTGAAGGAAGAGGTCGAGAAGCGGGTCGGCCTGCCGGTCGTCGTCGAGAACGACGCGAACGCGGCGGCCTGGGGCGAATACAAGTTCGGCGCGGGCAAGGGCCACCGGAACGTCATCTGCATCACGCTCGGCACCGGCCTCGGCGGCGGCATCATCATCGGCAACAAGCTGCGTCGCGGCCACTTCGGCGTGGCCGCCGAGTTCGGCCACATCCGGATGGTCCCCGACGGCCTCCTGTGCGGCTGCGGCAGCCAGGGCTGCTGGGAGCAGTACGCCTCCGGCCGCGCGCTCGTCCGCTACGCCAAGCAGCGCGCCAACGCGACCCCGGAACACGCGGAGATCCTGCTCGCGCTCGGCAACGGCACCCCGGACGGCATCGAGGGCAAGCACATCTCGGTCGCCGCGCGCCAGGGCGACCCGGTGGCGGTGGACTCCTACCGCGAGCTGGCCCGCTGGGCCGGAGCCGGCCTCGCCGACCTGGCCTCGCTCTTCGACCCCTCCGCGTTCATCGTCGGCGGCGGACTCTCGGACGAGGGCGAGCTCGTCCTCGACCCGATCCGCAAGTCCTACAAGCGCTGGCTGGTCGGCGGCAACTGGCGCCCCGTGGCGGACGTCATCGCCGCCCAGCTCGGCAACAAGGCGGGCATGGTCGGAGCGGCGGACCTGGCGCGGGAGCCCGACCCGATCATGTGACACCGGCTGCTCCAGCCACCGAACGCCCGCCGTTTCCCCGGAGAAACGGCGGGCGTTCGTCGTATCTTGATCGTCATGGTCACCGGATCGCTCCCCAACTCCCGCACCGAGCCCGACGGTTCGGCCGTCGTCCGGGTGCTCAGCTACAACATCCGCTCGATGCGTGACGACACCGCCGCGCTCGCCCGCGTCATCGCGGCCTGCGCCCCCGACCTGGTCCTGATCCAGGAGGCGCCCAGGTTCTTCCGCTGGCGCAAGAAGCTCGCCCGGCTCGCGGCCGCCTCGGACCTGGTGATCCTCTCGGGCGGCGCGAGTGCGGCGGGCCCGGCGCTGCTCTGCTCCCTGCGCGCCACCGTCGAACGCACCGAGGACGTCCTGCTGCCCCTCACCCCCGGTCTGCACCGGCGCGGCTTCGCGACCGCCGTCGTCCGCTTCGGCGGCGCCAGGATCGGCGTGCTGAGCTGCCATCTGAGCCTGCAGAAGGACGAGCGGTACGCGCAGGGCGGGATGCTCCTCGACCGGCTCGCGGCGCTCGGTGTCGACCACGCCGTCGCGGGCGGTGACCTGAACGAACGCCCCAGTGGCCGCACGTTCCGGCTCCTCGCCGAGGCCCTCCAGGACGCCTGGGCCACGAAGCCGTGGCTCGGCGAGTACACCTCGACGCCGTCCGACCCGCATCAGCGCATCGACGCGATCCTCGCGACACGGGGCGTCGAGGTCCTCGGCTGCGGGGTCCCGGTGGGCATGCCGGGGGTGAGCGAGGACGACCTGAGGGCGGCCACGGACCATCTCCCGGTCCTGGCCGCCCTCAGGGTTCCCGCCGCCCGGGGCTGACGCGCGTCAGACGACTGCGCCGCGCCCCGGATCGTCGTCGTCATCGTCGCCCTGCATGCGCATCACGAGGGTGCCGAAGCCGCCGAGGAAGCCACCGATGCAGACCGTCGTGAGCCACCACGTCATCTGCCAGCCGAGCAGCACCGCCAGCAGCATCAGGACCGGGCCGCCGATCACGGCGAGCCAGGCGAACTTGGCGGTGACGTCCGCCTCGGGCAAGGGCGGGGGCTCCGGGGGCACGAAGTGGCCCTCTTCGTCGGCGTCGTCGTCCGACGGCTCCGACGGCGTGTAGTCGCGGGGGCCGCCGACGCCGGGTGCGAAGGAGACCGAGGAGCCGAGCGGCGTCGCGGGCTTCCCGGTCTTGCCGGAGCCCGGCTCCGAACCGTTCGTCCCCGAACCGTTCGTCCCCGAACCGTTCGTCCCCGAACCGTTCGTCTCGGAGCCGTCCGTATCCAGGTCGGGCAGGGCCAGGTCCTCGATCGGCTTGAACGGCCTGGCGCCCGGCGGGTCCGGCGGCTCCGTGCCGTACCCGGCGACGATGGCGGCCCAGACGGCGTCCTCGTCCACGGGCTCGCCGGCGTCCCCGGCAGCCGCGGCTGCTTCCGCGGCGGGCTGCTGCTCCTTGCCGAGCTGCGCCGGACCGGGCAGCGCCGTGCCCGACGCCGCCGTCTCGGCGGACGCGTCCTCCGGCTCGCGGCTCTCGTCGCCGGCGGGCTCACGTCGGTCCTGCTCAGCCACCGGTGGCCGTCCCTTCCTTACCGACACTGGGTGCGAGCCGGCCGATGAACGCAAAGCTCTCGTCGAAGATCCGGTCCGCGTCATGGTCCAACGTCGCGACGTGGTAGCTCTGTTCCAGCAGGATCTCCTCGACGTCCGTGGACGAGATCCTGCTGAGGACGCGCGCCGAGTCGACGGGCGGCACGACGTGGTCCTGGGTGCTGTGCAGGACCACCAAGGGCTGTGTCACCTGCGGCAGTTCACGGTCGACGATGCGGAAGAAGTTCCGCAGGGAGTGCGCGGCGTGCAGCGGCACCCGGTCGTACCCGATCTCCGTCGAGCCCTCCTTCGCGATGTCGCTGGCGATCCCCTTCGTCGTGCGCACGAGGTGCCGGGCCACCGGGAGGGCGTGCGCGGCGAGGCCGTGCACCTTGTTCCCCGGGTTCACCAGGACCAGGCCCGCCACCTCGTCCCCGTGCTTGGCCGCGAGCCGCAGCGCGAGGGCGGCGCCCATCGACAGACCGAAGACGAAGACCTGGGAGCACCGGTCCCGCAGCTCGCGCAGGGCGCGGTCCACCTCCGCGTACCAGTCCTGCCAGCCGGTGACCTGCATGTCCTCCCAGCGCGTGCCATGACCGGGCAGCAGGGGGAGCGAAACGGTGAGGCCGCGCTCGGCGAGGTACTCCGCCCAGGGGCGCAGCGACTGGGGGGAACCGGTGAAACCGTGACAGAGGAGGACGCCGACCTCGCCGCCCTCGTGGCGGTACGGCTCGGCTCCAGGAATGACCGGCACCTTCGGTCTCCTGTTCGTGAGAGGGGAATTGCCCAGGACTGCGGGGCGTACTTCACCGTACGCGACCGCGCTGACACCGACCAGGGCCGTCGGGCCCCCGGCCTGCGGCGCGGGTTAAGGTCTGATCCACGCACAAGGGAAGGCAGTGGGTTGATCTACGGCGCAATGAAGGTGGCCATCGGAGGGCCGCTGAAGCTCGGCTTCAGGCCCTGGGTGGAGGGCCTCGAGAACATTCCCGCCGAGGGTTCCGCCATCCTGGCCAGCAACCACCTGTCCTTCTCGGACTCCTTCTTCCTGCCGGCGGTGCTCGACCGCAAGGTCACCTTCATCGCGAAGGCCGAGTACTTCACGACACCCGGTGTGAAGGGCAAGCTCACGGCCGCGTTCTTCAAGGGCGTCGGCCAGCTCCCCGTGGACCGCTCCGGTTCGCGCGGCGCGGGAGAGGCCGCCATCAAGAGCGGCATCGAGGTCCTGGAGCGAGGCGAGCTGTTCGGTATCTACCCGGAGGGCACCCGCTCGCCCGACGGCCGCCTGTACCGCGGCAAGCCCGGCGGCCTCGCGCGCGTGGCGCTCGCCACCGGCGCCCCCGTCATCCCGGTCGCGATGATCGACACCGAGAAGATCCAGCCCCCCGGCAAGGTCATGCCCAAGCTGATGCGTCCCGGCATCCGCATCGGCAAGCCCCTCGACTTCAGCCGGTACCAGGGCATGGAGCACGACCGGTTCGTGCTGCGGGCCCTGACCGACGAGGTCATGTACGAGATCATGAAACTCTCCGGCCAGGAGTACGTCGACATGTACGCGACCGCCGCCAAGCGGCAGATCGCGGACGCGGCGAAGGCCGAGGCCAAGGCGGAGAAGGAAGCCAAGGCCGGGAAAGAGGCCGCGGAGAAGGAAGCCAGGGAGAACAAGGGCGGCGGCACGGAACGGCCGGCGTCCTAGCGGCGTCGTCGTTCTGAGAGCGGTCGTCGCGGGGGCGGTGGTCCGGGGGGTGGATGCGTGGCCAGGCGTGAGCGCGTGATGAGGATGTCCGTCGAGCAGCCGCTGTGGCGCGCGCTGACGGCGTACCGGCTGCTGACGATGCTGTACGCGATCGGCCTGTTCGTCACCGCCCAGGACAGGTTCGTACGTCCCTGGGTGGCGATCGGGTACTTCGCGGTCCTCGTCGTGTGGACCCTGGCCACCCTGCCGAGGGTCGCGAACGCCGCGAGCTGCACCAAGCGCTTCCTGACCGCCGACCTGACCGTCGCGCTCGCCGGCATCCTGCTCACCCCGCTCGCCGTCGAGCACAGCCGGATCGTGGAGGGGGGCCCGACCCTGCCGTCGATCTGGACGGCCGGCGCGGTCCTCGCGTACGCGGTCAAGGGCGGCTGGCGGTGGGCCGCGTTCGCCTCGCTGCTCGTCGGCGTCGCGAACGTCCTGCAGCGCGGCGCCTTCAGCCGCGACACCCTCCACAACGTCCTGCTCGTGTGCATCGCGTCGATCGCCATCGGCTACGTCGTCGAGGTGGCCCGTGCCTCCGAGCGCACCCTCGCCCGGGCCCTGGAGATCGAGGCGGCCACGCGCGAGCGGGAGCGGCTCGCCCGCGACATCCACGACGGAGTGCTCCAGGTCCTCGCCATGGTGCAGCGCCGCGGCACCGCCCTCGGCGGCGAGGCCGCCGAGCTCGGCAGGATGGCCGGCGAGCAGGAGGTGGCCCTGCGGACCCTGGTCGCCGGCGGTCTCGTGCCCGCCTCGCGCGCCTGCGAGGACGCCTCGCAGGGCGCGCTCGTACGGGCCGTGGAGGAGCCGGACGAGCTGCCCGGCACCTCGGCGCCCAGCGATCTGAGGTCGCTGCTCGCGCCGCACGCCGGGGCGCGGGTGAGCTTCGCCGAGCCGGGCACCCCGGTGCTCCTCGCGCCGGTCGCGGCGAAGGAACTCGCGGCGGCTGTCGGTGCCGCCCTGGACAATGTGCGCAGGCACGCGGGGACGGACGCCAGGGCCTGGATCCTCGTCGAGGACGAGCCCGACGCGGTGATCGTGACGGTGCGGGACGACGGACCGGGCATTCCGGAAGGGCGTCTCGCGCAGGCCGAGGGGGAGGGGCGGCTCGGCGTCGCCCAGTCCATCCGCGGCCGGCTGCGGGACATCGGCGGCACCGCCGAGCTGATCTCGGTCCCGGGACAGGGCACCGAGGTCGAACTGAGAGTTCCGAAGGTTTCACGGGGGAAGGCGGGATCGGGAAGATGACCGGGCAGCAGCAGGAAGGCGCCGCCGCGGGCGCGATCAGGGTCATGGTGGTCGACGACCATCCGATGTGGCGCGACGCCGTCGCGAGGGACCTCGCCGAGGCGGGCTTCGACGTGGTGGCCACCGCGGGCGACGGCGAGCAGGCGGTGCGCCGGGCCGGCGCCGCCGCACCCGACGTCCTCGTGCTCGACCTGAACCTGCCGAAGAAGCCCGGCGTCCAGGTCTGCAAGGAACTCGTAGGCGCCAACCCCGCGCTGCGCGTCCTCGTCCTGTCGGCGAGCGGGGAACACGCCGATGTTTTGGAGGCGGTGAAGTCCGGCGCCACCGGCTATCTGCTGAAGTCGGCGTCCACCGAGGAGCTGACCGACGCGGTGCGCCGCACGGCGGCGGGCGACCCCGTCTTCACCCCGGGTCTCGCGGGCCTCGTCCTCGGCGAGTACCGCCGCCTGGCCTCCGAGCCCGCGCCCGCCGCGGGCGCCGGCGAGCCCAAGGCCCCGCAGCTCACCGAGCGCGAGACGGAGGTCCTGCGCCTGGTCGCCAAGGGCCTGAGCTACAAGCAGATCGCCGAGCGCCTCGTCATCTCGCACCGCACCGTGCAGAACCACGTGCAGAACACCCTGGGCAAGCTCCAGCTGCACAACCGCGTCGAGCTGGTCCGATACGCCATCGAGCGCGGCCTCGACGAGGCATGAGCGACCCCGCGGTCTCCTGAAGGATCACCACACAAAGGTCAACTCCCGCACTCTTCAATCGAATTCACCCTTCGCGTGCTGCCGAAGTGACATGGATCACTATTAGCGTGACCCGTGTCAGCTCACAGTGCTGTGGCGAAGGGACATTTCCATGCGGGTCGGAGTACTGACCGGAGGCGGCGACTGCCCCGGACTCAATGCCGTCATCCGGGGCATCGTCCGCAAGGGCGTGCAGGAGTACGGCTATGAATTCGTCGGCTTCCGGGACGGCTGGCGCGGGCCGGTCGAAGGCGACACCGTAAGGCTCGACATCCCGGCCGTCCGCGGCATCCTGCCCCGGGGCGGCACCATCCTCGGCTCCTCGCGCACCAACCCCCTCAAGGTCGAGAACGGCATCCGCCGCATCAAGGAGACCCTCGCCAAGGAGGAGGTCGAGGCACTCATCGCGATCGGCGGCGAGGACACCCTCGGCGTCGCCGCGCGCCTCACCGACGAGTACGGCGTGCCCGTCGTCGGCGTGCCGAAGACCATCGACAACGACCTGTCCGCAACCGATTACACCTTCGGCTTCGACACCGCCGTCGGCATCGCGACCGAGGCCATCGACCGGCTGCACACCACCGCCGAGTCCCATATGCGGGTCCTGGTCTGCGAGGTCATGGGCCGCCACGCGGGCTGGATCGCGCTCCACTCGGGCCTCGCGGGCGGCGCCAACGTCATCCTCATCCCCGAGCAGCGCTTCGACATCGATCAGGTCTGCGCCTGGGTGACCTCCCGCTTCAAGGCCTCGTACGCCCCGATCGTCGTCGTCGCCGAGGGCGCCATGCCCAAGGACGGGCAGATGGTCCTCAAGGACGGGACGCTCGACTCCTTCGGGCACGTCCGCCTCTCCGGAGTCGGTGAATGGCTGGCCAAGGAGGTCGAGCGGCGCACCGGCAAGGAGGCGAGGACCACGGTCCTCGGCCACATCCAGCGCGGGGGCACCCCCAGTGCCTTCGACCGCTGGCTCGCCACCCGCTTCGGGCTGCACGCCATCGAGGCCGTGCGCGACCGCGACTTCGGGAAGATGGTCGCGCTGCGCGGCACGGACATCGTCCGGGTACCGATCGCGGAGGCGACCGCCCGGCTGAAGACCGTCGATCCGGCGCTGTACGAGGAGGCCGGGGTCTTCTTCGGCTGAGGCGCGAGGCGGCGGTCGACGCCCGGAGCGACGCCGGGGGTGGGCGGGGCGAGGCTCTCCCACTCCCGGGTGTCGCGGGGTTGCCCGGCCCGTATATTCGCCATGACCGGCACACACGACGCGATACGGAAGAAAATGGAGCAGTCGTGGAGATCCTCGCATTCGGCGTGCAGTCCGACGAGAAGCCCCTCATGGAGAAGGCGTTCGAGGGGCATCACGAGGTCCGCTGCCTGGGCGTCTTCCTCAACGAGGACACGGCCCCCATCGCGGCCGGCTACGAGATCATCTCCACCAGCGTCAACGCCACCCTCAACAACCGCGTCCTGCAGACCCTCGCCGCCGGCGGCACGCAGATGATCGCCCAGCGCTCCACGGGCTTCAACAACATCGACCTCGAGGTCGCCGAGCGGCTCGGCCTGACCGTCGCCCGCGTCTCGTACTACTCGCCGTACTCCGTCGCCGAGTTCGCCTGGACCCTCGCGATGGCCGTCAACCGCCGTGTCGTGCGCGCCTCCAACCGCACTCGCGACTTCGACTTCAGGCTCGACGGGCTGATGGGCCGCGACCTGCGCGGCCGCACGGTCGGCGTCCTCGGCACCGGCAAGATCGGCGAGGCGTTCACCCGGATCGCCCACGGCTTCGGCATGAACCTCCTCGGCTGGGACATCGCCGAGAACCCCGCCTGCGTCGAACTCGGCATGAAGTACGTCGACAAGGAGCGCCTCTTCACCGATGCCGACCTGATCAGCCTGCACGTACCCCTGCTCCCCGCCACCGAGCACCTCGTCGACAGCGCCGCCCTGCGCACCATGAAGGACGACGCGATCCTGGTGAACTCCAGCCGCGGCGGCCTCATCGACACCAAGGCGCTCGTCTCCGAGCTGCGCGAGGGCCGTTTCACGGGAGTCGGCCTCGACGTGTACGAGGCCGAGGCCGGACTCTTCTTCCTCGACAAGTCGCTCGACGTCGTCGAGGACGACACCCTGGCCCGCCTCGTCACCTTCCCGAACGTCCTGGTCACGTCGCACCAGGCGTACTACACCGTGGACGCGGTGAACCAGATCATCGAGACCACGGTGGCCAACGTCCTCGACTACCGGGCGGGCCGGCGCTCCGAGAACGTCCTCGTGCCCTCCGCGCCCAAGAGCTGAGCCAGCAGCTCCCGCACGACGTCGGCCCCGCGCAGCGACAGCACCGACTCCGGGTGGAACTGAACCCCCGCCACTGCGTTTTTTGGCGCGCCTCCGGCACGACCCGGCCCGCGCAGCGCGTGCACCTCGCCGCTCGCCGCGTCCCGGCTCACCTCGATGCCGTGCGCGGCCAGCTCCACCGCCGCGTCGTCGTCGCAGTGCGCCACGAAGCTGTTGTAGAACCCGACGGTCTCGCTCCGCCCGAACAGATCGACGTCCGTCTGCGCGCCCTGGTACGGCACCTCCTTGCGGACGATCTCCAGGCCCAGCTCGGCCGCGATCAGCTCATGGCCGAGGCACACGCCGAGCACGCCGTGCCGGTGATCACGCAGTACCTCGGCGGTCAGCGCGCGCAGGAAACGCATCTTCGGGTCCGCCTCGTCGGAGGGGTCGCCCGGTCCGGGGCCCAGGACGACGGGTCCCTCGTGGGCGAGCACGGCCTCCCGCAGCCCCGGCTCGTCGTAGCGCCGCACGGAGACCGTGAGACCCGACGACCGCAGCAGATGCGCCAGCATGGCCGTGAACGTGTCCTCGGCGTCCACCACCAGCGCGTGCCCCTCCAGAGCCGCCGCCTTCTCCTGCATCCGCAGCCAGAACGGCGCCAGCGCCGCCCGCCGCCCGTCGAGCGCCGCCTGGACCCGCGGATCGTCGGCGAGCGCGGGCCGCACGCCCTCGCCGCGCGGCCGCCCGGGCCGCACCCCCAGCGCGGCAAGGACCCCGGCCGCCTTCGCGTGCGTCTCCTGGACCTCGCTCGCCGGGTCGGAGCCGCGCACCAGCGTCGCCCCGACCGGTACCCGCAGCCTCCCGCCCGCGTCGATGTCGGCCGTACGGATCAGGATCGGCGAGTCCAGGGTCTGCGCCCCGCCCGCGTCCCGCCCGACCAGCGCGAGCGCCCCCCCGTAGTAGCCGCGCCCGCCGACCTCGTGTCGCTCGATGACCCGGCACGCGTTCTGCACCGGCGACCCCGTGACGGTCGCCGCGAACATCGTCTCCTTCAGCACGTCGCGCACATCCAGCGAGGACCGGCCCCTCAACTCGTACTCCGTGTGCGCGAGATGGGCCATCTCCTTCAGGCGCGGGCCGATCACGACCCCGCCCATGTCGCCGACGGTGCACATCATCTTGAGCTCCTCGTCGACGACCATCGACAGCTCCTCGATCTCCTTCCCGTCGGCGAGGAAGTCCAGCAGGTGCTCGGGCGTCGGGCCGTCGGCCGGGTAGCGGTATGTGCCGCTGATCGGGTTCATGACGACCGTGCCGCCGGACATCCGCACATGGACCTCGGGGCTCGCCCCGACCAGCGTCCTCTCGCCGGTGTGCACGACGAACGTCCAGTACGCGCCCCGCTCCCCGGCGAGCAGCCGCCGGAACAGCGCGAGCGCGTCCGCCCTCCCGAACCCCCGGATCTCACCCTCGTACGTCCGCCGGATCACGAAGTTGGCGCCCTCGCCCAGTCCGATCTCCTCGCGCAGGACCCGGTCGACGATGTCCGCGTACTCGGCGTCGTCCACGTCGAAGCCGCCGTCCGACACGCGGACGTCATGGGCCGGGAGCTGCGCAAGGACCTCGGCCAGCGGCAGCTCGTACGTCTCCTCGGGGGTGAGCACCGCGAGCGGGGTGCCGTCGTCGCGGACGTCGAAGCCGCGCTCCCTGATCTGCCGGAACGGCACGAGGGCGAGGCCCTCAGGGATGTCGGCGAGTCGCTCGTACGTGTTCACCGGGCCGACCAGGAGTTCCACGGTGTCGGTGTTCCCGGCGGCACGGCCCGGCGCGCGGCGGCGCAGCAGGGCGAAGGGTCGGTCGTCGTGCAGCAGCTCGGACAGGTCCATGGCAGGTGATTCCTCTTCCAGACTCCGGTGACGGAGAGGAACGGCCAGGTCCCGGAAAACACTGAAGGCCGCCCTCGGGCGGCCTTCGCTTCGCTGTACGCGCAGTCAGTGGGCCGCCGGGTGAGCGGTCCACCACCAGTTACGGGTCGTGTGCGCGAACATGGCCGGAACCCTACCCGATGGGCAGCTCATCTGTGGGCGACACGTCTCAAAGGGTGAGCGGTCGAATGGACCACCGACATGACCCCGTAATGTTGAGGACGTGACCGTGAACGCTAAGACCAGCGCAAGCGCTGGCAACACCTGGCGAGACCTGCCCGCGGCGCAGCAGCCCGAGTACCCCGATGCCGAGGCTCTGCGCGATGTGATCGCGGAGCTCGAGTCGTATCCGCCGCTCGTCTTCGCGGGCGAGTGTGACCAGCTGCGCGCCCGACTGGCTGCCGTCGCCAAGGGAGAGGCGTTCCTCCTCCAGGGCGGCGACTGCGCCGAAGCCTTCGACGCGGTGTCGGCCGACCACATCCGTAACAAGCTCAAGACGCTGCTCCAGATGGGTGCCGTCCTCACCTACGCCGCCTCGGTGCCGGTCGTGAAGGTCGGCCGCATCGCCGGCCAGTACTCCAAGCCGCGTTCCAAGGGCACCGAGACCCGTGACGGCGTGACCCTGCCGACGTACCGCGGCGACTCGGTCAACGGCTTCGAGTTCAACGAGAAGGCCCGCGTCCCGGACCCCGAGCGCCTGAAGCGGATGTACAACGCGTCCGCCTCCACGCTCAACCTGGTGCGCGCCTTCACCACCGGCGGCTACGCCGACCTGCGCCAGGTGCACGCCTGGAACCAGGACTTCGTGAAGTCGTCCCCGTCCGGCCAGCGCTACGAGCAGCTCGCCCGCGAGATCGACAACGCGCTGAACTTCATGCGCGCCTGCGGCACCGACCCGGCCGAGTTCCAGACGGTCGAGTTCTACTCCTCCCACGAGGCACTGCTCCTCGACTACGAGTCGGCGCTGACCCGCGTGGACTCGCGTACGGGCACCCTGTACGACGTGTCGGGCCACATGGTGTGGATCGGTGAGCGCACCCGCCAGCTGGACGGCGCGCACATCGAGTTCGCCTCGAAGATCCGCAACCCGATCGGCATCAAGCTCGGCCCGACGACGACGCCCGAGGAAGCGCTGCAGTACATCGAGCGCCTCGACCCGGACGGCGAGCCCGGCCGCCTGACCTTCATCGTCCGCATGGGCGCCGACAAGGTCCGCGACAAGCTCCCGGAGCTGGTCGAGAAGGTCACCGCCTCCGGCGCGACCGTCGGCTGGATCACCGACCCGATGCACGGCAACACGTACGAGGCGGCCTCGGGCCACAAGACCCGCCGCTTCGACGACGTGCTCGACGAGGTCAAGGGCTTCTTCGAGGTCCACAAGGCGCTCGGCACGCACCCGGGCGGCATCCACGTCGAGCTCACCGGTGACGACGTCACCGAGTGCGTGGGCGGCGGCGACGAGATCTTCGTCGACGATCTGCACCAGCGCTACGAGACGGCCTGCGACCCGCGTCTGAACCGCAGCCAGTCCCTCGACCTGGCGTTCCTGGTGGCGGAGATGTACCGCGACCAGTGATCTTGCAGTAAATGCCGTGGGGGGGGGGTGACAACGAAACGCGGCCCCCCGCCCAGTTTTTGTGCACCCCCCGCGGGGGAGGGTTGGGTTGGCGCACCCGGGATTTGGGGGGGGGGAACGAACCGGGGCGGATGGGGGGGGGGGGGACCCCGGGTTG
>NZ_JBSHLM010000007.1:326593-410190 GCF_053644375.1 Streptomyces sp. NPDC055400 | reverse complement strand
GTCCCCGCCCCCGGCCTTATCGGGGGGGCTCGCCGACCCCCACCCCGTATCCGCGCCTTCCTCCCGGGGGGGCGGCCACAACCCCCCCCCCCCCCCCACGGCACTTTTGTGCTCCACGCCCGGCGGGTAAGGTTAGGTTAGCCTCACCGTTCATTAGGGCGGGAGCAACGAACCGGTCCTGATCGCTGGGAGGTGAACCGCGTGTACGTCTGCAACTGCTTCGGTGTGACCGAGAGCCAGGTCAAGAAGCACGCGGATGACGGTGCGTGCACCCCCCGCCAGATAGCGTCGGCCTGCAAGGCCGGCACGGACTGCGGCTCGTGCGTACGCCGCATTCAGGCGCTGCTCGGCCGCGGATCCTGCCCGCGCCGCGAGCTGGTCGAGCAGGGAAGGCCCGCCCTGACGGCCGAGCCGAACGCCCTCGTGGACCTTCCGGACGCCGCCTGAGGCTCCGCCGGAGAGTTTGCGGCTGCTGGCAGTCCGGCTTTGACTGTCTGCCTCTGACTGTCCGGTTCTAGCTGTCCGGCTGTTCGATCTGCTGGGCCAGGTACAGGGCCTCACCGAGACTCTCGAGCAGCTCCAGCTGGGTGTCGAGGTAGTCGATGTGGTGTTCCTCGTCCTCCAGGATGTCCTCGAAGATCCGCGCCGACGTCACATCGCCCTTGGCCCGCATGACGTCGATGCCGCGCTTGAGGCGGTCGATCGCCTCGACCTCGACCTGCCGGTCGGCCTGGAACATCTCCGTGACGGTCTGCCCGACCCGTACGTGGAAGAGCCGCTGGTAGTTCGGCAGGGCATCGAGGAAGAGAATCCGTTCCGTCAGCCGGTCCGCGTGCTTCATCTCGTCGATGGACTCTGCACGGGTGTACTTCGCGAGCTTGGTCCAGCCGTTGTTGTCCTGGATCCGGTAGTGGAGCCAGTACTGGTTGATGGCCGTCAGCTCGCCCGTGAGCTGCTCGTTGAGGAATTCGATGACCTCGGGGTCGCCCTGCATCGCAGAGGCTCCTTCCACGCGGTGGACACGGCAGGTTTCGCGCATCCTCGCACCGGCACCGAAAACCGTCCAGTAAGTGCACGCTTAGTACGAGTTGCCCGTTTCGGAGGCGGCCGGGCTCTCGCTGGTCACGTCCACTGCCCGGGGTCTGTCAGGATGGAGGCATGGGTCAGCCGGTGGGTCGCGAGTCTGGGGGAGCAGTGCAGTCGGAGCTTCCACCGGGACAGCGTCTCCAGCGGGGCTGGCCGGTCACGCACTACGGCCCGGTGCCCAAGTTCCGCCCCGAACGATGGGAGTTCAGGGTCTTCGGCGCCACCGCCGACGGGGACAAGCGCTGCTGGACGCACGAGGAGTTCTCCGCCCTGCCGTACGGCACGGTCGTGGCCGATCTGCACTGCGTCACGAAGTTCAGCATGCTCGGAGCCGAGTGGGGCGGCGTGCCCGCCGCGACGATTCTCGAACTGGCACCGCCCGCGCCCGCCGTCACCCATGTGATGGTCTGGGCCGAGTACGGCTTCAGCGCCAATCTCCGCCTTGAGGACTTCGCCGCCGACCGCACGATTTTCGCCACCCACAAGGACGGCGAACTCCTCACCGCCGAACACGGCTTCCCGCTCCGCCTCGTCGTGCCCCATCTGTATGCCTGGAAGGGCCCGAAGTGGGTCCGCGGCATCGAGTACATGACGGCCGACCGCCGCGGCTTCTGGGAGGAGCGCGGCTACCACAACGTCGGCGACCCATGGCGGGAGCAGCGCTACTCGTACCAGGAAGAGCCCGGGGACGGCCCCGAGCTCTGAGTCCTGGCACTTCTCGTACGGTCTGTCAGTGGTCGTGCGGTCCGTCAGTGGTGGTACCGGTGCACCACCGCGTGGCCCTTGCCGCGGCCGATCATCCACTTGTTGACCGGAGTGGTCACCACGAAGGCGATCGCCAGTGAGGCCGCGAGCGCGCCCCAGAAGAGGCCGTCCGACAGATGGGCGTCCATCGCGTTCGGCCACAGCACGATCACGCCGTTGTCGATCAGCTCCATGACGGCGATGGACAGGGTGTCCGCGGCGAGCGCGACCCGGAACGCGGTCCTGAAGTCGACGCCGGCCTTCAGGATGCCGCGCAGCGTGAGCGCGTAGCCGAAGAAGAACGCGAGCACGATCGCCAGAATCATCGTCGGCACGTTGCCCCAGCCGAACGCCGTGCCGATGACCATGCCGAGGACCTCGCCGATGGCGCACCCCGTGAGGCAGTGGAGGGTCGCCTGCGCGGCCATGGACCAGCTGACCTTGCCGAGGCCGCCGTGACCGGCGTGGGCGTGCTCGTGCTGCTCGTGCTGCTCGTGATCTGTGTGGTGCTCGTGTCCGGCGTGCGTCTCGTGCTTCATGAGTTCCCCCAACGTCAGAGAGCGGTTCCTGTCGCCGACAAGAACCGTATACCCCCTGGGGGTATTCCTCAAGTGATCTCCGAGGCGATCACCGAGGCCATCTCCTAGCGCTTCCGGAGCTCCTTCAGGCGGGCCACGTCCGCCGCGTAAGCCTCCTTGCCGCCGGGCGTCTCGAGGATCAGCGGCACGTTCTCCGTCGCCGGGTGGGCCATCAGCGCGCGGAACGGCTCGGCGCCGATGTGACCGGAGCCGATGTTCTCGTGCCGGTCCTTGTGCGCCCCGACGACGTCCTTCGAGTCATTGGCGTGGATCAGCTTGAGGCGGCCCTCGCCCACGGTGTCCACGAGCAGGTCCAGCGTGTGCCGCATGCCGTCGGGGCCGGTCAGGTCGTGGCCCGCCGCGAAGATGTGGCACGTGTCCAGGCAGACGCCCAGCTTCGGGTGCGCGTCCAGTGCGTCGAAGTAGGGCCCGAAGTCCCAGGTACGCGAGCACAGCGAGGAGCCCTGGCCCGCGGTCGACTCGAGCAGGAGGTACGGGTCGTCGTCATGGGTCAGCTCGTCGAGCAGCGGCAGCATGCGCTCCCGCACCTGCGCGAGCGCCACGTCACGCCCACGGCCGCCGGTCGCCGAACCCGTGTGCACGACGACGCCGAGCGCGCCTATCTCCCGGGCCCGGCGCAGCGAGTGCCGCAGCGACTCCACGGACTTCTCCACGGTCGCCTCGGTGTGCGAGCCGAAATTGATCAGATAGGGCGCGTGGACGTACGCCGGAATCCCTTCGGCGGCGCAGGCCGCGCGGAACTCCTCGTCCTGCTTCGGGTTGCCGGGAGGCGTCGCCCAGCCTCGCGGGTTGGCGACGAAGACCTGGACGGTCTCGGCCTCCAGCTCGCGCGCGTACGAGAGCCCTACGGAGGCCAGGCCGCCAGAGACGGGGACATGGCTGCCGACCGGGTTACGGGGGAGGGAATCGGTGCTGCTCACCGGTCAAGGGTGGCACGCGTGCGTGGGCGCTCCGTCAGCGGATCTGGATGGTGATCGTCGACCCCTTCGGGGCCTCGTCACCCCCCGCCACGGACTGCTTCTTCACGGTGTCGCCGAACAGGCCGAGCAGACCGCGGTCCTTCTCGACGTCGAACCCGCTGTCCTGGAGCTTGTGCTCGGCGTCGTCGACGCTCATGCCCACGACGTCGGGGACCTCGACCATGACCGGGCCCTTGGAGATCTTCAGCGTGACCGTGTCACCCTCGCCGAGCTGCTTGCCCTCGACGGGGGACTGCGCGGCGACGCTGCCCTTGTCCTCGTCCGAGTTCACCCGCGCCGTGGCGATCTCGGCCTTCAGGCCCGCGTCCTGAAGGTCGGCGATGGCGTCCGCCTCGGCCTCGCCCGTCACGTCCGGGACGTCCACCGCACCGCCCCTGCTGACCCTGAGCGCGACGGCCGAACCGGCCTTGCGGGTCGTGCCGGACGCCGGGTCCGTGGCGATCACCGACCCCTTGGGGACGTTCTCGTCGAAGTCCCTGGTGACCATGCCGGGCTCCAGGCCCGCGTCCTTCAGCCGGCGCTCGGCCCTGGCGAGGGGCGTGCCCTCGAGATCGGGAACCCGCACGGTCTCCGGGCCCAGGGACACCGTCAGATCCACCGCCCCGTTGTCCCGGATGCGGGCGCCCGCCCTGGGGTCACTGGCGATGACGGTGCCGCGCTTCACAGTGTCGCTGTACGCGCGCTTGACGTGCCCGAGGTCGAGGCCCGCGTCGCCGAGCCGCTCCTTCGCCTGCGTCTGCGTCTTGGCGAGCAGCGGCGGGACCTTCGTGAACTGGCCCGAGTTGATGTACCAGACGCCCGCGCCGAGGCCGAGGGCGAGCAGCACGGCCGCGACGGCAGCGAGCACACCGCGCCGCGGACGGCGCCTTTGGGAAGTTGCCGGCGGCGGGGGCGGCGTCTCGAAGCGGCTCGTGCGGTTCAGCTCGGCCTGCGGGTCCTGGTCGTCGGCGGGCAGCGGGAGCTGTACGCCCCTGGTCCGCAGCGCCCGCGGGATCACGCTCGTACGGTCGTCCGAGATGTCACGGTCCCCGAGGTCCTCGGGCCGTGCGGCCGGCGGCACCGCGTCGAGCTGTGCGTCGGTGAGGGCGGCCCTGGCCCCCCTGACCTGGGCGAGCAGCGCCACCGCGTCGTACGGCCTGAGATCGGGCACGCGCGCGGTCGCGGACGCGACGAGCGCGTCCAGCTCCGCGGGCAGGCCTGGCACGGACGCGGACGGGGGCGGCACGTCCTCGTTCAGGTGCTGGTAGAGGACCTGGGCCGGGGAGTCGCCCGAGTGCGGCTTGGCGCCCGTGAGCATCTCGTAGAGCACCACCCCGCACGCGTACACGTCGACGCGGGGGTCGGCGGTGCCCGACTCGATCTGCTCGGGGGCGAGGTAGGAGACGGTGCCGAGGACGGCGCCCGTGGTGTTCGTGACGGTGTCCACGGCCCGTACGAGGCCGAAGTCCGCCACCTTCACGCGGCCGTCGTCGCCTATCAGGACGTTCTCCGGCTTCATGTCGCGGTGCACGAATCCCGCGCGGTGCGCGGCGCCGAGCGCGGCGAGGACCGGCTCCAGGATGTCGAGCGCGGCACGCGGCCGCAGTGCCCCGCGGTCCCTCAGGACGTCCCGCAGGGTGCAGCCCGCGACGTACTCCATCGCCAGATAGACGTACTGGCCGTCCGCGCCCTGGTCGAAGACCCCGACCACATTCGGGTGGGAGAGCCGGGCGACGGACTTGGCCTCGCGGATGAAGCGCTCGACGAACGAGACGTCGGCGGCGAGGGCCGGGTGCATCACCTTGAGCGCGAGCACGCGGTCGAGGCGGGTGTCCACGGCCCTGTAGACCGTGGCCATCCCGCCGACCGCGATGCGTGCGTCGACGCGGTACCGGCCGTCGAGCACCTGCCCGACGAGAGGGTCCTGAAGGGTCGTGTCCACGCAGGTGAGTGTACGAGCCGCCGCCGACACCCGGCTGCGCAGTCGTCCACGGACGGCCGTACTGCAGCAGAGCTGTAACCGTGCCGTACGGCCCTCAGAACGCGGGCCGCTCCGGGTCGAGCGTGGCCATCCCGGACGCGGGCGACGAGGCCTCGGCGAAGTGCCTGCGGGGGATCCGGCCCGCCCGGAACGCCAGACGCCCCGCCTCGACCGCGTGCCGCATGCCCTCCGCCATCAGGGCCGGCTCCTGTGCGCGGGTCACGGCTGAGGCGAGCATCACACCGGCGCACCCCAGCTCCATCGCGAGCGCCGCGTCGGACGCGGTCCCGGCGCCCGCGTCCAGGATCACCGGCACGCGCGCGTGCTCGGTGATCAGCTGGAAGTTGTGCGGGTTGCGGATGCCGAGCCCGGAGCCGATGGGGGAGCCGAGCGGCATGACAGCGGCGCAGCCCACGTCCTCCAGCTTCCGCGCGAGCACCGGGTCGTCGTTCGTGTAGGGCAGCACGGTGAAGCCGTCGTCGACGAGGATCTCGGCCGCGTCCAGGAGCTCGATCGGGTCGGGCAGCAGGGTGCGCTCGTCCGCGATGACCTCCAGCTTGACCAGGTCGGTGCCGAGCGCCTCGCGCGCGAGGCGGGCGGTCAGGACGGCCTCACCGGCGGTGAAACAGCCCGCTGTGTTCGGCAGCACCTGGATCCCCAGCTTCTCCAGGACGGAGAGCACGGAGCCCTGCACGCTCGCGTCCACGCGCCGCATCGCGACGGTCGTCAGCTCCGTGCCGGACGCGACGAGCGAGCGTTCCAGGACGTCGAGGCTGGGCGCCCCGCCCGTGCCCATGATCAGCCGGGACGAGAAGGACGTACCGCCGATGACCAAGGAGTCGTCAGCCATGGGTTCAGCCTCCCTGGACCGCGGTGAGGACCTCGACGCGGTCCCCGTCCGTGAGTGCGGTGACGGCCCACTGCGCGCGCGGGACGACGGTTTCGTTGAGTGCGGCGGCGACCCCGGACGGCGCGGTGGTCAGCGCCGAGACGAGGGCGTCGAGCGTGGTGCCCGGGGCGACCTGGCGCCCCTCGCCGTTCACGGATACGTGGGTGACGGACACGGTCATACGGACTGCTCCACAGAGACGGGTGCGGGGACGGCGCCGAAGCGCCGCGGGGTGAAGGGGCGGGCCACTTCGGGGAGTTCGCCGGTGGCGAGGACGTGGGCCATGGAGTCGCCGGTGACCGGCGTGAGCAGCACGCCGTTGCGGTAGTGGCCGGTGGCGAGCAGCAGGCCCGGCAGGGCGGTCGGGCCGAGGATCGGGGCGTTGTCGGGAGAGCAGGGGCGCAGGCCCGCGCGGGTCTCCGTGAGCGGCAGCTCCGTGATGCCGGGCACCAGCTCGTGGGCGTCGCGCAGCAGCTCGTAGACGCCGCCCGCGGTGACCGTCGTGTCCCAGCCGAGCTCCTCGCTGGTGGCCCCGACGACGAGTTCGCCGTTGACCCGGGGCACCAGATAGAGGTTGCCGCCGCGCACGACGGCGCGCACGGTGCGGCTCAGGAACGGCGCGTACACCTTCGGCACGGTCAGGCGCAGGACCTGCCCCTTCACCGGGCGTACCGGCGGCAGCACGTCGTCCGGGACTCCGGCGAGGCGGCCGCTGAGGCTGCCGCCGGCGAGGACGACCTGGTCCGCGTCGAGCCCGGTGCCGTCGGCGAGGACCACGCCACGCGCGCCCTCGCGGACGACTGTCAGCCGCTCGGCCCACTGCCGGTGGAACCGCACCCCGGCCCGCTCGCAGGCCGCGACAAGGGCCTTCGCGAGGCGCCTCGGGTCGATCTGGTGGTCACCGTCGACGCGCAGGCCGCCCCGCACGGACGGGGCCAGCATCGGTTCGAGGCGCCGGCACTCACGGCCCGACAGCCACTCCGACTCCAGGCCCGACTTGCGCTGGAGGGCGTGCAGTTCCCGAAGGTGCGCGCGGTCGTCCGCGTCGAGCGCGACGGCGAGGGTGCCGGACGCGCGGTAGCCGAGGTCGAGCCCGGTGGCCTCGGAGAGCTCGGCCGCGAACGCCGGATAGCGGCGCGCGGACTCCACGTTGAGCCCGAGGAGGGTCCGTTCGGCCTCTCCGTAGTGCAGTTCGGTGACGGCGGCGAGCATCCCGGCCGCCACCTGAGCGGCCCCGCCGCCCGGTTCGGGGTCCACGACCGCGGTGCGCAGCCCCCGCTGCGCGGCCCGCCACGCGGTGACGAGACCGATGATCCCGCCGCCCACGACCAGGACGTCGGAGCCTTCCGGGCCTTCTGAAGTACGCGACATGGGCGTCCAGCCCCTCCCTTCGCCGGCATGACCCGGATCAGGTTCGTACGGTCGGAGGCCGTCACAGCCTCCCTCTCAGCCCGGTGCGTCCGGGCTCCCGCGAGTGCTTTACGGTGGCCACCCTAAACCGTTCCCCCGAACCTCAGTAAGGGAGCCCGCCCGCATGGCCCGCTCGCTCGACGGACTCGTCCTCGCCCCGGTCGCCGACCAGGCCCCCGGTCAGGTGGGTACGCGGACGCGGTTCACGTACCACGAGGAGGACGGCCGGATCTGGGCCGAGTACGCGGGCGGGGACGTCGTGCGCGGCCACCTCGTGGGCATCCGTGAGGGCGACCGGATCGACTTCAGGTACGTACAGCTGAAGACTGACGCGACGACCTCCTCCGGGCACTGCGTCTCGCTCGTCGTGGACCTTCCCGACGGGCGGGTGCGGCTGGACGAGACGTGGGAGTGGGAGTCGCAGGCGGGTAGCGGGACGAGCGTCGTCGAAGAGGTCCCGGGCGCCTGACGGCGGGAGCACGGACGGCCGGAGCGGTCAAACCGGCGGCCGGTGTGGAAGACGTCACGGGACCGGAGTGACGCGGCCCGCTGACTGACTGAACGTCAGGTGCATATGGTGATCCGGTGAGCGAGCAGACCCAGAACCAGGCCCCGGTGCCCCGGGCAGGGCGGCACGTCGTCATCGTCGGAGCCGGGATGGCGGGGGTGCAGACCGCCGTGGCCCTGCGCGAACAGGGCTTCACCGGCACCGTCACGCTGATCGGCGCGGAACCCCACCAGCCCTACGACCGGCCTCCGCTGTCCAAGGCCGTCCTGCTCGGCAAGGCCGAGGGTTCCGCCTTCGACGTGGACTTCGAAGCCCTCGACATCACGCTCGAACTGGGCCGCGAGGTCACCGGCGTACGCCCCGCCGAGCACACCCTCGACACCGCCACCGGACCCGCCCCCTACGACGTCCTCGTCCTCGCGACCGGCGCCGAGCCCATCCGGCTGCCCGGCACGGAGGACATCCCCGGTGTCCATCTGCTGCGCACGCTCGACGACGCCGAACGCCTGCGCCCCGTCCTCGCCGCGCAGCGCGCCATCGTCGTCGTCGGCGCGGGCTGGATCGGCGCCGAGTTCGCCACCGCGGCCCGTGAGGCCGGATGCGCGGTCACCGTCGTCGAGGCGGCCGGGCGGCCGCTCGCCGGAGCGCTGCCCGAGGAGGTCGCCGCCCCCATGGCCGCCTGGTACGCGGACGCCGGGGCGGAACTGCGCACCCACGCGCGCGTGGAGCACGTCGAGCCGGGATCCGTGGTCCTCGACGACGGCACCCGGGTGCCCGCAGGCGCCGTGGTCGTCGGCATCGGGGCCCGCCCCGCCACCGGCTGGCTCACCGGCTCCGGCATCACGCTCGGCGCCCACCGAGAAGTCGTGGCGGACAACCGCCTGCGCACCTCCGAGCCCGATGTGTACGCCGTCGGCGACTGCTCGTCCTTCCCTTCGGGCAGATACGGCGAGCGCCTGATGGTCCACCACTGGGACAACGCGCTCCAGGGCCCCCGCACGGTCGCCGCCAACATCATCGGCGAGAACCCGGCGACGTACGACCCCGTGCCGTACTTCTGGTCGGAGCAGTTCGGCCGCTTCGTGCAGTACGCCGGACATCACGCGGCCGCCGACACCACCGTGTGGCGCGGCGACCCGCAGGGCGCGTCCTGGAGCGTGTGCTGGCTGCGCGAGAGCCGGCTCGTCGGCGTCCTCGCCGTGGGCCGCCCGCGCGACCTGGCCCAGGGGCGCAAGCTCATCGAGTCGGGCGCCTGCCTGGACCCGCAGGTCATCGGCGACCCCGCCCGCCCCCTGAAAGCCGCTGTCGTCTGACCGCCCCGCCGGGGCGACCGGGCCTTTTGCGCGGCTGCGTTTCCCACTGTCAGTCCGGGATGGCACGCTTGTCCTGTGACCGAGATTGACGCAAAGATCGATGCTCTCGTCCCCGAGTGGCTCACCCTCCCCGACATCGCCGAGCAGTTCGGCGTGGAGGTGACGCGCGTGCGGCAGCTGGTGAAGGAAGGCCAGGTGATCGCCGTACGCCGTGGGGAGAACAGGGCGCTGCACGTGCCCGCCGCCTTCATCGACGGCGACAAGGTCGTCAAGGGCCTCACCGGGACCCTGACCCTGCTCAGGGACGACGGCTACAACGACGAAGAGATGCTCGAGTGGCTCTTCACCCCCGACCCGACCCTGCCGGGCACCCCCGCGCAGGCGCTGAGCGAGAATCGCGGCACGGAGGTGAAGCGCCGCGCCCAGGCGCTCGCCGTCTGACCTGACAACCGTCCGGCGTGCGGGCCGCGCTCACCGCGGCCCGCCCGCCACCGACCAGGGGGGACTCACCCATGGCCATGGCCGCAACGCAGCGCGCCCAGCTCGCCGACGCCCGGCTGTACCTGTGCACGGACGCCCGCAAGCGCCAGGGCGACCTCCCCGAGTTCCTCGACGCCGTCCTGGCGAACGGCGTGGACATCGTGCAGCTGCGCGACAAGGGCATGGAGGCGGGCGAGGAGCTGGAGCACCTGGCCGTCTTCGCCGACGCCGCCGCCCGCCACGGCAAGCTGTTCGCGGTCAACGACCGGGCGGACGTCGCCCACGCCGCCGGCGCCGACGTCCTGCACCTGGGCCAGGGCGACCTGCCGGTCGCGGCCGCCCGCGCCATCCTCGGCGAGGACGTCCTGATCGGCCGCTCCACGCACGCCGACACGGAGGCCGCCGCGGCCGCTGTCCAGGACGGCGTGGACTACTTCTGCACCGGCCCCTGCTGGCCGACCCCCACCAAGCCCGGCCGGTACGCGCCCGGCCTCGACCTGGTGCGCTACACGGCCTCGCTCGGCACGGACCGCCCCTGGTTCGCGATCGGCGGCATCGACGCGGGCAATCTGGACGAGGTGCTCGAAGCGGGCGCAAGCCGCGTCGTCGTGGTCCGCGCCATCACCGAGGCGGACGACCCGGGCGCGGCGGCGGCCGACTTCGCGAAGCGGCTGCGTACGGCCTGATCCGTTCGGTCGGGCCCCGCCAAGACGTGTGTCCGCTGGGTGGACGGGGATTAGGGACAGAGCCCTCCCGTGGCTAACCTGCCCATATGGCCCTTGGCACCGCTTCCACCAGGACTGATCGCGCACGCACCGTGCGCGACATGCTCGCGACCGGCAAGACGACCTTCTCGTTCGAGTTCTCGGCGCCGAAGACCCCGAAGGGTGAGCGGAACCTCTGGAACGCGCTGCGACGGGTCGAGGCCGTCGCGCCCGACTTCGTCTCCGTGACGTACGGCGCCGGTGGCTCCACCCGCGCGGGCACCGTCCGCGAGACCGAGCAGATCGTCGCCGACACGACCCTGACCCCGGTCGCCCACCTCACGGCCGTCGACCACTCCGTGGCCCAACTGCGCAACATCGTCGGCCAGTACGCGGACGCGGGCATCAGGAACATCCTCGCCGTGCGCGGAGACCCGCCCGGCGACCCCATGGCCGACTGGGTCGCGCACCCCGAGGGCCTGACCTACGCCGCCGAACTGGTCCGGCTCATCAAGGAGGCGGGCGACTTCTGCGTCGGCGTGGCGGCCTTCCCCGCGATGCACCCGCGCTCCGAGGACTGGGACTCCGACGTCCGCCACTTCGTGGACAAGTGCCGGGCGGGCGCGGACTACGCGATCACCCAGATGTTCTTCTACCCGGAGGAATATCTGCGGCTGCGCGACCGGGTCGAGGCGGCGGGTTGCGACACCCCCGTCATCCCGGAGATCATGCCGGTCACGAGCGTGCGCATGCTGGAGCGGCTGCCGCAGCTCAGCAACGCCACGTTTCCGCCCGCCCTGAAAGAGCGCATCCTCACAGCCAAAGACGATCCGGCGGCTGTACGCTCCATTGGCATCGAGTTCGCGACGGAGTTCTGCGCGAAGCTGCTGGACGAGGGCGTTCCGGGTCTGCACTTCATCACGCTGAACAACTCCACGGCGACACTGGAGATCTACGAGAATCTGGGCCTGCACGACCAGCGGGCCTGACCCGGCCGTATTCCACCAGGGGCGGCGGCCGTACGAGAGGGGCGTACATGGGCTGGACGGTCCTCTACATCGCGTTCGGAATCGTCGCGTTGTGGCTGCTCGGTGAGGTACTGCTCCAGTACAAGGCGAGGCTGCGCTTCCGGCTGCTCGCCTTCGTCGGCTTCGTCGGCGTCGTCCTCGGTGTGCTGATCCCGTCGGTGATCGTCATCGGGATCGGTGCCATCACGTTCGCGGTCGGCCAGACGTATGTGACGCTGTCGTTCCGCAGGGGCTTCTCCACGGGCTGGGCGCTCGGCGGGAACCCTGGCGCGAGCAAGCGCCGCAAGCTCAGGGAGCCGGTCCACCAGGACCCGGTCCTGGAGGTCTCCGACCTGGAGTACGAGTCGGCCGCCCCGGACGCCCCCGAGCCCGAGCACGAGTCCGCGGCCGAGGCGACGTCGGTCTACGCGCCGCAGCCGATGCCCGACGACACCGGCCAGTACGGCGTCTACACCCCGGCCGCCGCCCACACGGACTCTGCCGCACAGGGCTACGCCTACGACGCGTACGCGGGCTACGACCAGCAGCAGTACGGCTACGACAACGGCCAGCAGCAGTACGCCGCCTACTCCGACCCGTACATCGGCACGCAGACCTACCCGGCGCAGCCCCAGTACGACGACGCGTACGGCACGGGACAGCAGTACGGCGACCCGTATGCGAACGGCGGCTACGGCATGGAGACGCCGCCCGGCGGGGTCTGGGTGCCCCAGCAGCGCACCGGCGACGACCAGCACCAGCAGTACGGCGGCGAACTGCCCCCGGAGCAGCCCTACCCGTACGAGCAGAACGGCCAGGGCGGCTACGACGGCGGCTCCGGCTACAACGAGCAGCAGCAGTACCGCTACTGAACCCGGCGGGTGTCGCCCGTCACTGCGAGCCGCGGAAGTCCGGGCCCTCCACGATCAGCCCGGCCGCCAGCGCGCCCGACATCCCCGCGTGCGGCAGCCCGCCGCCCGGGTGCGACCAGCCGCCGACGGCGAGCAGGCCCGGAACGAGCGTGCTGTTGGACGCGTGCAGGAGCCGGCCGGAGGCCGCTGCCAGGGCGGGCGCGGGCACCGAACCGCCGTCGGCTCCGGTCGCCTCGGCGACATCCGACGGCGTGCGGACCTCGTGCCACAACAGGCGGTCGCGCAGCCCGGGGACCGCCTGCCCGGCGGCGTCGATGACCCGCTCCACGTCCGCGTCGGTCACGCGCGCGCCGTGCGCCACCGTGACCACCAGCGTGACCACCTCATGGTCCGGGTCCGGCACCACGGAGGCGTCGTCGGGACGCAGGACCGTGACCGTGGGCCGCTGCGCCACCGCCGTGCCCCCGCCGAACAGCGAGGCCAGCTCGTCCTGCCGGTCCGCCGCGTGCACGACCGTCCGGTGCGGGGCGTCGCCGGGACGCGCGCCGCGCAGCGCCAGGAACACCGTCAGACGGCTCGGCAGCGCCGACTGCGGCGCCACGTCGTCCTCGCCCCTGAGCGCCCGCCCGGGCAGCAGCGCTTCGAGGACGCCGGGCGCCACACCGGCGACCACGAAGTCGGCCTCCACGACCCTGCCCCCGGCCAGCTCGACGCCCGCCGCCCGGCCGTCCTTCTCCACGATCCGCGCCACCGGCGCGTCGAACTCGAACTCGACCCTCCGCCGAAGACACCGCTCGTACACGGCCCGCGCCAGCTCCCGCATCCCGCCGCGCACCGCCCAGGTGCCGAACGTCTGCTCCATGTACGGCAGCACGGCCGCGCTCGCCGGAGCCGTACGCGGATCGAGGCCGCACGCGAGCGCGTACTGCTCGAGGAGCGCGACTAGCCGCGGGTCCCCGCCCAGCTCGAGAGTGGCGACCTCGGAGAGCGTCGTCGCCGACAGGTCCTTGCGCAGCATCCGGCGGCGGACCACCGCGGGGTACGGCTCGCGGTCCGCGAGGATCCGCCAGTTCGGCCACAGTGGCTCTTCGAGGAGCGGGCGCCGGGTGCGGTCCCAGGCCTCGCGCGCCCGGTTCATGAACGCCGACCAGTGCGCCCCCGAGCCCTCGCCGAGCGCCGCGTCCAGGGCGTCGGCGATGCCCGCGCGCCGCGCGTTCGCCAGGTCGACCGCCGTGCCGTCCGCGAAGACGTGCCGCACGGCGGGCTCCACCTGGGTCAGCCCGACCGCGTCCTCCAGGGGTTCCTTGCCCGTCTTGATGAACAAGTCCCGGTAGACCGCGGGCAGGTGGAGCAGCCCCGGGCCCGTGTCGAACGAGAAGCCGTCCCGGGCGAAGCCGCCGAGCGCCCCGCCGTACGTCGACGCGCGCTCGTACACCGCCACCCGGTGGCCTGCCACGGCCAGCCGGGCAGCGGCCGCCATCGCGCCCATCCCGGCGCCGATCACCGCAATCCGTGCCATGTCAGCGACTTTATCGGCCCCCACTGACACCCTGGCCGACAGCCCGCCCGGGGGCCGGATCAGCCCGGCGGCGCCCCGGGGTGGTCCGCGATCCGCCGCTCCTCGCGCCGTTGCGCCCGGCGCCGCAGGAACCGCCGGATCCGCGAGATCAGGAAGTACAGCATGAACAGACCGAGGAAGAGCAGGACGGCGGCGATGATCGCGGCCGCCTCGGGATGGAACATGGCGAACGTGATGATCCCGGCGACCCCGAGGTCCTCGGCCGAGCTCACCGCGAAGTTGCTGAACGGCTCGGGCGAGGTGTTGATCGCCATGCGTGTCCCGGCCTTCACGGCGTGGCTGGCCAGCGCCGTCGACCCGCCGACCGCGCCCGCGGCGAGGTCGGACAGCGACCCGCTCTGGCCGGCGAGCAGCGCGCCCACCACCGCACCCGACACCGGCCGGATCACCGTGTGCGCGGTGTCCCAGAGCGAGTCCACGTAAGGGATCTTGTCGGCGACGGCCTCGCACAGGAACAGCACCCCGGCGGCGATGAGCACGTCGGTGCGCTGGAGCGACTCGGGGACTTCGTCGGTCAGCCCGGTCGCGCCGAAGACGCCGAGGAGGAGGACCACCGCGTACGCGTTGATCCCGCTCGCCCAGCCGCTGGTGAAGACCAGGGGGAGTACGGACACGGACGTGATCGTAACCAGTCGGGAACTGCGCGTCCTGGGCCTGAGCACCCAGGCCTGAGTATCCGTACCTAGTACGTGAGATGAGTAGCTGCGCGGATGGGGTCCGACCTGCGCGGACGGGAGAGTGGAGGCACGGAAGGGGGCGCGGCGCCGGTACCGCCGACACGGGGCGGCGGAACAGCGCTTCGCCCCCTTGGCCGCTCCTCCCGCCACGGCGGGGCGAGGTCCGGGGGCCCGCACGACCGACGGGCCCACGGGGGAACACGGGGGATACGGGGAACACGGGGGACGCGCCGGTCCGGTGAGGCCTGAGAATTCGGGCCACGCCGGACCGGCGCTCCGTTGTCTCCCCTTCGCGCTCGGGAGCGGTCAGCGGCCGCCCGTCACGCGTCCCTGGAGCAGCCGCGACAGCGCCGCGTGGACGTCGTCCAGGGAGCGCTCCGGCTGGAAGGCCTGCCAGTCGAGCGCGGCCACCAGGACCATGCCGACCAGCGCGGCCGCCGTCAGCGGGATGTCGATCTCCTCGCTCAGCTCACCGCCCTCGACGGCGTCCCGCAGCACGTCCTCCACGACGGCGACGGCCTCCTGCCTGACCACGGCGAGGGTGGACTGCCAGGCGCGGTTCGTGCGCCACAGCTCGGCCACGTACAGCTGGGTGAAGGCCGGATAGCGGTCGATGAAGACGAGGCCGGCCCGGATCATCGCGTCCAGGGCGTCGATCTTGCTGCCGCCGCTCGCGGCCGTCTTCTCCGACGCCTCGCGCAACGAGGCGGTGAGAAGCCCGACGCCGTGCCGGAGCAGCTCTTCGAAGAGCACCGACTTGCTGGCGAAGTTGTAGTAGACCGTGCCTTTCGCGACCCCGGCACGCTCGGCGATCTCGTCGACCGTGGTGGCCGAGAACCCCTGCTCCGCGATGAGCGTGACCGCGGCCTCGTACAGCTTCTGCCGGGTGGCCTGGCGCCGTGTGCTGCTTTCCATACCCCTGATTCTCACAGGCGGCGGTGCGGGTGCGCTCACAGGCTGAGCTCGGGGTGCAGCCGGTCCAGTGTCCACACCTGCTTGCCGCGGGCGCTCAGCGCCGTCAGGGCCAGCGCGCCGGCCGTGAACGCGGCGAGCACGGCACACGCCTGCCACACGGGTCCGAGGCCGCCGCCCGAGATCAGTCTCCGCAGCGCCTCGACGACGTACGTCATCGGCAGGAAGGGGTGGATCGCGTTGAAGAAGCCGGGGCTCGTCTGCACGGGATACGTGCCGCCCGCCGACGTCAACTGGAGCATCAGGACGGCGAGTACGAGGATCCGGCCCGCCGCTCCGAAGCGGGCGTTCAGCCACTGCACGATCGCCGCGAAGCACGCCGTGACGAGGAACAGGAAGCCGACCGTTCCGGCCGCCCTGACCATCTGGAGCCCCAGCGCCCAGTGCAGCACGGACATCAGGGCGGCCACCTGGAGCACCCCGAGCGCGGCCACGGGCAGCCAGCCGGCCAGCGCGATCCGCCAGGCACTGGCGCCCGCGGCCAGTGCGCGCCGGTTGAGGGGCTGGATCAGCATGTAGGCCACCATCGCGCCGACCCACAGGGACAGCGGGATGAAGTAGGGGGCGAATCCGGTGCCGTAGTTGGGCGCCTTGTGCAGGGACTGCGAGGCGAGCTGGACCGGGTCGGACATGACGCCGGTGCGCTGGTCGCGGTCCTTCTTGTCGTAGTCGGGGATCTGCTTCACCCCGTCGTGGAGCCCGCCGGCCAGCTCTCCGGAGCCGTCGGCCAGCTGGAACATGCCGCCGTTGAGATCGCCGGCGCCCGTCTTCAGCTTGCCGACGCCCGTGTCGAGGTCCGCCGAGCCCGTCTTCGCCGTGCCGAGCCCGGTGTGCAGTTGCTTGGCACCCCTGGCGACCTGGCCCGCGCCCTTGTTGAGGGCATTGATCTTCGAGACGGCGGTGGCCACGTCCTGGTCGAGCGTCGGGGCGTGCTCGGCCAGCGCCTCGGACTGGTGCTGGAGCGTGGCGAGATGGCGGTCGAGGGTGTCCAGGTCGCCGTGGTCGTCCTCGATCAGGACGTTCAGGTCGTCGGCGACCTTCGCCACGTCGGCCGCCGCCACCTTGGCCTTCTTCAGGTCGGGGCAGGCCGCGTCGGGCAGGGGCAGGGTCTCGCAGCGCGCCTTGTAGACCGCGTCCAGGGCTTCGGACCCCGCGTGCGCGCCCTTGGCGGCCGTCGGCGCCGTCTTCACCAGGACGTCGAGGTTGTGCCGGATGCCCTTCGCGGAGTCGGCGACGAGGCGGGCGGTGTCGCCGATCGCCTTCTTGTTGTCCTTCAGGAACGGGCGCACCTGCCCGGCGACGCCGTTGACCTTGTCGGCGAGGAGCTGGGTGCCGTCGGAGACCTGCTTCGAGCCCGACTCCAGGTCCCCCGCGCCCTTGTTCAGCTTCTTGATCCCGCCGGCCAGCTCACCGCTGCCCTTCTTGGCGTCCTTCAGACCGTCCGCCAGGTCCTTGGCCCCCTTCTTCGCCTTGCCGATACCGCCCTTGAGCTGGTCGGCCCCCTTCGCGGCCTTCTTGGTCGCGTCGTGGATGTCGGAGAACGAGATGAAGATCCGGTCGAGGAACGAGCGCGACGCGTTGGTGGACGCGGCCGAACGCACCTCGGAGAACACCGTCCGCGAGATCTGCCCGACGATGTAGTTGTTGGCGTCGTTCGTCCGCACCTGAAGGGCGCCGGTCTCCGGGGTGTCCCCGGAGCTGGACGCGATGCGCTCGCTGAAGTCCGCGGGCATCGTCAGCGACAGGTAGTACGTCCCGTCCTCGACGCCCTTGCGGGCCTGCGCCGCGCTCACCTCGTGCCACTCGAAGGTCTTGCTGTCGCGCAGCCCCTCGGTGATGTCGTCGCCCGCCGCGACCTTCTTGCCCGCGGCCCGCGCCCCCTTGTCGTCGTTGACGAGCGCCACGGGAATCTTGTCGAGCCGCCCGTACGGGTCCCAGAACGACCACAGGTACAGGGCGCCGTACAGCAGGGGCAGCAGCAGGAGCGCGGCGAGCGCGGCGCGCGGCAGCTTCCCCCTGCCGAAGCGCCTGAGCTCAAGCGCGGCCAGCTTCGGCGAGCGCATCCGCCGTCTCCTTCTCGTCGGTCCCGGGATTCTCGGGGCTCTGCTCGTCCGCTTCGTCGCGGGGCGCCGTCGATACGACGACCGCGCCCTTCGGCGCCTCGCTGCACACCGCCACGACCGTCGTGCCGGACTGGGCGACGGACCTCAACAGGTCCCAGACCTGCGTCCGTTCGGCGTCCGAGAGCTTCAGGTCGGTGTCGTCGACGCCGAGCAGCCGCGGCCGCCCGATCAGCGCGAGGGCCACCGACAGCCGGAGCGCCTCGATCCGCTCAAGGTCGCGCACGGCGGTGCGGGTGCCCTTCGGCAGCGCCCCACGGTCGAGGCCCGCGGCGGTCAGCGCGGTGTCGATCCGCAGCCGCGAGGCGGCCGCACGCTCGGCCCGTGGCCGCAGCAGCGTCCGCAGGGAACCGTCGAACCGCCGCTGCAGCAGCGCCCGTTCGCGCAGATGCTCCTCCACCGTCAGCGCGGGATCGAGGTCGGTGACCCCGGGCACATGGGCCAGAGCGCTGATCCGCCGGACCGCGGACAACTGCTTCGGCAGCCGGAAGGGGCCGACGGACGCGGCGCCCTCGGTGGGCCGCATGCGTCCGGTGAGGGCGAGCAGCAGGCAGGTGCGGCCCGACCCGGACGGCCCTTCGACGGCGACGAGCGCCCCGGGCTCCGCGTCGATGCCCACCCCGCGGAACGCCCAGCCGCGCGGGCCCTTGAGCCCGAACCCCTCGGCGCTGACGGCGACCGCGTTCGGACCGTCCATGGTCAGGCCCCCACTTGTTTTGAACTGACTGGTCAGTGCAAAAGCTAGCCCGATCTGTCGCTCGAAGCAAAAGCGCAGGTCAGGGCCGATTGTCAGTGGCGTACTCCACGATGGACACATACGGCCACTGAGCCGTCACGCAGACGACAGGAGGTTCGTCATGGCTGGACATTCAGCAGCGGCCGCACGCCGGCCCCGCGCCACAGGCCCTGCACCCTCGCTGACCGGACCCGCCGCCGACGTCCACCCCGTACTCCGCCGGGCAACTGCCCCTCCCGCCGCTCTCGACCTGCTCGCCCAGGCGCGCACGGGCCTCGACGAGGCGGCCCTCCTCGAAACGCCCAACGAGCGGTACGCCACGGCCCATCTCGCCGCGCTGCGCACCGCGGCCGCCGTACTCGCCGCCCGCGGCCGCCCCGAACCCACGCCCCGACGCCGCGCCCGGATACGGAGCGCCTGGGAAGTGCTCCCCGAGATCGCACCCGAACTGACCGAGTGGAGCGCCCTGTTCGCCTCCGGCGCCACCCGCAGGGCACGCGCCGAAGCGGGCATCCAGGGAGCGGCCGGCATCCGCGACGCGGACGACCTGCTCCGCGACGTCGCGATGTTCCTGCGCCTCGTCGAGCGGATGCTGGTCCTCCAGCCGCTACTGCCCCAGCCCAGGGCGCAGGACGAAGGCCCGGCGGCGGGCCGGGAGGTGCCCGACGTGGGGTGACCGGACAGCTCTCACGAGGCAATAGGGTGGAGGCGCCCGAAGCCTCCACCCATCGCCGTGCCGGTGGGGGAGGAATCCCCATCGCTCCGCAGCCCATGAGCCGGAGCCGCGCCGAGGAGTCACCTGTCGTGTCGGACCCGATGCGCCCCCGCGCTTCTCTCCGTACCGCCGTGGTCTGGGACGTTCTCAAGGACGCCCTCGACCGTCGCGTCAAGGCCACGGGGCGCGAGTCGCTCGACGTGCTCGACACCGGAGGTGGCAGCGGCAACTTCGCGGTGCCCGTGGCCGGCCTCGGTCACCGCGTCACCGTCGTCGACCCCAGCCCGAACGCGCTCTTCGCACTCGAGCGCCGCGCGGCCGAGGCCGGCGTGGCCGACCGCGTGCGCGGGGTGCAGGGCGACGTCTCCGGACTCTTCGACGTCGTCGAGCGCGACGGATACGACGTGGTCCTGTGCCACGGCGTCCTGGAGTACGTCGACGACCCGGCCGAGGGCGTACGCAACGCGGTGGGCGCCCTGCGCTCCTCCGGCGTCCTCAGTCTGCTCGCCGCGGGACTCGGCGGCGCCGTGCTCGCCCGGGCACTCGCCGGGCACTTCAAGGAGGCCCGGCAGGCCCTCGGCGACCCGGCGGGCCGCTGGGGCGACGGCGACCCCGTGCCGCGCCGCTTCAGCGCCGAGCAGCTCACCCGGCTCGTCGGATCCGCGGGCGTCGAGGTCGGCGCGGTGCACGGCGTACGGGTCTTCGCCGACCTCGTGCCGGGCGTCCTCGTGGACACCGAACCGGGAGCCCTCCAGGAGCTCCTCAAGCTGGAGGCCGCCGCCGCCGAGGTGCCCGCCTTCCACTCCGTCGCCACGCAGCTGCACGTCCTCGGCGAGAAGCAGGGGACCCCCGAGGCCTGACTGCCCCCGGTGACGCGCCGCTGATCAGCGGCGCAGCGGCGGATGGAGTACGCCACAGGCCCCCCGCTTCGGCGTCGGGCGCCGTATGATCGAGGGAGCCGGTCCGGCATGACGGGACGGCCGCCGGGGCATTAAGGCCTCAGCGAGCCGGAGCGGAGTGGTGGTCCTGGTTGGCGAAGTTGGCGTAGAGGGGCGGGTTTCACGGGGGCGATTCCCTGCCTATCCTGAAGGGGACCCCCGGTCGCCCCGGCGACTGCACGATGAGGAGGACTCCGTGCCGCTCTCGGAGCACGAGCAGCGAATGCTCGAGCAGATGGAGCGAGCGCTGTACGCCGAAGATCCCAAGTTCGCGACAGCGCTTGAGGGAAGCGGGCTGCGTACGTACACCCGACGTCGGGTCTACCAGGCAGTCGCCGGCTTCCTGGTGGGTATCGCGCTCCTCATGGCCGGAATGGTCGCACAGCAGATCTGGATCAGCGTGGTGGGGTTCCTCGTCATGCTGGGCTGCGCGGTGCTTGCCGTGACCGGATGGCGCAAAGCGCCCAAGCCCGGTGAACAGCCGGCTGCCGGAGCAGCGCCAGGAGCGCCGCCGGCCGCGCGGCGTCAGGGCAAGCAGCGCCGCTCGATGATGAACCGGATCGAGCAGCGCTGGCAGCGGCGCCGAGACGAACAGGGCGGCCACTGAGCCCCCGCCGGACGAAGTCCTCACGGGATCAACGGTCCTCGCAGGAACAGACGTAGCTGAGGGGTGACCACTCACGGGTGGTCACCCCTCAGGCGTATCCGCGCGCCGGCGCCTCAGCGCGCCCGCTTGCGCACGAGCGGCCGACCCCCTCAGCTCTCCTGGCCGGAAGGCCGCCGCGGACGCCGCAGGAGCGTCGATTTCCGGGCCGTCCAGCGGGAGCCCAGCGCCGCCCAGCGCTGCGAAAGGCTCCACGCCACTCGAACGGTCGAGCGCGGTGCGAGCGTCGCCCGCAGCCGGGCCGAGCGGCTCGACTTGGCGTGCAGGCCCTGCTCAAGGCGGCGCACGTCGTCCCCGAGCCCCGCCGTCGGCTGCGGCCTCGGCGCGTAGAGGACCTGCTCCACCGCGGCCGCCACCCGATGCACGGAGTCCGCCGCCACCTGGTCGAGCTGTCCGACGCGGATGATCCGCTCGGCTGCCTTGCGCGGCGTCTGCGACTCGTCCGGTGCGATGCCGTGGTCCCACGCCGTATCGGTCACTTCCAGCCACGCCGCGAGGGCGCGTGCCGCCGCGTCCCCGTCCGTGCGGCCGGGCGAGCCGAGCCGCACCGCCCGTACCCGCCGCCGCCACAGCATCGGGAGCAGCGGCACGAGCACCACCAGCAGTACGCCGAGCGCGATGAGGGCGATCGTGCCGAAGGGCGGGCCGTCGCCGCCGGAAGCGCCGATCACCGCGGGCGCGGTGTTCGAGCAGCCGCCCAGCTTCCGCTCGGCCGCCGGGCAGTTGTCCGACGCGGAGGGCTGCCCCGCCGACGGCTCCGACGAAGCGGCCTCGCTGGGCGCCGCCGAGTTGCTCGGGCTGCCCGCCGGGGTGTTGTCACGCGTGTAATCGGGCGCCGTGCCGCGGTTCGGCGTCGGCTCGAAGCGGGTCCAGCCCACGCCCTCGAAGTACAGCTCAGGCCACGCGTGCGCGTCCCGCAGGCCAACGGACATCCGGCCGTCCGCCTGCGGAGAGCCCGGCGTGAAGCCCACCGCCACCCGCGCCGGAATCCCCAGAGTTCTCGCCATCGCGGCCATCGAGAAGGAGAAGTGGACGCAGAAGCCTTCCTTGTCCTTCAGGAAACGGGCGATGGCCGAGGAGCCGCTGCCCGCCCGGACCTCCGTGTTGTACGTGAAGCCGCCGCTCACGGCGAAGTAGTCCTGCAGCTTCACGGCCCGCTGGTAGTCGTTCGCCGCGCCCTCGGTGACGCGCAGCGCCGTCTTCTCGACGATCGCCGGCAGCGAGGACGGCACCTTGGTGAACTCCCGGCGCAGCTCGCTCGGCGCCGCGGGAGCGTTCGCCAGCTGCTCGGCGGTCGGCTGCACGATCAGGCTCTCGACGCCGTACTTCTTGCCGCGCGTGGTCTGGTTGTGATCGCCGACGAGGGTCCGGCCCACCGGCTCGTACCGCCAGCGTCCCGAGATGTCGACCTTCGTCGTCGGGTAGGGGAGCGGCAGCCAGTCCTGGGCGTACCAGCCGGCCGCCGCGATGTTCGTGCGGATCTCCGTCCTGCGGACGTCCGCGCCGAGGCCGCGGGGGCTCGGGAACGGCGAGGGCACGTCGATGATGCTGCGCCTGGCGGGCCGCCAGGTCGTCCCGTCGAACTCGTCGAGGGAGACGATCCGCAGATACAGGTCCTGGGTGTTCTTCGAGTTCGTGCGGTACGACATCACCTCCCGGTCCTCGGGCTGGTTCAGGCTGTTCTGAAGGGAGACCAGGGGGTTCACGGCGGAGATGGTGCCGCCGCCTCCGGATCCCACACCCGTCCCCGTGCCCGACGGGCCGAGCAGGCCGCCGTCGAGCGCGGGCAGCGCGAGCGGCACCACCAGGGCGATGCCGAGCGCGAGCGCGCCGATGCGGCGGCCCGTGCGCATCGGGGCCACGGCGTCGGCCGTGCTCTCCACCGCGCCGCCCGCGCGGCCCGGTGAGCGGGCCGTACCACCGAAGACGCGCCCCCACTGCGAGAGCCGGTCCCGGCCCTCGGAGAGGAGCAGCAGCAGATAGCCGCCGGCGGCGAGCAGGAACCACAGCCAGTCGGTGGAGCCCTGGGAGAGGCCCGCGGCGACCGAGTAGAGGGCGAGCAGCGGCAGCCCGGCGGGCGCCGCGCTGCGGAACGTCACCGCGAGCGCGTCGACCGCGAGGCCGATCACCAGGACGCCGCCCACGAGCATCAGCCGGATCCCGTCGGACAGCGGCGCGGGGATCGCGAACCGCCCCACATCGTCGCCGCCCGCCTGGAGCAGCTCCCCGAAGTGACGGAACGCCTCCGGCCCCGGCAGCACCCCGCCGATCGCCTGGGTGTTCGCGAACAGCAGAGTCAGCAGCAGCAGCGTCACGAGCGCCTGCACGGCCACCGTGAGCGGCCGCGCGAGAGGCACGCGCCGGGTCAGCGCCCCCACCCCGGCCTGGACGACCAGCAGGAACGCGGCCTGGACGATCCAGGTCGCCATGTCGACGAGCGGCAGCAGGGCACACGCCGCCATGAACGTGGCCGCCGTCGCACACAGCGTCAGCCGAGCGCCTCCACTCATGACCGCGCCTTTCCCCCGGTGACCTCACGCATGATCAAGAACCCCACCCCGCCACCGCCGGTCCGCTCTCCGTGCCCGTGGCCGCCCGGTGCCGGTCGGCGTCCCGCCACAGCTCGGTCAAGGACGTGCCGGGCGGGACCGCGTGGGCGGACCAGCCCGCCTCGCGCAGCATCCGCAGCCGCTCCTCGCAGCGCTCCGAAGGTGCGCCGCGCGTCCAGGCCCCGCTGTCCAGGACGAAGGCGACGGCGCCGCCGCTGCGCTGCCGCATCTTGGCGGCGACCGCCGTCTGTTCCTCGTCGAGATCGCCGAAGAAGGCCACCAGCAGCCCCTCGTTCCCCCCGCGCAGCATGTCGTAGGCGCGCGAGAGCCCCGAGCCGTCCGAGTGGTCGACGACGGCGAGCGTGTCCATCATCAGTCCGGCCGCGTCCGCCGACTCCTGGCTGGCGCCCGCGAACCCGTCGGATCCCTCGCCCGGCACCGAGGTGCCCGTATCGGTCAACAGGCGTACGGAGAAGCCCCGTTCGAGCATGTGGAACAGCGTCGACGCCGTACCGGACACCGCCCACTCGAAGGCCGAGTCGGGGCCCGCGCCCTGGAAGGCGCGGCTCCGGGTGTCGAGGAGCACCGTGCAGCGGGCCCGCTGCGGCTGCTCCTCGCGGCGCACCATCAGTTCGCCGTATCGCGCGGTCGAGCGCCAGTGCACGCGGCGCAGGTCGTCTCCGTAGCGGTAACCGCGCGGGATCACGTCGTCCTCGCCGGCCAGGGCCAGCGCGCGGTTGCGCCCGTCGCCGTACCCCTTGGCCTCTCCGGTCAGCCGCACCGCGGGCAGCGGCTCCACGCGCGGGATGACCGTGAGGGTGTCGTACGTGGAGAAGGAGCGGGACAGTTCGCACAGGCCGAACGGGTCCGTCAGGCGCAGCTGGAGCGGGCCGAGCGGATAGCGGCCCCGCAGGTCCGAGCGCACGCGGTACGACACCTCGCGGCGGCCGCCCGCCTCCACCCGGTCCAGGACGAAACGGGGACGCGGCCCGAGCACGTACGGCACCCGGTCCTGGAGCATCAGCAGGCCGGTGGGCAGCCGAGAGACGTTGTCCATCCGGAGATGGACGCGGGCCTCGCTGCCCGCGGGCACGCGCGCGGGGGACAGGCGTCGGCTGCTCGAGACCCGGTAGCGCGTGCGGTAGAGCACGAACGCGCAGACCAGCGGCAGCACGGCGAGCAGCAGCCCGACCCGGAGGAGATCGGCCTGCCCCAGGACGTACGCGCAGATCGCCGCCGCGATCCCGGCGGCCAGGAACGAACGGCCCCTGGTGGTCAGCCCCGAGAGCGCGACCCGGAGGCCGCCCTTGTCGTCGTCCCCCCCGGAGCCTCCCCCGTCGGCCATCACAGCCTCCGGGCGCCGGGCGGCTGCTGGCCGTACATCGGGGATCCGTGGCCCGAGGCGGCCGGGACCGCCGTGTGCTGGAGGATCTCCAGGACGACCTGCTCGGACGTGCGGCGGTTCAACTGGGCCTGGGCGGTGGGCAGCAGGCGGTGCGCGAGGACCTGCACGGCGAGCCCTTGCACGTCGTCGGGCAGCGCGTACTCGCGCCCGCTCAGCGCCGCGGATGCCTTCGCCGCCCGCAGCAGATGAAGCGTGGCGCGCGGCGAGGCGCCGAGTCTGAGGTCGGGGTGGCTGCGCGTGGCGGCGACCAGGTCGACCGCGTACCGCCGCACCGAGTCGGCCACGTGGACCGAGCGGACGGCGTCGACGAGCTTCACGATGTCGTGCGCGTGCGCCACCGGCTGGAGGTCGTCCAGCGGGGAGGCTCCGCCGTGGATGTCGAGCATCTGCAGCTCGGCCTCCGCGCTCGGGTAGCCGATCGACACCCGGGCCATGAAACGGTCGCGCTGCGCCTCGGGCAGCGGGTACGTGCCCTCCATCTCGACCGGGTTCTGCGTGGCCACCACCATGAAGGGGCTGGGCAGCTCGTACGTCTGCCCGTCGATGGTGACCTGGCGCTCCTCCATGGACTCCAGGAGCGCCGACTGCGTCTTCGGGGACGCGCGGTTGATCTCGTCGCCGATCACGATCTGCGCGAAGATCGCGCCGGGTTTGAACTCGAAGTCCCTGCGCTGCTGGTCCCAGATGGACACACCGGTGATGTCCGACGGCAACAGGTCGGGCGTGAACTGGATGCGACGCACCGAGCAGTCGATGGACTTGGCGAGCGCCTTCGCCAGCATGGTCTTGCCGACGCCCGGCACATCCTCGATGAGCAGGTGCCCCTCGGCCAGGAGCACCGTCAGCGAAAGCCGTACGACCTCCGGCTTGCCCTCGATCACACCCTCCACCGACCTGCGGACCCGCTCCACAGTGGTGGTCAGATCAGTGAGGCTCGCTCGATCGTCATAGGTCGTCACCCGGCCCTCCTCGGCCCGTACTTTCCGGGCCGACGCTCTTGGCTGCGGCCCGGCCCACCCCGAAACACGGACACCACGCGCGACGAGTTCCGTCTCCTCGCACGAGGTGCCACTCCGCATTCTTGTTGCCGTTACCGGTTCGTGTCATCCGCCTGTGGATAACTGCCAGCGGTATGTCGGGTCTTACGGCCTTTTGTTACGCGGGATCGATCTCCCGGAGGAGACCCGTCTTCACATCGAAGACGAATCCGCGCACATTCTCGGTGTCCACCAGGAACGGGGACGTCCGCACGCGCTGCATCGACTGGCGCACGTCCTGGTCGACATCGCGGAACGCCTCGACGGCCCAGGCCGGGCGCTGGCCGACCTCCATCTCCAGCTCGTGGCGGAACTCCTCCGTGAGGCTCTCCAGGCCGCAGCCGGTGTGGTGGATGAGGACCACACTGCGGGTGCCGAGCGCCCGCTGGCTGATGGTGAGCGAGCGGATGACGTCATCGGTGACGACGCCGCCCGCGTTGCGGATGGTGTGGCAGTCGCCCAGTTCGAGACCCAGGGCGTCGTGCAGGTCGAGCCGGGCGTCCATGCACGCCACGACGGCCACCTTCAGGACGGGCCGGGCGTCCATGCCGGGGTCGGCGAACGCCGCTGCGTAGCGCTGGTTCGCCTCGACAAGTCGGTCGGTCACGGTGCCGTCGACGGGTATGGCGCCTTCGGACTCGGCAGGGAGGGATGCGGAAGTCGTCATAGCTATGACGGTAATGGTCACTCCCGGGACAAGCCCGCTGTGAGAGGGGACAAAGAACGCCATCGCGGCTTGTTGTGAGGTAACCCACAGAGGCGGCGCCGACTCGCCCGTACGGGTGAATTCGCCTGGTCCGTGGCGTCGCGAAGAGGAGGCGCGCGACGCGCAGGCCGGTTGATTGACCGGGCGACACCGTGGACTAAAGTGACGCGGAAACCCCAGGAAACACCGAAGATCCCGGCACTTCACCGGACTCTTCACCACGTGCGCGACGGGCACCCCGGCGGTGCGTGGGCGCCGCGCCGGAACTGAGAGGGCCCCTTGAGCCAGACCCGACATGTCCCGGTGATGCTCCAGCGCTGCCTGGACCTGTTGGCCCCGGCCCTCGCCGAGCCCGGCGCGGTCGTCGTCGACTGCACGCTCGGCCTCGGCGGACACAGCGAGGCCCTCCTCTCCACGTTCCCCTCCTGCCGCCTCGTCGGTCTCGACCGCGACAAGGAGGCCCTGCGCCTCTCCGGTGAGCGCCTCGCCCCGTTCGGCGACCGCGCCACCCTCGTACACGCCGTCTACGACGAGCTGCCCGAGGTCCTCGGCCGGCTCGGCATCCCGCGCGTGCAGGGCGTCCTCTTCGACCTGGGCGTGTCCTCCATGCAACTCGACGAGGCCGACCGCGGCTTCGCCTACGCGCAGGACGCGCCGCTCGACATGCGCATGGACCAGACGACCGGAATGAGCGCCGCCGAGGTCCTCAACACGTACCCCCCGGGCGAGCTGGTGCGGATCCTGCGCGCGTACGGCGAGGAGAAGCAGGCCAAGCGGATCGTCTCGGCGGTCGTGCGAGAGCGCGAGAAGGAGCCGTTCAGCAACAGCGCCCGGCTCGTGGAACTGATCCGCGACGCGCTGCCGCAGGCCGCCAAGCGCACCGGCGGCAACCCCGCCAAGCGCACTTTCCAGGCCCTGCGTATCGAGGTGAACGGCGAGCTCAGCGTCCTGGAGCGGGCGATTCCGGCCGCCGTGCAGGCGCTCGCCGTAGGGGGACGT
Organism: Streptomyces sp. NPDC055400; assembly: GCF_053644375.1. Taxonomy (NCBI): domain Bacteria; kingdom Bacillati; phylum Actinomycetota; class Actinomycetes; order Kitasatosporales; family Streptomycetaceae; genus Streptomyces; species Streptomyces sp. NPDC055400. The sequence continues at coordinate 382,541 of NZ_JBSHLM010000007.1, read as the reverse complement.
ATCGCGGTCCTGTCGTACCACTCGCTCGAGGACCGGCTCGTGAAGCAGGTGTTCGCGGCCGGCGCCGCGAACACCGCGCCGCCCGGGCTCCCGGTCGTCCCCGAGCGCTACCAGCCGCGGCTCAAACTGCTCACGCGCGGCGCCGAGCTCCCCACGGAGGAAGAGGTCGCCGAGAACCGCCGGGCGGCCCCGGCGCGGCTGCGGGGTGCACAGCGCATCCGCGAGGAGGTCGCCGGGTGAGCTCCGGGCGCGCGAGGAGGGGCCGATGAGTCCCAGGGGTGAACTGCGGGGGAGGGCCGCGCGACTCGCGCGGCTGCTGCCCTCGGGGCCCGCGGGCGGCAGCCAGGCCGCCCGCACACCGTTCGTGCTCCTCGTCGTGCTGCTGCTCGGCGGCGGGCTGATCACGCTCCTGATGCTGAACTCGGCGCTCAACGAAGGGTCGTTCAGGCTGAACGACATCAAGAAGCAGACGACCGACCTCACCGAGGACGAGCAGGCACTCCAGCGCGACGTCGACGCGTATGCGGCCCCCGACTCCCTGCAGCGCCGCGCCCGCGAGCTGGGCATGGTCCCCGGCGGCGACCCGGCCTTCCTCAACCCCGACGGCACCGTGCGCGGCGTCCCCGGCGCGGCGGCCCCCTCCGCGCTGTGGCGCCCCGCGCCGCCCCCGCCCGAGGTCGTGGGCAGGACGCCGAGCCCTTCGCCGACCCCGTCAGCGACCCCCAAGGCCACGCCGAACCCCACGTCCTCGCAGGTGAAACCCGCGCCCTCGACCTCCGGCAGGTGACGGAATGACCGACAGGGAGCCCCCGCGACGCCGGGTCCCAGCGCCCGCGAGGAACGGCCGCCCAGCCCCCCGGCGCCCCGGCCCCGGCGCGCGGCGCCCGCGGCCGGCCCCCGTCAAGGCGCCCGTCGCCCTGCGCCTCGGCAGCCCGCGCCCCCGGCTGCGCATGGTCAGCCTCGGCCTCACCCTCGTCCTCATCGCCTTCGTCGTACGCCTGCTCCAGGTGCAGGCCGTCGACGCCAGCGTGTACGCGGCCAAGGCCGAACAGCACCGGTACGTCGAGCACGTCCTCGCGGCCGAACGCGGCGGGATCACGGACCGCAGCGGCGTCGCGCTCGCCACCAGCGTGGACGCGTACGACATCACGGCCGACCCCACGATGTTCCGGCCGGCGGACACCGTGGCCGGCAAGAACACTCCGCCCCCGGCGGTGCCGAAGGACGCGCCCGAGCAGGCCGCGACGCTCCTCGCCCCGATCCTCGGTATGGACGCCGACGTGGTCGCGAAGAAGCTGCGGACCCCCAGGACGCGCTACGTCCTGCTGGCCCGCCGCCAGACCCCCCAGGTCTGGAAGCAGATCAAGGACCTCAAGAGCACGCTCGCGGAGAAGGCGGACCGGGAGAAGTCTGCGAGCGTCATCGCCGGAGTCTTCGCCGACCCCAGCAGCAAGCGCGTGTACCCGAACGGCGATCTGGCCGCCGGGATACTGGGCTGGGTCAACGCCGACGGCAAGGGGGGCGGCGGTGTCGAGCAGCAGCTGAACAAGGATCTTGCGGGCAAGCCCGGCGAGATCAAGTACGCCCAGTCCGGCGGCCGCCAGGTGCCCACGGCCGGCAGCAACGAGCGGCCCGCCGTGCCCGGTTCGGAGGTCGAGCTCACCATCGACCGCGACATCCAGTGGGCCGCCCAGAAGGCCATCACCGACCAGGTGAAGAAGTCCGGCGCGGACCGCGGCTACGTGATAGTGCAGGACACCCGGACCGGTGAGGTCCTGGCGATGGCCAACGCGCCCGGCTTCGACCCCAACGACCTCTCGCAGGCCAACTCCACCGCCATGGGCAACGCCGCGCTCCAGGACGCGTACGAGCCCGGCTCCACCGCGAAGGTCATGTCGATGGCCGCCGTGCTCGAGGAGAACGCGGCCACCCCGGACACCCATGTCACGGTGCCCAACCGGCTGCACCGCGGCGACCGGCTCTTCCAGGACGACATCGACCACGCCACCTGGCACCTCACGCTGAACGGCGTGCTCGCCAAGTCCAGCAACATCGGCACCATCCTGGCCACGGGCCAGCTCGGCAAGACCCAGCCCCAGGCCAACCAGGTGCTCTCGTCGTACCTGCGCAAGTTCGGCATCGGCCGCCCCACCGGGCTCGACTTCCCGGGCGAGACCCCGGGCATCCTGGCCCCCGCCGACAAGTGGTCGACCTCGCAGCAGTACACGATCCCTTTCGGCCAGGGTTTCTCCATCAACGCGATGCAGGCGGCCTCCGTCTACTCGACCATCGCCAACGGCGGCGTACGCGTGGAGCCCACCCTCGTACGCGGCACCAAGGGACCCGACGGCAGGTTCACCCCGGCCCCGAAGCCCAAGGAGAGCCGGGTCGTCAGCGCGAAAACGGCCAAGACGGTCGCGCAGATGCTCGAGTCCGTCGTGGACGACGAGGAGGGCACCGGCGCCAAGGCGCGCATTCCCGGCTACCGCGTCGCCGGAAAGACCGGCACCGCCAACCGAGTAGATCCGGCCACCGGCAGATACAAGGGCTACACCTCGTCCTTCGCCGGTTTCGCCCCCGCCGACCAGCCCCGCGTCACCGTCTACTGCGCGATCCAGAACGCCACCAAGGGCAGCTACTTCGGTGGCCAGATCTGCGGCCCCATCTACAAGCAGGTCATGGAGTTCGCCCTCAAGACGCTCCAGGTCCCGCCCACCGGCGCCGAGCCCGCCCGGCTGCCCGTCAGCTTCCAGCCCTGATCCGAGCCCCGAGAGTGACCAGGTACAGCCCGTGACAACGATCACCCCGGACCCCGGGAACCAGCCCGCGCCACGCCCCTCGCTTCGCTCCATGGGCGGTGCGCCCGGTACGCTCACCGCCGTGCCACAAGCTGATCAGTCCCAAACCACGCAGAAGGGCGCTCCCGTGACATATCCGGGACCGCCGCGACCGGTGCAGGTCGCCGCGACGCGACTTGCCGATCTCGCAGATCAGCTGGGTGTCCCCGCGCCCGAAGAGCCCACGGCGTCGACGGGGAGCACCGGCATCACGCACGACTCGCGCGCCGTGCGCCCCGGAGACATCTACGCGGCCCTGCCCGGCGCCCGCTTCCACGGCGCCGACTTCGCCGCCCAGGCCGCGAGCCTCGGCGCCGTCGCCGCCCTCACCGACCCGTCGGGCGCCGAACGCGTCGAGGCGGCCGGTCTGCCGGCCCTCGTCGTGGAGAACCCGCGCGGCCGGATGGGCGAGCTGGCGGCCACGATCTACGGCCACCCCGGCCGCGATCTGCTCCAGATTGGGATCACCGGCACCTCCGGCAAGACCACGACGGCCTACCTCATCGAGGGCGGCCTGCGCACGATGCGCAGCACCGGACTCATCGGCACCGTCGAGATGCGCATCGGCGACGAGCGCATCAAGTCGGAGCGCACCACCCCCGAAGCCACCGACCTCCAGGCCCTGTTCGCGGTGATGCGCGAGCGCGGCGTGGACGCGGTCGCCATGGAGGTCTCCAGCCACGCCCTCGTGCTCGGCCGGGTCGACGGCTGCGTCTTCGACGTGGCGGTCTTCAACAACCTCAGCCCGGAACACATGGAGTTCCACTCCGACATGGAGGACTACTTCCGGGCCAAGGCGCAGCTGTTCACGCGTGCACGCAGCAAACAGGGCGTCGTGAACTTCGACGACGAGTACGGCCGCCGCCTGGCCGGCGAGTCCGAGGTGCCCGTCGTGACCTTCTCCGCCGAGGGCCACCCGGACGCCGACTGGCGTGCCGAGGACGTCGAGGTCGGCCCGTTCGACTCCGCCTTCGTGGCCGTCGGCCCCAAGGGCGAGCGGATCACCGCCAAGTCCCCGCTCGCCGGGCCGTTCAACGTGGCCAACGCGCTCGCCGCGATCGTCGCGCTCGCCGTCGCGGGCATCGACCCGCAGCAGGCCGCGGACGGCGTCGCCGCCGTGCCGGGCGTCCCCGGCCGTCTGGAGCGCGTCGACGCCGGCCAGCCCTACCTCGCGGTCGTCGACTACGCGCACAAGACCGACGCCGTGGAGTCCGTGCTGCGCGCGCTGCGCAAGGTCACCGAGAACAAGCTGCACATCGTGCTCGGCTGCGGCGGAGACCGTGACATCACCAAGAGGATGCCGATGGGCGCCGCCGCCGCCCGGCTCGCCGACACCGCCGTGCTGACATCGGACAACCCCCGCTCCGAGGACCCCCTCGCGATCCTCGCCACGATGCTCGCCGGCGCCGCCGAGGTGCCGGCCCACGAGCGCGGCGAGGTCCAGGTCTTCGAGGACAGGGCGGCGGCCATCGCCGCCGTGGTCGCCCGCGCACAGCCGGGCGACACCGTCCTGATCGCGGGCAAGGGCCACGAGCAGGGCCAGGACATCGCCGGGGTGGTGCGTCCCTTCGACGACCGCCTGGTGCTTCGCGAAGCTATCCAGCAAACCCAGGGATGAAGTTGTGATCGCCCTCTCCCTCGCCGAGATCGCCACAGTCGTCGGCGGGCAGACGTACGACATACCGGATCCGTCCGTCCAGGTCACCGGACCGGTGGTCAGGGACTCCCGTGAAGTGGAGCCCGGCAGCCTCTTCGTCGCCTTCGTCGGCGAGCGCGTCGACGGCCACGACTACGCGGCCGCCGTGGTGGACGCCGGAGCGGCCGCCGTGCTCGCCTCGCGCCCGGTCGGGGTGCCCGCCATCGTTGTCGACGACGTGCAGGCCGCCCTCGGCGCGCTGGCGCGCACCGTCGTCGAACGGCTCGGCGCCACCCTCGTCGCGCTCACCGGTTCCGCCGGCAAGACCAGCACCAAGGACCTGATCGCCCAGGTCCTGCGCCGCAAGGCGCCCACGGTCTTCACACCGGGCTCGCTCAACAACGAGATCGGCCTGCCGCTGACCGCGCTGAGCGCCACCGACGACACCCGCTACCTCGTCCTGGAGATGGGCGCGCGCGGCAAGGGCCACATCCGGTACCTCACCGGTCTGACCCCGCCGAGGATCGGCGTCGTCCTCAACGTCGGCACCGCGCACATCGGCGAGTTCGGCGGCCGCGAGCAGATCGCCGAGGCCAAGGGCGAGCTCGTCGAGAGCCTGCCGGCCGACGGCACCGCGATCCTCAACGCCGACGACCCGCTGGTCCGCGCGATGGCCTCCCGCACGAAGGCGAAGGTGCTGCTCTTCGGAGAGGGCGCCGACGCCGACGTACGCGCCGAGAATGTCCGGCTCACGGAGAACGGACAGCCTACCTTCAGCCTTCGCACACCCTCCGGGTGCAGCGACGTGACCTTGCGCCTGTACGGTGAGCACCACGTGTCGAACGCGCTCGCCGCGGCCGCCGTCGCCCATGACCTTGGCATGTCCGTGGAGGAGATCGCCCTCGCGCTCTCCGAGGCGGGCACACTGTCCCGCTGGCGTATGGAGGTCACCGAGCGCCCGGACGGCGTGACAGTCGTCAACGACGCCTACAACGCGAACCCCGAGTCCATGCGAGCCGCTCTGCGAGCGCTCGCAGCGATGGGCGAGACCCGGCGGGCAACGGGGGGTCGTACATGGGCGGTGCTCGGTCATATGGCCGAGCTCGGGGACGAGGCGCTGGCCGAGCACGACGCGGTCGGACGGCTTGCCGTCCGGCTCAACGTCAGCAAGCTCGTGGCAGTCGGGGGCAGGGAAGCGTCCTGGCTGCAACTGGGCGCCTATAACGAGGGTTCGTGGGGTGAGGAGTCGGTGCACGTGTCCGACGCACAGGCGGCTGTCGACCTACTGCGCAGCGAGCTGCGCCCGGGTGACGTCGTGCTCGTGAAGGCCTCGAGGTCGGTGGGCCTGGAGAGCGTCGCGCAGGCGCTGCTCGCCGTCGACGGCGACAACGTGGGCGAGGTCGCTGCCCGATGATGAAGCAGATCCTCTTCGCGGGTGTGATCGGGCTCTTCCTGACCCTGATCGGGACGCCCCTGCTGATCAAGCTCCTTGCGCGCAAGGGCTATGGCCAGTACATCCGTGACGACGGCCCGCGCGAGCACCATGCCAAGCGCGGTACGCCGACGATGGGTGGTATCGCCTTCATCCTGGCGACGTTCATCGCGTACTTCATGAGCAAGATCATCACCGGCGCCGCGCCGACCCTGTCGGGCCTGCTGGTGCTCGGTCTGATGGGCGGCATGGGCCTGGTCGGCTTCCTCGACGACTACATCAAGATCGTCAAGCGCCGCTCGCTCGGCCTGCGGGCCAAGGCGAAGATGGCCGGACAGCTGACCGTCGGCATCGCCTTCGCGGTGCTCTCGCTCCAGTTCGCCGACAACCGCGGCAACACCCCGGCCTCCACGAAGCTCTCCTTCGTGCAGGACTTCGGCTGGACGATCGGCCCGGTCCTGTTCGTGGTCTGGGCGCTGTTCATGATCCTCGCGATGTCGAACGGCGTGAACCTCACGGACGGCCTCGACGGCCTCGCCACCGGCGCCTCCGTGATGGTCTTCGGCGCGTACACCTTCATCGGTGTCTGGCAGTTCCAGGAGTCCTGCGCCAACGCGCAGACCCTCACCAACCCCGCCGCCTGTTTCGAGGTCAGAGACCCACTGGACCTGGCGGTCGTCGCATCCGCACTGATGGGCGCCTGCTTCGGCTTCCTGTGGTGGAACACCTCACCCGCGAAGATCTTCATGGGTGACACCGGCTCCCTCGCGCTCGGCGGCGCCCTCGCGGGTCTGGCCATCTGCTCCCGCACGGAGTTCCTGCTCGCGCTGCTCGGCGGCCTGTTCGTCCTGATCACCATGTCCGTGGTCATCCAGGTCGGCTCCTTCCGGCTCACCGGCAAGCGCGTCTTCCGCATGGCGCCACTGCAACACCACTTCGAACTCAAGGGCTGGTCGGAAGTCCTTGTGGTGGTCCGCTTCTGGATCATCCAGGGCATGTGCGTGATCGTCGGACTCGGTCTCTTCTACGCGGGATGGGCAGCCGACAAGTGACCACTGGGTCCGACTGGCAGAACAAGCGGGTCACCGTCGCCGGTCTCGGCGTGAGCGGCATCAGCGCCGCCCGCGCCCTGGCCGGCCTCGGCGCGTCGGTCACGGTCGTGGACGGCGGCGACAGCGAGGCGCACCGCGCCAGGGCGGCCGAGCTCGCGCAGCTCGGCGTCGCGGCCCGGCTCGGGGACGCCGAGACGCTCCCCGAAGGCACCGAACTCGTCGTCACGTCACCGGGCTGGAAGCCCTCGTCCCCGCTCTTCGCGGCGGCGGCCGAGGCCGGCGTGGACGTCGTCGGGGACGTGGAGATCGCCTGGCGCCTGCGCGGCCCCGGCGCCGCACCCTGGCTCGCCATCACGGGCACCAACGGCAAGACCACCACGACGCAGATGCTCGCGTCGATCCTGGAGGCGGCGGGCCTGCGCACGGCCGCCGTCGGCAACATCGGTACGCCGATCATCGACGTCGTCCTCGAAGGCGACGAGGCGTACGACGTGTTCGCCGTCGAGCTCTCCTCGTACCAGCTGCACTGGGCGCCCTCGCTGCGCGCCCACTCCGGGGCGGTCCTCAACCTCGCGCCCGACCACCTCGACTGGCACGGCTCCATGGAGGCGTACGCGGCCGACAAGGGCCGTATCTACGAGGGCAATCAGGTCGCCTGCGTCTACAACGCCGACGCCACCGACAAGCCGTCGACCGAGGACCTGGTCCGCGAGGCCGACGTCGAGGAGGGCTGTCGCGCGATCGGCTTCACCCTCGGCACGCCGGGCCCCTCCCAACTCGGCGTCGTGGACGGCATCCTCGTCGACCGGGCCTTCGTCGACAACCGGCACAAGAACGCCCAGGAGCTCGCCGAGGTCGCGGACGTCGACCCGCCCGCCCCGCACAACATCGCGAACGCCCTCGCGGCAGCCGCCCTCGCACGCGCCTTCGGCGTCGAGCCCGCCGCCGTACGCGACGGACTGCGCGCCTTCACGCCGGACGCGCACCGCATCGCGCACGTGGCCGACGTCGACTCAGTCGCCTACATCGACGACTCCAAGGCGACCAACACCCATGCCGCGGAAGCCTCTTTGGCCGCATACGAGTCGATCGTGTGGATCGCGGGCGGCCTCGCCAAGGGCGCGACCTTCGACGAGCTCGTCACCAGGTCGGCGAAGCGGCTGCGCGGCGTCGTCCTGTTCGGCCAGGACCGCGCGCTGATCCGGGAAGCCCTCGCGCGACACGCCCCTCACGTCCCGGTGGTCGACCTCGACCGGACCGACACTGGTGCGATGTCGCAGGCGGTCCGGGAGGCCGCGCGGCTCGCCCGGCCGGGGGACACCGTGCTGATGGCCCCGGCCTGTGCGTCGATGGACATGTTCACCAACTACAACAAGCGTGGCGACGCGTTCGCGGATGCGGTCCGCGAACTCGGCTCCACGAGCGTCTGACGGGGCCTTCGGGTGCCCGGTGACGCCGGGCACCCTCGGGAGGGGATCGTGGCAGCGTCATCGTCGTACAGCGGTGGGGTGAGCTGATGCCCGGCAGCAGCGCGCGGGCGGCCCGGCGGTCCCCGGCGGCACGACCCCCGAAGAAGCCGGCCGGGCCGGCCCGCGTCAGCCCCGTACGGCGCCTCTACACCCAGGCCCGCCGTGCCTGGGACCGCCCCCTCACCGCGTACTACCTGATCCTCGGCTCCAGCCTCCTGATCACCGTGCTCGGCCTGGTGATGGTCTACTCGGCCTCGATGATCACGGCCCTGCAGAACGGGCTGCCCAGCTCGTACTACTTCCGCAAGCAGTTCCTCGCGGCGGTGATCGGCGGGGCACTGCTGTTCGCCGCCATGCGGATGCCGGTGAAGCTGCACCGCGCGCTGGCCTACCCGCTGCTCGCCGGCAGCGTCTTCCTGATGGTCCTCGTGCAGGTGCCGGGGATAGGAGTCTCCATCGGGGGCAACCAGAACTGGATCTCGCTGGGCGGCCCCTTCATGCTCCAGCCCAGCGAGTTCGGGAAGCTCGCCCTCGTCCTGTGGGGCGCGGACCTCATGGCGCGCAAGCACGACAAGCGGCTGCTCAGCCAGTGGAAACACATGCTGGTGCCGCTCGTCCCGGTGGCCTTCCTGCTGCTCGGACTGATCATGCTCGGCGGCGACATGGGCACGGCGATCCTGCTCACCGCCATCCTCTTCGGACTGCTCTGGCTGGCCGGTGCGCCCACCCGTCTGTTCGTCGGTGTGCTCTCCGTCGCGGCCGCCATCGGCGTCTTCCTCATCAGGACCAGCCCGAACCGCATGGCACGCCTGTCCTGCCTCGGCTCCACGGACGCGGGCCCCGACGACATCTGCTGGCAGGGACTGCACGGCATCTACGCCCTCGCTTCGGGCGGATTCTTCGGATCCGGGCTCGGTGCGAGTGTGGAGAAATGGGGCCAACTCCCCGAAGCGCACACCGACTTCATCTTCGCCGTCACCGGTGAGGAACTGGGTCTTGCGGGGACTCTGTCGGTGCTCGCCCTGTATGCGGCTCTAGGCTATGCGGGTATCCGCGTGGCCGGACGCACGGAGGACCCCTTCGTGAGGTACGCCGCGGGTGGCGTGACCACCTGGATCACGGCTCAGGCCGTGGTCAACCTCGGTGCGGTGCTCGGTCTCCTGCCGATCGCCGGTGTCCCGCTCCCGCTGTTCTCGTACGGGGGGTCAGCGTTGCTGCCGACCATGTTCGCCGTAGGACTTCTGATCGCGTTCGCGCGGCAGGAACCCGCGGCGCGGGCGGCCCTGGCCATGCGGCAGCCTCGGATGAGATGGAACACGATGCGACGGCGCGCCACGGCGCGTACGTCCGGAGAGCGGTGAATTTCGGTGCATGTCGTACTCGCCGGCGGGGGGACCGCCGGCCACATCGAGCCCGCGCTCGCCCTCGCGGACGCCCTGCGCAGGCAGGACCCGACCGTGGGCATCACGGCCCTCGGTACGGAGAAGGGGCTCGAGACGCGGCTCGTACCCGAGCGTGGATACGAACTCGCGCTGATCCCCGCCGTACCGCTGCCGCGCAAGCCAACCCCTGAACTGATCACCGTCCCGGGCCGGCTGCGCGGCACGATCAAGGCGGCCGAGCAGATCCTGGAGCGCACCAAGGCGGACTGCGTCGTCGGCTTCGGCGGCTATGTCGCCCTGCCCGGATACCTCGCGGCCAAGCGCCTCGGTGTGCCGATCGTCGTGCACGAGGCCAACGCCCGCCCCGGGCTCGCCAACAAGATCGGTTCCCGGTACGCGGCAGGCGTCGCGGTCTCCACGCCCGACAGCAAGCTGCGCGGCTCCCGCTACATCGGCATCCCGCTGCGCCGCACCATCGCCACGCTCGACCGGGCGCGCGTGCGGCCCGAGGCGCGCGCCGCCTTCGGCCTCGACCCGAACCTGCCGACGCTCCTCGTCTCCGGCGGCTCCCAGGGCGCCCGCCGCCTCAACGAGGTCGTCCAGCGGGTCGCTCCGCTGCTCCAGCAGTCCGGCATCCAGATCCTGCACGTCGTCGGCCCGAAGAACGAACTGCCGCACGTCCAGCAGATGCCGGGGATGCCCCCGTACATCCCGGTACCGTACGTGGATCGGATGGACCTCGCGTACGCCGCGGCCGACATGATGCTCTGCCGCGCGGGCGCGATGACCGTCGCCGAACTCTCCGCCGTCGGGCTCCCCGCCGCCTACGTCCCGCTGCCCATCGGCAACGGCGAACAGCGGCTCAACGCCCAGCCGGTGGTCAAGGCCGGTGGCGGATTGCTGGTCGACGACGCGGAACTGACGCCCGAGTGGATCATGGGCAACGTCCTGCCCGTGCTCGGCGACCCGCACCGGCTGTACGAGATGTCCCGCGCCGCCTCCGAGTTCGGCCGCCGGGACGCCGACGAGCTGCTCGTCGGCATGGTGCGCGAGGCGATCGCCTCGCGCCACCGCCAGTAACGCATCGGCGAGTGAGCCGAACGGGCACGCCGGTGTCGAGAGGGCGAGCGCGCGGAGGCCCGAAGGGCTGAGCACGGTCGGGCTCTCGACACCGGCTGAGGCGCCCCGGAGGCGAACGGAGCCAGGAGAAGGGGAGCGTGCGCGTGGCCGGACCGACGACCGCAGACCGCGGCGAGCGGCACAAGCCGAAGTCCGGCCCGCCCCGGCCCCCTCGGGGCCGCCTGCGCCTGCCGCGCCCGCGGCTCCTGATCGTGGCGGGGGTCGCGCTCCTCCTGCTCGGCGCCGGCGCCATCTGGCTCCTGTACGGCTCTCAGTGGCTGAGGGTGGAGCGCGTGACGACCTCGGGGACCGGAGTCCTGACGCCCGCTCAAGTGCGCGCGGCCGCGGCCGTTCCGGTCGGCGCCCCGCTGATTTCCGTCGATACGGGCGCTATTGAGGACCGTCTTCGCCGGAAATTGCCCCGGATCGACTCGGTTGAGGTCACGCGTTCCTGGCCGCACGGAATCGGATTGAAAGTGACCGAGCGCAAGCCGGTCCTGATTGCTGAAAACGGCAAAAACGGCGATAAGGGCGGAAATCGCGAAGGGGGCGCCAACGCGGGCAAGTTCGTCGAAATTGACGCCAAGGGTGTCCGTTTCGCGACCGTGCAGAAGGCCCCCCGGGGTGTTCCCCGACTGGAATTGACGCCGGATCAGTCGGGCGCCGCGGCAAGCCTTCGGCGCTTCGGGCCCGACCGTCTGGTGCGTGAGGCGGTCCGCGTCGCGGGCGATCTGCCCCCGGCCGTGGCCCGTGACACCCGTGCGGTCAGGGTCCGTTCGTACGACGATGTGTCTCTGGAACTGAGCGGTGACCGCACCGTCGCATGGGGAAGCGGTGAGAAGGGCGACACCAAGGCGACCACGCTCACCGCCCTCATGAAAGCGGCCCCGAAGGCGCGGCACTTCGACGTAAGTGTCCCCACCGCCCCTGCGTCATCGGGGAGTTGACGCACATCAGCGCAGGCCAGCACCCTGGTTGGGCACTGCTACGGCTGATCACATAGGGTGAAAAGAAAAACGGGAGGTTCGGCGTGTTCGTTGAACGTGCGCCACTTGTCGACTTAGTGTCCTGTTCGGAAGAGTCCAGGGAACAGACACACTGGTAACCCTAAACTTCAGCGTTAGGGTTCGGGTCGGCAGACAAGCAGTCCGGGCCGCCCCAATTCGGCATCAGTCGTCGCAACGTACCAATGCGAGGCGGCGACACGTAACTCGAGGCGAGAGGCCTTCGACGTGGCAGCACCGCAGAACTACCTCGCAGTCATCAAAGTCATCGGTGTCGGCGGCGGTGGTGTCAATGCCATCAACCGGATGATCGAGGTCGGTCTCAAGGGCGTCGAGTTCATCGCCATCAACACCGACGCGCAAGCCCTGTTGATGAGCGACGCGGACGTCAAGCTCGACGTCGGCCGTGAACTCACCCGCGGACTCGGCGCCGGAGCCAATCCGGCCGTCGGACGCAAGGCGGCCGAGGATCACCGCGAGGAGATCGAGGAGGTCCTCAAGGGGGCCGACATGGTCTTCGTCACCGCCGGCGAAGGCGGTGGCACCGGCACCGGCGGCGCACCTGTCGTCGCCAACATCGCACGCTCGCTGGGAGCCCTGACGATCGGTGTGGTCACCCGGCCGTTCACCTTCGAGGGCCGGCGCCGGGCGAACCAGGCGGAGGACGGCATCGCCGAGCTCCGCGAAGAGGTCGACACCCTCATCGTCATCCCCAACGACCGTCTCCTGTCCATCTCGGACCGGCAGGTCTCCGTCCTCGACGCCTTCAAGTCGGCCGACCAGGTCCTGCTGTCCGGTGTCCAGGGCATCACCGACCTGATCACCACGCCCGGCCTGATCAACCTCGACTTCGCCGACGTCAAGTCGGTCATGTCCGAGGCCGGTTCAGCGCTCATGGGCATCGGCTCCGCCCGCGGCGACGACCGCGCGGTGGCCGCCGCGGAGATGGCGATCTCCTCGCCGCTCCTCGAGGCGTCCATCGACGGCGCCCGCGGCGTGCTGCTCTCCATCTCCGGCGGCTCCGACCTCGGTCTCTTCGAGATCAACGAGGCGGCGCAGCTGGTCAGTGAGGCCGCACACCCCGAGGCCAACATCATCTTCGGTGCCGTCATCGACGACGCCCTGGGCGACGAGGTGCGGGTCACGGTCATCGCGGCCGGCTTCGACGGCGGACAGCCGCCGTCCAAGCGGGACAACGTGATCGGCGGCGCGTCCGCCAAGCGCGAGGAGCCGGCGCCGCGAGCCACCGAGGCCCGCCCGTCCTTCGGCAGCCTCGGCAGCGTCACCCCGCGCGACGAACCGAAGACTCCGGAGCCCGTCGAGGCCGCCCCGGCGAACGAGATGCCGTCCACCCCGGTCGCCCCGCCGCAGGTTCCGCCGGCCCGTCCCTACCAGGACAGCCAGGCCGAAGAGCTGGACGTACCGGACTTCCTGAAGTGACCGGCACAAGTGACCTGCAGAAGTGACCTCCTGAAGTGATAGGACAGCGCGACCACGCGAGCGGCGCCCACTTCGCCTTCACCGACCGGTGGGGCGGGGTGAGCGCCGCTCCGTACGAGGAGCTCAACCTCGGCGGCGCGGTCGGCGACGACCCGGCCGCCGTCCGCGCCAACCGCAAGAGCGCGGCACAGTCGCTCGGCTTCGACCCGGCGCACGTGGTCTGGATGAACCAGGTGCACGGCCCGGACGTCGCGGTGGTCGACGGGCCCTGGGGCACGGCCGCGGACATTCCGTCCGTCGACGCGATCGTCACCGCACGGCGCGGACTCGCTCTCGCCGTGCTCACCGCGGACTGCACCCCGGTCCTGCTCGCCGACCCCGTCGCGGGAATCGCCGCCGCCGCCCACGCCGGACGCCCCGGCATGGTCGCCGGAGTCGTGCCCGCGGCGGTCGCGGCGATGGTGGAACTCGGCGCCGAACCCGCCCGCATCGTGGCCCGCACCGGCCCCGCCGTCTGCGGGAAGTGCTACGAAGTCCCGGACGGGATGCGCGCCGAGGTGGCCGCCGTGGAACCCGCGGCGTACGCCGAAACCAGCTGGGGCACCCCGGCCGTCGATGTGACCGCCGGAGTGCACGCCCAGCTGGAGCGGCTCGGGGTGCGTGACCGGCAGCAGTCGCCGGTGTGCACCCTGGAGTCGCACGACCACTTCTCGTACCGCCGCGACCGCACCACCGGTCGGCTCGCAGGCTATGTCTGGCTGGACTGATGGGACATGACGGACCGTAAGGCTCAACTCGCGGCAAATCTGGCAAAGGTGGAGGAACGCATCGCTTCGGCATGCGTCGCCGCAGGCCGTAAGCGCGAGGAAGTGACCCTGATCGTGGTCACGAAGACGTATCCCGCGAGCGATGTGCGGATCTTGTCGGAACTCGGTGTGCGCGATGTCGCCGAGAACCGCGACCAGGACGCGGCGCCCAAGGCGGCGGAATGCGCGGATCTGCCGCTCCGGTGGCACTTTGTCGGTCAGCTGCAGACCAACAAGGTGCGCTCCGTGGTCGGTTATGCCGATGTCGTGCAGTCCGTCGACCGCTCGAAGCTCGTCACGTCGCTGTCGACGGCGGCCGTGCGCGCGGAGCGCGAACTCGGCTGCCTGATCCAGGTCGCGCTCGACGCCGGGGAGAACGGGCGGGGCGAGCGCGGTGGCGTGGGGCCGGGCGGAATCGGGGAGTTGGCGGCACTTGTGGCGGACGCTCCCGGTTTGCGCCTCGACGGTCTGATGACGGTCGCACCGCTGACGGGTCCGTACGCGGACCGCCAACAGGCCGCGTTCGAGCGGCTGATGGATTTGTCGACTGACCTGCGCCGGGCTCATCCGGCTGCGAACATGGTGTCAGCAGGGATGAGTGCGGACCTCGAACAGGCCGTGGCGGCCGGAGCGACACATGTGCGCGTCGGTACGGCGGTACTCGGAGTCCGACCCAGGCTCGGGTAACGTCGCCAAGAAGTCGGACCACAGCAGAAAATATGGTCATTCTCGCTGATGGGCGGGGAGATCGCGTGGATCGCAGGCACTTCGGTTGACGTCAGCCGATCCACCACAGAGCGGAGGACTCAGAGCAATGGCCGGCGCGATGCGCAAGATGGCGGTCTACCTCGGCCTCGTGGAGGACGATGGGTACGACGGCCGGGGCTTCGACCCCGACGACGACTTCGAGCCCGAGTTGGACCCCGAACCCGAGCGGGACCGCAGGCGGCACGAACCCTCGCATCAGTCGCACAACACTCATCAGCCACATCAGTCCCAACGGGACGAATCGGTACGAGTGGTACAGCCCCCCGCCCAGCGCGAACCGGTCCCGCTGCCCGCGGAATCCGGACGTCCGGCGCGAATCGCCCCCGTGGCATCCATCACACCTGAACGCCAGAGCCTGGAGAAGAACGCACCGGTGATCATGCCCAAGGTTGTGTCCGAGCGGGAGCCCTACCGCATCACGACGCTGCACCCCCGGACGTACAACGAGGCCCGTACCATCGGGGAACACTTCCGTGAGGGCACTCCTGTGATCATGAATCTGACGGAGATGGACGACACCGACGCGAAGCGACTTGTCGACTTTGCCGCCGGTCTTGTCTTCGGTCTGCACGGCAGCATTGAGCGGGTGACGCAGAAGGTGTTCCTGTTGTCGCCTGCTAACGTCGATGTCACGGCAGAGGACAAGGCCCGCATCGCAGAGGGCGGGTTCTTCAATCAGAGCTGAGACGCAGCACCGGTGAAGTGCCGGTGCAGTACTGGCAACGAGGCACGAGACACAGGGGAGAGGGAACCGCGGACATGAGCGTGGTTTTGGATGTTGTCTACATCGCGCTGATGTGTTTCCTCATCGTGCTGATCTTCCGGCTGGTCATGGACTATGTCTTCCAGTTCGCCCGCTCGTGGCAACCCGGCAAGGCGATGGTGGTCGTACTTGAGGCCACCTACACTGTCACTGATCCACCGCTCAAGCTTCTGCGGCGGTTCATTCCGCCGCTGCGTCTCGGGGGCGTGGCGCTCGACCTGTCCTTCTTCGTACTGATGATCATCGTCTACATCCTGATCTCCGTCGTGAGCCGGCTGTGAACGATACGGTCTTGCCGAATGCCGACGACTACGTTGAGGTGAAGAGATGCCGTTGACCCCCGAGGACGTGCGGAACAAGCAGTTCACGACCGTCCGCCTCCGAGAAGGCTATGACGAGGACGAGGTCGATGCCTTCCTCGACGAGGTCGAAGGCGAACTGACTCGCCTTCTCCGAGAGAACGAGGACCTGCGCGCGAAGCTCGCCGCAGCCACCCGCGCCGCTGCGCAGAACCAGCAGCAGGGGGGCATGCGCAAGCCTCCGGAACCGCAGGACCAGCGCGGTCCCGGTGCGCCGGTGCCCGCCGCAATATCGGGTCCGCAGCCGGTGCAGCCGCAGCAGCAGATGGGTGGCCCCATGGGCGGCCCGCCCCAGCTGCCCAGCGGTGCGCCGCAGCTGCCCGCAGGTCCCGGTGGACACGGTCCGCAGGGTCCCGGTCCGCAGGGTCCCGGTCCGATGGGCCAGGGTCACCCCGGCCAGGGCCACCCCGGGCAGAACCAGCTCGGTCAGGGACAGATGGGCCAGGGCCAGCTGCAGCAGCAGATGGGCGGCCCGATGGGTGGTCCCATGGGTGGTCCCATGGGTGGCCCCATGGGCGGTCACGGTCCGCAGATGCCGCAGCCCGGTCAGGGCCCCGGTGGCGACAGCGCCGCCCGTGTCCTCTCCCTTGCGCAGCAGACCGCCGACCAGGCGATCGCGGAGGCCCGTTCCGAGGCCAACAAGATCGTCGGCGAGGCCCGCAGCCGCGCCGAGGGTCTCGAGCGTGACGCCCGTGCCAAGGCCGACGCCCTGGAGCGGGACGCGCAGGAGAAGCACCGCGTCGCGATGGGCTCCCTGGAGTCCGCCCGCGCCACGCTGGAGCGCAAGGTCGAGGATCTGCGTGGCTTCGAGCGCGAGTACCGCACGCGTCTGAAGTCCTACCTCGAGTCGCAGCTGCGTCAGCTGGAGACCCAGGCCGACGACTCGCTGGCTCCCCCGCGGACGCCGGCCACCGCGTCGCTGCCGCCGTCGCCCGCGCCTTCCATGGCGTCGGCCGGTGCGGGTGCCCCGTCCTACGGCGGCAACCAGACCATGGGTGGCAACCAGCCTCAGGCCGGTCCGTCCTACGGTGGCCAGCAGCAGATGTCGCCGGCGATGACCCAGCCGATGGCGCCGGTGCGGCCGCAGGGTCCCGCGCCGATGCAGCAGGCTCCGTCGCCGATGCGCGGTTTCCTCATCGACGAGGACGACAACTGACGGGCGTGACCACGCCTTAGGCGTCGGCAGCGTTCAAGGGCCGGGCCCCCGGATTTCCGGGGGCCCGGCCCTTTGCCGTCTTCAGGGTGTGCCGGCGAGGTGCAGAAACGTTCATCTGTGCGTGAGTACGAAACGCCGAAGGCCCGGTCCCGCCAAGATCTTTGGCGGGACCGGGCCTTCGGCCGCGGGTTACGCCTTGCGCAGGCGGAACGTGAGGGCGAGCGGCTCGTCCGTGAACGTCTCGCCGTAGGTGTCGTCGGCCGCGCCCTGGGCGAAGTCCGTGGCGAGCACCTCGTCCGCGATCAGCGTGGCGTGCTCGGACAGGGCCGAGACGACCGCGGGCTCCGTGGACGTCCACCGCAGGGCGATCCGGTCCGCGACGTCCAGGCCGCTGTTCTTACGGGCCTCCTGGATCAGGCGGATCGCGTCTCGGGCCAGGCCCGCCTGACGCAGCTCCTCCGTGATCTCCAGGTCGAGCGCCACCGTCGCGCCGGAGTCCGAGGCGACGGACCAGCCCTCGCGCGGGGTCTCCGTGATGATGACCTCGTCGGGGGCCAGCGTGATCGTCTCGCCGTCGACCTCGACCGACGCCGTGCCTTCGCGCAGGCCGAGCGAGAGCGCGGCGGCGTCCGCTTCCGCGACCGCCTTCGCGACGGCCTGGACGCCCTTGCCGAACCGCTTGCCCAGGGCGCGGAAGTTCGCCTTGGCGGTCGTGTCGACCAGGGAGCCGCCGACCTCGGAGAGCGACGCCAGCGAGGAGACGTTGAGCTCCTCGGTGATCTGGGCGTGCAGCTGAGGGCTGAGCGTCTCGAAGCCCGCGGCCGCGACCAGCGCGCGGGACAGCGGCTGACGGGTCTTGACGCCCGACTCCGCGCGCGTGGCGCGGCCCAGCTCGACGAGGCGGCGGACGAGGACCATCTGCCGCGACAGGTCCGGGTCGATGGCGGAGAGGTCCGCCTCCGGCCAGGTGGACAGGTGGACCGACTCGGGGGCGTCCGGCGTGACCGGGACCACCAGGTCCTGCCAGACCCGCTCCGTGATGAACGGCGTCAGCGGCGCCATCAGGCGCGTGACCGTCTCGATGACCTCGTGCAGGGTGCGCAGGGCCCCCTTGTCGCCCTGCCAGAAGCGGCGGCGCGAGCGGCGCACGTACCAGTTCGACAGGTCGTCGACGAACGAGGAGAGCAGCTTGCCGGCGCGCTGGGTGTCGTACGCCTCCAGGGCCTGCGTCACCTGGTCGGTGAGCGCGTGCAGCTCGGAGAGCAGCCAGCGGTCGAGCACGGTGCGCTCGGCGGGGGCCGGGTCGGCCTCACTGGGGGACCAGTCCGACGTACGGGCGTACAGGGCCTGGAAGGCGACCGTGTTCCAGTACGTCAGGAGGGTCTTGCGGACCACTTCCTGGATCGTGCCGTGGCCGACGCGGCGCGCGGCCCAGGGGGAGCCGCCGGCGGCCATGAACCAGCGCACGGCGTCGGCGCCGTGCTGGTCCATCAGCGGGATCGGCTGGAGGGTGTTCCCCAGGTGCTTGGACATCTTGCGGCCGTCCTCGGCGAGGATGTGGCCGAGGCACACCACGTTCTCGTAGGACGACTTGTCGAAGACGAGCGTGCCGACCGCCATGAGGGTGTAGAACCACCCGCGGGTCTGGTCGATGGCCTCCGAGATGAACTGCGCCGGGTACCGGCTCTCGAAGAGCTCCTTGTTCTTGTACGGGTAGCCCCACTGCGCGAACGGCATCGAACCCGAGTCGTACCAGGCGTCGATGACCTCGGGCACGCGCGTGGCCGTCTTCTCGCACTGGGGGCACGCGAAGGTGACCTCGTCGATGAAGGGGCGGTGCGGGTCGAGGTCCGCCAGGTCGGTGCCGGTCAGCTCGCCGAGCTCGGCCAGCGAGCCGACGCAGGTGAGGTGGTCGTCCTCGCAGCGCCACAGCGGGAGGGGGGTGCCCCAGTAGCGGCTGCGGGACAGCGCCCAGTCGATGTTGTTGTTCAGCCAGTCGCCGAAGCGGCCGTGCTTCACGCTCGAAGGGAACCAGTTGGTCTTCTCGTTCTCCTGGAGAAGACGGTCCTTGATCTCCGTGGTGCGGATGTACCAGGACGGCTGCGCGTAGTAGAGCAGCGCCGTGTGACAGCGCCAGCAGTGCGGGTAGCTGTGCTCGTACGGGACGTGCAGGAAGAGCAGGCCGCGGTCCTTGAGGTCCTCGGTGAGCTGTTCGTCCGCCTTCTTGAAGAAGACACCGCCCACGAGCGGGACGTCCTCCTCGAAGGTGCCGTCGGGACGGACCGGGTTCACCACCGGCAGGCCGTACGACTTGCAGACCTTGAGGTCGTCCTCACCGAACGCGGGGGACTGGTGGACGAGACCGGTGCCGTCCTCGGTCGTGACGTAGTCGGCGTTGACCACGTAGTGGGCCTCGGCCGGGAACTCCACGAGCTCGAACGGGCGTTGGTACTTCCAGCGCTCCATCTCGGCGCCGGTGAAGGACTCGCCGGTCCTCTCCCAGCCCTCGCCGAGCGACTTCTCGACGAGGGGCTCGGCGACGACGACCTTCTCGTTGCCGTCCGTCGCGACGACGTAGGTGACGCCGGGGTGCGCGGCGACCGCCGTGTTCGAGACGAGCGTCCAGGGGGTCGTCGTCCAGACGAGGAGCGAGGCCTCGCCGGCCAGCGGACCGGAGGTGAGCGGAAAACGGACGTAGACGGAGGGATCGACGACCGTCTCGTAGCCCTGTGCCAGCTCGTGGTCCGACAGCCCGGTGCCGCAGCGGGGGCACCAGGGGGCGACACGGTGGTCCTGGGTCAGCAGGCCCTTGTTGAAGATCTCCTTGAGCGACCACCACACGGACTCGATGTACGCGGGGTCCATCGTGCGGTACGCGTCGTCGAGGTCGACCCAGTAACCCATGCGGGTCGTCAGGTCGGTGAAGGCGTCGGTGTGCCGGGTCACGGACTCGCGGCACATGGCGTTGAACTCGGCGATGCCGAACGCCTCGATGTCCTTCTTGCCGTTGAAGCCGAGCTCCTGCTCGACCGCCAGCTCCACGGGCAGGCCGTGGCAGTCCCAGCCGGCCTTGCGGGCCACGTGATAGCCGCGCATGGTGCGAAAGCGCGGGAAGACGTCCTTGAAGACGCGGGCCTCGATGTGGTGGGCGCCCGGCATGCCGTTGGCCGTGGGCGGACCCTCGTAGAACACCCACTCGGGGCGTCCCTCGGACTGCTCCAAGCTCTTGGCAAAGATCTTCTGCTCGCGCCAGAAGTCGAGCACGGCGTGCTCGAGGGCGGGCAGGTCGACCTGGGCGGGCACCTGGCGGTACGTCATCGATCTTCCTCCGGCGGACACTGTTTCTTCCGTCTCCGTCGGAGGGACGAGAGCTTCGTCTGTGACATACGCCGTGTGCGGCGCGCTCCCGCGGTACCACCCTCCTTGGCCCTCCGGGGCGCTGACTGCTCCGGTGAGCCCCCTCATTGGGGTCGCGATGCCGGCTCTACTCGCCCCGCGAGCGGGGCTTTCTTCCGGCGGCTCCGGGGTGATCTTCGCGTCGCGCTCGCCCCCGGGCTTCCACCGCCCCCGGGTCGCTCTTGGCTGCGTACGCCGCTACTCGGCCCCATCCACGCTTCTCGCTCCGCCCAGTGTACGGGGCGCGGGCGCACGCGGCCGACCGGTTTTGGGGCGGGCGGCGGCAGGGACCGGGGGCGGCCGGTGTCAGGCGTGCTGGGGGATCTCGTCCTTGAGGTTGCTGCGGATCATGTTCCGCAGCTCGGGGGTGTCGGTGTGACCGTGGACGGACACGGAGTGCTCGGCCGCGGCGCGGACCACCTCGTCCTCCTCACCCGTGATGGCGAGGGTGCAGTTCGTCTCGCTCGGCACGTCACGGCAGTCGACTACTTTGCGCATGATGATGCACCTTCTCTGTTTATGCCTCAGTTTATTCCTCTGAGGTGCTGCCGTGCGGGCCCTTCAGGGCTCTTGCCGGGCTGGTCACGGCCTCGCGGGCTGACCCGAATGGCGACACGGGGCCCGACGGATCGCGGGGCCGGGCGCCTCGGCGGATTACCCGGCGGGGAGCTGGGCACAACGCTTGCAAGTCTGCCGCGCGGGACGTGCGGGGCGGGCGCATCGGGCGGTGTGCCCCGTTGCCGCGGGTCAGAAGTCGATTTATCGTCCCAGCACGATTCGCGAGCAAGATCACAAAATGTGAAGGGGCCGCGGCCATGGTGGCGAAAAAGAGACCGGCGGGGGTGCGTGAGGCGTCCGTCGGCGCGAAGGCCGCGGTCGAGGAAGCGGTGCCTGCGACCGCGTCGGCCGACGCGGTCCCGGCGGCGAAGAAGCGGGCCGCCGGGAAGAAAAGCATCGCGACGAAGACGGTGGCCAAGAAGAGCGCGGCGGCCACGAAGAATGCTACGAAGAGCGCGGGGAGCACGGGTACGAAGAGCGCGGCCGCCAAGAAGACGGCGAAGGCCGCGATGGCGGCGGCCGAGACCGTAACCAAGACCTCCGGTCCCACCAAGACCGCCAACAAGACCGCGCAGTCGGCAAAGGCTGCGAAGTCCACGAAGGCCACGCAGAGCGCGAAGACCGCGCATGCCTCCGGGGAAGCGGAAAGCGCCGTCGCCGAGGAGGGCTCGGCCGGGAGAACGGGCGCCAGGAAGAACGCGGTCAAGAAGGCCACTGGCCACAAGAGCGCACAGAAGAAGGCGGTCGCGTCCGCGGCCGATGGCGCGGCGTCGGCCGCGGAGACGACGGGAGCCACGACTGTGGTTGCGAAGAAGACCCCCGGCACGGCCACGGCGAAGACGTCCCGCGCGGTGCCGAATGCGCGGGTCGCGGCCGTGGAGCCGGGCGAGCTCGCGGTACGGCCGGGCGAGGACCCCTGGACCCCGGCCGAGGTCGCGGAGGCGCGGGCGGAGCTCCAGAGCGAGGCGCTGCGCCTGAACAGCGAGATCGAGTCGTCGGAGAAGGCGCTCGTCGGGCTCATGAGGGACTCCGGGGACGGCGCCGGCGACGACGAGGCGGACACCGGCACGAAGAACATCACGCGGGAGCACGAGCTGTCGCTGGCCGCGAACGCCAGGGAGATGCTCCAGCAGACCGAGCGCGCCCTGGAGCGGCTCGACGCGGGCACGTACGGGATCTGCGAGAACTGCGGGAACCCGATCGGCAAGGCGCGGATGCAGGCCTTCCCGCGGGCGACCCTGTGCGTCGAGTGCAAGCAGAAGCAGGAGCGCCGTTACTGACCCGGCGGCGCGCTCCGTCATGGAGTCGCTCCTGGGCTGCTGAGGGCGTACGTGTGTGCCGTACTCTCGTCCTCAGTCAGGTACCTAGGTTGAGGGACTCACGTGGCAGAGGCGGAGCGCGTCATCGGTACTCCGGACACCCCGGATGCGGGGGCAGACGGGCCGGACAACGGCGGGGAGGCCCAGGAGCGGCCCAAGGGCAAGCGGAAGATCGCCGTGCTGTTCGCGGTGGCCGCCCTCGCGTACGCCCTCGACCTGGTCAGCAAGATGATCGTGGTCGCGAAGCTGGAGCACCACGAGCCGATCGAGCTCCTCGGTGACTGGCTGCGGCTCGAGGCGATCAGGAACGCGGGCGCCGCGTTCGGCATCGGCGAGGCCTTCACGATCATCTTCACCGTGATCGCCGCGGCCGTGATCGTCGTGATCGCCCGGCTCGCCCGCAAGCTCTACAGCCTGCCCTGGGCGATCGCGCTCGGCCTGCTCCTCGGCGGGGCGCTGGGCAATCTCACCGACCGGATCTTCCGTTCGCCCGGCGTCTTCGAAGGGGCCGTGGTCGACTTCATCGCGCCGAAGAGCTTCGCCGTGTTCAACCTCGCCGACTCGGCGATCGTGTGCGGCGGCATCCTGATCGTGCTCCTGTCGTTCCGCGGCCTCGACCCGGACGGGACCGTCCACAAGGACTGAGCGACCAGGGGCTTGCCCCTGGCGTGGTCCGGTAGCGCGGTCCGGAGTGTCGGCGGGCTCCTGCATACTCAATGGGTGAGCACGATTCCCGAGATCCGAACCCTGCCCGTGCCCGACGGCCTGGAGGGCGAGCGCGTAGACGCCGCCATCTCCCGCATGTTCGGCTTCTCCCGCACCAAGGCCGCCGAGCTCGCCGCGGCGGGGAAGGTCGCGGTGGACGGCTCGGTGGTCGGGAAGTCCGAGCGTGTGCACGGCGGTGCCTGGCTCGAGGTGGAGATGCCGCAGGCGCCCGCCCCGGTGCAGATCGTCGCCGAGCCCGTCGAGGGCATGGAGATCGTCCATGACGACGACGACATCGTCGTGATCATGAAGCCGGTCGGCGTCGCCGCGCACCCCAGCCCCGGCTGGACCGGGACGACCGTGATCGGCGGCCTCGCCGCCGCCGGGTACCGGATCTCCACGTCCGGCGCCGCCGAGCGCCAGGGCATCGTCCACCGGCTCGACGTCGGCACCTCCGGCCTCATGGTCGTCGCCAAGTCGGAGCGCGCGTACACGACGCTGAAGCGCCAGTTCAAGGAGCGCGTCGTCGACAAGCGCTACCACTCGCTGGTCCAGGGCCACCCGGACCCGATGAGCGGCACGATCGACGCCCCCATCGGGCGCCACCCGAACCACGACTACAAGTGGGCCGTGACGGCCGAGGGCAAGCCCTCCGTCACGCACTACGACCTCATCGAGGCGTTCCGCGCCGCCAGCCTCCTCGACATCAAGCTGGAGACGGGGCGCACGCACCAGATCCGCGTGCACATGTCCGCCCACCGGCACCCCTGCGTCGGCGACCTGACGTACGGCGCCGACCCGACGCTCGCCAAGCGGCTCGGCCTCACCCGGCAGTGGCTGCACGCCGTGCGCCTCGGCTTCGAGCACCCGGCCGACGGCGAGTGGGTCGAGTTCTCCAGCGAGTACCCCGAGGACCTGCAGACGGCCCTGGACCGCGTCCGGGCTGAGAGCTCGTGACCGCGCCGCAGCCCTCTTGCGCGTACGTGGTGCGGGTCGCCGACAGCGAGGCCGACCGCAAGGCGTGCTTCGCGGTGCGCCAGGAGGTCTTCGTCGTCGAGCAGCGGGTTCCTCAGGAGCTCGAGTACGACGAGTACGACGCCGGTCCCGGCACGGTGCACGTGCTGGCGCTGCGCGCCGACGGTGAGCCGCTCGGCACGGGGCGGCTGCTGACCGGCGCCGCCGCGGTGGCGAAGAACGGCGGGGACGCCGGGGTCGGCGCGCTCGGCCGGCTCGCGGTGGCGAAGGCCGCGCGCGGGCTCGGCGTGGGCGCGGCCCTCGTGCGGGCCATCGAGGACGCCGCGGCGGAGCGTGGGCTCGTCGCCGTGGACCTGCACGCGCAGACACATGCGCTGGGGTTCTACGAGCGCCTCGGCTATGCCGTGTACGGGCCGGAGTTTCCCGACGCGGGGATTCCGCACCGGGCGATGCGGAAGGCGCTGGGGCAGCCGGACGCTCCCTAAGGGGTGTCCGGTCCCGACGGTGCCGACTCGCGCCACAAATCACCACAGAGCGATGTGCGTGGCACGCTGGGGACTTGATCGTCCGATGGCTTGACCGCCGTTACCCGCCGGGGTGCACACCGTGGATCAGTTGGCCCTGCTGTTCGTGCTGTTGCTCGGGGCCGTGCTGAGCGTGCCGCTCGGAGACCGGCTCGGGCTGCCCGCGCCCGTGCTGATGACGCTGCTCGGCATCAGCCTGGCGCTCCTCCCGGCCGTGCCGAACGTCGAGGTCCCGCCCGACCTGATCCTCCCGATCCTGCTGCCGCCCCTGCTCTACGCGGCCGTGAAGCGCACGTCATGGCGACAGTTCGCCGCGAACAAGAGACCGATCTTCCTGCTCGCCGTGGCCCTGGTCTTCGTCACCACGGCGGCCGTCGCGTTCGTCGCCAACGCCATCGTGCCGGGCCTGCCGATCGCCGCGGCCGTCGTGCTCGGCGCCCTCGTCGCACCGCCCGACCCCGTCGCCGCGACCGCGGTGGCCGGCCAACTCGGCCTGCCCCGCCGCCTGGTGTCGACCCTGGAGGGCGAGGGCCTGTTCAACGACGTGACCGCGATCGTGCTCTACCACGTGGCCATCGCCGCCGTCGTGAGCGGCAGTTTCTCGTGGCCGGAGGCCGTCGTCTCGCTGCTCCTGTCCGCCGTCGTGGCGCTCGTCGTCGGGCTCGTGATCGGCTGGACCGCGAACAAGCTGATGGACTTCCTCGACGACTCCACGCTCCAGATCGGCCTGACGCTCCTGATGCCGTACGCCTCGTATGTACTGGCCGAGGAGCTGCACGGCTCCGGGGTGCTCGCCGTACTCGTCACGGCGCTCTTCCTCGCCGAGTACGCGTTCGACGCGGACGACGTCATGACCCGGCTGACCGGCCGCGCCTTCTGGGACATCGTCGACACACTCGTCACCGGAGTCGCCTTCGGCCTCATCGGTCTCGAACTGCACAACGCGATCAGGACCGCGTCCGGCCGCTGGGGCGAGATGCTCGGCTGGGCCGGCACCGTCGTGGCGGTCGTCATCTTCGTACGCCTGCTGTGGCTGCTTCCGGCTACCTGGCTGACGCGGCGTCTGCATGCGCGGCGGGATCTCGACGAGGACATCCCCATCTCCTGGCGCGAGACCGTGATCATGTGGTGGGCCGGAATGCGCGGGGTCGCCTCCGTCGCGCTGGCCCTCGCCATCCCGTTCACGATGGACGACAAGTCACCGTTCCCCGACCGCGACGAGATCGTCTTCATCGCGTTCGGCGTCATCATGGGCACCCTCGTGCTCCAGGGGCTGAGCCTGCCCTGGCTGGTGAAGAAGCTGGGGGTCAAGGCGGACGCCGAGAAGGAGAAGGAGTTCGAGCAGCAGCTCGCGCTCCGCGCGGCCAGGGCCGCCAAGCGTCGCCTCAAGGAGATCGAGGAGGTCGAGGAGCTGCCCGACGACCTCTCCGACCAGATGGCCCGCAGGGCCTACGACATCGGGCTGCGCATCGACCCCGAACTGGGCAGCGAGGAACGCAAGGAGGCCCACGCCAAGCGCTTCTCAAGGATCAGGCGCGTACGCCACATCCAGAACGAGATGCTCTCCGCCGCCCGCCACGAGGTGCTCGCGGCGCGCAGCGAGCCGGGCGCCGACCCCGAGATCGTGGACCGCGTGCTGCGCCACCTCGACGTGCGCAGCCTGCGCTGAGGAGCGCGGCCGCTGACGGTGACGGGCGCCCCCGGATGGCACCATGGGCCCCATGAACATCATGCTTTTCCACTCGACGTACGGCCTGCGTCCCGCCGTCCGTGACGCGGCCGACCGGCTGCGGGCCGCCGGACACGAGGTGTGGACCCCGGACCTCTTCGAGGGCCGCACCTTCGACACCGTCGAGGACGGCATGGCCTTCAACGAGGAGATCGGCAAGGACGAGCTGCTCAAGCGCGCCATCCTCGCCGCCGCTCCGTACTCCGAGCGCGGGCTCGTCTACGCCGGGTTCTCCCTCGGCGCCTCGATCGCGCAGACCCTGGCCCTCGGCGACGACAAGGCGCGCGGCCTGCTGCTCCTGCACGGCACCTCGGACATCGCCGAGAACGCCTCCGTCGACGAGCTGCCCGTACAGCTGCACGTCGCCGAGCCCGACCCGTTCGAGACGGACGACTGGCTGAGCGCCTGGTACCTCCAGATGGGCCGGACCGGCGCCGACGTGGAGGTCTACCGGTACGCGGGCGCCGGCCACCTCTACACCGACCCCGAACTGCCGGACTACGACGCGGAGGCGGCCGAGGCCACCTGGCGGGTGGCGCTCGGCTTCCTCGATTCGCTCTAGGCCGTACCGCGGTCCGCTAGCCCGCGCGGTACGCCGTCCAGCTGTCCTTCATCCGCTGCACCTGGCCCGCGGTGAACTGGTACATGCAGGAGTCGTACGTGTAGTCCATGAAGTTGTGGATCGGGTCGACACCCGTCTTGTTGGTGCAGGTGTCGCGCCCGGTCGGGCACTGGAAAGCGGCGCTCTTCTCGGCCGGGGTGTCGGAGACGTAGTCACCGTTGCCGTTACAGCCGCCCTGGAACGTGTGGTACAGCCCCATCCAGTGGCCGATCTCGTGGGTGCCGGTGTCGCCCTCGTTGTAGTTGGTGGCCGAGCCGCCCGGGAGCGAGGTGTCGAGGATGACCACGCCGTCGTCGGACGGGTTCGACTTGTACGAGGACGGGAAGGTCGCCCAGCCGAGCAGGTCCTGGCCGAGGTTGGCCGTGTAGAAGTTGAGCGCGTTCGCGCCGCCCTTGCGGAGCGTGGACTTCATGGACTTCTCGGCGGCGGAGCCCGGCGTGATGCCGTTGTACCAGGCGGCGTTGTCCGTGTAGTCGGTGCCGGCCAGGGTGAACTGGAAGCCCGAGTCGTTGTTGCCGGTGCCCTGGCCGCTGTAGGCCGCGTTCAGGACGTCGATCTGCTTGGTGATGTCGGTCGCCGAGAGGTTGCCGGTCGCGCCGTCGTGGATGACGTGGACGTAGACCGGGATCGTGGTCGACGCGGCGGCGAGGCCTCTGGAGAGCGTGCCGTCGGCGCGCATCCTGTCGAGTCTGCGCTGCAGGTCCGCGTCCATGGACTTGGCCTTGGCCGCGCTGACCTCGTTCGGCTCCTGCGCGTGACCGGCGCCGGTGGGCTTCTTCTCGCGTGCCACGGCGTTGCCGCTGTCGGCGCACTTCTGCGCGGAGGCCGAGGCCTTGGCGGTCGCGGCGCTGCCCGACGGTGCGGACAGCGGGGCGATGGCCAGGGTTCCGGCCACCAGCGCGGTGCCGATCAGCCGGCGGCGCATCAGCGGAGATATTCGGGCAAGCGTGGTCATGCGGACTCCTCGCGGACGGGTGGGTGAGGAACTTCCTCGCCGCCGCGGGGAGATTACGTGGCCATGTCAGTCCTTGAAGAGCGAAGTTCTGGCCCAATCAACTACCGCTCTTCCTCCGGCAATTCGGGGCAACGGGAAGAAATTTTCGCGTGGCGTCCGGAGTTTGGGATCCGTACGTAACGGGAGCGGTTACCGCGGCGGGCGGTGTGTCCGCATTCGATCCGCGGACAGCACCACCCGCCGTAGTGCTGTGATCTGTTCTTAACGCGCCGACGAGTGGCCGGAATTGGCCCCTTGTCCGCCACGCGAAGTCCGGGTCAGCGCACCGGCGTGTTCACCCGCTCGACCTTCTGCGTGCCGCTGAGCGTGCGGTAGGAGCGCGCCCAGGAGGTCGTCGCGGCCGGATCCTTGCGGTCGGAGACGACGTAGTAGTCCATCTGCGAGCGCTCGACGGTGACGTCGAGGACGCCGTAGCCGTGCGCGTCCATGTCCAGCCACTTCACATGCCGGTTGGCCGCCTTGATGGCGCCCTCCGCCACCGTCGAGATGGTGTTCGGAGCCACGTGCAGGATGTCGTCGAGGTTGTCGGAGGTCACCGACGTGACGACGAACTCCGTGGCCGCGGACGGGGAGAGCGGATACGTTCCGGCCGTCACCGGCACGTCGTTCGCCCAGGCCATGTGGATGTCGCCGGTGAGGAAGACCGTGTTGCGGATCGCCTTGTCCCGCAGGTGCGCGATCAGCTCCTTGCGGTCGTGCGTGTAGCCGTCCCACTGGTCGACGTTGATCGCGAGGCCGCCGGTCGGCAGGCCGAGCAACTCGGCTAGCGGCTCCAGCAGATGGGCGGGCAGCGAGCCGAAAGCGACCGGCGAGATCATCACCGAGGTGCCGACCAGCTTCCACGAGGCGTCCGACGCGGCCAGGCCCGCCTTCAGCCAGTCGAGCTGGGCGCGGCCGGTGATCGAGCGCTCGGGGGAGTCCACGTCGCCGTTGCCGACGGTCGACTGCTGCGAGCGGAACGAGCGCAGGTCGAGCAGGTGCAGATCGGCCAGCTTGCCGAAGCGCAGGCGGCGGTAGACCGTGCCCGCGGTGGACGGGCGCACCGGCATCCACTCGAAGTAGGCCTGCTTGGCGGCCTGCTGGCGTGCGGCCCAGTCGCCCTCGGTGCCGGGTGTGTGGTTCTCGGCGCCGCCCGACCAGGCGTCGTTGGCGAACTCGTGGTCGTCCCAGATGGCGATCAGCGGGTGCGCGGCGTGCACGGCCATCACGTCGGCGTCGGTCTTGTGCAGGCCGTGGCGCACGCGGTAGTCGGCGAGCGTGAGGATCTCGTGCCGCGGCTCGTGCTGCCGGACGACGTACTTGGCCTCGGGGTACTCGCCGGTCTTGTACTCGTAGATGTAGTCGCCGAGATGGAGGACGGCGTCCAGGTCGGTGCGGGCGGCGAGATGGCGGTACGCCGAGAAGTAGCCGGCCTCCCAGTTGGAGCACGAGACCACGCCGAACCGGACCCCGGCGGCCTGCGCGTCGAGCGCGGGCGCCGTGCGCGTGCGGCCCACGGGGGAGAAGGCGCTCTGAGCGCCTTCTACGGAGAAGCGGAAGTAATAGACGCTCGCAGGGAGCAGGCCCCTTACGTCGGCCTTGACCGTGTGGTCGGCGGACGCCCGGGCCGTGGTGGTGCCGTGGGCGACGACCTGGCGGAAGTCCTTGTCCTGCGCGACTTCCCAGCGGACGTCCGTGTCGGGGCCCTTCCCGGAGCCGGGCGCGGCATCGGGGGTGGGCGTCACGCGCGTCCACAGGAGGACGCCGTCGGGCAGCGGGTCGCCCGACGCGACGCCGTGCAGGAAGGCGGGCCCGTCGGCCGCGTGGGCGGCGGGCGCGGTGGCGAGCGGGGCGAGGGCTGCGGCGCCGGCCGTGGCGGCGGCGGCCTTCACGACCGAACGGCGGCGCGGGGCAAGGGAATCGGCCGTCCCGGCTGCGGTGCCGAGAGGTCTGTCTATCTTGAGTCGACTGGTCACGAGCGATCACATTACTGACCAGTAAAAGCAAAGTGTGGGCGAACTCCGAAGAGTTCGCCCACACTTCGACGGCGCGTCAGCCGGCAGAGCAGTCCGCCGGCAGGACCGTCAGGCCTTGAGGGCCTTGTCGATCGCGGTCGTGTAGTCGGCCACCGTCATCGGGGCGTTCCCGTCGGGCCCGGTGAGGGTCTTGCCGTCCATCTTGAGGGTCGGCGTGCCCTTGACGTCGCTGTCGTCGAACTTCTTCGACATGGTCAGCGCCCACTTGTCGTAGGTGCCGTCCTTGACGTCCTTCTGGAACGCCTTGTTGTTCTTGAGGGCGTCGACGGTGTTCGCCACCTTGATCAGGTAGGCGTCCTTCTTGAACTTGTCGTCCCTCTCATCGGGGTGGTTCGCCTTCGAGTACAGCGCGGTCTTGTACTCGAGGAACGCCTCCGGGCTGACGTTCAGCGCGGCGCCCAGGGCGCTGAGGGCGTTCTTGGAGCCCTCGCCGTTGTCGCTGTTGTCGATGAACGTCGCACCGATGTACTGGATCTTGTACTTGCCGGCCTCGACGTCCTTGTCGACGTTCGAGCCGACGGTCTGCTCGAAGGTGGCGCAGATCGGGCAGCGCGGGTCCTCGTACATCTCGAGGGTCTTCTTCGCGCTGTCCTTGCCGATGACGACCGTGGTCCCGTTCTTGCCCGACGAGTTCGCGGGCGCGACCAGCTTGTCGTCCTTCGCGGCCTCCCAGTAGCTGGGCTTGTTGGCCTGCATCACGGCGAAGCCGATGCCGCCGGCGATCGCCAGGACGGCGACGATGGCACCGGCGACGGTCACCTGCCGCTTCGCCTTCTCCTTCTTGGCCTGCTTCTCGCGCTCGACGCGAAGCCGCTCCCGGGCGGCCCTCTTCGCGGCCTGGCTGTTCCTCTGGCTCATGATCGTTCTCCGTGTGGGTTCTGCGAAGTCTTCGGGGGGACTGCTGTGCCGGGCCCGGCCTCAGGCGGCCAGGGCCACGCACGGCGGTCCGCGCCGTCCCACGGAGTGCGCCCACAGCTGCGTACGCGCGGCGCGCACCCGGCGCGAGGGGCGCCGCGGCAGGCGGCGTACGGGCTCCAGGTGGGCCCGTACCGCGGCGAAGGCGATCAGCAGCGGCCGGAAGGTGAACCCGGCGACCGCGCGCAGCAGCTGGGCCAGCGCCTGCTCGCCGCGGCGCAGCCAGGCGGCGGCAAGAAGGCCGACGGCGACATGTGCGCCGAGGAGCAGCCAGGCGGCTGCCGGATCGGTGTGCGCGAGGAGCGTGGCGGCCTTGTCGGTGTGTCCGCCGGTCATGCGGGCCAGCGGCGCACCGAGGCCGCCGCCGCACAGGACGTCGAGGCCGACCGCGCGCAGCGGCCCGGCGACGGGCCCGCCCGCCGCGCCGTAACAGACGTGCTGACCCGTGGTGAACACCGTGTCGGCGGCCAGCTCCAGCGGGACGAGCAGGGCGGCGATCCGGCCGAAGCTCCGCTCGCGCCCCGCCAGCGCGTACGCGAGGACGAAGACGGCGAAGGCCGTGGCCGCCACCGTCACCACCGGAAGGGGGACCCGGGACAGCAGGACGTGCGACGCGGCGGAGAGCGTCACGACGAGCGCCGTGAAGAGCGCCGCGCGCACGGCTCTGAGCTGGGTCCCGGATATGTCGTCCATCGCGGAGGAGTGTGCCATGCGTTCCTGTAAGAGACCCCTAAAGGGTCGCTGTGTGTTACGGGAGCGTTGTCGGCCCCTGCGGCCTACAGGCCCGGGATCCGGCCGTTGCGGAAGAGGTCGACGAAGATCTGGTGGTCCGCACGCGCGCGTGCCCCGTAGTCGTGCGCGAAGTCGACCAGCAGACCGGCGAAGCCGTCCTCGTCCGCCGCGATGGCCGCGTCGATGGCCCGCTCCGTGGAGAACGGCACCAGGGACTGCCCGGACAGGTCGTCGGCCGCCGCGTGCATCGTCGCCGTGGCCCGGCCGAGGTCGGCGACGACCGCCGCGATCTCGTCCAGGTCGTCGATGTCCGACCAGTCGAGGTCCACCGCGTACGGCGACACCTCGGCGACCAGCTGCCCCGAGCCGTCCAGCTCGGTCCAGCCCAGCCACGGGTCCGCGTGCGCCTGGAGAGCGCGCTGAGAGATGACCGTGCGGTGGCCCTCGTGCTCGAAGTAGTCCCGGATCGCCGCGTCCGTGATGTGCCGCGACACGGCCGGGGTCTGCGCCTGCTTGAGGTAGATCACGACATCGTTCTCCAGGGCGTCGCTGTTGCCCTCCAGAAGGATGTTGTACGAGGGCAGGCCCGCGGAGCCGATGCCGATGCCGCGCCGCCCCACGACGTCCTTCACGCGGTACGAGTCGGGGCGGGTCAGGGACGACTCGGGGAGCGTCTCCAGGTACCCGTCGAAGGCCGCGAGGACCTTGTAGCGCGTGGCCGCGTCGAGCTCGATGGAGCCGCCGCCGGGCGCGAAGCGGCGCTCGAAGTCACGGATCTCCGTCATCGAGTCGAGCAGCCCGAAGCGCGTCAGGGAGCGGGCGTCGCGCAGCGCGTCCAGGAGCGGGCCCTCGGCGGTGTCCAGGGTGAAGGGCGGCACCTCGTCGTTCTTCGCGCCCGTCGCCAGCGCGTGGATCCGCTCGCGGTACGCGCCGGCGTATGTGCCCACCAGCTCGGTGATCTGCTTGTCACTGAGTGCCTTGGAGTAGCCGATCAGCGCCACGGAGGCGGCGAAGCGCTTGAGGTCCCAGGTGAAGGGGCCGACGTACGCCTCGTCGAAGTCGTTCACATTGAAGATCAGGCGGCCCGTGGAGTCCATGTACGTGCCGAAGTTCTCCGCGTGCAGATCGCCGTGGATCCACACCCGGCCCGTGCGGTCGTCCAGGTACGGGCCGCCGTGCCGCTCGCGCTCCAGGTCCGCGTAGAACAGGCACGCCGTGCCGCGGTAGAACGCGAAGGCGGACGAGGCCATCTTCCGGAACTTGACCCGGAACGCCGCGGGATCGGCGGCCAGGAGCTCGCCGAACGCGGTGTCGAAGACGGTGAGGATCTGCTCGCCGCGCTGCTCAGCGGTGGGCTGCGGGACCGACATCGCGGGGTGCCTCCTGGTGCGGACTGTGCCGTCGGGGGTGACGGCGGACGGTGACCGTGGATCGTGACGTGGGGGACAGCTGTCCTGCTCTGTCCAACGCACGACCGTACCCCCGAGTGCCCGCCCTTCCACCACCCGACCTCTGCCCTCATCGGGACGCTGCGCGTCGCAGTGTTCATCTCGGATGTCAGTGGCCACCCGTAGACTTCCAAGCTGTCCCCCGAGACCGACCGCTGCCCGTCACCGGTCCGTTTCCGTCCGTTCTCGTTGGAGGCCGAAGTCGTGTCAAAGCCGCCGTTCACGCACCTGCACGTCCACACCCAGTACTCGCTGCTGGACGGTGCCGCGCGGCTCAAGGACATGTTCAACGCCTGCAATGAAATGGGCATGACGCACATCGCCATGTCCGACCACGGCAACCTCCACGGGGCGTACGACTTCTTCCACTCGGCGAAGAAGGCGGGCGTCGTCCCGATCATCGGGATCGAGGCGTACGTCGCCCCCGAGTCCCGGCGCAACAAGCGCAAGGTCCAGTGGGGCCAGCCGCACCAGAAGCGGGACGACGTCTCCGGTTCGGGCGGTTACACCCACAAGACGATCTGGGCGGCGAACAGCACGGGCCTGCACAACCTCTTCAAGCTGTCCTCGGACGCGTACGCGGAGGGCTGGCTGACGAAGTGGCCGCGCATGGACAAGGAGACGATCTCCCAGTGGTCGGAGGGGCTCATCGCCTCGACCGGCTGCCCGTCCGGTGAGCTCCAGACGCGCCTTCGCCTCGGCCAGTTCGACGAGGCGGTCAAGGCGGCGGCCGAGTACCAGGACATCTTCGGCAAGGACCGGTACTTCCTGGAGCTGATGGACCACGGCATCGACATCGAGCGCCGGGTCCGCGACGACCTGCTGCGGGTCGGCAAGAAGCTCGGCATCCCGCCCCTGGTGACGAACGACTCGCACTACACGTACGCGCACGAGGCGACCGCGCACGACGCCCTGCTGTGCATCCAGACCGGCAAGAACCTCTCGGACCCGGACCGCTTCCGCTTCGACGGCACGGGCTACTACCTCAAGACGACCGACGAGATGTACGCCATCGACTCCTCGGACGCCTGGCAGGAGGGCTGCGCCAACACGCTCCTGGTCGCCGAGCAGATCGACACCACGGGCATGTTCGAGAAGCGCGACCTGATGCCCAAGTTCGAGATCCCGGACGGCTTCACC
This sequence comes from Streptomyces sp. NPDC055400, assembly GCF_053644375.1. NCBI lineage: Bacteria > Bacillati > Actinomycetota > Actinomycetes > Kitasatosporales > Streptomycetaceae > Streptomyces > Streptomyces sp. NPDC055400. The sequence continues at coordinate 348,225 of NZ_JBSHLM010000007.1, read as the reverse complement.
GAGGTCACCTGGTTCCAGGAAGAGGTCCGGGTCGGCATGAACCGCCGCTACCCGGGCGGCGTCCCCGAGGACCGGCAGAAGCAGGCCGAGTACGAGATGGACATCATCATCCAGATGGGGTTCCCGGGGTACTTCCTGGTCGTCGCCGACTTCATCATGTGGGCCAAGAACAACGGGATCGCGGTGGGCCCGGGCCGTGGTTCGGCGGCCGGTTCGATCGTCGCGTACGCCATGGGCATCACCGACCTCGACCCGATCACGCACGGACTGATCTTCGAGCGGTTCCTCAACCCCGAGCGCGTCTCCATGCCCGATGTCGACATCGACTTCGACGAGCGCAGGCGCGTCGAAGTGATCAGGTACGTGACCGAGAAGTACGGCGCCGACAAGGTCGCCATGATCGGCACCTACGGCAAGATCAAGGCCAAGAACGCGATCAAGGACTCCGCGCGCGTCCTCGGCTACCCGTACGCGATGGGCGACCGCCTCACCAAGGCGATGCCCGCCGACGTCCTCGGCAAGGGCATCGACCTCTCGGGCATCACCGACCCCGCCCACCCGCGCTACAGCGAGGCGGGCGAGATCCGGGGGATGTACGAGAACGAGCCGGACGTCAAGAAGGTCATCGACACCGCCAAGGGCGTCGAGGGCCTGGTCCGGCAGATGGGCGTGCACGCCGCCGGCGTCATCATGTCCAGCGAGCCCATCGTCGACCACGCCCCGCTCTGGACGCGGCACACGGACGGCGTGACCATCACGCAGTGGGACTACCCGCAGTGCGAGTCGCTCGGCCTGCTGAAGATGGACTTCCTCGGCCTGCGCAACCTCACGATCATGGACGACGCCGTCAAGATGGTGAGGGCCAACAAGGGCGTCGACCTGGAGATGCTCAGCCTGCCGCTGGACGACCCCAAGACGTACGAGATGCTCTGCCGCGGTGACACGCTCGGCGTGTTCCAGTTCGACGGCGGCCCGATGCGCTCCCTGCTCCGCCAGATGCAGCCCGACAACTTCGAGGACATTTCCGCCGTCTCGGCCCTGTACCGCCCGGGCCCGATGGGAATGAACTCGCACACGAACTACGCGGAGCGCAAGAACGGGCGCCAGGAGATCACCCCGATCCACCCGGAGCTCGAAGAGCCGCTGAAGGAGACCCTGGGTCTCACCTACGGCCTCATCGTGTACCAGGAGCAGGTGCAGAAGGCCGCCCAGATCATCGCCGGCTACTCGCTCGGCGAGGCCGACATCCTGCGCCGCGTGATGGGCAAGAAGAAGCCCGAGGAGCTGGAGAAGAACTTCGTCCTCTTCCAGGCCGGCGCCAAGAAGAAGGGCTTCTCCGACGCGGCGATCCAGGCCCTGTGGGACGTCCTGGTGCCGTTCGCCGGATACGCGTTCAACAAGGCACATTCCTCCGCGTACGGCCTCGTCACCTACTGGACCGCCTACCTCAAGGCGAACTACCCGGCCGAGTACATGGCCGCGCTGCTCACGTCGGTGAAGGACGACAAGGACAAGTCCGCGGTCTATCTCAACGAGTGCCGCCGCATGGGCATCAAGGTCCTCCCGCCGAATGTGAACGAGTCCGAGCACAACTTCGCCGCCCAGGGCGACGACGTGATCCTCTTCGGCCTCTCCGCCGTCCGTAACGTCGGTACGAACGTGGTCGAGTCGATCATCCGCAGCCGCAAGGCGAAGGGGAAGTACGCCTCCTTCCCCGACTACCTCGACAAGGTCGAGGCCGCCGCGTGCAACAAGCGCACCACGGAATCGCTGATCAAGGCAGGCGCGTTCGACACGATGGGGCACACCCGCAAGGGCCTCACCGCACAGTACGAGCCGATGATCGACAACGTCGTACAGGTCAAGCGCAAGGAGGCCGAGGGCCAGTTCGACCTCTTCGGCGGCATGGGCGAGGAGGACAGCAGCGAGCCGGGCTTCGGGCTCGACGTCGAATTCTCCGAGGACGAGTGGGAGAAGACGTATCTCCTCGCCCAGGAGCGCGAGATGCTCGGCCTGTACGTCTCCGACCACCCGCTGTTCGGACTCGAGCACGTGCTGTCCGACAAGGCGGACGCGGGCATCGGCCAGCTCACCGGCGGCGACTACTCGGACGGGTCGATCGTCACCATCGGCGGCATCATCTCCGGCCTCCAGCGCAAGATGACCAAGCAGGGCAACGCCTGGGCCATCGCGACCGTCGAGGACCTGGCCGGCTCCATCGAGTGCATGTTCTTCCCGGCGACGTACCAGCTGGTGTCGACCCAACTCGTCGAGGACGCCGTCGTGTTCGTCAAGGGCCGCCTCGACAAGCGCGAGGACGTGCCGCGCCTCGTCGCGATGGAACTCATGGTCCCCGACCTGTCGAACGCCGGGACCAACGCGCCCGTGACGATCACCATCCCCACGGTGAAGGTGACCCCGCCGATGGTCAGCAGGCTCGGCGAGATCCTCAGCCACCACAAGGGCAACAGCGAGGTGCGGATCAAGCTCCAAGGGGCCCGTAAGACAACGGTGCTGCGGCTCGACCGGCATCGCGTGCAGCCCGATCCCGCGCTCTTCGGCGACCTCAAGGTGCTGCTCGGGCCGTCCTGCCTGGCGGGCTGAGGCGGCGGGCCGCGAGGCCTGAGGCGTGGGTGGTTACGTGAGTGAGGGGCGTTCCCGGAAGATTCCGGGAACGCCCCTCACCGTGTGCCCTAAGGGCTACCTGCCTTGCGGAAGGCGTCAGTTGTGGCCGAAGCGGCGCTGGTGCTTACGGGCAACATCCGCGGGGGTGCCCTGAGCCTGCGACTGCATCTCCGACTGGGCTTCCATACCGGCCGACTTGGCCTTCTCGGACGCCTGCTCGGAGGCGGAAGCGCGGCTGCGCTGGTCGCCCTGCTTACGGTTCTTGTTCTTGGCCATGGTGACTGCCTCCTGCGGGGGGTCTAGGGGCCAGGGCCGGATTCAGATTCACATATGCTGACGGGGCACGCATTTCAGAGAATTACCGTGCGTAATAAGCGCTGTCAGGGCGTTGTCGGAGCCGCATCGGGAGTTCTGTGAGCGGGCGGCCTCGGGAATTTCGTCCGGATCCGCCACGCCGAAGATCGAGTTCGGGCCGTTAACCTCCGCGTGGTCGGGCAGACTCGAAGGAAACCCGAAGCGAACCCGCGATCGTCGACACCGTGGGACCTCCGGACGCCGGTAATTCAGCGAAAGAGGGTGGATCGCGTGGACCGTTGCATCGTCCTGGTGGACGCCGGTTACCTGCTGGGGGCCGCCGCGAGTCTCCTCGCGGGGGAGCCGTCCCGGTCCCGGATCACCGTCGATCACGTCGCCCTCATCCAGGGGCTGCGTGAGCGCGCCGAATCCGACACCGAGCGGCCACTTCTGCGGATCTACTGGTTCGACGGGGCGCCGGACCGGGTGCCCCAGCCCGAGCACCGCCGGCTCCGCGTGATGCCCCGCGTGACCGTGCGGCTCGGTGCGCTGACACGGAGCGACGGGCGGTGGGCGCAGAAGGGGGTCGACGCGGCGATGCACGCCGAGCTGACCGAACTCGCCCGTAACCGCGCCTGCTCCGACATCGTGCTCGTCACCGGCGACGGCGATCTGCTGCCCGGCATGATGGCCGCGAAGGAGCACGGGGTCGCCGTGCATCTGTGGGCCGTGCAGGCCGCTGACGGCGACTACAACCAGTCCGAGGACCTCGTCGCCGAGGCCGATGAGCGGCGCGTGCTCGACCGGGCCTGGATCACCAAGGCCGTGCGGGCCAAGGAAGTCGGCGGGATCTGTGCGCCGCAGCCCGCTCCGCGGCCGGAGATCGCGGCGATTCTGTCCGCGCCGCTGCCCGAGTCGGCGCTCGCCTCCGCGGCGGACCACTCCGCGGATCTGTCCGATGTGCCGGGGGGTGGCGGCGCCTCGGTCTCCGGCGGGGTGCCGGGGGGCGCGGCGGGCGGTGACGGTGCCGATCATGGTGTGGCCGCGCGTGAAGGTGACGGGGGAGGGACCGAGGACGAGCGGGGTGGCGTGGGGAAGGGCGTGCCCACGCCCAAGGACCTCGCGGCCCTGCGGGGGCCCGGTGCCGCTCCTGGGCTCGGCGCGCATCCTCATGTCCACCCCGCGCAGCACCCCGCCAACGCGACGCTGCGGTGGTCGTCCGACAAGGGGTGGGTCGAGCGGCCCGGGGGCGTGGGGGAGTCCGCGGACGCGGCGTCCCTGCCGACGCTGGCGCAGCTGACCACCGCGGAGCAGCGGTGGGCCGACCGCGAGGAGGACATCACCACCGTCGGAGGTGACCCCTTCGAGGTGGGGCAGGTGTTCGCCCGGCGTTGGATGGAGCGGCTGGGGGACCGGGTGGAGTTGCAGAAGCTGTCCACCATGTATCCCCGGGTGCCGCATCGCATTGACGGGGAACTGCTGCGGTATGCCGCGCGGTTCGGGCTCCTTGCCCATAAGGACGATCAGATCGACGAGCACGATCGGTATGCGATCCGGGCCGGGTTCTGGCGCGAGGTTGATGTGCGCAGCTCCGCGGAGCGGGTGACTGCGGAGTAGTCGGGGCGGGGCGGGGCGGTCTTGCCTTGGGTGGTGTTCTTGGCGGGTGCGGGTGCGGGTGCGGGTGCGGGTGCGGGTGCGGGTGCGGGTGGCCCCATGTCGGGGTGATCCGGCTCGCGCCGGTGGGCCCCTTCCGTTGTGTCGCGGGTGCGGCTGCCTTCGTGCCGGGGGCGACCGATCTGTGTACGTGGGTGGGGAGGGCGTCCCGATTTCGGTGGCATGTCCCTACCCGGGCGTCGTCCGGAGGGTGCGACCCCGTAGTCTCGTCCTTCGTGAGTACGCGCACGGCACAGGCGGCCCCCAGAGGGCGACGGGGAGATGTGGTGTGCGTCGTGCGGGATCTCGTGCGTACGTATCCCGCCACCCGCGGGCGTCGCGGAGCGCCCGGGAGTGCCGCGGTCCGGGCCACCGACGGGGTGTCCCTCGAGATCCGGCGCGGGGAGATCTTCGGGCTGCTCGGGCCGAACGGCGCCGGTAAGTCCACCCTCGTGCGGCAGCTGACCGGGCTGATGCGGCCCGACAGCGGGAGCGTCGGGATCCTGGGGCACGACATCGTCCGGTATCCGGAGCGGGCCTCGCGGATGCTGGCCTACCTGGGGCAGGAGTCGAGCGCCCTGGACGAGCTGACCGTGTCGCTCGCCGCCGAGACGACGGGGCGGCTGCGGGGGCTCGATCTGCGTACGGCCCGCGCCGAGCGGGACGCCGTGGTCGAGGAGCTGGGGCTCGGGGCGATCGCGTCGCGGCCCCTGAAGAAGCTTTCCGGCGGGCAGCGGCGGCTTGCCTGCTTTGCTGCTGCCCTTGTGGGGGAGCGGCCGCTGCTGGTGCTGGATGAGCCGACCACGGGGATGGATCCCGTCGCCCGTCGGGCCGTCTGGGCCGCCGTCGACCGGCGGCGGGCCGAGAGCGGCGCCACGGTTGTGCTGGTCACCCACAACGTCATCGAGGCCGAGACCGTGCTCGATCGCGTCGCTGTTCTGGACCGTGGGCGCGTCATCGCCTGCGACACCCCGGCCGGACTGAAGGAGAAGGTCGCCGGCGAGGTGCGTGTCGAGCTCGTGTGGCGGGAGCGGGCGCCGCTCGATGTGCCTGCCGTCGCCGCGCTGCGGGCCTCTGCTGCCGAGTCCGGGCGCCGCTGGTCGCTGCGGCTCGGCCCCGACGAGGCGCGGGCCGCCGTCGCCGCCGTCACCGGCGGCCCCGCGTTCGCCGCCCTCGACGATTTCTCCCTGACCACGCCGAGCCTGGAAGATGTGTACCTGGCGCTCGGCGGCGAGGCCAAGGGGCTGGTGAAGTCTTGAACACGGCGGCCCCCATGGACGTAGTACCCGACGGAACAGTCACGACAGGAGTCGCGCACCGTGAGTGTCGTACCCGCTGAGATCCTTCAGGGCGGCGCCCGGGCGGGCGCGAGCGGGCTGAGCGCCGAGGTCGACGCCGTCGGCGAGCTCGCCCCGAGGGCCCGGCTCCTGCCGTCCCTCGCGGCCGTGTACCGCGCTCAGCTCTCGCGGGCGCGCGTCGCCAGGATCCCGCTGCTCTTCGTCGCCACCTTCCAGTCCGTCGGCATCATGATCCTGATGCGGGGCGTGGTGGACGGGGGCCGGGAGGCCCAGGCCGTTGTCGCCGGGTCCAGCGTGCTGGTGGTGGCGTTTGTGGCTCTTAATCTGCTCGCGCAGTATTTCGGGCAGTTGCGGGCCGCCGGCGGGCTCGACCACTACGCGACACTGCCCGTGCCGCCCGCCGCCGTGGTGCTGGGCGCCGCCGGTGCGTACGCCTCCTTCACCGCGCCGGGGACCGTGGTGACCGCCGTCGTCGGCTGTGTCATGTTCCAGCTCCCGCTCGCGCACCTGTGGGTGCTCGCCGCCGTCATCCCGCTCGCCGGTGCCGCGCTCGCAGGGCTCGGCGCCGCACTCGGGCTGCTCGCGCCGCGGCCCGAACTCGCCACGCTGCTCGGTCAGTTGGGCATGTCCGCGGCGCTCCTGCTCGGCGTCCTGCCGGCCGACCGCATGCCGGGGATCATCCAGTACGCGCGCGATCTGCTGCCGTCGACGTACGGCGTGGAGGCCTTCGCCCGTACCTTCGGGGCGCATCCGGACTGGGGCGTCGTGCTCCTCGATCTGGGTGTCTGCGCGGGCGTCGGCGTCGCCTCGCTGGCCCTCGCGACCTGGGCATACCGCCGGGCAGCCGTCCGGTGACGCGCGGTCCGCGCATGCCTGGCACGATGGCAGAGTGACCGCACCGCTGACGCCACGACCCCAGCAACCCCAGCACGACCCCTGGCAGGCCTCCGGGCCCGCGGGAGCTGTGCCGTCTCACGCTCACCAGCACCAGGAGGACGGGCCAGGGATGAGGACCGAGTTGCGGGAGGCCGCCGTCGTCACCGTCTCGCTGGCCGTGTGCGGGCTGCTCCTGGGCGCGCTGTGGATGTGGCTCGCGCCGCACGTGCCGCTCGTCGCGGACGCGCAGGCCGTCTACCTCAAGGACACCGAGGGCGAGCAGGCCGTCGGCGTCGACGGGACGTTCACCCTGCTCGGCGTCGCGTTCGGCGTGGTCAGCGCGGTCGCCGTTTTCCTGTGGCGCAAGCGCGGCGGCGTACCGCTCGTCATCGCCCTGGCCCTCGGCGGACTCCTCGGCGGGCTTCTCGCCTGGCGGTTCGGGATCTGGCTCGGCCCGACGCAGGACGTGGCGGCCCACGCCAAGGAGGTCGGCAAGGGCGTCACGTTCGACGCGCCGCTCGAACTCAATGCGAAGGGCGCGCTCCTCGCCTGGCCGCTCGCCGCGATGATCGTCCACCTCGGCCTGACCGGCCTGTTCGGGCCCCGCGATCCCGACCCGTACTTCGACACCCACTACCCGCAGGACACCCCTCCGGCTCCCTGAGGGCGGCTCTCAGGCGGGCCTGCGCCCGTGATTGGCCTTGTGCTTCCTGACCCGCCACTTCCGCTTGCGCGTCCTCTTCGACATGTCATCGGTATTTAGCCGAGGACATGTCGTGCGTCGAGAGGTGGCGGGGATTCCGGGTAGCCGGAGGCCTGGCGGCGTCAGGTGCGGCCGATGGGGGCCAGGACCGCGGACGTGAGCGTCGCCAGGTCCGTGGGGGCCAGCTCCACCTCCAGGCCGCGGCGGCCCGCCGAGACACAGATCGTGTCGTGCGCCCGCGCCGAGTCGTCCAGGACCGTACGCAGCTTCTTGCGCTGGCCCAGCGGGGAGATGCCGCCCCGCACGTAGCCCGTGGTGCGCTCCGCCGCCGCCGGGTCGGCCATCGCGGCCCGCTTGCCGCCGACCGCCGTGGCCAGGGCCTTCAGGTCGAGCTGGCCGGCCACGGGCACGACGGCGACGGTCAGCTCGCCGTCCACGTCGGCGACGAGCGTCTTGAACACCCGGTCGGGGGAGACGCCCATCGCCTCCGCCGCCTCGTCCCCGTACGAGGGATGGGCCGGGTCGTGCTCGTACGCGTGCGTCGTGAAGGGCGTGCCCGCGGCGGTGAGCGCCACGGTCGCGGGAGTTCCCCCGGACTGCTGCTTCTTGGACTTCTTCGCCAACGTCCTCATGCCTTACGTCACGTCAGTCGGGACCGGCCACGTCAGTTGAGGCTGGTCGCCTGCCGGGTCAGGTCGCCGGCCGGCAAGGACGGCAGATTACGGATGATCGCCGTCTCGGCGCGAAGGAGTTTCAGCTCGTCGCGCAGCCGCGACGCCGTGTCCGGGGCCTGGAGGAGGCGCTGCTTCGTCGGCACGTCGAGGACGGCCGCCGCGGCCACCAGGTACGACACGACGGACGGGTCGTCCGGCAGGTCGGCGCCCGTGGCCAGGGAGCGCTCACGGGCGCCCGCGAGCCGCTTCTGGTAGGAGCGGAAGGCGCGCAGCACCCCTTCGGCGAGGGCGCCCGCCTCGTCACCCGGCTCCTCGGGCAGCTCCTCGACCTCGGCCGTCAGATAGGCGCCCGACGCGTCGACCGAGTGCACCTTCACGCGGGTCGTGCCGGTGGCGAGCACCTCGAAGCTGCCGTCGGCGCGCTCGCGGATCGTCGCGGCGTCGGCGATGCAGCCCACGCCGTGCAGGGCCTTGATCGGGTCGTCTCCGAAGCCCGCGGCCGGGCCCGCCTCGGCCGCGGTCTTCGCCGCCTGATCCGGCATGCCAGGGGCGCTGGGCGCGACCTCGTGGCCGTCGCGGATCGCCACGACGGCGAACCGCCGCGGCTCGTCGGAGTCGGCGGGGTCGCCGGAAGCCTCGGAACCCCCGGAGGAGGTCTTCAGCAGGTCGCGCATCATGGCGCGATAGCGCTCCTCGAACACGTTCAGCGGAAGCACGAGTCCCGGGAACAGCACCGAGTTGAGCGGAAAGAGCGGAAGCCGGACGGTGGTCACGACGGTCAAGCCTAATGGGAGCCGGAGGCGAGAGGTCCGCGACCGGTGTCGCGGCCGCCGAGCGTGCGGTTCGCGGCGACCTCGATGCGTACGCCGTCACGCAGTTCCAGGAACTGTCCGAGCGGGTCGTCCGAGATCCGGTCCCAGGGGAACGACGTCGCGTACGGGCCGGTCAGGCGCAGCTGTTCCAGGGCGTCGGACCAGCGCTCCAGGCGGACCAGGACGTAGGTCAGGAGGTTGCGGACCTCGGCCGGCCAGGGGTCGTCGGCGGTGTACTCGCGGGACAGGGCGATCGCCAGATCGGCGGCCTCGTCCAGGCGCTCGCGGGGCACCTTCGCCGCAGGCCCCGGGCCCTCCTCGCTCGTCAGGTACGCGAACGCGGCCCGCACCGGGAGCGCCTGCACCAGGGATCCGGGCAGGGCGTCCTGCGCCGCGCGCTCGGCGAAGTCGAAGCACTCGCGGTGCGAGCCGTACCAGGCGGCCGACAGGTACTGGAGCGCCGACACATGGCAGCCGTAGTGGTGCGGGGAGCGGCGCACGGCCTCGGTCCAGAGCTTCTCGAAGACGGTGTGCGAGGCATTCGTGCCGCGCGCGTGGTCGAGGGCGACCCGCCAGGGCACCGGGTCGCCGGGGTCGCCCTCGGCGGCGGCGGTGATCAGCGGCGTCACCTCGCGCAGCAGCTCGGCGCGGGCGGGCGACTCCCAGCCGCGCGCGACTTCCAGCTCGGCCTTGACGAGGAGGGCGTCCGGGTCGTGGGGCGCCGCGAACCGCCAGTCGTCGAACCATTCGCCGCGCGATCTGGCGAAGGCGGCGAGCCGGGTGACGTAGCGGTCCCTGTTCTCCCACTCGCCGGCCTCGCGGGTGGCGGCGAGCAGCTTGGCGGCCGCCTCGTACTCGCCCCGGCCCGCGTCGACGAGCGCGGGCGCCAGGCGTTCGTCGGGGACGTCGAGGAGGACGTCGTCGTCGGCGGGCAGGCCGGCCGCGAGGCCCGAGGTGTGGCGGACCATCCGCGCGGTGCGGATGAGGGCGCGCAGCAGTGCCAAGGTGTGGACCCCGCTCCCCGTCGCTCTGTTGATGGTTGCGCTGGGATGACGGCTGAAATGCGCCCATGGTTGCCCGCGGTCCGGCAAAAAATGCGAGGGTGCCCGGTCAGTTTCTGCGGAGCAGCCGGGTGGCCCCCGCGGCGACCGTCGTGGCGAGGATCCAGCCGAGCAGGATCAGCGCGGTTGCGGCCCACTGCCAGCCGCCCCGCAGCTGCCAGTAGCCGTCCTGGCCCAGGTCGATGACGGGCAGGATGAGATCGAGCGAGAAGAGTGCCGGACTCCAGTTCGGCGACTCACCCGGTTTGATGGCCGGATGTGACGAGTGGGAGAAGGCCAGCGTGCTCGCCGCCCACAGCACGGCCATCCACACCGCGGCCCGCCCAGGGCGGTACCCGTAGGCGACCGTCCAGTCCTGGATGTATCCCCAGATCTTCGCGGCGGGCGGCAGCGTCTCGCGGCGGCGGCGCTGCTTGGCGAGCAGTACCTCGCGCGCGTCGGCGTCCTCGCCGCTGTTGCGCAGCACGGCCGCGAGCTTCTCGTACGGCTCCGGGCTGTACTCCGGAGTCGCGGCCGACAGCCATTCCAGGCGCCGCGACAGCGGGAACGGACCGGTGGGGATCAGGTTCTCGTACGTGAAGCCGCCCACGCGCAGACCGCCGGGGCCCGGCCAGCTCGCCGCCCTGTCGATGAGGTTGACGACCTTCGCGCCGGACAGGACGATCCGCCCGCGCTGCGGCCGCTCGCACAGGAAGCGCAGCTCGGGCGTCTGGATGCGGCGCAGCGACACCTCCTGGTCGTTCTCCAGATGGAAGCGCGCCTGGTCGAGGTCGACGGCGTCGCCGAACCGGCCGTCGTCGAGCCGGACCCCGCCCTGGCACTCGAAGCGCTGCACGCGGGTGCCCTGGGCCGGTGTCGTGCCGCTGGTCTGGAGCGGATTGCCGACACCGGCGGGGGTCAGATACAGGGACCGCTCGACCGTCAGCTGCGGCGCGTTGAGCGCGCGGCGCCCGTACGCGTTGGAGAGCCGGCTGCCGCGCAGGCTGAGCGACACGCCGATCTGCGCGCCGCGCAGGCTCACCTCGCCGTGCGTCTCCAGCATCTCGGCCTGGAGGTCCTGGCCGACGGACATGCCGTCCGCCATGATCGACTTGCCGCGCCGGTCGCGGTACACGACGGCCTGGTTGAGCAGCAGGTCCGTACCGATGTGCGCGTCGGTGAGGCGTACACCGCTGTGGAAGCGGCAGCGCGGCAGATGCAGATCGCCCTCCGTGTGGACGCGGGCGCCCTCCAGGCGGGGGATCGAGCAGTCGACCAGGCGCAGGGTGGTGAACCGCGCCTCGGGAAGCAGGATCTCCTTCTCGAAGCGGCACTGCTTCATCTCGACGTACGGCACGACCCCGCCGCCCGCGACGTCGAGCACGTCGGTGATCTGTACGCCCTTGAGCTTGAGCGACGCGACACGCCCCGACAGCGCGGGCGGCCCGTCGAGCAGCAGCCAGGCCACGATCCGCGCCCGCACGCTGCGGCCGGGCCCCCAGGCGTGTCCGCCGTGCGGGTCGTCCACGTCCGGGTCGCCCGAGCTCAGGTCGTAGACACTGCCGTTGCGGAAGGCCTGCCACATGCCGATCTCGGCGCCCGTGAGACCGTCCGGCGGTTCACCGGTGCCGGTACCGTCGACCACGACTCGTCTTCCTCCCCGTAGACCCCCGGATCCTCACGGAGCCCCGCACGTCCCGGTACGGCTCCGCTACTCGCGGGTTTAGTACAACTGTTCATGCCCGCTGAGTGACGGCCTGAACGCTACTGGTGAAGGTCATCCTCCGGTCTCCCGCGGTGATCCGTATCAGCCATTGATACGGACGTCGGGCGCTGATGTGACGTCTGCGAGAATTGAGCACGTGATCTCCCGAATCGATCTGCGCGGCGACGCCCTCCCCGAGGGCCCCGCACTGCGCGACCTGCTGCCCCGAGCCGACTTCGACGTCTCGGCCGCCCTCGAGAAGGTGCGTCCGATCTGCGAGGCCGTGCATCATCGTGGCGACGCGGCGCTGATCGACTACGCGGAGCAGTTCGACGGCGTGAAGCTGGAGTCCGTACGGGTTCCCGCCAAGGCCCTCCAGAACGCCCTGGAGCAGCTCGACCCCGCCGTGCGCGCCGCTCTGGAGGAGTCGATCCGCCGGGCCCGCATCGTCCACCGCGAGCAGCGCCGCACCACCCACACCACGCAGGTCGTCCCCGGCGGCTCGGTCACCGAGAAGTGGGTGCCCGTCGAGCGCGTCGGCCTGTACGCGCCGGGCGGCCGCTCCGTCTACCCGTCCTCCGTGATCATGAACGTGGTGCCCGCGCAGGAGGCCGGGGTCGAGTCGATCGCCCTCGCCTCCCCCGCCCAGGCCGAGTTCGACGGCCTCCCGCACCCGACGATCCTGGCCGCGTGCGCGCTGCTCGGCGTCGACGAGGTGTACGCCGCGGGCGGCGCCACGGCCGTCGCGATGTTCGCGTACGGCACCGAGTCCTGCCCCCCGGCGAACATGGTCACCGGCCCCGGCAACATCTGGGTCGCCGCGGCCAAGCGCTACGTCACCGGTCTCATCGGCATCGACGCCGAGGCGGGCCCGACCGAGATCGCGGTCCTCGCGGACTCCACCGCCGACCCGGCGCACGTCGCGTCGGACCTGATCAGCCAGGCCGAGCACGACCCGCTCGCCGCCGCCGTCCTCGTCACCGACTCGGCCGAGCTCGCGGACGCCGTCGAGAAGGAGCTGGAGCCGCAGGTCGCGGCCACCAAGCACATCGACGACCGGATCCTCCCGGCCCTGCGCGGCCGGCAGTCCGCGATCGTCCTGGTCGACGGGGTCGACGAGGGCCTGCGGGTCGTCGACGCGTACGGCGCCGAGCACCTGGAGATCCAGACCGCCGACGCCGCAGCCCTCGCCCAGCGCGTGAAGAACGCCGGTGCGATCTTCGTCGGCCCCTGGGCGCCGGTGTCCCTCGGCGACTACGCCGCGGGCTCCAACCACGTGCTGCCCACCGGCGGCTGCGCCTGCCACTCGTCCGGTCTGTCCGTCCAGTCCTTCCTGCGCGGCATCCACATCGTGGACTACACGCGCGACGCACTCGCCGACGTCGCCCACCACGTGGTCACGCTCGCCGAGGCGGAGGACCTGCCCGCGCACGGCGCGGCGATCAAGGCAAGGTTCGAATGGAAGGTTCCCGGCCAGTGACCGGCATCGACGATCTGCCCGTACGGGACGAGCTGCGCGGCAAGTCCCCGTACGGCGCCCCCCAGCTCGACGTACCCGTACGCCTGAACACGAACGAGAACCCGTACCCGCTGCCCGAGGCGCTCGTCGAGCGGATCGCGGAGCGGGTCCGCGAGAGCGCCCGCGACCTCAACCGCTACCCCGACCGGGACGCGGTCCAGCTGCGCACCGAGCTCGCCGCCTATCTCACGCGCACCGGCGGCCACCACGTCGGCATCGAGAACGTCTGGGCCGCCAACGGCTCGAACGAGGTCATCCAGCAGCTCCTGCAGACCTTCGGCGGCCCCGGCCGCAGCGCCATCGGCTTCGAGCCCTCGTACTCGATGCACGGCCTCATCGCGCGCGGCACCGGCACCGGTTGGATCTCCGGACCGCGCAGCGCGGACTTCACCATCGACGTGGAAGCGTCCGTGAAGGCCATCGCCGAGAACCGCCCGGACGTCGTCTTCATCACGACGCCCAACAACCCCACGGGCAGCGCGGTCCCGCCCGAGACGGTCCTCGCCCTGTACGAGGCCGCACAGGCGGCGAGGCCGTCCATGGTCGTCGTCGACGAGGCCTACATCGAGTTCAGCCACGGGAAGTCCCTTCTCCCGCTGCTCGAAGGCCGGCCGAACCTCGTCATCTCGCGCACCATGTCGAAGGCGTTCGGCGCGGCGGGCCTGCGCCTCGGCTACATGGCCGCCGCCCCCGCCGTGGTCGACGCCGTCCAGCTGGTGCGCCTGCCGTACCACCTGTCGGCCGTCACCCAGGCCACGGCGCTCGCCGCCCTAGAGCACACCGACACGCTCCTCGGTTACGTCGAGCAGCTCAAGGACGAGCGCGACCGCCTGGTGACCGAGCTGCGGGCGGCGGGTTACGAAGTGACCGACTCGGACGCCAACTTCGTGCAGTTCGGCCGGTTCGAAGGCGAAGGCGCCGCGCACGCGGTCTGGCAGCAGATCCTCGACCGGGGCGTCCTGGTCCGGGACAACGGCGTACCCGGGTGGCTGCGTGTCTCCACGGGCACCCCGGACGAGAACGACGCGTTCCTCGATGCGGTACGCGCAATCAAGAAGGAGCGGAACGCATGAGTCGCGTAGGCAGGGTGGAGCGGACCACCAAGGAGACCTCGGTCCTCGTCGAGATCGACCTCGACGGCACCGGCAAGGTCGAAGTCTCCACGGGCGTGGGCTTCTACGACCACATGCTCGACCAGCTCGGCCGCCACGGCCTTTTCGACCTCACGGTCAAGACCGAGGGCGACCTGCACATCGACACGCACCACACCATCGAGGACACCGCCCTCGCGCTCGGCGCCGCCTTCAAGCAGGCGCTCGGCGACAAGGTGGGCATCTACCGCTTCGGCAACTGCACCGTCCCGCTGGACGAGTCGCTCGCCCAGGTCACGGTCGACCTCTCCGGCCGCCCCTACCTGGTGCACACCGAGCCCGAGAACATGGCCCCCATGATCGGCTCGTACGACACGACGATGACCCGGCACATCCTGGAGTCGTTCGTCGCGCAGGCCCAGATCGCGCTGCACGTCCACGTCCCGTACGGGCGCAACGCGCACCACATCGTGGAGTGCCAGTTCAAGGCGCTGGCCCGCGCGCTGCGGTACGCGTCCGAGCGTGACCCGCGCGCCGCGGGCATCCTTCCGTCCACGAAGGGCGCCCTGTAAAGCCATGAACGGCCTCAACACCATCCTCATCCTCGTCGGTCTCTTCCTGATCGGCGGCGTCATCTCCTTCGTCAAGCAGGGCTTGCCCAAGGGCCTGATCGCGCTGCTCTCCATCGCCGCGGCCATGTGCCTGGTCTCCGGCGTCCTGCGGCTCGACTACTGGAACTGAGGGGCAGGGAGCAGCCAGTCATGACTTCAGCCAAGCCCGCCGGCACGGCCGGCAAGAAGGTCGTCGTCTTCGACTACGGGTTCGGCAACGTCCGCTCCGCCGAGCGGGCCCTGGCCCGCGCCGGCGCGGACGTCGAGATCACCCGCGACTTCGACACCGCACTCAACGCCGACGGCCTCCTCGTCCCCGGCGTCGGCGCCTTCGCCGCCTGCATGAAGGGCCTCAAGGAGGCGCGCGGCGACTGGATCATCGACCGCCGCCTCGCCGGCGGACGCCCCGTGATGGGCATCTGCGTCGGCATGCAGATCCTCTTCGCGCGCGGCATCGAGCACGGCGTCGAGGCCGAGGGCCTCGACGAGTGGCCCGGCACGGTCGAGCCCCTCAAGGCCGAGATCGTCCCGCACATGGGCTGGAACACGGTCCGCCCGCCCGAGGACACCGAGCTCTTCGCCGGTCTCGACAGCGAGGCCCGCTTCTACTTCGTGCACTCCTACGCCGTGCAGCAGTGGGACTTCGAGGTCGGCAACGTCCACATGCGCCCGCCCAAGGTCACCTGGGCCACGCACGGCGAGCCGTTCATCGCCGCCGTCGAGAACGGCGCACTGTGGGCGACACAGTTCCACCCCGAGAAGTCCGGCGACGCCGGCGCCCAGCTCCTCACGAATTGGATCGGAACCCTCTGATGTCCCGCACGCTCGAACTCCTCCCCGCCGTCGACGTCCGCGACGGTCAGGCCGTACGTCTCGTGCACGGCGAGTCCGGCTCGGAGACCTCCTACGGTTCCCCGCTCGAGGCCGCCCTCGCGTGGCAGCGATCCGGCGCCGAGTGGCTGCACCTCGTGGACCTGGACGCCGCGTTCGGGACCGGTGACAACCGCGCGCTGGTCGGCGAGGTCACCGGTGCCATGGACATCAAGGTCGAGCTGTCCGGCGGCATCCGCGACGACGCCACGCTCGCCGCCGCGCTCGCCACCGGCTGCACCCGCGTCAACCTCGGCACCGCAGCCCTGGAGACCCCCGAGTGGGTCGCCAAGGTCATCGCCGAGCACGGCGACAAGATCGCGGTGGGCCTGGACGTGCGCGGCACCACGCTGCGCGGCCGCGGCTGGACCCGCGACGGCGGCGACCTCTACGAGACGCTCGCGCGCCTCGACTCCGAGGGCTGCGCCCGCTACGTCGTCACCGACATCGCCAAGGACGGCACGCTGCAGGGCCCGAACCTGGAGCTCCTGAAGAACGTCTGCGCGGCCACCGACCGCCCGGTCGTCGCCTCCGGCGGCGTCTCGTCGCTCGACGACCTGCGCGCCATCTCCGAGCTCGTCCCGCTCGGCGTCGAGGGCGCGATCGTCGGCAAGGCGCTGTACGCGAAGGCCTTCACGCTGGAAGAGGCGCTCGCCGCGGTGGCCTCATGAGCGAGGGCGTACGCAAGGTCGGCTCGGACGGGCCGTGGGAGGAGGCCGTGGGCTACTCGCGCGCGGTCGAACTGCCCAACGGCCTTGTCCTGGTGTCCGGTTGCACGTCCGTGGTCAACGGCGTCATCGACGCGGGAACGCCGTACGAGCAGACGCTCAACGCGTTCCAGGCCGCGTTCGACGCCCTCAAGACGCTGGGACTCGGGAGCGAGCATGTGGTGCGCACCCGTATGTACATCACCCATGCGCGCGATGTGGACGACGTGGGCCGGGCCCACAAGGAGCTGTTCGACGCCGTCCGCCCCGCCGCATCCATGATCATCGTCTCCGGCTTCATCGACCCCAGCCTGGTCGTCGAGGTCGAGGTGGAGGCGTACCGAGGAGACACACCGTCATGACGCTGGCCGTACGGGTCATCCCCTGCCTGGACGTGGACAACGGACGGGTCGTCAAGGGCGTCAACTTCCAGAACCTGCGCGACGCGGGCGACCCCGTCGAGATGGCGAAGGTGTACGACGCCGAGGGCGCCGACGAGCTGACGTTCCTCGACATCACCGCGTCCTCCGGCAACCGCGAGACGACCTACGACGTGGTGCGCCGCACCGCCGAGCAGGTCTTCATCCCGCTCACCGTCGGCGGCGGCGTCCGCACGGCGGACGACGTGGACAAGCTGCTGCGGGCCGGCGCGGACAAGGTGGGCGTGAACACGGCCGCCATCGCCCGCCCCGAGCTGATCCGCGAGATCGCCGAGCGGTTCGGCCGCCAGGTGCTCGTCCTGTCCGTCGACGCGCGACGCACGCCGTCCGGCACGTTCGAGGTGACGACGCACGGCGGCCGCAAGTCCGCCGGGATCGACGCCGTCGAGTGGGCGCACGAGGCCGCCGAGCTCGGCGCGGGCGAGATCCTGCTCAACTCGATGGACGCCGACGGCACGAAGGACGGCTACGACATCGAGATGATCGCCGCCGTCCGCAAGCACGTCACCGTGCCGGTGATCGCGTCAGGCGGCGCGGGGCGCCTCGAACACTTTCCGCCGGCGATCGCCGCGGGCGCCGACGCGGTGCTCGCCGCGTCCGTCTTCCACTTCGGCGATCTGCGGATCGGCGAGGTCAAGGAGACACTGCGCGAGGCGGGCCGTCCCGTCCGCTGACGCGGGGGACCCCGCCGCCGTCGTGGGCGCGCCGCCGGGCGATCTCGGCGTCGCGCCCGGCGGCCCGCCGGGAAGCGGCGCCCCGGCGAGGCCCGCTCTCGCCCGGCGTCCACGGCCTGCGCCGCGCGCGCCGAAGTCCCGGCCTGGACGCGCGTCAGATGCCCAGCTGCTTCGCCTCGTGCAGCTTCCCGATCGCGTCCTTCTCGCCCTCCGTCTCCACCCGCGCCGCGTCCTGCCGGCCGAAGGCGAACATCAGCAGCTCGGCGGGCTCACCGGTCACCGTCACCACGGGCGTGCCCTTGTGCGCCACCGCCGTGCGGCCGTCCGGGCGGCGCAGGACCAGGCCGACCGGCGACTTGCGGCCGATCACACGGGCCATCCGCTCGAGGCGCGCCCACAGCACGTCCGCGAAGACCGGATCGAGCTCGCGCGGCGTCCAGTCCGGCTGCGCGCGACGCACGTCCTCCGTGTGGACGAAGAACTCGACCGCGTTCGACGCCTCGTCGATCTGCTTGAGGGAGAACGGCGAGAAGCGCGGCGGGCCCGTCCTGATGAGCTGGATCAGCTCGTCGTAGGGCTTCTCGGCGAACTCGGCCTGCACCCGCTCCAGACGCTGCGCCAGCTGCTTGATCAGGATCCCGCCCGCGGCGTCCGCGCGGCGCTCGCGCACCACGACATGGGCCGCGAGATCACGGGCGTTCCAGCCTTCGCACAGGGTCGGGGCGTCGGGGCCCGACGCCTCCAACAGGTCGGCGAGAAGAAGTCGTTCACGCTTTGCATGGGTCGACATAAGGCCAGCGTACGACCGCCCGACCGGTCCGCCCACCCGTCGCCCGACCGCCGCCCCTCGACGTGGCGCCCCGCGCCGCTGCTCTCAATCAGTGGACGGCCGCCCGAAGAGGCACACGCGGCGCGGCACAATGGTCCGTATGACCAGCACGCCCCCGCCCAGCAGCCTCGACCCCGCCGTCGCCGCCCGCCTCAAGCGCAGCGCCGACGGCCTGGTCCCCGCGATCGCCCAGCAGTACGACACCGGCGAGGTGCTCATGCTCGGCTGGATGGACGACGAGGCGCTGCACCGCACGCTGACGACCGGCCGCTGCACGTACTGGTCCCGCAGCCGCCAGGAGTACTGGGTCAAGGGCGACACCTCCGGCCACTTCCAGCACGTGAAGTCGGTCGCCCTCGACTGCGACGCGGACACCCTCCTGGTGAAGGTCGACCAGGTCGGCGCGGCCTGCCACACCGGTGACCGCACCTGCTTCGACGCGGGCGAGCTGACGGTGACCGGCACGGGCGCCTGAGAGCACTGCCGCTCCGCCCGTCCCACGCACCGGGCGGCGCACCGGACCCGCCCGGACACGCCCTAAGCTCTTCCTATGGATCTCGAGACCTTCCGCAAGCTCGCGACCGACCGCCGAGTGATCCCCGTCAGCCGCAAGCTCCTCGCGGACGGCGACACCCCCGTCGGTCTGTACCGCAAGCTGGCCGGTGAACGCCCCGGCACGTTCCTCCTGGAATCCGCGGAGAACGGCCGCTCGTGGTCCCGCTACTCCTTCGTCGGCGTCCGCTCCGCCGGCACCCTCACCACCCGCGACGGCCAGGCGCACTGGCTCGGCACCCCGCCCGTCGGCGTCCCCACCCACGGCGACCCGCTCGCCGCCCTGCGCGCCACCGTCGAGACCCTCCACACCCCCCGCTACGAGGGCCTGCCCCCGTTCACCGGCGGCATGGTCGGCTACCTCGGCTACGACATCGTGCGCCGCCTGGAGAAGATCGGCCCCGGCGAGCGCGACGACCTGA
Source organism: Streptomyces sp. NPDC055400 (assembly GCF_053644375.1). Taxonomy (NCBI): domain Bacteria; kingdom Bacillati; phylum Actinomycetota; class Actinomycetes; order Kitasatosporales; family Streptomycetaceae; genus Streptomyces; species Streptomyces sp. NPDC055400. The sequence goes on along the minus strand of NZ_JBSHLM010000007.1, from coordinate 328,830 downwards.
AGCTCCCCGAGCTGACGATGCTGCTCACCAGCGACCTCGCCGTACTCGACCACTGGGACGGCTCGGTCCTGCTGATCGCCAACGCGATCAACCACAACGACCTCGACACCGGTGTCGACGAGGCGTACGCGGACGCCGTGGCCCGCCTCGACGCGATGGAGGCCGACCTCTCCCGGCCCGTCGTCCAGGCCCCCGCCTCGCTCCCCCCGTCCGAACTCCCTCAGTTCACCGCTCTGTGGGGCGGCACGGACTACCAGGAGGCCGTCGAGGACATCAAGGAGCGCATCAGGGCGGGCGAGGCCTTCCAGGTCGTGCCCTCGCAGCGCTTCGAGACGCCGTGCACGGCCGGCGCACTCGACGTCTACCGGGTCCTGCGTGCCACCAACCCGTCGCCGTACATGTACCTCTTCCGCTTCGAGGGGTTCGACGTGGTCGGCTCGTCGCCGGAGGCCCTCGTCAAGGTCGAGGACGGGCGCGCCATGGTGCACCCCATCGCCGGGACCAGGCACCGCGGCGACACCCCGCAGGAGGACCAGGCGCTCGCCGACGAGCTCCTGGCCGACCCCAAGGAGCGCGCCGAGCACCTGATGCTCGTCGACCTCGGCCGCAACGACCTCGGCCGCGTCTGCGAGCCGGGCTCCGTCGAGGTCGTCGACTTCATGTCCGTCGAGCGGTACTCGCACGTCATGCACATCGTGTCGACCGTCACCGGCCGGGTCGCCCCGGGCACCACCGCCTTCGACGTCCTCACCGCCTGCTTCCCCGCGGGCACCCTCTCGGGCGCGCCCAAGCCGCGCGCGATGCAGATCATCGACGAGCTCGAACCCTCCCGGCGCGGTCTGTACGGCGGATGTGTCGGATATCTCGACTTCGCCGGGGACTCCGACACGGCCATCGCCATCCGCACCGCGCTCCTGCGCGACAACACCGCATATGTGCAGGCCGGAGCGGGTATCGTCGCCGACTCCGATCCCGTCGCCGAAGACACCGAGTGCCGCAACAAGGCGGCGGCGGTGCTGCGTGCCGTGCACACGGCCAACCGGATGCACGACGCCTGACGACGTGGGGGATAGTGGTGAGGTGACTTCCGCAGTGCCATCCCCCCGAACCGAAGCCGGGACCGCCTCCCCGGAGACGGCCGCCGCGCGCAACGGCCGCCGCAGCCTCGCCGCAGCGCTCCTGTTCGGCGCCCTCGGCGCGGCGGTGGCCCTGCTCTCCTCGCGGCAGGAGTGGGCCTCCGGGTCCGCGACCGTGCCCGGCGGCAGCTTCCCGCTCGCCGCCAAGGGCAGTGACGTCACGGGAGTGCCCGCGGCTCTCGCCATAGTGGGGCTCGCGGCCCTCGTCGCCGTCTTCGCGGTCCGCCGCGCCGGGCGCATGCTCGTCGCCGGGCTCCTCGCGCTCAGCGGCGCGGGCGCCGTCGTCGCCGCCGTCCTCGGCGCGACCGACAGCGCGGCCCTCGACGAGAAGGCCGCAGAGGTCTCCGGCAACACCGCCGCCACCATCGGCTCCCTCGGTCACACCGTCTGGCCGTACGTCGGTGCCGCGGGCGGCGCGCTCATCCTCCTGGCCGGTCTGCTCGCCCTGCGCTACGGCCGCTCCTGGCCGTCGATGGGCGGACGCTACGAGCGAGACGGCACCCCGCGGCCCCGCAAGGCGGCCCGACCCGTCGATCCCGAGCGCCCCGAGGAGCTGTGGAAGGCCCTCGACCGGGGCGAGGACCCCACACACGAGGCATAGCGGGGCCCCGGACCCCGAGTGCCGCCCATTCCCGCGAGTGCGGGACAATGGGCAAGAGCGTCAGGCTCACCACCCAGCGCGGTACCACGCGCGGGGTACGGGGCCGCGCATCAGCCACGCATTGAGCAACGAGGAGCAACCATGGCGGACAGCAGCCACGGACACACCCCGGCCGCCTGGACCGGTGTCATCATCGCCTTCATCGGTTTCTGCGTCGCGGGCGCCTTCATGGTGATGGGCGACCCCGTCGGCTTCTGGGCGGGCATGGCCCTGCTCGCCGTCGCCGCGGTCGTCGGCGGCGCCATGAGCGCCGCGGGTCTCGGCAAGCCGAAGCCGCAGTCGCTGCCGGCCGTCTCGCCCGAGGCCGTCGCCGCGGAGGCCTGAGCCTCGTCCACGTCGCGAGAGGCGGCCCCGCACCAGGTGCCGGGCCCCCACTCGCGTGGTGCCCGCCGCCCCCGGGCGGACCCCGCAGGCCCGGTGGACCAATCACGGGGGGACGC
>NZ_JBSHLM010000007.1:0-326583 GCF_053644375.1 Streptomyces sp. NPDC055400 | reverse complement strand
CCCGCACGCGGCCGGCGCGGCGGGCGGCCCCGCCGGGGGCCGCGGCGGGGCCGCCGTGCGCCCCGCCCTGGCCGCGCGGGGCGCCCGGCCCGGGGGGGCGGGCCCGCCTCTCGCGTGTTCCGCGCCGCCGACGGGCGGACCCGGCAGGCCCGTTGCACAATGCACGGGTGAACGCCGAAACGGACACCTCCGCGGCCCCCCTGACCAGCGGCGCCGGCAGCGCCGGCGGTTCGCTGCGGCGACTGGCCGTCCCCCTCGGCGTCCTCGCCGCGGCCGGCGCGGGCTTCGCGTATGTCGGGTCCGTCGACCCGAACGAGCCGGGCCACTACCCCGCCTGCCCACTGCTCCACTACACGGGGATCTACTGCCCGGGGTGCGGCGGCCTGCGCAGCGCCCACGCGCTCGTGCACGGCGATCTCACGGCCGCTCTCGGGGACAACGCGCTCGCCGTCGCGGGCTACGCCGTCTTCGCCGTCCTGTGGGTCGTATGGGCCGTACGGGTGGTACAGGGACGGCCGGTACGGATCGATCTCGGACGCCCCCAGCTGTGGGCCGTGGGCGCCGTGGTCCTTGTCTTCACGGTTGTCCGGAACCTGCCCCTGGGTGGCTGGCTCCATCCTTGATCAACAGTATGTGTCCAGGTAGTGGGACCGGCGTCAACCGGATGCGGAGCCTTCGCCCTCCTGCGGATATCATCGCTGTGAACAGTGGATTGCCCTCTGGGCAATCAGCTTCCACCGCTCCACCGTCAGGAAGGGGGCCGCTCGCGTGAGTGTGCTCGACGAGATCATCGACGGAGTCCGTGCCGACCTCGCGGAGCGGCAGGCGCACGTCAGCCTCGACGAGCTCAAGGAGCGCGCGGCCAAGGCACCCGCCGCCAAGGACGGAGTGGCCGCCCTGCGCGGCGACGGCGTCAAGGTGATCTGCGAGGTCAAGCGCTCGAGCCCGTCCAAGGGCGCGCTCGCCGCGATCGCGGACCCGGCCGGCCTCGCCGCCGACTACGAGGCGGGTGGCGCCGCCGTCATCTCCGTACTGACCGAGCAGCGCCGCTTCGGCGGTTCGCTCGCCGATCTGGAGGCCGTGCGCGCCAAGGTCGACATCCCGATCCTGCGCAAGGACTTCATCGTCACCTCGTACCAGCTGTGGGAGGCCAGGGCGTACGGCGCCGACCTCGCGCTGCTGATCGTGGCCGCCCTGGAGCAGCCCGCCCTCGAGTCGCTCATCGAGCGCGCGGAGTCCATCGGGCTCACGCCGATCGTCGAGGTGCACGACGAGGACGAGGTCGAGCGCGCCGTGGACGCGGGCGCCCGCATCATCGGCGTGAACGCGCGCAACCTCAAGACACTCAAGGTCGACCGCGACACGTTTCAGCAGGTCGCCCCGGAGATCCCCGACCACATCGTCAAGATCGCCGAGTCGGGCGTGCGCGGCCCGCACGACCTGATCGCGTACGCCAACGCGGGCGCGGACGCCGTCCTCGTGGGCGAGTCCCTCGTGACCGGCCGCGACCCGCGCACCGCGGTCTCCGACCTCGTTGCCGCGGGCGCCCACCCGGCGCTGCGCCACGGCCGGAGCTGACCTCCCGATGTCCATCGCCGCCCGCCTCGCACCCGGCTGCCGCCCCCGCGGCTGCCGGGCGCCGGCGCGGCGTGTGCGGGGACGGCGAGTGCGGTACCACATCGGTTCGGAGCCGGGTCAGATCAATGGCATGCGATGGCAGAGCGCCCCATAAGGGGCGCGGGGAACGGCGCGATCAGCCACATACGGTTGTGGCCGACCAGCCACCCGTGCCCCCACGGCGATTAGTCATCCAGATCCCACCGTGAGGTTTACGCATGCCCAGCGAGTTCTTCATTCCTGACCCCGAGGGTCAAGTTCCCACTGCCGAGGGGTACTTCGGCGTGTTCGGCGGCAAGTTCATCCCGGAGGCGCTCGTCGCCGCCGTCGACGAGGTCGCCGTCGAGTACGACAAGGCCAAGAACGACCCGGCCTTCGCCGCCGAGCTCGACGACCTGCTCGTCAACTACACGGGACGGCCCAGCTCCCTCACCGAGGTGCCTCGGTTCGCCGAGCACGCCGGTGGCGTCCGGATGTTCCTCAAGCGCGAGGACCTCAACCACACCGGCTCGCACAAGATCAACAACGTGCTCGGCCAGGCACTCCTCACCAAGCGCATGGGCAAGACCCGCGTCATCGCCGAGACCGGCGCGGGCCAGCACGGCGTGGCGACCGCCACCGCCTGCGCGCTCTTCGGCCTCGAGTGCACCATCTACATGGGCGAGATCGACACCGAGCGCCAGGCGCTCAACGTGGCGCGCATGCGGATGCTCGGCGCCGAGGTCGTCGCCGTGAAGTCCGGCAGCCGCACCCTCAAGGACGCCATCAACGAGGCGTTCCGCGACTGGGTCGCCAACGTCGACCGCACGCACTACCTCTTCGGGACCGTCGCGGGACCCCACCCCTTCCCGGCGATGGTCCGCGACTTCCACCGCGTCATCGGCGTCGAGGCCCGCCGCCAGATCCTGGAGCGCGCCGGACGCCTGCCCGACGCGGCCGTGGCCTGCGTCGGCGGCGGCTCGAACGCCATCGGCCTCTTCCACGCCTTCATCCCCGACGCCGGCGTGCGCCTCATCGGCTGCGAGCCGGCCGGTCACGGCCTCGAGACCGGCGAGCACGCCGCGACGCTGACCGCGGGCGAGCCGGGCATCCTGCACGGCTCACGGTCGTACGTCCTCCAGGACGACGAGGGCCAGATCACCGAGCCGTACTCGATCTCGGCGGGCCTCGACTACCCGGGCATCGGCCCCGAGCACGCCTTCCTCAAGGACAGCGGCCGCGGCGAGTACCGCGCGGTCACCGACGACGCCGCCATGCAGGCCCTGCGCCTGCTCTCGCGCACCGAGGGCATCATCCCGGCCATCGAGAGCGCCCACGCGCTCGCCGGCGCCATCGAGGTCGGCAAGGAACTCGGCAAGGACGGGCTGATGATCGTCAACCTGTCCGGGCGCGGCGACAAGGACATGGACACGGCCGCCCGCTACTTCGGCCTGTACGACACCGACGCCGCCGTCGCGGCGGACGCGGCCGGGACCGGCGCGGAGATCGAGGGAGACGCCAAGTGAGCGGCAACATCCAGCTGTTGAACGACACCCTCGCCGCCGCGCGCGCCGAGGGCCGCTCCGCCCTCATCGCCTACCTCCCGGCCGGGTTCCCGACCGTGGACGGCGGCATCGAGGCCATCAAGGCCGTCTTCGACGGCGGTGCCGATGTCGTGGAGGTCGGGCTGCCGCACAGCGACCCGGTCCTCGACGGTCCCGTCATCCAGACCGCGGACGACATCGCGCTGCGCGGTGGCGTCCGGATCGCCGACGTGATGCGCACGGTCCGCGAGGCCCACGCGGCGACGGGCAAGCCGGTCCTCGTCATGACGTACTGGAACCCCATCGACCGGTACGGCATCGAGCGGTTCACCGCCGAACTGGCCGAGGCGGGCGGCGCGGGCTGCATCCTGCCCGACCTGCCCGTCCAGGAGTCGGGGACCTGGAGGGAGCACGCGGACAAGCACGGCCTCGGGACCGTCTTCGTCGTCGCCCCCAGCAGCAAGGACGAGCGCCTCGCGACGATCACCGCCGCGGGCTCCGGCTTCGTGTACGCCGCCTCCCTGATGGGCGTCACCGGCACCCGCGAGTCCGTCGGCAACCAGGCCCAGGACCTCGTGCGCCGTACCAAGGCCACCACCGACCTGCCGGTCTGCGTCGGCCTCGGCGTCTCGAACGCGAAGCAGGCGGCCGAGGTCGCCGGGTTCGCCGACGGGGTCATCGTCGGCTCGGCGTTCGTGAAGCTGATGCTCGACGCCGACGGCGAGGCTGCCGGCCTCGCCGCCGTGCGGGCGCTCGCGGCGGACCTCGCGGACGGGGTGCGCGCCAAGGCGTGACTCATCGCGTCGTCACCCATCGCGTCGTAACCCGTATGGGTGGACCTGGGGCCGGGGAGGCACGCTGGTGCCTCCCCGGTTCGTTTGGCGGGTGTGAGCGAGAAGAACCGTGACGGAAAGCGCACCGCCCGTGACCGGCTGGCGGAGGAGCGCGAGAAGCAGAGAGCCAAGGACAGGCGCCGCAGGGGCGTGATCGTGGGGGGCGCCGTCGTGGGCGTCCTCGCGCTCGCCGCCGTGATCGGGGTGATCGCGGCGAACTCCGGCGACGACAAGAGCGACGCCTCGGGTCCCGTCGTGGCCCCCCAGGGCGCGGTCGGCAAGGACAGCCTCGCGATCCCGGTCGGCAAGGACAGCGCGAAGTCGACGCTCACGGTGTGGGAGGACTTCCGCTGCCCGGCGTGCAAGGCCTTCGAGGACACCTACCGCACGACGATCCATGAGCTGACCGACTCCGGGCAGCTCAAGGTCGAGTACCACCTGGCCACACTCATCGACAAGAACATGGGCGGCAGTGGCTCCCTGCGCGCGGCGAACGCGGCGGCGTGCGCCCAGGACGCCGGGAAGTTCCCCCCGTACCACGACGTCCTCTACGAGAACCAGCCGTCGGAGACCGACGACGCCTTCGCGGACAACGGCAAGCTGATCGAGCTCGCCGGCAAGGTCGGCGGCCTCGTGGTGCCGGACTTCAAGAAGTGTGTCGACGACGGCAGCCATGACAGCTGGGTCAAGAAGTCGGACCAGGCGTTCCAGGCCGGCGGCTTCCAGGGCACGCCGACCGTGCTCCTGAACGGGAAGAACGTGTTCGGCGACCAGGCCAACCCGCTGACCCCCGCGAAGCTGAAGCAGATGGTGCAGGCGGCCGACAAATCGTAGGAGAGGCGGGAGACGCGGGGGTCTCGTTATGGACCCGTAGCCGGGCTGGTTGCCGCCGCCACGGCCAGGCACGGTAGCGTCGGCATCGCCATGACTCTTGCCTTCATCCCCAGCCCGTCCCACGGAGTGGTCTATCTCGGACCCATTCCGCTGCGCGGCTACGCGTTCTGCATCATCATCGGCGTCTTCGTGGCCGTCTGGCTCGGCAACAAGCGCTGGATCGCCCGCGGCGGGCGGTCCGGCACCGTGGCCGACATCGCGGTCTGGGCCGTGCCGTTCGGCCTCGTCGGCGGCCGGCTCTACCACGTGATCACGGACTACGAGCTGTACTTCAGCGAGGGCCGCGACTGGGTGGACGCCTTCAAGATCTGGGAGGGCGGCCTCGGGATCTGGGGTGCCATCGCGCTCGGCGCGGTGGGCGCGTGGATCGGGTGCCGCAGGCGCGGCATCCCGCTCCCGGCCTACGCCGACGCCATCGCACCCGGCATCGCCGTCGCGCAGGCCATCGGCCGCTGGGGCAACTGGTTCAACCAGGAGCTGTACGGCAAGCCCACCGACCTGCCGTGGGCCCTGAAGATCACGTCGTCGGCGGACGGGCGCGTGCCGGGCACGTACCACCCGACCTTCCTGTACGAGTCCCTGTGGTGCATCGGTGTCGCGCTGCTCGTCATCTGGGCGGACCGCCGCTTCAAGCTCGGCCACGGGCGCGCCTTCGCGCTCTACGTCGCCGCGTACTGCGTAGGCCGCTTCTGGATCGAGTACATGCGCGTCGACGACGCGCACCACATCCTCGGCATGCGGCTCAACGACTGGACCGCGATGGGTGTCTTCCTGCTCGCGGTGATCTACATCGTGATCTCGGCGAAGACCCGCCCTGGGCGCGAGGCGGTCGTGGAGCCGGGCGCCGATGACGATGCCGATACCGATGCCAAGGACAAGACCCAGGACAAGGCTGCGGACAAGGGCGGCGACGCCGGTCCCAAGGACAAGGCTGAGGGCGAGGCCGGGGTCGAGTCCAAGGAGCCGGCCGCGTCCGAGGACGATGCCGAGGAGCAGTCCGACAAGGATGAGGCCAACGGCGGGTCAGGGGCGACCAAGGCCGGGAAGAGCTAGCTGAGCCTCACCACCCGTACGCCGACGGGGGCGCCGGATCGCATCGATCCGGCGCCCCCGTCGCTCTGCCTGGGTCAGCCCCCGCGACGGCGCGAGGCCAGCGCAAGGACCCGGCGCGCGTCCGAGACGATCGCCGCGTCGACGAAGCGGCCGTCGGGCAGGGCCAGGGCCCCCGCCTCCGTGGAGGCGGCGCCGACGACCTCCGTCGCCGCGTCGACCTCCGCCGCCGTCGGCAGGAACGTCGCCTCGATGACGGGAAGCTGGCGGGGGTGGATCGCCATGCGGCCGAAGAAACCGAGCGCCCGGCCCTGTGAGCAGGAGCGGGCCAGGCCCACCGTGTCGCGGATGTCCGGATAGACGGACTGCGGCGGCGGGGGCAGCGCCGCGGCGCGCGCGGCGACCACCGCCCGCCCCCGTGGCCACGCCAGACCCTCACCGTTCGCCACGCCGAGCTCCGCCCGCAGATCCGACTCGCCCAGCGCGATGCCGCGTACGCCGGGATGCCGGGCGATCTCGTACGCGTGCTCGACGCCGAGCGCCGACTCCAGGAGGGCGTACAGGGGCGGCACCTCGACCGACCAGTCCGATACGCGGTCCAGGTCGGCGGGGCCGTGGACCTTGGGCAGGCGCAGGGCGCCCAGGCCGGGGAGCGGGGTGAGGCGTCTGACCTCGGACTCGGCGCGCGGCGAGTGCAGCGCGTTGACCCTCACGTGCACCGGCACCGGGTGCTTCTCGGCGAGGAGCTCGGCGGTCGCGTCGAGGGCGTACGTCTTGCGGTCGGGGGCGACCGCGTCCTCCAGGTCGATCAGGACCACGTCGGCGCCCGAGTCGAGCGCCTTCGCCACGACCTCCGGCCGGTCTCCCGGGACGTAGAGCCAGGTCAGGTAGGTCTCGTAGGACTGGGCGGTCACAGCGCGCCCGCTTCGCGCAGGGTGGTGATCTCCGAGGGGGAGAGACCGAGGCCCGTGAGGATCTCGTCCGTGTCGGCGCCGTGGGGGCGGCCGGCCCACTTGATCGCGCCGGGGGTCTCGGAGAGGCGGAACAGTACGTTCTGCATCTTGACGGTGCCCAGCTCGGGGTCGGGCACCTCGGTGATCGAGTCGAGTGCCCGATACTGCTCGTCCTCCATCACGTCGCGGATGTCGAAGACGGGGGCGATGGCGGCCTCCGCCTTCTCGAAGGCGGCGAGGACGTCGTCCCGCGAGTGCCGCGCGATCCAGGAGCCGACCGCCGCGTCGAGTTCGTCGGCGTGGCCCGCGCGGCCCGACCCCGTCTCGAACCACGGCTCGTCGATCAGCTCGGGGCGGCCGACCAGGCGCATCACGCGCTCGGCGATCGACTGGGCGGACGTGGAGACCGCCACCCACTTGTCGTCGCCCGTGCGGTAGGTGTTGCGCGGGGCGTTGTTCGTGGAGCGGTTCCCCGTGCGCGGCTGTACGTAGCCGAGCTGGTCGTACCAGAGGGGCTGCGGGCCGATGACCGTCAGCATCGGCTCGATGATCGCCATGTCGACGACCTGGCCCCGGCCCGTCCGCTCGCGGCCCTGGAGCGCGGCCATCACCGCGTACGACGTGGAGAGCGCGGCGATCGAGTCCGCGAGGCCGAACGGGGGAAGCGTCGGGGGGCCGTCGGGCTCGCCCGTGAGCGCCGCGAAGCCGCTCATCGCCTCGGCGAGCGTGCCGAAGCCGGGGCGGCGCGAGTACGGTCCGAACTGGCCGAAGGCGGTGACGCGGGTGAGCACCAGGCGCGGGTTGGCGGCGCTCAGCTCCTCCCAGCCGAGGTTCCACTTCTCCAGGGTGCCGGGGCGGAAGTTCTCGATCAGGACGTCGGCGTCCGCGACCAGCTTGAGGAGGATCTCGCGCCCGCCCCGCGTGGAGAGGTCGAGCGTGATGTTCCGCTTGTTGCGGCCGAGGAGCTTCCACCACAGGCCGACACCGTCCTTCGACAGACCGTGGCCACGGGACGGGTCCGGTTTACGGGGGTGCTCGACCTTGATCACGTCGGCGCCGAAGTCGCCCAGCATGGTGGCGGCGAGGGGGCCGGCGAAGAGGGTGGCGAGGTCGAGTACGCGTAGGCCTTGCAGGGGGGCGGGGGTGGTGGGCGTGGGGGATTTCATGTGCGGGCCTCCAGAGTGAGCCTGGCCAGTTCGTCGAAGCCGATGCCGTCGAAGTCGGCGACCGAGGTCGACAGACGGTTCTTGAGCGGTGCGGTCCAGCGGTCGTCGATCGCGTCGGGGGAGCCGGCGAGGAGTCCGGCGATCGAACCGGCCGTCGCGCCGTTGGAGTCGGTGTCCCAACCACCCGACACCGCACGGCAGATGGACCCCGTGAAGTCGCCGTCGGCGTGGGTGAGCGCGGCGGCGAGCAGCGCCGCGTTGGGCAGGACGTGCACCCAGTGGTGGTCGTGGTCGTAACGGGCATGGAGCGTGTCGACGACCGATGCGAAGCCCGCCGGGGTGCCGGTGGGTTCGGCGCGGGCCGTCTCGATGCCGAAGCGGATCGCCTGGGCGTAGCGGGAGTCGGGCGGAATGACGCAGAGGGCGGCGTCGAGGGTCGCTCGGATGGTGGGGGCCGTGGGTGAAGGTGCTGATGCATGGGCGATGGCCGCCGCCACGAACATCTCGCCGTAGACGCCGTTCGCCGTGTGCGTCAACGTCGCGTCCCTGTGTGCCAGTTCGGCTGCTCCTACGGGGTCGCCCGGGTTCGTCCAGCCGAAGATGTCCGCGCGGATCTGGGCGCCGATCCACTCCCGGAACGGGTTGTGACGCACGGCCGTGTCCGGGGGCTCGATGCCGTCCAGGAGATTGCGGTACGCGACGCGCTCCGCGGTGAACGTGCGGCCCGCCGGCAACTCGTCGAGCCAGAGCCGCGCCACGTCCGCGGTGGTGAAGCCGGCGCCGTGGCGCTGGAGCAGGAGCAGGCCGAGGAGCGGGTAGTTGAGGTCGTCGTCCTCGGGCATGCCGTCGATGTTCTCGGCGAGGGAGGTGGGGCGGGAGCGGCGGTTCCAGGGGTAGCGCTCCGCCACGTCCCGCGGGAGGTCCCGGTGCGTGAACCAGGTGTTCAGGGGCCAGTTGGACGTGGATTCCGCGATCGCCCGGATGCCGCGCAGGGGGAGCTTCTCGACGGGTTTGCCGAGGAGGCAGCCGACGGCTCTGCCCAGCCAGGATGCGTGCAGGCGTCTTGTTTCGGAGGCTTTGGGGGGCGCTGCCACCAGGCCTCCGCGTTCCTTGCCCTCAAGCGCCGGACGGGCCGGGTGCGGGGTCAGCCTTTCGATTTCCGGCAAGGACGTCGGCTCAAGCGCCCTCAACGGGCTCTGCGCTGAGGCCAGTTCGTCCAGGAGCCGCTGTGCCAGGGGTCGTAGCTTCGGGTCCTGGGGCGGTGGTGATGCTCCCGCGCGCCCGGGGGGCGGGAGGCCTCCCGCCTCGCGCCAGCGGCGCTCCACCCCGCTTGCGTCCCGGCCCTCCTGTGCCGCCTGGCGCAGCTCGTGGCCGAGCAGGTCCTCGGGCTGGACCCAGGTGAGGCGCAGCATCACGACCCCGCGGTGGCGGTGAGTTCTGCGAACGCCGCCTCGTGGGACCGGCGGCGGGCCATGTCCTTGGCGAAGACCTCACGCGTGACCCGGGCCAGTGAGGCCGCCGGCGTGTGCAGGTCGAGCCTGCTCGCGCGGGCCACCTCCCCGCTCCACTCCCGCGGCACCGCCGGCTCCCCGTACAGCGCGCCCACGATCGCTCCGCTCATCGTCGCGATCGAGTCGCAGTCCCGGCCGTAGTTGACCGCGCCGAGGACCGTGTGGCGGAAGTCGCCCCGGCCGACCAGGAGCATCCCGAGCGCGATCGGCAGCTCCTCGATCGCGTGGAGGCGGGACGGGCGGCGCGCCCCGAGCGAGGGCTTGCGGTACTCCGGGCCCACCGTGTCGAAGGGCGTGACCGCCTCGCGCAGCGGTCCCAGCGCGTCCTCGAAGTCCGTGTAGCCGCACGCCACTTCGCACACCGCTTCGATCGCCGACCTCGTGCCGTCCTTGGCGAGCGCCAGCGCGTCCTCCACCACGGACTCCGGCGTCGCGCCCGGCCTGAACGCCGCGGCCACCGCTGCCGCGAAGACGCCCGCCGCCTCCCTGCCGTACGACGACTGGTGCGCGCCCGCCACGTCCAGCGCCTCCTCGTACGCCTTGGCCGGGTTGCCCGCGTTCACCGCTCCGACCGGAGCCATGTACATCGCCGCGCCGCAGTTCACGATGTTGCCCACGCCCGCCTCGCGCGGGTCGACATGGCCGTAGTGGATGCGCGCCACGATCCACTTCTCCGCCAGGAAGATCCGTTGCAGCGGGAGCGCCTCCGCCTCCAGTTCCGGGATCCAGCGCGTGTTGGTGATCAGGTCGGGGACGAGGTGGTCCGCGACCGCGTACGCGTCCAGGTGGTCCCGTACGTTCTCGTAGACCCTGATCAGCGCGTGCGTCATCAAGGTGTCGTCCGTGACGTGACCGTCGCCCTTGTGGTACGGGGCGATCGGGCGCGCCGTGCGCCAGTCGTCCTTGTGGAACGGCTCCACGATGCCGCGGACCCGGCCGCCGTGTCGCTCCGCGATCGCCTCCGGCGTCCAGCCCTCCACGGGGCCGCCCAGCGCGTCGCCCACCGCCGCGCCCACGAGGGCTCCTGTGGTGCGGTCCTCCAGGGAGAAGGGGGTTGGGGCCGAGGGTGAGGGTGAGTTCTGAGTGCGGGCAGCTGTGGGGCCGGCTGTTGTGGGGGTTGTCATCGGGCGCCTTTCGGTGTGGTTGCCCTGGTCAGGTCTGCTGCGATGTCCACGAGGTCCGTTCCTGCCAGGCGCGGCAGCGCGCAGCCCGCGAGTCTGCGGCAGGCGTCCCGCCAGCTCGCCGGGAGCGCGTCGGCTCCGCCGATCGCGCCCGTCAGTGCGCCCGCCAGCGCCGGGGCCGAGTCCGCCACCCGCGAGAGGCACGCCGCCGTGGGCACCGCCTCCGTCACGTCGCCGCCGGCCGCGGTCGCGACGGCCAGGGCCACCGGGACCGTTTCCGCTGCCGCGATGCCGTAGCTGTAGACGTGGTCGACGATCTCGTGCTCCAGGACCGGGACCAGCGCGAACGCGTTTCCCGGCAGGCCCGGGCGGGCCGCGGCCGCCCTTCGCGCCAGGTCCACCGCGTGCAGCGCGTTGCGGCGGATCTCGGTTCCCTCGGGGAGCTGGGCCAGCGCCGCGTCCACGCAGGTGTCGACCGGGGCGCCGCCCAGCGCTGCCGCCACTGCTGCCGCCATCGCTCTCGCGCCGTGGACTCCGTCGCCGTCCTGGGTGTAGCGGGCGTCGAACTCCGCCAGTTCCGCGGCCGGTTCGGGGTCGCCCGGGTGGATTACGGCCAGTACCGCGGCGCGTACACAGGCCGCATCGTCGAAGTAGTGCGGGTTGTCGTGTCCGGTGGCCGGGGGGCTCAGGCCCGCCGCCAGGTTGCCCAGGCCCGCTCGTACGGAGATGCGTGCCCGCATCGGCATGCGCGCCGACTCGATCTCGTCCGCCCGGGCCGTCGCTTCGGCCACCTCGGCGGCGAGGGTGTTCCAGGCGAGGGCCAGTGCCGTGCGTACGTGTTCGTCCGGGGGGACGTTCGTGCCGGGGGCTCCCGCCTTGGCGGCGTTCAGGATCGATGCCGCTGTGAACGCCGCCCATTCCGCGTCGTCCGACGGGCCGAGGCGCAGGGGTTCCGGGGGTTGGTTCAGTGCGATCGGTACGGGGAGTGTCGTCGTCGCGTTCTGCTCCGCGAACGTGTCCAGTTCTCGGGTCAGGCGGCGGGTCCAGTCGGGGAGGCGGGCCGCGCGGTGTCTGCCTGAGGGCCAGCCCGCGGCGTCGCCTGCGGCGATGCCCAGTAGCAGTCCCTCGATCCGGTGGGGGGTGGTGGGGGTTCCGGTGGTGCGGGGGGTTGTCCGGGCGGTGACGGCTGGTGGCGGCATGTTGTGCTGGCCTCTCTGGTGGCGGGTGCCCCTTGTCGGGTGCTCCTGCTCGCGCCGGTGGGGGTGCGGGGGCGGTTTGGCCTGGGGTCCTGCTCGCGCCGGTGGGGGTGCGGGGGCGGTTTGGCCTGAGGCCCTGCTCGCGCCGGTGGGGGTGCGGGGCCGGGCCGGTATGTCCGTCCTCGCTTGGATGGTTCGGCGTTGGATTTCGTGCTCCTCAGTTGTGTGTGCCGGCTCCGGGCGGACATACCGGCCCGGCCCCTCTCGTTCGGGCGCCAGTGCGGCTGCTTGGGGGCCGCGGTGCCTCGGTGCTTGTACGTGGACGGGTGCGGGAGTCACGGTGTGGCCTCCTTTGGGGGTGTGGGTGGGAGGGGTGGTGTGGGGGTCAATGTGGTGGCGATGTCCAGGATGTGACGTCCCTTCATCGACGGGAGGCAGCTGCCTCGGACCGGGCCGATGGTCGTCGCCCAGTCGGCGGGGATCGTTCGTTCGCCGCGCAGCGCGCCGGCCAGGGCGCCCGCCACCGCGGCTGTCGTGTCCGCGTCGCGGCCCATGTTCACCGCCATCAGGACCGACTCCCTGAACTCGCCCCGGGCCGCCGCGAACGCTCCGAAGGCCAGGCCCACCGCCTCAGGGGCCAGGTCCGGCCAGGGGTAGCCGCCGATCACCACGGCCCGGCGTACCTCTCGTTCCATGGAGAGTTGTGTGCCCTCGGCGTCGCGGCGGGCGCTGCGGGCCGCCGCCACCGCGCGGTGCAGGGAGCGTGCTGTCCAGGAGTCCTCGGGGACCACGGACAGGGCTGCCTGGACGACTGTGTCCGGGTTGTGGCTCACCATGGCCGCCGCGACCCCGGCCGCCACCGCCCGGCCTCCGTGGATGCCCTCCCCGTCGTGCGACACCGTGCCGTCCACCGCTACGAGGCGCGCCGCCTCCGCCGGGCGGCCCGCCGCGTACACCCCGAACGGAGCCGCCCGCATGGCCAGTCCGTCGCTCCACGCGTGGCGGTGCTGCGCCGAGATGGGAGCCGCCAGGCCCCGGCGCAGGTTCTCCAGAGTTCCTCTCTCGCTGAAGCCCGCGCCTCGGAACGGGCCCTCGTCGCGGTCGGCGATCCATGAGTGCCAGGCCGCCTCGACATGTCCCACGGTGAGCGCCGAACCGTGCTCCGCCAGAAGGAGGCCGGAGAAGATCGCGTACTCGGTGTCGTCCGTGCCCGCCGGGTCCGGCGAGACGAACCCCTCGATACGGCCCCATCGTTCGCGGATCTGCGACGGCTTCATGTTCTCCGCGGGCGCGCCGAGCGCGTCGCCCACCGCGAGGCCGAGCAGCGCTCCGCGGGCACGGTCCCGCAGGGAGATCGCGGCCGGCGGCCGGCGGTGCGGGACCGTGCCGAGCCTTCGGGGACCTTCCGCGCCCGGCGACGGGTCGGGGCCGAGACTGACGCTCATGGCGTGTTCGGGCTCTGCGAGGTGCGGTTGGCGCTCATGTGGACCTCGTGTTCTCGGTCGGTGCTGTGGATGCGCGGACCACCAGGCGCGGTGGGGCCGTGGCTGTGGTGCCGCGGGGGGTCGGGGACGCGCCGTCCAGGCGTTCCACCAGGAGTTCGGCCGCTCGCCGGCCGCGCTCTGTCGAGCCCAGGTCGACGCTGGTCAGCGGGGGCCAGACCGACTGGGCGAGCACGCTGTCGTCCATCCCCGCGACCGCTACGTCCTGCGGTATGCGCAGGCCCCGTGAGTGCAGCGCGCGGGCCGCGCCGAGCGCCAGCTGGTCGTTGGCGCAGAAGACGGCGTCGGGGCGCCGGGCGAGCAGTTCCGCGGCAGCCCGGGCCCCCTCCTCGATGCCGAATCCGGTCTCGACGACCAGCGTGTCGTCGTATACGAGTCCGCACTCGGCGAGAGCCGCGCGGTAGCCCTCCTCGCGGCTCTGGCCGGGGACCGTGTCCGAGGGGGCGTTGATGAACGCGATGCGGCGGCAGCCGGTGTCGTGCAAATGGCGGACGGCCAGGGCCGCGCCCGTCACCGAGTCGGCGCGGACGCTGTCCACGGGCACCCCGGACGGCAGGGATCCCATGACCACGACGGGGCCCGCCGCGCAGGTCAGTGCCTCGATGTGGTCGTCGGTGATGCGGATGGGGCAGATGATCAGGCCGTCGCTGGTGCGGTCGCCGAGGCTGCGCAGGACGGCCAGTTCGTCGTCGACGAGCGCGTCCGTGGAGTGCAGGAGCAGGCGGTAGCCGTGGTTCTTGGTGACGCCCTGGACGGCGCGGACCATCGCCACGTAGGCCGGATTGCCGATGTCCGGCAGCGCGAACGTGAGCTGCCGGGTCCTGCCGTCCTTGAGGGAGCGGGCCACGGCGTTGGGTACGTAGCCGAGCTCCGACGCGGCGCGCTCCACCCGTTCGACGGTCTCCCGCCGCGCGCCCAGGCCGTTGAGGACGCGGGAGACCGAGGCGATGGAGACCCCGGCCCGCCGCGCGATCGACACAATCGTCGGCTGGCCGCCGCCCGGCACCGGAGACATGGCTTCGCTCCTCACCGCATGTGAAAACGTTTACAGGTGTTGCGGCGATGTTTCCCCCGTCCGTCAACGCTCCGATCATGTGATCCATCTCTCGGGTGACGGCGAGGGCCGTTCGAGCGAGTGGGCAAAGCGGTCGAAAGCCCTGGTAAGTACGGCCTTCCTTGCTGGCGGAGGCCCGAATCCGTGCGTACTTTCGAAGCTGTTGAGGGGGGAGTCCGGGCCCGCGGGAACGCTGCGCGGCATCGGCTCCGTACGAGAGGAGCACTGGGCGGGATGGCCATCATCGAGACCGAAGCGACGCTGCACGACGCGCACCGCGACAACCACACGCACCGCGATGTCAACGGTGGCTGGCTGCGCCCCGCGGTGTTCGGCGCGATGGACGGGCTCGTCTCGAACCTGGCCCTGATGACCGGTGTCGCGGGCGGCGCCGTGTCGCAGCAGACGATCATCATCACCGGGCTCTCCGGCCTGGCCGCCGGCGCCTTCTCCATGGCCGCCGGCGAGTACACCTCCGTCGCCTCCCAGCGCGAGCTGGTCGAGGCCGAACTCGACGTCGAGCGGCGGGAGTTGAGGAAGCACCCCGCGGACGAGGAGCGGGAGCTCGCCGACCTCTACATGTCGCGCGGCGTGGAGCCCGACCTCGCCCGCGAAGTCGCCCGCCAGCTCTCGAAGGACCCCGAGCAGGCTCTTGAGATTCACGCGCGCGAGGAGCTGGGCATCGACCCGGGCGACCTGCCGTCGCCGACGGTCGCCGCCGTTTCCTCCTTCGGGTCCTTCGCGCTCGGCGCGCTGCTTCCGCTGCTGCCCTATCTGCTGGGTGCGAGCGCCCTGTGGCCCGCGGTCCTGCTCGCGCTCGTCGGCCTCTTCGCCTGTGGGGCGATCGTGGCCAAGGTGACGGCGCGGTCCTGGTGGTTCAGCGGGGTGCGCCAGCTGACTCTCGGTGGTGCCGCGGCGGGTGTGACGTATCTCCTGGGCAACCTGTTCGGTACGGCCGTAGGATGACGACCCGGTGATGGCTATACAGGCCTCTGTATAAGTAGCCGTTACCCGGCGGTTTCGATTGCTTAACGGCGGGGCATGAGCCGTAAGCGCTGCGGGCAATGACGCCCGCCTCGCTCATGGACCCGCGGGCATCGATCTGCCCGTGAAGGTCCCCCATGACGCCGCCGCTCCGTCACCGGGAGCGGCACCCACCGCCACCGCGGTGTCCGCATGTTGGAACGTAGTGTCCGGTTCCCGAGAGCCGATCCATCATGTAACTTGTTCGAAATTTGCACCCCCAGCAGAGGGCCAACGTCGTCCCTCGGCAGATGTCATATGCCACGAAAATCGACGACGGGAGAGCCGATGCGCACGCCGCGCCAGCCGTCCCAGCACTCCATGAATCAGCCGTTCATGGATGCTCGCCCTGCCGCCCAGGGCATGTACGACCCCCGCAACGAGCACGACGCCTGTGGCGTCGGCTTCGTGGCCACCCTCACCGGCGAGGCGAGCCACGCGCTGGTCGAACAGGCGCTCACGGTTCTGCGCAACCTGGAGCACCGAGGTGCCACCGGTTCCGAGCCCGACTCGGGTGACGGAGCGGGCATCCTGTCCCAGGTTCCGGACGCCTTCCTGCGTGCCGCGGTCTCCTTCGATCTGCCCGCCGCCGGCGCGTACGCGGTCGGCATCGCCTTCCTGCCCGTCGACGAGGCCGACAACGCCGCCGCCGTCTCACAGATCGAGACGATCGCCGCCGCGGAGGGCCTCACCGTCCTCGGCTGGCGCGAGGTGCCGGTCGCCCCGCAGCTCCTCGGCGCCACCGCCCGCTCGACGATGCCGGCCTTCCGCCAGATCTTCGTCTCGGACGCCGACGGCACCGCTGAGGACATCGCGCTCGACCGCAAGGCCTTCGTCCTGCGCAAGCGCGCCGAGCGCGAGGCCGGCGTGTACTTCCCGTCGCTCTCCGCCCGCACCATCGTCTACAAGGGCATGCTGACCACCGGCCAGCTGGAGCCCTTCTTCCCCGACCTGTCGGACCGCCGATTCGCATCTGCGATCGCTCTCGTCCACTCGCGGTTCTCCACGAACACCTTCCCGAGCTGGCCGCTCGCGCACCCGTACCGCTTCGTCGCGCACAACGGTGAGATCAACACGGTCAAGGGCAACCGGAACTGGATGAAGGCGCGCGAGTCGCAGCTCGCCTCCGACCTGTTCGGCGCCGAGGACCTGTCGCGGATCTTCCCCGTCTGTACGCCCGACGCCTCGGACTCGGCCTCCTTCGACGAGGTGCTCGAACTGCTGCACCTCGGCGGCCGCTCCCTGCCGCACAGCGTCCTGATGATGATCCCGGAGGCCTGGGAGAACCACGCCTCCATGGCGGCCGACCGCCGCGCCTTCTACCAGTTCCACTCCGCGATGATGGAGCCCTGGGACGGCCCGGCGTGCGTGACCTTCACGGACGGTACGCAGGTGGGTGCCGTTCTCGACCGCAACGGTCTGCGCCCCGGCCGCTACTGGGTCACCGACGACGGCCTCGTCGTCCTCGGCTCCGAGGTCGGCGTCCTCGACATCGACCCCGCGAAGGTCGTCCGCAAGGGCCGCCTCCAGCCCGGCAGGATGTTCCTCGTCGACACCGCCGAGCACCGCATCATCGAGGACGACGAGATCAAGGCCGGCCTGGCCGCCGAGCAGCCGTACGCCGAGTGGCTGGAGGCCGGTGAGATCGAGCTCGAGGACCTCCCCGAGCGCGAGCACATCGTCCACACCCACGCCTCGGTCACCCGCCGCCAGCAGACCTTCGGCTACACCGAGGAAGAGCTGCGCGTCATCCTCACGCCGATGGCCAAGACCGGCGGTGAGCCGCTCGGCTCCATGGGTACGGACTCGCCGATCGCGGCGCTCTCCGCCCGCCCGCGGCTGATCTTCGACTACTTCACCCAGCTGTTCGCGCAGGTCACGAACCCGCCGCTGGACGCCATCCGCGAGGAGCTCGTCACCTCGCTGCGCTCCACCCTCGGCCCGCAGGGCAACCTGCTCGAGCCGGGCGCGGCCTCCTGCCGTTCGGTCACCCTGCCCTTCCCGGTGATCGACAACGACGAGCTGGCCAAGCTCATCCACATCAACGCCGACGGCGACATGCCCGGCATGAAGGCCGCGACCCTGTCCGGCCTGTACCGGGTCTCCGGCGGCGGCGACGCGCTCGCCGCCCGCATCGAGGAGATCTGCGCCGAGGCCGACGCCGCCATAGAGGCCGGCGCCCGCCTGATCGTGCTCTCCGACCGGCACTCCGACGCCGAGCACGCGCCGATCCCGTCGCTCCTGCTCACCGCGGCCGTCCACCACCACCTCATCCGTACGAAGCAGCGCACCGAGGTGGGCCTGCTCGTCGAGGCGGGCGATGTGCGCGAGGTCCACCACGTGGCCCTCCTCATCGGCTTCGGCGCCGCGGCCGTCAACCCGTACCTGGCGATGGAGTCCGTCGAGGACCTGGTCCGCGCCGGTACGTTCCTGCCGGGTGTCGAGGCCGAGCAGGCCATCCGCAACCTGATCTACGCGCTCGGCAAGGGCGTCCTCAAGGTCATGTCCAAGATGGGCATCTCGACCGTCGCCTCCTACCGGGGCGCCCAGGTCTTCGAGGCCGTCGGCCTCGACGAGGCCTTCGTCGAGAAGTACTTCAACGGCACGGCGACGAAGATCGGCGGCGCCGGTCTCGACGTCATCGCCCAGGAGGTCGCCGCCCGCCACGCGAAGGCGTACCCGGCGAGCGGCATCGCGCCCGCGCACCGCGCCCTCGACATCGGCGGCGAGTACCAGTGGCGCCGCGAGGGCGAGCCGCACCTGTTCGACCCGGAGACGGTCTTCCGCCTCCAGCACGCGACGCGCAACCGTCGCTACGACATCTTCAAGCAGTACACGGGCCGCGTGAACGAGCAGTCGGAGCGTCTGATGACGCTGCGCGGTCTCTTCGGCTTCAACAGCGACCGCGAAGCGATCTCCATCGACGAGGTCGAGCCGGCCAGTGAGATCGTCAAGCGGTTCTCGACCGGCGCCATGTCGTACGGCTCCATCTCCAAGGAGGCGCACGAGACCCTCGCCATCGCCATGAACCAGCTGGGCGCCAAGTCCAACACCGGTGAGGGCGGCGAGGACGCGGACCGGCTGTACGACCCGGCGCGCCGCTCCAGCATCAAGCAGGTCGCCTCCGGCCGCTTCGGTGTCACGAGCGAGTACCTGGTCAACGCGGACGACATCCAGATCAAGATGGCGCAGGGCGCCAAGCCCGGCGAGGGCGGCCAGCTGCCCGGCCACAAGGTCTACCCGTGGGTCGCCAAGACGCGTCACTCGACGCCGGGCGTCGGGCTCATCTCGCCGCCGCCGCACCACGACATCTACTCCATCGAGGACCTGGCTCAGCTGATCCACGACCTCAAGAACGCCAACCCGGCGGCACGTATCCACGTGAAGCTGGTCTCCGAGGTCGGTGTCGGCACCGTCGCCGCGGGTGTCTCCAAGGCGCACGCGGACGTCGTCCTCATCTCCGGCCACGACGGCGGTACGGGCGCCTCGCCGCTGACCTCGCTGAAGCACGCGGGCGGTCCCTGGGAGCTCGGTCTCGCCGAGACCCAGCAGACCCTGCTGCTCAACGGCCTGCGCGACCGCATCGTCGTCCAGACCGACGGCCAGCTGAAGACCGGCCGCGACGTCGTCATCGCCGCCCTGCTCGGCGCCGAGGAGTTCGGTTTCGCGACCGCGCCGCTCGTCGTCTCCGGCTGCGTCATGATGCGCGTCTGCCACCTGGACACCTGCCCGGTCGGCATCGCCACGCAGAACCCCGTTCTGCGCGAGCGGTTCTCCGGCAAGGCCGAATTCGTCGTGAACTTCTTCGAGTTCATCGCCGAAGAGGTCCGCGAGCTGCTCGCCGAGCTCGGCTTCCGCACCATCGAGGAGGCCGTCGGCCACGCCGAACTCCTCGACACCGAGCGGGCCGTGGACCACTGGAAGGCGCAGGGCCTCGACCTCGAGCCCCTCTTCTACGTCCCCGAGCTGCCCGAGGGCGCCGTGCGCCACCAGGTGATCACTCAGGACCACGGGCTTGAGAAGGCCCTGGACAACGAGCTGATCAAGCTGGCCGCCGACGCGCTCGACGCGAACGCCCAGGCCGACGCCCAGCCGGTCCGCGCCCAGGTCGCGATCCGCAACATCAACCGCACGGTCGGCACCATGCTCGGCCACGAGGTGACGAAGAAGTTCGGTGGCGCGGGCCTGCCCGACGACACCATCGACATCACCTTCACCGGCTCCGCGGGCCAGTCGTTCGGCGCGTTCGTGCCGCGCGGTGTGACCCTGCGCCTGGAGGGCGACGCCAACGACTACGTCGGCAAGGGCCTGTCCGGCGGCCGCATCGTGGTCCGCCCGGACCGCGGCGCCGACCACCTCGCCGAGTACTCCACGATCGCGGGCAACACGATCGCGTACGGCGCGACGGGCGGCGAGCTGTTCCTGCGCGGCCGCACCGGCGAGCGCTTCTGCGTCCGCAACTCGGGCGCCACGGTCGTCTCGGAGGGCGTGGGCGACCACGGCTGCGAGTACATGACCGGTGGCCGCGCGGTCGTCCTCGGCGAGACCGGACGCAACTTCGCGGCCGGCATGTCCGGCGGCATCGCGTACGTCATCGACCTGGACCGCGACAACGTCAACTCCGGGAACGTCGGCGCGATCGAGGCCCTGGACGAGACCGACAAGCAGTGGCTGCACGACGCCGTGCGCCGCCACCAGGAGGAGACGGGCTCGACCGTCGCCGAGAAGCTGCTCGCCGAGTGGACCACCGCGGTGGACCGCTTCAGCAAGATCATCCCCAGCACGTACAAGGCAGTGCTCGCCGCCAAGGACGCCGCCGAGCGAGCCGGACTCTCCGAGTCCGAGACCACCGAGAAGATGATGGAGGCGGCGACCAATGGCTGATCCCAAGGGCTTTCTCAACCATGGCCGCGAGGTCGCCCAGACCCGTCCGGTCGGCGAGCGCGTGCGGGACTGGAACGAGGTCTACGTTCCGGGCTCCCTGCTCCCCATCATCAGCAAGCAGGCGTCCCGCTGCATGGACTGCGGCATCCCGTTCTGCCACAACGGCTGTCCGCTCGGGAACCTGATCCCCGAGTGGAACGACTACGCGTACCGCGAGGACTGGTCGGCGGCGCAGGAGCGCCTGCACGCCACCAACAACTTCCCGGAGTTCACCGGCCGCCTGTGCCCGGCGCCCTGTGAGTCGGCGTGCGTGCTCGGCATCAACCAGCCGGCCGTCACCATCAAGAACGTCGAGGTCTCGATCATCGACCAGGCGTGGGACCGCGGCGACGTCGCGCCCCAGGCCCCGGAGCGCCTCTCCGGCAAGACCGTCGCCGTCATCGGCTCGGGCCCGGCGGGCCTCGCCGCCGCCCAGCAGCTGACGCGGGCCGGCCACACGGTCGCCGTCTACGAGCGCGCCGACCGCATCGGCGGCCTGCTCCGCTACGGCATCCCCGAGTTCAAGATGGAGAAGCGCCACATCAACCGCCGCATCGAGCAGATGCGCGCGGAGGGCACCAAGTTCCGTACGGGCGTGGAGATCGGCCGCGACATAGACGCCGCGAAGCTGCGCAAGCGCTACGACGCCGTGGTCATCGCCGCCGGTGCCACGACCGCCCGCGACCTGCCGGTCCCGGGGCGTGAGCTCAAGGGCGTCTACCAGGCGATGGAGTACCTGCCCCTGGCCAACAAGGTCCAGGAGGGCGACTACGTCACCACGCCCGTCTCCGCCGAGGGCAAGCACGTCGTCGTCATCGGCGGCGGCGACACCGGCGCGGACTGCGTGGGCACCGCCCACCGTCAGGGCGCGGCCTCGGTCACGCAGCTGGAGATCATGCCGCGGCCCGGCGAGGAGCGGAACGCGGGCCAGCCCTGGCCGACGTTCCCCATGCTCTACAAGGTGACGTCCGCGCACGAGGAGGGCGGCGAGCGGGTCTACTCCGTCTCGACCACCCACTTCGAGGGCGACGAGGACGGCAACGTCCAGTACCTGCACCTCATCGAGGTGGAGTTCGTCGACGGCAAGCTGACGCAGAAGCCGGGCACGGAGCGGAAGATCCCCGCCCAGCTCGTCACGCTCGCGATGGGCTTCACGGGCACGGACCAGGACAACGGCCTCGTCTCCCAGTTCGCCCTGGACCTCGACGCCCGCGGCAACGTGGCGCGCGACGACGAGTTCCAGACCAACGTCCCCGGCGTCTTCGTGGCCGGTGACGCGGGTCGCGGCCAGTCGCTCATCGTGTGGGCCATCGCGGAGGGCCGCTCGGCCGCCCGCGGGGTCGACCGCTTCCTGACCGGCGCCAGCGAACTGCCGGCCCCGATCCGCCCGACGGACCGCTCCCTGACCGTCTGACCCCAGGGGGTACGTCCCCTCACCAGACGTCCCGTACAAAGGCGTACGGAACTGACATAACGCCCACCCACTGTCCCCGACCGGACGACTGGGTGGGCGTTGTGACGTGTGTGCGCGGCCGCGGGTGCGCCCTAAGGCACTCGGTACGTCTCCCCGTACACCTTCCACACCAGCGGCGTCTTCAGGGTCAGGTTGCCGTCGTACAGGAACTGGCGCTGGGCCGTGTCGATGCGGGTGGTGTCGCGGTCCGGCTTCTTCGCCTTCATCGCCGTGCGGCGCACGTCGAGGAAGATGTCGAGGTACGCCTTCTCCTTGCCGCCCTGCGACGGGGTGTCCGCCTCCCGCATGGCCTTCTCGCGCAGGCCGTAGAAGCCGCCCGGGCCCGTGCCGGGGCCGTGCAGGACCATGGCGTCGTAGTAGATGAACTGGCCGAGCGTGCCCAGGCCGTCGAGCTTGGCGAGGCGGACGGCCGGGTCGAAGTAGACGCGGTCGCGCTCGGAGTTCTGGGCGGCGCGGAAGGCGGGGTCGGACGCCTCCTTCTTCCACGCGGCGGTGAAGCCGGGGTCGAGGCCCTCGTGGGAGTCCGTGCCGTCGACCTTGCGCAGGGCGGGCAGATAGCGGGCGAGGCCGTTGTCCGGGTGGGCCTTCGTGTACCGCTCGACGAGTGTGAGCAGGTCGTGCGTGCCGGTGCAGAAGCCGATGATCCCGGCCGTGTAGCCCTGCCCGTCCTTGATGTCCTCGATGTAGCCGTACTGGCCGCGCCAGTCGAGCGTCGAGTTCTCCGCGCTGGCCACGATCTGCTGGGCGAGGTCCTTCTTCGCGGGCGCGGCGAGGCCGGGCGGCAGGTCGGCGATGGCGTCGTCGTCGGCCTGCTTCTCCGCGGCGGCCTTGGCGGCCGCGGCGTCCTCGGCGGACTGGCGCGACGCGGACGAGCCGTGCGAGCCGCCCTTGCCGTCGTCGTGCCCCGGCGTGAAGAGGAACACCGCGACCGTGGCGACCGGAGCCACGGCCAGCAGTATGCAGCCTGCGCGTTTCATGGGCTCAGATTACGTGGCGGAGCGGCGGACGCAGGAGCAGGAGCGGGCGAAGCAACAGCCCGTCCCTCTACGGCTGTTTGAGGAGCGTCAGCGCCACAAGGAGCACGAGCAGCGCCGCGCACGCCGAGCCCTGCACCAGGGTGCGGCGGGCGCGGGGCGCGTACGCGAGGGCGAGGGTGGCCGCGCCGCCCGTGAGCAGACCGCCCAAGTGGCCCTGCCAGGAGGCGAATCCGGCCGAGATCAGCATCCACAGCAGGAAGTACGCCATGAACCGGTTGACGCCGCTCATGTCCGCGCCCAGACGCCGCGCCATCACGTAGTACGCGGCGCCGAGCCCGAAGATCGCGCCCGACGCACCGACCGTGAGGGTGCCCGGCGCGATCAGGTAGACGAGCACGGAGCTGCCGAACGCGGACAGGAAATAGACGGCGAGATAGCGGACGCGGCCCAGCTGCGTCTCGACGACACGGCCGAGGTTCCACAGCGAGTACATGTTGAACAGGATGTGCAGGATCCCGAAGACGCCCTCGGTGGCCGGCATGTGGAGGAAGGCGCCGGTGATCATCCGGTACCACTCGCCCGCCACCACCCCCTCCGCGTGGAAGTCGGCCGGGAACGCGTCCTGGTACACGTAATGCCCGCCGTCAGGGCCGGCAAGCCCCGCGCCCAGCATCCCGAACCGGTCCACGACGGCCGGGCGCAGCAGCTCGGCGAGGTAGGCCACGATGTTCAGGCCCATCAGGACGTACGTGACGAGCGGGACGGCAAAGACCCGTCCGCCGAAGACCGTGCGGGCCTGGCGGACCGAGCGGACGCCCTCCTTCACGCACTGGGGGCAGTGGTGGCCGACGGCCGCCGACCGCATGCAGTCGGGGCAGATGGGCCGCTCGCAGCGGGTGCAGCTGACGTAGGTCTCCACCTTGGGATGGCGGTAGCAGGTGGTGACCGCGGGGGTGGTGGCGGGCTGGGACTCGGCTTCCACGGCCGGCTCCTCTGTGGTTCGGGGAGGGGGACAGAGCCGGTGGGGACGGCGGCGAACAAAATAGCGAACGCCGTCAGGCCGCGGTGCCCGGGGTGCGGGTCAGCCACGCGGCGGCCCGCGCGAGCGCCGCGTCCGCCTCGGGCAGGTACCCGGCCGCGCCCAGGAACCCGTGGAACACCCCCGGATACAGCGCCACCTCGGCCCGCACTCCCGCCCGCGCGAGCCGCCGCGCGTACGCGAGCCCCTCGTCGCGCAGCGGGTCGCAGTCCGCGAGGAGCACGAGGGCAGGCGGCAGCCCGCCGAGGTCGGGCGCGAGCCCGGGGGACGCGGCGACGGGATCGCCGCCGGCGCCGAGATACTGCTCCCAGTACCAGCGCATATGAGCCGTCGTGTGGAAGAACCCCCGCTCGAACGCCACCGGGGACTCGCCGCCGAGCCGGTGGTCGAGCACCGGGTACAGCAGCAACTGGCCCGCGAGCTTTGGCTCCTCGGGGTCGTTCAGCGCCCGCAGGGCCACGGCCGCGGCCAGGTTCCCGCCGCTGGAGTCCCCGGCGACGAACAGCCGGTCCGGGTCGCACCCCAGCTCCCGCGCGTGCGCGGCGGCCCACCGCGCGACGGCGTACGCGTCGTGACAGGCGGCGGGGAACGGGTGCTCGGGCGCGCGTCGATAGTCGACGGAGACCACCGAAGCGCCGGCCAGTGCGGCGAGTTGACGGCAGAGCCCGTCGTGCGTGTCGAGGTCGCAGAGCACCCATCCGCCGCCGTGCAGGAACACCACGAGCGGGCGCGGGCCGTCGGCCTCGGGTTCGTAGATCCGTACGGGCACGGGGCCGTCGAGTTCCGGCGCGGACACCCGGCGCTCGGTCACCGACCGCATCGGCACGGACGGCTTCCCGAGCCCCGCCCGCGCGGCGGCCCGCAGGGCGTCCGCGTCGAGGGGGCCATCGGCCGGGTCGGGGAACGCGGCCGACATGGCGTCGCACAGGGTTCGCGCCGTCGGGGTGAGGGGATCGTGCGTTGTCATCCGGCCGTCGACCCCCCGTCCACCGTGAACTCCGTGCCGGTGATGTACGAGGAGGCGTCCGACGCCAGGAACAGGACCAGCTCACCGACCTCCTCGGGGCGGCCCATCCGGCCCAGCGGCAGATGCGACCAGTCCTTGCCCGAGACCCCGGCGATCATCGGGGTGTCGATGGCGCCCGGGTGCACCGAGTTGACGCGGATCCCGTACTCCGCCAGATCGAGCGCCGACGACCGGGTCAGGCCGCGCAGGCCGAACTTCGTGGAGCCGTAGGCCGCGTGCCCGGGTATGCCGATGAGTCCCGCGGTCGACGAGACGTTGACGACCGATCCGCCGCCCGCCTCCTTCATCGCGGGCACCACGGCCTGGATGCCGAGGAACGGGCCGAGGAGATTGACGCGGATCAGCTGCTCGAAGTTCTCCAGCGTCTCCCGCTCCACCGGCGCGGTGCGCCACAGCGCCGCGTTGTTGACCAGTGCGTCGATCCGCCCGAAGGCGCCGAGCGTGGCACCGACGACCTCGGCCCAGCTGTCCGGATCGGACACGTCGTGCCGCACGAACAGGCCCTGCCCGCCCAGCGATCGGGCGACCTCGCGCCCCTCCCCTTCACGTATGTCCGTGACCACGACCCGCGCGCCGGCCGCCGCGGCGAGAGCGGCCTCCGCCGCGCCCTGCCCGCGCCCCGCGCCCGTGATGACGACGACCTTGCCATCCAGTGAGACCGTCACTTCGCCTCCGGTGTCCGGAAGTGCGGGATGACCTTCTCGCCCCACTGGCGGATGGTCTCCATGCACGCTTCCTGCGGGACCGTGCCCATCTGGATCAGGCACATCACCTCGTCCACGCCGATCTCGCGGAGCTGTTCGACGTACGAGATCGCGGTGTCCGCGGAGCCGTAGGCGTGCTCCGCGTTGTAGGTGCCGGTGTCGACCGGGCGGGCCGGGATGTTCGCCTCGTGCAGCTTGGCGACGAGTTCCTCGCGGTCCCTGGCCATCGCGGCCACGTGGTCGGCCGTGTCCTCGGACTCCGCGTACGAGGTGGGCGCAGGGGCATTCCCGTACCAGTGCGCGATCGACTCGGCGAAGAAGCGCTGGCCGCGCGTGCCGAGGCGCAGGGCGAGGTCCGCGTCGTCGAGGACGACCGTCGGACAGAGCGCCGAGAGGTGGTCGTTGACCTCGGTGGACACGAAGCGCTCGCCGGTGCGGGTCGCGATGGCCTCGTCGTAGACCTTGCGCATCGTGCGGACGTCGTCGGCGCCGGCGAAGCCCATCACCAGGGCCCCGATGCCGAGTTCGGCCGCGAGCTTGAGGGTGTCGTGCTTGGAGCAGGCCATGAAGAGCGGCGGGTGCGGGGTCTGCACCGGGCGGGGCAGGATCGCGCCGGGCCCGATGTCGATCGAGCCGTGCCACTCGAACTGCTCCTCGCGCCACGCCGAGGAGAAGATCCGCAGGGCTTCCTCCATCTGCGGATACGTGTCCTCGGGGCGGACCCCGTACATCCGCATCTCCTGCTTGGTCGCGCCGCGCCCGGCGCCGATGTCGACGCGGCCGCCGGTCAGCGAGTCGAGCATCGCGGCGCGCTCGGCGACGCGGACGGGATGCTGGTAGCCGAAGGGCATCGTGACGACGCCGTGCCCGATGCGGATCCGGGACGTCCTGGCCGCGACCCAGGTCAGGAAGATCTCGGACGCGCTCATGTGCGCGTACTGGGTGAGGGAGTGGTGCTCGACCGCCCAGATGCGGTCGAAGCCCATCTCCTCGGCGAAGACGGCCTGTTCGACGCAGTCCTTGAGGACCTGGCGCTCGTTCTCTGGCGTCGGGTCGGCGAGCTGAGCCTCGAAGATCATGGAGAACTTCACGGGGTTCCTCCCGAGCGATGTGTTTCTAATAGGAATACTTCTAGCAGGCATACGTAGGCCGGGGGAAGGGGCTACGTAGACTGCGTGCGTGGTGAAGAAGAAGGCGGTAGACGACGCGGCCGGCGCGGAGCGCCCCGCA
This sequence comes from Streptomyces sp. NPDC055400, assembly GCF_053644375.1. Lineage (NCBI taxonomy): Bacteria > Bacillati > Actinomycetota > Actinomycetes > Kitasatosporales > Streptomycetaceae > Streptomyces > Streptomyces sp. NPDC055400. Next base: position 299,766 of record NZ_JBSHLM010000007.1, on the reverse strand, counting down.
CTCCCGGCGACGAGCTGGGCGGTGCTCGGACTGCTCTCCTTCGGTGAGGAGCTGTCCGGCTACGACCTGAAGAAGTGGTCGGACTGGTCCCTGCGCTTCTTTTACTGGAGCCCGTCGTTCAGCCAGATCTACAGCGAGCTCAAGCGCCTGGAGAAGGCCGGTTACGCGACCTCGCGGATGGTCGCGCAGGAGACGGGCACCCGCGACAAGCGGGTCTACCGGATCACCGACGAGGGCATGGAGGCGGTGCGGACCTGGGCGCGCGAGGCGCCGGTGGACCCGCCCGTCCTCAAGCACGGGCCCATGCTGCGGCTCTGGCTCGGGCATCTGCTCGAAGCCGAGCAGATGCGTGAAGTGCTCGCGCGGCACCGGGAGTTCGCGGAGACGATGCGGGTGCGCGCGGAGGAGGACGTGGAGGGCGCGAAGGCCAGCGAGGCGTGGAGCTACCCGGCGCTCACGCTCAAGTGGGCCGAGCGGTACTACGCGTCCGAACGCGACCTCGCCGACGCCATGCTCGCGGACATCGAGGAGCTGGAGCGCGGCAAGCGCCCGTAGGCGCGCCGGAAGTAGAGCAGCGGCCCCGCGTCGCGGTGCGCGGTCAGTGAGGTGACCCGGCCGAGCGCGATGGCGTGGTCGCCGCCGTCGAGCACGTCGGCGAGTTCGCACTCGATCGTGGCGAGCGCCCCGTCGAGCAGGGGTGCGCCGTTGCCGCCCGGCCGCCAGGGTGTGCCCGCGAACTTGTCGCCGCACGTGACCGCGAAGCGCCGGCACAGCTCGCTCTGGTCCTCGGCGAGGAGGTTGACGGCGAACCGGCCCGCCGCCCTGATCCGTGGCCAGGTCGTCGAGGTGTGCGCCGGGCAGAAGCAGACCAGGGGCGGGTCGAGCGAGACCGACGAGAACGACTGCACGGCCATGCCAGTGGGCCGGCCGTCTCCGTCGAGTGCGGTGATGACCGCGACGCCCGTACAGAAGCCGGCGAGGGCGGACTTCAGGTCCTCGGCCGAGGTGGCGGGGCGGGTGGGGATCGGCATGCGAGGCCTCCAAGGAATGTGCCTACTAGGTATATGCCTAACCGAAACACCTGTGATTGGATACCGCCCACGCTCGCACGTCAAGTACCCCTGATCACAGGGAGGGTTCGTGACCAGCACCACCCCACCGCGCACGCTCGCCCAGCTCCCCGCGTACGCCGCCGCCGCGTACGGCGAGCGGGAGGCACTCGCCGACGGCGAGGTCCGCTGGACCTTCGGCCGGCTGCGCGACGAGATCGCCGCGGCCTCGCGCGCCGCCGTCGCACACGGCATACGCCCCGGCACCCGCGTCGCGATCTGGGCCGCCAACAGCCGCCAGTGGATCCTCGCCGCACTCGGCGCGGTCGGCGCCGGGGCGGTCCTCGTCCCGGTCAACACGCGCTACAAGGCGGCCGAGGCGGCCGACATCATCCGCCGCAGCGGCGCCGAGGTCCTCTACACGGAACGCGGCTTCCTGGGCACCGACTACGTCCACACCTTGACGGCGAGTGGAGAAGACCTGGGCGCCCTGCGCTCCATGGTCGTTCTCCGCGGCGAGGCGCAGGACGACGCCCTCGCCTGGGATGCGTACCTGAAGGCGGGCGAAGGTGTCACGGACACCGAACGCCTGGCCCGCGCCGCCACCGTGGGCCCCGACGACCTCAGCGACATCCTCTACACCTCCGGCACCACCGGCCGCCCCAAGGGCGTGATGACCACGCACGGACAGACGGTCCGTCTCTACGAGGAGTGGTCGCGCCAGGTCACGCTGCGCACCGGAGACCGTTACCTCCTGGTGAACCCGTTCTTCCACACGTTCGGCTACAAGGCGGGCATCGTCGCCTGCCTGCTGCGCGGCGTCACGATGCTGCCGGAGGAGGTCTACGACACGGACCGCGTCCTGGAGCGCATCGCCACCGAACGAGTCACCTGTCTGATGGGCCCGCCCACGATCTTCCACGGCCTGATGAACCACCCCCGGGGAGCGCTACGACTCGCGGGAACGGGCGCCGCCACCATCCCGACGGAACTGGTGGAACGCATCCGCACCGAGCTCGGCGCCCCCGACGTGTTCACGGCGTACGGGCTGACCGAGTCGGGCGGCGTCGTCTCCGTCTGCCCCACGGACGCCGACGCGTGGACGGTCGCGCACACGGTGGGCCGCGCGCTGCCCGGCACCGAGATCCGGATCGCCGCACCGCTGGGAGACGAACTGCCCGCAGGCGAACCGGGCGAGGTACAGGTGCGCGGCTACCACGTGATGCGCGGCTACCTGGACGACGCAACAGCAACCCGAGAGGCAGTCACCCGAGACGGCTGGCTCCGCACGGGCGACATCGGCACGCTCGACGACCGCGGCTTCCTCACCATCACGGACCGGCTCAAGGACATGTACGTAGTCGGCGGCTTCAACGCGTACCCGGCCGAGGTGGAGAACACCCTGCTCGGCCACGAACTGATAGTCGACGCCGCCGTAGTGGGCGCGCCGGACGAACGGCTCGGCGAGGTGGGCGTCGCCTTCATCGTCGTATCCGGACCCGTGGACGCAAGGAAGCTCACCGCGTGGACGCGCGAGCGCCTGGCCAACTTCAAGGTCCCGCGCCGCTTCGTCACCGTCCCGGAGCTCCCGCGCAACGCGGGCGGCAAGCTCCTCAAAGGCGAGCTGCGCAGCAAGGCAAGGGGAGACCGGGGATGAATTTCACCAGGGAACAGGACGAACTGCGCTCCGCCGTACGGGCGGTGCTGACCCACCACGAGGGCGCGACGGCCTGGGCCCCGCTCACGGAGGCCGTCGGCGCGGCGGGCCTAGGGGTGCCGGAGGAGTACGGCGGCGTCGGCGGCGGCACGCTGGAAACACACGTGGTCATGGAGGAACTGGGCCGCACCCTCAGCCCGGTCCCGTACCTGGCCTCAGCCATCCTGGCGACACAGGCGCTGCTCGCGTCCGGCAACGCGCAGGCCTGCGCAGAGCTGCTCCCCAAGCTGGCCGACGGCACCGCGGTAGGGGCGCTGGCCTGGGCGGAGAACGGCAGCTGGGAGCCGGAGGCGATGAACGCCCGGGTCCGGGCGGGCCGACTGACCGGAGTGAAGGAGCACGTCCTGACGGGCCCAGGACGCCCGGACACCCTGCTGGTCCTGGCCCGAGGGGAAGGCGGACTCGGACTGTTCCAAGTCGAGGTCTCCGAAACCGAGTTCACGCTCATGCCCACCATGGACCAGACCCGCCCCCAGGCCCGAGTCACCTTCGACGGGTCCCGAGCCGAAATCCTCGCAGCCGACGGCGAACGTGTCCTGTCCCGAGTGCGGGACCTCACCTGCACAGCGATGGCCGCCGAACAGACAGGCGCCGCAGCCCAGGCACTCGCGGACACCGTCGAGTACGCCAAGAACCGAGTGCAGTTCGGACGGCCCATCGGCTCGTTCCAGGCGGTGAAACACCGCATAGCCGACCTGTACGTCGAACTGGAGGCCGCACGCTCACTCGCCCAGGCCGCCGCACACTCCGACGCGGCACCCCACCTGGCGGCAGCCGCGAAAGCCGCCTGCTCCCGGGCGTACACGAACATCGCCGGCGAGATGATCCAGCTGCACGGCGGCATAGGCATCACCTGGGAACACCGGGCGCACCGCCACCTGAAACGGGCGCACTCCGCCCGCCTGCTCTTCGGCGCCCCGCCAGAACACAGACAACGCCTCGCCGCCGGCTTGGACCTCACCCCAGTGACGTAACCTCGGCACTCCCGCCACACCCCAGCACCATCGGAGCCGCCCCATGCCCGGGACCACTGACAACGGCGTACGGCTGCTGCCCGCAGCGGAGCGGACCGCCGCGGCCTGGAAGAACGGCGGCGGGGTCACCCGCAACATCGCGGCGTCGCCGCCGGACGCGGGGACGGACGAGTTCGTGTGGCGGGTGAGCCTCGCGGACGTAGCGGGCGACGGCCCGTTCTCCGCGTTCCCCGACGTCGACCGAACCCTGACGATGGTCGAGGGCGCCGGCATGGAACTGACGCTCGGCGACGACCGCAGAACCGTGGACGAGTGCTACGCACCGCAGGACTTCCGAGGCGACGTACCCACCGACTGCCACCTCATCGACGGCCCGGTCGTGAACTTCAACGTCATGTGGCGCAGAGGAACCGCACGCCCGTCGGTAGCAGTGGTCCGCGGCCGCCTGACGATCACCGGCAAGGCCCTGGTCGTAGCACTGGACGACGAGGGCGCGGTGGTCGCAGGGCGCGTGCTGGGCCGCTACGACGCCGCGCTGATGAACGCGGCCACCGCCCCCCTGCACGCCATGGGCCGCACGGCCGTGGTCACATTCGCTGAGCCAGCCCCCTGATCATCCGCGGAGAAGACGGGCGCACGCGAGAGGAAGCCCCACCGGCCCGCAGCCGCCCCCCCCGACGGGAGGGGGCGTGGCGGGATGCGCGCGCGGAGCCACGTGAGGGAGCGCTCGGGCCCACGCTCCGATGACCGGAACCCGTAGAACAGCGAGCACGTACATCCCGGCGCGGCCCCGCACCCACGAACGGCGAGGCCGCGAGGCGCACCGAACCGGAACCGACCTGACCCCCGGAGCGCAGTCAGTCGCCAACCCCCTCCGCCCCGACGTCCTTCGCGCCAACTCCCTCCGCCCCAACCCCCGTCGCCCCAACCCCCTCCGCCAGCACCCGAGCCCGGCAAGCCGCAGGCGCCCCCCACGCGTCCCGCAGCGGCCGAGCCTTGCGCAGCCACAGCGACAGGTCCAGCTCCTGTGTGTACCCGATCGCTCCATGGAGCTGAAGCGCAGCCCGCGCCGCCGCGTAGGACGCCTCGCCCGCAGCGACCTTCGCCGCCGCGATGTCCCCGGGCGCGAGCGAGAGCGCCGCCCCGAACACCAGCGGCCGCGCGAACTCCAGCCCCGTGAGCGCGTCCGCGAGCCGGTGCTTCACGGCCTGGAAGGAGCCGATGGGGACGCCGAACTGGGTGCGCTGCGTGACGTATTCGACGGTCCGGTGCAGCAGGGAGAGCCCCACGCCGAGCGACTGCGCGGCGGTGAGAAGCGCGGCGAGATCCACAGCCCGCGCGGCAGCGTCCCGCACCTCCGGCCCCCGCGCGAGCAGCGTCCCACCCTCCACAGCCGGGGCGTAGAGCCGGCGCGCAGGATCGGCGGACGGCAACAGAGGCCCGTAATCGCCGGAGGCAAGCCGCAACTCGTCACCGCGGACAACGAAGACGGCATCGGCGGAATCGGCGTCAAGGACGTACGACGAGTCCAGGCCCAGGGACGCCACCACATCCCCGGAGGCAATCCCGGGAAGCCACTCCTTGCCGACATCGGGCAGGCAGCCCAGCAGCCGGGCAACGGCAGCAGTCTCCACCACGGGCCCGGGCACCCCGTGCCGCCCCAACTCGACATACGAGAGCGCCAGTTCGACGGGCAGGAACCCGGCCCCGTCACAGGCCTCCGGAACGCCGAGCGCAAAGACCCCGGTCCCGCCCAGCCGCGACCACAAGGCCCGCCCGGGCCCGTGATCGCCGGACGACCAGGCCCGGATCACGTCAGGCGTATCCGCCGCGCCCAGCAACCGATCGAGCGTGCGCCCGAACTCGGCCTGCTCCGTGTCGAGGAGGAACCTCATCAGCGCCGTCCCTTCGGCAGGCCGAGCAGCCGCTCGGCGATGATGTCGCGCTGGATCTCATTGGTGCCCGCATAAATGGGCCCGGCGAGCGAGAAGACGTACCCCTCACCCCACCCATCGCGGTCTTCGGCCAACTCGCCGTCAGAGCCGAGCAGATCGAGCGCGGTCTCATGCAGAGCGATGTCGTACTCCGACCAGAACACCTTGTTCAGACTGGACTCGGCCCCGATCGTCTGACCGGCAGCGAACCGCGACGCATTGGCGTACGTGAACAACTGGTACGCCCGCGCCCCGATCAAGGCATCGGCGACGCGATCGCGCATCCCGGCGTCCTCCCCCCGCTCCCCCCACAGCCGTACGAGCCGATCGGCGGCAGCAAGGAAGCGCCCGGGCGACCGGAGCGTGAGCCCCCGCTCGTTCCCCGTGGTCGACATAGCGATACGCCACCCGTTGCCCGGTTCACCGATGACGTCCTCGTCAGGCACGAAGACCCGGTCGAGGAAGAGCTCGGCGAAGGCCGGCTTCCCGTCGAGCCGCCCGATGGGCCGCACGGTCACCCCGGGCGCGCGCAGGTCGAACATCAGGTAGGTCAGCCCCTGATGGGGCCTGGGGGCGTCGGGATCCGTACGGAAGATCCCGAAGGCCCGGTCGGCGAAGGCGGCCCGCGATGACCAGGTCTTCTGCCCGGACAGCAGCCAGCCCCCCTCCGTGCGCACGGCCCTGGACTTGAGGGACGCCAGGTCGGACCCGGCCTCCGGCTCGGACCAGGCCTGCGCCCAGATCGTCTCGCCGCTCGCCATGGAGGGCAGTACCCGGGCCCGCTGCTCGGGTGTGCCGTGGTCGAAGAGGGTCGGCGCGAGCAGGTTGATGCCGTTCTGCGAGACACGCCCAGGGGCGCCCGCGGCGTAGTACTCCTCCTCGAAGAGCAGCCACGAAAAGATGTCGGCGCCCCGCCCCCCGTACTCCTCGGGCCACGACACCACCGACCAGCGCCCGGCGTGAAGCTGCGCCTCCCACGCGCGATGCGCGGCGAACCCTTCCTCGGTCTCGAGCGAAGGCAGCGGCTCGCCCGGAACATGCCCGGCGAGCCACTCACGGGCCTCGGCGCGGAACGCGCCCTCGGCGGGCGTGAAGTCGAGGTCCATCAGGCGTTCGCCTCCTTCATCGCGCGTACGTCCATGCCGCCGAGGGAGTCCTTCGCGGTCTCCGCGTTGTGCGCGTGGGCGAGGTGGTGCAGGCCGAACACGGAGTCCATGCCGGCGTGCAGGCCCTGAAGGTCCTCGGCCTGGTTCACCGCACGCTTGGTGAGGGCGAGCCCGAGCCGCGGCATCTCGGCGACGCGCAGCGCCAGCTCATCGGCCGCCCCCGCGAGTTCGGCGCGAGGGACGACGCGGTTGACCATCCCCACCTCGTACGCCCGCCGGGCGGTCATCCGGTCGCCGGTGAACAGGAACTCCTTGGCGACGCGAGGCGGCATCACCCACGGGTGCGCGAAGTACTCGACGCCGGGGATCCCCATGCGCACGACGGGATCGGCGAAGAACGCGTCGTCGGAGGCCACGATCAGGTCGCAGACCCAGGCGAGCATGAGCCCGCCCGCCACACACGCCCCGTGGACCGAGGCGATCACCGGCTTCGGCAGCTCGCGCCAGCGCCGGCACATGCCGAGGTACACCTCCGACTCGCGGGCGAACCGCGACTCGGCGCCCTGCTTGTCGGAGTGGTCCCACCAGAGCCCGGCCCGCCGCTCGAAGGGCAGATGCGCGTCCCGCTCCGGGGTGCCGATGTCGTGCCCCGCGGAGAAGTGGTCACCCGCGCCGGCGAGGACCACGACCTTGGCGCCGGGGTCGTCGGCGGCGCGGTAGAAAGCGGCGTCCAGGGCGTAGGTCATCGCCGAGTTCTGCGCGTTGCGGTACCGCGGACGGTTCATCGTCACGTACGCGACCGGTCCGCGGCGCTCGTACAGAACCGGCTCAGGCCCCTCGGACGGGACGGGCTCGGGACCCTCGTGCGGGGCGGGTTCAGGACTGTCGTGGGCTGCGGGCATCGGAAACATCCTTCCCTAACAAGTGTTTGGTAGGTTAACGTACGTCCATGAGCAGCGTCGAGGAGTTTCGCGCCGAGATCCGGGCCTGGCTCGCGGACCATCTCGTGGGGGAGTTCGCCGAGTTGAGGGGCCGCGGCGGGCCGGGCCGTGAGCACGAGGCGTTCGAAGGGCGGCTCGCCTGGGAGCGGCACATGGCGGCGCACGGGTGGACCTGCGTCGGCTGGCCCGTCGAGCACGGCGGCCGCGGCGCGAGTCTCGAGGAGCAGATCGCGTTCCACGAGGAGTACGCGCTCGCGGACGCGCCCGCCCGGGTCAACCACATAGGGGAGCAGCTCCTCGGCCCGACGCTCATCGCCTTCGGCACCGAGGGGCAGAAGAAGCGCTTCCTGCCGCCGATCGTCGCCGTCGAGGAGCTGTGGTGCCAGGGCTACAGCGAGCCGGACGCGGGCTCCGACCTGGCGAACGTCCGCACGAGAGGCGCCCTTTCACCCGACGGGTCGCAGTGGATCGTGGACGGGCAGAAGATCTGGACCTCGCTCGCCCATGAGGCCCAGTGGTGCTTCGTCGTGGCCCGCACCGAATTCGGCTCGCGACGGCACGCGGGCCTGTCCTACCTCCTCGTACCCCTGGACCAGCCGGGCGGCCGCGTGGACGTACGCCCCATCGTGCAGCTCACGGGCACCAGCGAGTTCAACGAGGTGTTCTTCGACGGCGCCCGCACCGACGCGTCCCACGTCGTCGGCGAGCCCGGCGACGGCTGGCGGATCGCGATGGCCACCCTCGGCTTCGAGCGCGGCGTCTCCACGCTCGGCCAGCAGGTCGGGTTCCGCCGCGAATGGGACGGACTCGCGGCGCTGGCCAGGAGGAACGGCGCGATCGCCGACCCCCTGATCCGCGACCGGCTCGTCCGGGCCTGGATCGACCTGGAAGCCATGGCGGCCTCCGCGCGGCGCGGCGTCGACCCTTCCGTCGGCAAGCTCCACTGGGCGGCCTGGCACCGCGGCCTCGGCGAGCTCGCCATGGATGTGTGCGGTGCCGCGTCCACGATCGCCGCGGGCGAACCGTACGAACTCGACGACTGGCAGCGGCTGTTCCTCTTCTCCCGCGCCGACACCATCTACGCCGGATCCGACGAGATCCAGAAGAACATCGTCGCCGAGCGCCTGCTCGGCCTGCCCAAGGAGGCGCGGGTATGAGCGCGAAGCCCCAGTACGTGCCGGGCCACGGCCTGCTGAAGGGGCGGACGGCCGTCATCACGGCGGCCGCCGGAGCCGGGATCGGCGGGGCGACGGCACGCAAGTTCCTCGAAGAGGGCGCCTGTGTCCTCATCGGCGACGCGCACGCCCGCAGGCTCAAGGAGAGCGAGCAGGCGCTCGCCGGCGAGTTCGGCGCGGCGAACGTCGCCTCCCTGCCCTGCGATGTCACCGACGAGGAACAGGTCGGCGCCCTGTTCGCGCTGGCCGCCGAAACGCACGGCGGGCTCGACATCGTGGTCAACAACGCGGGTCTCGGCGGTACTTCGGACCTCGTCGACATGACGGACGACCAGTGGTCCCGCGTCCTCGACGTCACCCTGAACGGCACGTTCAGGTGCACGAGAGCCGCCCTGCGCGCCTTCCGCGACACCGGCCGCCACGGCGTCGTCGTGAACAACGCGTCCGTCGTCGGCTGGCGCGCCCAGGCCGGACAGGCCCACTACGCCGCCGCCAAGGCCGGCGTCATGGCGCTCACCCGCTGCGCCGCGATCGAGGCCGCCGCGTACGGAGTCCGGGTCAACGCGGTCTCGCCCAGCCTCGCCATGCACCCCCACCTCGTGAAGGTCACTTCCGCCGAACTCCTCGCCGAACTCACCGAGAAGGAGGCCTTCGGTCGGTACGCGGAACCCTGGGAAGTCGCCAACGTGATCGTGTTCCTGGCGTCCGGCTACTCCTCGTACATGACGGGCGAGACCGTCTCCGTCAGCAGCCAGCATGCGTAGCGCCGCGGGCGCGCCGGTGAGGACGACAATGGACGCGTGCCTACCAAGAAGAAGCCCCAGGTGACCGCCTCGCCCGAGCGCCGCCGCGAACTCCTCGACACCGCGGCCGAGGTCTTCGCCGCCCAGGGGTACAACGCCACCACCGTCCGCAAGATCGCCGACCACGCGGGCATGCTCGCGGGCAGCCTCTACTACCACTTCGACTCCAAGGAGTCGATGCTCGAAGAGATCCTGCGGACCTTCCTCGACGAGCTGTGGCACGGATACGACTCCGTCCTCGACTCCCGCCTCGGCCCCAGGGAAACCCTGGAGGCCCTCGTCACCGAGTCCTTCCGCGAGATCGACCGGCACCGCGCCGCCGTCGCCATCTACCAGAAGGAGTCCAAGCACCTCGCCGTCCAGGAGCGCTTCGAGTTCCTGGCCGCCTCCCAGCGCAAGTTCGAGAAGGCGTGGCTGTCCACCCTGGAGCGCGGCGTCGCCGCCGAGGTGTTCCGCGCCGACCTCGACATCCGGCTCACCTACCGGTTCGTCCGCGACACCGTCTGGGTCGCCGCGTCCTGGTACCGCCCCGGCGGACAGCACAGCCCCGAGGAGATCGCCCGCCAGTACCTCTCGATGGTCCTGGACGGCATCGCCGTACGCGCCACCCAACCCTGAGAAGGGAAACCCGTCATGGCCGAGGCCTACATAGTCGAAGCGGTCCGCACCCCCGTAGGACGGCGCAAGGGAGGCCTCTGCGCCGCCCACCCCGCCGACCTGGGCGCGCACGTCCTCAAGGAGCTCGTCGCCCGCTCCGGGATCGACCCCGCCGCCGTCGAGGACGTCGTCTTCGGCTGCCTCGACACGGTGGGCCCGCAGGCCGGTGACATCGCGCGGACGTCCTGGCTCGCCGCCGGCCTCCCCGAGGAGGTCCCCGGCGTGACCATCGACCGCCAGTGCGGTTCGTCACAGCAGGCCGTGCACTTCGCGGCGCAGGGCGTCCTGTCCGGCACCCAGGACCTCGTCGTCGCCGGCGGCACCCAGAACATGACGCAGATCCCCATCGCCTACGCCTCCCGCCAGGCCGCCGAGCCCCTCGGCCTCACCGACGGCCCGTACGCGGGCAGCGAGGGCTGGCGCGCCCGCTACGGCGACCAGCCGGTGAACCAGTTCCACGGCGCCGAGCTCATCGCCGGCAAGTGGGGCATCACCCGCCGTGACCAGGAGGAGTGGGCCCTGCGCTCCCACGAGCGCGCGATCCGCGCCATCGACGAGGGCCGCTTCGCCCGCGAGACCGCCGCCTACGCAGACGTCACCGTCGACGAGGGCCCCCGCCGCGACACCACCCTGGAGAAGATGGCGGGCCTCAAGCCCGTCGTCGAGGGCGGCACGATCACCGCGGCCTGCTCCTCGCAGGTCTCCGACGGCGCCGCCGCGCTGCTCCTCGCCTCGGAGCGCGCCGTACGCGAGCACGGCCTGACCCCGCGCGCCCGCGTCCACCACCTCTCCGTACGCGGCGAGGATCCCATCCGCATGCTCTCCGCGCCGATCCCCGCGACGGCGTACGCGCTGAAGAAGACCGGCATGTCCATGGACGACATCGACCTCGTCGAGATCAACGAGGCGTTCGCCCCCGTGGTCCTCGCCTGGCTCAAAGAGACGGGCACGGACCCCGAGAAGGTGAACGTGAACGGGGGAGCGATCGCGCTGGGCCACCCCCTCGGCGCGACCGGCGCGAAACTGATGACGACCCTGCTGCACGAGCTGGAGCGCACGGGCGGGCGCTACGGACTGCAGACGATGTGCGAGGGAGGGGGCCAGGCGAACGTCACGATCATCGAGCGTCTCTAGTCCCGTGACGGTCGTGCTAAGGTCGATGACGTTGCAGTTTTGGTACCCATAGACTTTATGTGCGCCTGACGGGAATGTTCCTCAGGCGCATTATTGTTTTCCGGCCGGTCCTCCGGGCCAACTCCGGATGGGGCTCAATGGTGCGACTGGAGATTCGAAGGACTCGGATTTCCGTACCGCCCCAGTAAAGGAGATTGTTATGGCCACCGGAACCGTGAAGTGGTTCAACTCGGAAAAGGGCTTCGGCTTCATCGAGCAGGACGGCGGCGGCGCCGACGTCTTCGCCCACTACTCCAACATCGCCACCTCGGGCTTCCGTGAGCTCCAGGAGGGCCAGAAGGTGACGTTCGACGTCACGCAGGGCCAGAAGGGCCCCCAGGCGGAGAACATCCTCCCCGCCTGAAACACCGCTTGATCCCAAGGATCACGCACCCCACGGCCGGGGTCCGCACCGCGAAGGTGCGGGCCCCGGCCCGTGCTGTCCCCAGGCCGGCGGCCCGCAGACGCGTCGATGGCCACACCAGGCCGACGGCTCGCAGACGCGTCGATGGCCACCGGCTCCCGGCCGCCCAGGCCCAGGAAGGCATGCCCGCATGGCTAACCCCGCACGTCCGCCCCGCCCGACCCGCAACCGGTCCGCATCCGCTTCAGGAAACGCGGGCGCCGGAAACGCCGGAAGGAATTCCCGGGGCGGAAGGTCCGGCGGAAAGGGCCGCGTTCCCGAGCGCAGGCCCACGCCGCCGCAGGAATTCACGATGCCGGAGAACACGACGCCCGCGCTGCCCGCGGCCGCGACGTTCGCCGAGCTCGACATGCCGGCCGGCCTTCTGAAGACGCTCACCGAGCAGGGCGTCACCGAGCCGTTCCCCATTCAGGGCGCCACCCTCCCCAACTCCCTCGCGGGACGCGACCTCCTCGGCCGCGGCCGCACCGGCTCCGGCAAGACCCTCGCGTTCGGCCTGCCGATGCTCGCCCGCACCGCCGGCCTCAAGGCCGAGCCGCGCATGCCGCTGGCCCTCGTCCTCGTGCCGACCCGCGAGCTCGCCCAGCAGGTCACCGACGCCCTCACGCCGTACGCGGGCGCGGTCAGGCTCCGTCTGGCCACCGTCGTCGGCGGCATGTCGATCTCCCGCCAGGCGTCCTCCCTGCGCCGCGGCGCGGAGGTCGTCGTGGCGACGCCCGGCCGCCTCAAGGACCTCATCGAGCGCGGCGACTGCGACCTGTCCGAGGTGCGGATCACCGTCCTCGACGAGGCCGACCAGATGGCCGACATGGGCTTCATGCCGCAGGTCACGGCGCTCCTCAAGCAGGTCGCCCCCGGCGGCCAGACCATGCTGTTCTCGGCGACGCTCGACCGGAACGTCGACCGGCTCGTCCGGCAGTTCCTGACCGACCCGGTCGTCCACTCCGTGGACCCGTCGGCCGGCGCCGTCACCACGATGGAGCACCACGTCCTCCACGTGCTCGACGAGACCGACAAGAAGGCCGTCACCGCGCGCATCGCCGCCCGCGAAGGCCGCGTGATCCTCTTCGTCGACACCAAGCGGTCGGCCGACCGGCTCGCCAAGCGGCTCCTCGCCAGCGGAGTCCTCGCGGCGCCGCTGCACGGCGGACGCTCGCAGCCGCAGCGCAACCGCACCCTGGAACAGTTCAAGGACGGCCGGGTCACGGCCCTCGTCGCCACGAACGTCGCCGCCCGCGGCATACACGTCGACGACCTCGGCCTCGTCGTGAACGTCGACCCGCCGACCGAGCACAAGGACTACCTGCACCGCGGCGGCCGCACCGCCCGCGCCGGCGAGTCCGGCAGCGTCGTCACGCTGGTCCTGCCCGAGCAGAAGCGCGACGTCACGCGCCTCATGCGGGACGCGGGCATCCGGCCGCAGAACACCCAGGTCAAGTCGACCGACGAAGAGCTCGTCCGCATCACCGGCGCGCGGGAGCCCTCCGGCGTCCCCGCCGTCATCGAGGTCCCGGAGCCGACCGCTCCGGCCGCCTCCGGTGCCCGCAAGCCGCGGCGCAGCCGTGGCGGCAGCGGACGCGGCCAGGGCGGCGGCCAGGCAGGGCGTGCCCAGGGCGGGCGCGCTCAGGCCGGGCGCGGCGAAGGCGGCGGCCAGGGCGGCGGGCGCGGCCAGGCCGTCCAGGGCGGTCGCTCCCAGGGCGCCGGCGGCCGGGGTCAGGGCGGCCGTGGCCAGGGCGGTCCCGGGCAGGGCGGCGCCGGTCAGAGCGCCGGCGGGCGCGGCGGCCGGGCGCGGCGCGGTCCGCGTGACGCCGGGCGCGGCGCGGCCGCGTAAGCGGTACCCCAGCTGAACAGCGGGGCGGTGGGACGAGGCGAACAGCCTCGCCCCACCGCCCCGCTTCGCGTTCGCGTCAGTCTTCGCGTTCGCGTCAGTCGAGCAGCCGGTGGCGCAGGGCCGCGACGGTGTCCAGGCCGAGGCCGAGCCCCTGCGAGACGTACCGGCCCAGGCTTCCGTAGTCCGCCCGCGCCTGGTCGACGGCCGCCGACAGATACTCCGTGCGGACCTCCTGGAGGGGGATCAGCAGGTCCGGGTCGACCATCATGCCGGACTGCTTCAGCCCGTCCCGCACCTTCGCGTCGTGCGCGGCACGGAGGGCGTTCGACGCCAAGTAGTCGTCCACGGCGGTCCGTTCGGGCACGCCGAGCAGAAGCAGCAGGACGTACGTCGTCCAGCCTGTGCGGTCCTTCCCCGACGTGCAGTGGTACAGGAGCGCGCCCCGGCCGCCGGTGCCGTACGCGGCGTCGCGCAGGGTGGTCGCGAACCGCGCGCGGTTGTCCGCGTCCGACACGAACCGCGGATACACGCTGCGCATGAAGGCGGCCGCCCGGCCGCCGCCGAGCATCTCCTCCTGCCGGACGGGGTCCTTGGAACCGATGGCGGCCATCATCTGCGCGTACAGGCCGTTGTCGGACACCGGTCGCGAGTCCGGGGCGAGGCCGGCGGGGAGGCGGTCCGCGCCGTCGTACTGGACCTCCACCGGCACCCGGTAGTCGACCACCCGGCGCAGACCGAGGCCCGAGAGCGTCGTGACGTCGGCGTCGGTGAGCTTGGACAGGGCGTCGGAGCGGTAGACGAGCCCGTGGCGGACACGACCGCCGCCGAGGGCACGGTAGCCGCCCACGTCACGGACGTTGACCGCGCCCTGGAGGGGGACGTGCCGGATCGGCGGGTCCTGGTACGGACGCCGTCCGGCCGCGGCGGCACCGGGCGCGACGGCCGCGGCCGTCAGGGTGGTGAGCGCGGCGCCGACCAGGGCGCGTCTGGACACAGTGCGTGGCATCGCTGAACTCCCTTGCGGGAAGCGGGATCACCCTGGGGTAGGCAGGGTGCCGAGCGCGTGCCGGGCCTCGGCCATCACGCGGGTGACGAGTTCCTCGCAGCTCGGTAGGTCCTCGATCACCCCCGCGACCTGGCCCGATGCCATGACGCCGAGGTCGGTGCGGCCCTCGACCATGGACGCCTTGAGGAGCATGGGGGTGTTCGCGGCGAGCAGGACCTGGCTCCACGACAGTTGCTTGCCGTGCTTCATCGCCAGCCCGTCGCGGACCATCTGCGGCCAGCTCAGGCCCGACAGCTTCCTGAACCCGGCGGCCCGCCGCACGGCCTGCGCGAGCGCGCGCGTACGCCCCGCCCGTTCAAGTGAGTTGACGAGATCGGTGCGCAGCATGCGGTGCGGCAGACCGTCCACGGCCGTCGTCACGGTGACGTCCTTGACCGTGGCCGCCAGATATCTCGCCTTCACCGCGTCCGGGACGGTCGAGTCGGAGGTGAGCAGGAAACGGGTGCCCATGGCGACGCCGGCCGCGCCGTACGCGAGGGCAGCGACCAGGCCGCGCCCGTCGTGGAACCCGCCCGCGCCGATCACCGGGATGTCCACGGCGTCCACGACCTGCGGCAGCAGCACCGTCGTCGCGACGTCCCCCGTGTGGCCGCCGCCCTCGCCGCCCTGCACGATGACGGCGTCAGCGCCCCACGCGGCGACCTTCTCGGCGTGACGCCGGGCACCGATGGAGGGGATGACGACGACGCCCGCGTCCTTCAGCTCGGCGATCAGGTCACGGGACGGCGCGAGCGCGAACGAGGCGACCCGCACACCCTCGTCGATGATCACCCGCACGCGGTCCCGCGCGTCACCGGCGTCCGCGCGCAGATTGACCCCGAAGGGTTCGCCCGTACGGGACTTCACCTCGCGCACCGCCGACCTGAGCTGGTCGAGGGTCATGGTGGCGGAGGCGAGGATGCCGAGCGCCCCGGCGTTCGCCGACGCCGACACGAGGCGCGGGCCCGCGATCCAGCCCATGCCGGTCTGCACGAGCGGGTGGCGCACGCCGACCAGCTTGGTGAACGCCGTCTCGATGGCCGCGTCGCTCATACGGGCCTGACCTCGCGGTCGCGCAGGCCCTTCGGGTCGATGACGTCGCGGATCAGCCGGAGCTCCTCGGGGGTGGGTTCGCGTGTGTACGGCACGTCGCCCCCGTCCGGCAGGACAAGCGGGAAGCCCGTCGCCGCGATCACCTCGTCGACGGTGACCCCGGGGTGCACGGACGCGAGGCGCATCGAGCGGTCCGGCGTCTCGAAGTCGAAGACGCCGAGGTTCGACACGACGCGCGGGATGCGGTGGTAGCGCGTCGCCGACGGTCCCGCCGCGGCGGCGCTGTCGTACCCGACCCCGCTGATCATGTCGACCTTCTCGACGAACACGCGCCCGGAGTGCTTCGGGACCCAGTAACTCACCGGATTGTTGAGGGTGTTGACGGGTGCGCCGCGGACCCCGAGCAACTGGCGGGCGGGGCGGTCCCAGTCGCCGATGCACGAGATGTTCTGGTTGCCGTGCCGGTCGATCTGGCTCGCGCCCATCATCACGTGGCGCCTGCCGCCGGTGACCATGGTGAGGTGCTGACGGTACGGAAGCCAGCCCTCCGGCTCCCCGTCGAGACCCACGGTCATCGCCTCGCCGTCGGTGAGGAGCAGATCGGGGGAGAAGGTGCGCTTGGCGAGGCGGGCCCCGACCGACGGGATCAGGCCCATGGGGCTCGCCAGGATCTCACCGCTGTCGCGCCAGGCGTCGGCGCAGGCGATGACGCAGTATTCGGCGCGGGTGGGGGTCGTGGCGGACGTGGTGGTTGGTGTCACCGGTGTGGCTGGTGTCGCCGGTGTGGCGGTGACTCCGGGGGATTGCTCGCGCTCCGCGTGCCAGGTCCGTACGGCTTCCTGGTAGCTCTTCTCGTCGCCGCGCGCCGGCAGGAAGCGTTCGGCGAACTCGGGCCAGGGTGTGGTCGCGTACAGCTTCTGGAATGCTTCGTCCCGCCCGTAGTCGGGGGCGCACGACGTGAAGTGCGCGCCGTTCGGCGTCTCGACCACGCCGGTGACCGCATGCCGCTTGACGAGGAGGGTCTGCGGAACGGCGTCCCCGACGTCGCCGAATCCCTCCACCAGCTCCTCGCACGACACGTACGCCGTGTCGGCCGCCTCGCAGAACAGGTCGTCGAAGTACGGGTCGGGGCCGAGGTACTGGCCGTTTCCGTGCCGGTCCGCGCGGTTCACGTGGACGAGCGCCGCGTCCATCCGCAGCGCCGGCATGGCAACCAGCGTCTCCCCGTCCTCGTACGGCGAACCGACCGTCTTCAGCGCGGGGTTGACGCGCATGACGTCCGAGCCGATGCCGGCCCGCACGGGGATGAAGGGGAGCCGGTTCGCCGCGGCGTGCAGGCCCCACATGAACATCGCCTCGTCGACCTCCGTCAGTTCGAACGCGCCGCGCTGGCGGGCCTCGCGGAAGTGCGGTTCGAGCGGGATCGAGTCGAGGGTCACGAAGGCGGTGACCAGCTTGCGGATCTTCCCGGCGGCGGCGAGCAGGCCTACGTCCGGGCCGCCGTACGCGACGACGGTGAGATCCGTGACGTCGCTGCGCAGCAGGGCCCGTACGAGGGCCATGGGTTTGCGGCGCGAGCCCCAGCCACCGATGCCGATGGTCATGCCGCTGCTCAGGCGGGCGACGACGTCCTCGGGCGTCATGGTCTTGTCCGTCACTTGGCTTCCCCCTTGGTTGCCGTGTCCGTGCCTGCGGCAGTACTTGTGCCTGCGCCTGCGTCAGTACCTGTGCCTGCGTCCGTGCCGAACGTGTCGCGGACGCGGTCCGCGACGCCGCTGAGGTTCGCCTCGAAGGTGAAGCCCTGCTCGAAGCGGTAGCTCCGGCGTACGTCGACGGGGTCGATGCCGTTGATCGCGGCCTTGGCGAGGCGGATGAGCGAGCCGTCCTTGCGGGCGATCTCGCGGGCCAGGTCCAGTGCGGCGGCCCGGAGTCCGGCCCGCGGCACGACCTTCCAGACGGAACCGTGCGCGTGCAGTTCCTGCGCCGTCGCCGTGCGCGAGGTGTAGTAGAGGGCTCGCATCAGGTGCTGCGGCACGAGCCTGGCGAGATGGGTCGCGGCGCCGAGCGCTCCGCGGTCGAGCTCGGGGAGGCCGAAGGTGGCGTCGTCCGAGGCGACGATCGCGTCCGCGTTGCCCACGAGGCCGATGCCGCCGCCCAGGCAGAAGCCGCCCACCGCGGCGACGACCGGCACCTCGCACTCGTACACGGCCGCGAAGGCCTCGTAGCAGCCGCGGTTGGCGCCGATGAGGGTGCCGTGGCCGCCGGACGCCGTGTCGCGCTGCATCTCCTTGATGTCGACGCCCGCGTTGAACCCCCGGCCCTCGGAGGCGAGGACGACGCAGCGCACGTCCGGGTCGCGGCCCGCCGCGCGCAGGGCGTCGGCCAGGTCGTACCAGCCCCGCACCGGCAGCGCGTTGACCGGAGGGAAGTCCACCGTGACGACGGCGATCCCCTTTTCGGGTGAGGAGGTGGAGACACCCATGGCGTTCAGCTACCTTTCCACCTAACGTTTGTTTGGTAGGAAGGTAGCAGGCGATGGGGACGAGCGGAATGGACCTGGGGTGGATGGCATGGATCTGAGCTCAAGGCCCCTGAGGGGAAGGGTCGCGGTCGTCACCGGGGGCACACGGGGCGTGGGGGCCGGGATCGCGGCGGCGTTCGTGCGGGCGGGGGCGGATGTCGTGGTGTGTGCGCGCAGACCCCCCGATGAGCCCCTGCCCGGCTGCGAGTTCCAACCGGTCGACCTGCGGGACGGTCCGGCCGTACGGCGCTTCTTCGCGGGCCTCGACCGGGTGGACGTGCTGGTGAACAACGCGGGAGGCACGCCGTACCGGCTGCTCGGCGAGTCCGACGCGGAGCGGCACGCGCGCGTGGTCGAGCTCAATCTCACGGCGCCGATGACCGCGTCGCTGGCCGCGCGGGAGCAACTGCGGCGCACGCGCGGCTCCGTCGTGATGATCGGCAGCGTGAGCGGCGCGAGACCCTCGCCGGGCACGGCGGCCTACGGGGCGGCCAAGGCGGGCCTGGAGAACCTGGCGCGCTCGATGGCGGTGGAGTGGGCGCCCGAGATACGGGTGAACACGCTGGTCCTCGGGATGGTGCGCACCGAGCTGTCCCATCTGCACTACGGGGACGAGGAAGGCGTGGCGGCGGTGGGGCGCACGGTGCCGGTCGGCCGCCTCGCCGAGCCGTCGGAGATCGGGGACGCGGCGGTGTTCCTCGCCTCGGACGCGGCGTCGTACATCACGGGGGCGAGCCTCCTGGTGCACGGAGGCGGGGAGCGGCCGGCGTTCCTGGACGCGGCAACTGTCAACAAGGAGGCGTGACATGGAGAAGGGCACGGGAGCGGACATGGGTGCGGACATGGGTGCGGACATGGGTGCGGGTGCTGGTTCGGGGCTGTGTGCGGGGCGGGTCGTGATCGTGACGGGGGCCGGGCGTGGCCTGGGGCGCGCGCACGCGCTGGCGTTCGCCGCCGAGGGCGCACGGGTCGTGGTCAACGATCTGGGGGTGGGTCTGGACGGGGCCCCGGCACCGGACAGTCCGGCGGCCCAAGTGGTCGAGGAGATACGGGCCCTGGGCGGCGAGGCGGTCGCCCACGGCGGGGACATCGCGACCACGGAGGGCGCCGCGTCCCTCGTCGCCACGGCCCTCGACACCTTCGGGCGCCTGGACACGCTGGTCAACAACGCCGGCTTTCTCCGCGACCGGATGCTGGTCAACCTCGACGAGGACGACTGGGACGCGGTCATGCGGGTGCATCTCAAGGGCCACTTCCTGCCCCTGAAGCACGCGGCGGAGCACTGGCGCGCGGAGGCGAAGGCGGGCAGGACACCCTCGGCCCGGGTCGTGAACACGTCGTCGGGGGCGGGGCTGCTCGGCTCGGTGGGGCAGGGCAACTACAGCGCGGCGAAGGCCGGCATCGTGGGACTGACTCTGGTGGCCGCGGCGGAGATGGGGCGGTACGGGGTGCAGGTGAACGCGGTCGCGCCTGCGGCCCGCACCCGCATGACGGAGCGCACGTTCGCCGACACGATGGCCGCCCCCGAGGACGGCTTCGACGCGATGGCCCCGGAGAACGTGTCGCCGGTGGTGGTGTGGCTCGGCTCCGCCGCGAGCGACGGCGTGACCGGCCGCGTCTTCGAGGCGGAGGCCGGCCGCATCACGGTCATGGAGAGCTGGCGCCCGGGCCCCACCGCCGACAAGGCAGCGCGCTGGACCCCGGCCGAGGCCGGCGAGGCGGCGAGGGAACTCCTCGGCAGGGCGGAGGTTCCGGGGGCGGTGTACGGGGCCGGGTGAAGCCGCCCCCGTAGGGGCGTGCCCCTGCCCCTACGGGCCCGCCGACACCTTCCCGCTGAGCTGCGTCACCTTCCCGCTGAGCGGGAATCCGGCCTCCCTCCACGTCCCGGCTCCGGCCTACCGTCTGGCCCACCGCGGTAGCACCGCACCGCACCGCGGGTCAGACCGCCACCCCAAGGAGCCGAGATGCTGGACGTCCGGAGTCGACAGGAGGCCGCCGCGCTGCTGCGTCGCGCCGAGCTCGGCCGCAGCCCCGTCGCGCCCCTGGCCGGCGCGTTCGAGGGCATCGGCACCGAGGACGCGTACGAGATCCAGCTGATCAACATCCGGCACAGGACCGCCCTGGGTGCCCAGGTCACCGGGCACAAGGTGGGCCTCTCGTCGCCGGTGATGCAGCGCATGATGGGCGTCGACGAGCCGGACTACGGCCATCTCCTCGACGACATGGAGCTGCGCGAGGACCGGCCCGTGGACACCGTCCGCTACTGCGCGCCCCGCGTCGAGGCCGAGATCGGATTCGTACTCGGCGACGACCTCCCGGGCGAGGGCTGCACCCCGGCCGACGTCCTCGCCGCGACCGAACGCGTCGTGCCCGCCCTGGAGTTGATCGACAGCCGGATCGCCGACTGGCGCATCGCCATCGCCGACACGATCGCCGACAACGCCTCGTCCGCCGGTTACGTCATCGGCGAGGGCCGCGACCCGCGCCAGCTCGACCTGAAAGCCGTCGAGGCGCGGCTCACCTGCGACGGCGACGAGCTCGCACGGGGCCGCGGTGACGCCGTGCTCGGCGACCCCGCCGTCTCCGTCGCCTGGCTGGCCCGCACCGTCGCCCGCTTCGGCGTGCCCCTGCGCAAGGGGCACGTCATCCTGCCCGGCTCCTGCACCCGCGCCGTCGATGTCGAAGCGGGCCGCACCTATACCGCCGAGTTCACCGGACTCGGCGCCGTATCGCTCTCGTTCCGATGACCCCGACGGGTCCGCTGACTCTGCTGAGGTACGTATGACTTCGAAGAAGGCCACCGCCGCGATCGTCGGCTCCGGGAACATCGGCACCGACCTCCTCCACAAGCTCCACCGCTCCCCGTACATCGAGCCGCGCTGGATGATCGGCGTCGATCCCGACAGCGCGGGCCTCGCGCGGGCCCGGAAGCTGGGGGTCGAGGCGAGCCACGAGGGCGTCGAGCACCTGCTCGCCCAGGACGAGCGGCCCGACCTCGTCTTCGAGGCGACGAGCGCCTACGTCCACCGCGCCAACGCCCCGCGCTACGCCGAACTCGGCATCCGGGCCATCGACCTGACCCCGGCCGCCGTCGGCCCCGCCGTGGTCCCGCCCGCGAACCTCACCGCGCATCTCGACGCGCCCAACATCAACATGATCACCTGCGGCGGCCAGGCCACCATCCCCATGGTGTACGCGGTCTCACGCGTCGCCCCCGTCGCGTACGCGGAGATCGTGGCGTCCGTAGCCTCGGTGTCCGCGGGGCCCGGCACCCGCGCGAACATCGACGAGTTCACCCGTACGACGTCCCGCGGCATCGAGGAGATCGGCGGCGCCGCGCGCGGCAAGGCGATCATCATCCTCAACCCCGCCGAGCCACCCGTCATCATGCGCGACACCGTCTTCTGCGCCATTCCCGAGGACACCGACCGTGACGCGATCACCCTCTCCGTGAAGGAGATCGCCGAGAGCGTGGCGACGTACGTGCCCGGCTACCGGCTGCGCACGGAACCGCAGTTCGACGACCCCGATCCCATGAACGGCGGGATGGCGCGCGTCGCGATCTTCCTGGAGGTGGAGGGTGCGGGCGACTTCTTGCCGCCGTACGCAGGAAACCTCGACATCATGACCGCCGCCGCGACGAAGGCCGGCGAGGAGCTCGCAAAGGGGATCAGCAAGTGAAGCCGTACTCACAGACGCTCGACATCCGCGTCACCGACTCCTCGCTGCGCGACGGTTCGCACGCGAAGCGGCACCAGTTCACCGCCGACGACGTACGCAGCATCGTCGGCGCCCTCGACGGCGCGGGGGTCCCCGTCATCGAGGTCACGCACGGCGACGGCCTGGGCGGCTCGTCCTTCACCTACGGGTTCTCGAAGACGCCCGAGCAGGAGCTCATCAAGGCCGCCGTCGACACGGCGCGGCAGGCGCGCATCGCGTTCCTGATGCTGCCCGGCCTCGGCGTGATGGACGACATCAGGGCCGCGCACGCGAACGGCGCGCGCGTGTGCCGCATCGCGACGCACTGCACGGAGGCCGACATCTCCGTCCAGCACTTCGGCCTCGCGCGGGAGATGGGCCTGGAGACCGTCGGATTCCTGATGATGGCGCACTCCACGACCCCGGAGCGGCTCGCCGCCCAGGCCAGGATCATGGCCGACGCAGGCTGCCAGTGCGTGTACGTCGTCGACTCGGCCGGCGCCCTGGTCATGGACGACGTCACCGACCGGGTGTCCGCGCTTGTCGCCGAGCTGGGCGACGACGCGCAGGTCGGCTTCCACGGGCACGAGAACCTCGGCCTGGGCGTGGGCAATTCCGTGGCCGCCGTGCGCGCCGGAGCGCTGCAGATCGACGGCTCGACACGGCGGCTCGGCGCGGGCGCGGGCAACACGCCCCTCGAGGCGTTCGCCGCCGTCTGCCACAAGATGGGCCTGCGCACCGGCATCGACGTACTGAAGATCATCGACGCGGCCGAGGACGTCGTGCGGCCCGTCATGGACGACGAGTGCCTGCTCGACCGGATGTCCCTCCTGATGGGGCACGCCGGCGTCTACTCCAGCTTCCTCAAGCACGCCTACCGGCAGGCGGAGCGCTACGGCGTCTCCGGTGCCGAGATCCTGCTGCGCGCCGGGGAGCGCCGCCTCGTCGGCGGCCAGGAGGACCAGCTCATCGACATCGCCGTCGAACTCGCGGCACGCGACTGAAGGGCAGGACACGCGACATGAGCGCACAGCGGCAAGAGGTCCGCGTCATCGAGGCCGGCGCACCGCCGGCCCGCTACGCCCGCGGCTGGCACTGCCTGGGCCTGGCCACCGCCTTCCGTGACGGCGGCCCGCACGAGATCGAGGCGTTCGGTACGAAGCTCGTCGTCTTCCGGGGGGAGCCCGCGGCGGGAGGTCCCGGCCGCCTGCACGTCCTCAACGCGTACTGCCCCCACATGGGCGGCAACCTCGCCCACGGCACCGTCAAGGGTGACGCCGTCGCCTGCCCGTTCCACGACTGGCGCTGGGCGGGCGACGGGCGCTGCGCCGGCATCCCGTACGCGCGACGCGTCCCGCCGCGCGCCAGGACCCGCGCCTGGACCACCCTCGAACGCAACGGCCAGCTCTACGTGTGGCACGACCCCGAGGGCCATGAGCCCCCGCCCGGCGTCACCATCCCGGAGATCGAGGGCTTCGGCAGTCCCGAGTGGTCCGACTGGTCCTGGAGCGCCCTGCGCGTCGAGAACTCCAACTGCCGCGAGATCGTGGACAACGTCGTCGACATGGCGCACTTCTTCTACGTCCACTACGCGTTCCCGAACTACTTCAAGAACGTCTTCGACGGCCATGTCGCCACCCAGTACATGGAGTCCACGCCGCGCGGCGACGTCGAGCTCGGCACGCTGTCGACCGGCGGCGGCCTGCGCTCCGACGCCTCGTACTTCGGCCCCTCGTACATGATCGACAAGCTGTGGAGCGATGTCGGCGGAGGCGTCGAGATGGAGTCGGTCCTCATCAACTGCCATTACCCGATCGACGAGAACAGCTTCATGCTCATGTACGGCGCGATCGTCAGGAAGCTGCCCGGCATGAGTGACGAGCAGGCCGCCGATGCCGCCCGGCTCACCTCCGAGGGGCTCGCGGTCGGCTTCGAGCAGGACGTCGAGATCTGGCGGAACAAGACCCGTATCGACAACCCCCTCCTCACCGAGGAGGACGGTCCCGTCTACCAACTGCGGCGCTGGTACGAGCAGTTCTACGTGGATGCCGGCGACGTCAAGGACGAGATGGTGCGGCGCTTCGAGTTCGAGATCGACACCGAGCGCGCGACCGCCGCCTGGCGCGCGGAGGTCGAGCGGAACCTCGCCCGGCGGAAGGCCGACTGATGCGGCCCGTCCGGTGTGCGGCCTGCGGAAACGAGGTCCTGTGCGAGAAGTTCAGCGCTGCCCACACGCAGATCCAGTGGACCGGGGAGGCGGCCGAGGTCTGCCCGATCATCGCGGAGCGCGTCGCGGCCGGCGAGCTGAGCGCGCGCGTACGGGGTTGCGCGCCCCTGCGGGCGAGCGTCGACGTGGCGGTCGCGAGCGGACTCCTGGGGGTCGCGGATGCCTAGCGTGAGGGTCCGGGTCGCCGAGGTGATACGGGAGACGGCCGACGCGGTCTCCCTCGTCCTGGACGCACAACTCCCGTACAAGCCGGGCCAGTTCATGACCGTACGGCTGCCGGGTGGCGGGGCCCGCTGCTACTCGCTGGCCAGTTCCCCGCACACCGGCGAGCCCATGAAGGTGACGGTGAAGAGGGTCGCCGGGGGAGTCGGGTCGGGCTGGATGTGCGAACGTGTCGCACCTGGCGACGAGCTGGAGGTCCTGCCGCCCGCCGGCACGTTCACGCCGCCCGGCCTCGGCGGGGACCTGCTGCTCGTCGCGGGCGGCAGCGGCATCACGCCCGTCGTCTCCATCGCCAAGTCGGCCCTCGCCGCGGGCCGCGGCCGGGTCGCCCTCCTGTACGCCAATCGTGACGAGGAGTCGGTCATCTTCCGTGAGGAACTCCGGCTCCTGGGAGTCGAGTTCGCGGGCCGGCTCGCCGTCGTGCACTGGCTGGAGACCCTCCAGGGCCTGCCCACGGCCGCCGCCCTGCGCGCACCCCTCGCCCCGTACGCGGGCCGCGACGCCTATCTGTGCGGGCCCGCGCCCCTGATGGACGCGGCCGAGCAGGCGCTGCGGGCGGTGGGCGGGCGATCCGTGCGCAGGGAGCGGTACTTCTCGCTCGGCGACGACGTGTTCGCCGAGCGGGCGGACCAGGCCGAGCGCAGGGACGGGGCCGCGCCGGACGCCGACGACCACCGGCTTCACGTAGAACTCGACGGCGAGGAGCGGGAAGTGGCGTGGCCCGGCGGGACGCCCCTGCTCGACGCCCTGCTCGCCGCCGGTGTCGACGCCCCCTTCTCGTGCCGCGAGGGCGCGTGCAGCGCGTGCTGCTGCCGGGTCACCAAGGGGGAGGTCACGATGGCACGGAACGAGATCCTCGACCAGCGGGACCTGGACGAGGGGTACGTCCTCGCGTGCCAGGCGCTGCCGGTGTCGGACGCGGTGGGGGTCACGTACTCCTGAGGGGCCCGGCCCGCGCGAGTACGGCGGGCCGGGACCGCGGAGCCGGGCCTACATCCACTCGCTCGTCCGCAGCCACCCCATCATGTTGTCCATCGCCTGCTCGGAGACGCCCGGCGCGCAGCTCGGCGGCGGCGCCGAGCGGGTCGCGCGCCCGGGCCCGTACAGGTCGCGCCAGACCGCGCGGGCGCAGGCGAGCACGGCGGGTGCGAGGCGTTCCAGGTCGCGCTGGGCCGTCAGGCCCTTGCCGGACAGGGAGATCGCGGCGACGGCCCGGCCCGCGCCGCGCAGCGGGGCCGCGACGCAGACGACGTCGCGGTGGCTCTCCTCGTGGTCGAAGGCGACGCCCCGGTCGCGGGCCGCGGCGAGCGCGGACCGCAGCGCGGTCGGATGCGTGAGGGTGCGCGGTGTGCGGGGGCGCAGGCCGCGCCCGAGGACGCCCTCGACGGCCGCCGGGTCGCTGAACGCGAGGACCGCCCTGCCGGCGGCCGTGCAGTACGCGGGCATGCGGCCGCCGACCCGCGAGGGCACCGACGTGTCGTGCAGGCCGCCGATCCGCTCCAGACAGACCACGTCGGCGCCGTCGAGGACGTACAGGTGCACCAGGTGCCCGG
Source organism: Streptomyces sp. NPDC055400 (assembly GCF_053644375.1). NCBI lineage: Bacteria > Bacillati > Actinomycetota > Actinomycetes > Kitasatosporales > Streptomycetaceae > Streptomyces > Streptomyces sp. NPDC055400. Next base: position 273,662 of record NZ_JBSHLM010000007.1, on the reverse strand, counting down.
TCGACTCGTGCAGCGCGTGCAGCCGGGGGAGCGCCGCCCGGCGCAGCCGGTTGTGGTGGGCGGCGAGCGCGCCCAGTTCGAGCATCCCCATGCCCATCCGGTAGTCCCGGCCCTCCCGGTCGAGCCAGCCGAGCCGTACCAGCTGGTCGAGGATGCGATGGGCGGAGGACCGGGGGATTCCGGAGCGCCGGATCACCTCGGTGAGGGAGAGGCGCGGCTGCGCGCCGTCGAAGGCGCCGAGCACCTTCGCGGCCTTCTCCAGGAGCGAGGGCGCGGGGCCCTCGACGAACCCGGTCTGCTCGGGCATGGCTGAACCCCCAGGACAACAGGGCGCATCCGCGACATTGCGGGCGCGTTGACGACCTCGCGCCGACCTTGCCATGTGCCCGCGACCCAGGGGAAGGGCCGGGAGCTACGTATTTCGGTTCGGCATAGCTTTCGCCGTCATGCCGCCCGCTCCGGCCCGCCCGTCGCCGTCACGCCGCGCCCGCCACGAGCGACCGCAGCAGCCCCACATCCGCCCCCGTGAGATCGGCGACGACCGTGCGGCCGGGGGCCGGGGCGATCGGCCGCACCGACGGGATCGCGAGGACCGCGCACCCCGCCGCCTCCGCCGACGCCACCCCCGTCGGGGTGTCCTCCACCGCGACGCACCGCGCGGGCTCCGCGCCGAGGGTCGCCGCCGCCGCGAGATACGGGTCCGGCGCCGGCTTCGTGCGCGGCGTGTCCTCGGCCCCGTACACCGCGTCGAAGACATGCCCGTCGAGGGACTCGGCGATCTGGCGCACCACCGCGCGCGGCGACGCCGACACCAGGGCGGTCGGGACCCCCGCCGCGCGCAGTGCGGCGAGCAGCCGAAGGGCGCCGGGCCGCGGCGGCGCGCCCTCGGCGATCCTGGCGGTGAAGTCCCTGCCCAGTTCGTCCGCGAGGCCCTCGCGGGGCGCGCCCAGGGACTCGTACAGCAGCTCCGCCGCGTCCTCGACCGAGCGCCCGAGCACCGCGGCGCGGCCCTCCTCGTCCAGGGGGCGGCCGTGGCGCACGGACACGGCCTCGACGACCTCGAGCCATATGTCCTCGGTGTCGACGAGCGTGCCGTCCATGTCGAAGAGCACCGCCTGGAGGGCGGAGGGTGCGACGGGCAGCGCGCGGGTGGGCGCGCCGGCGTGGGCGCGAGGGGTGTTCACAGTGCTCCAGAAGCCGAAGGGACGGGCCGGCGTGAAAGCCGACGGGAAAGGCCGACCCTCTCATTACGGTCGCCCGGCATGACAGGCCGGTGAACGGAGCGCGCCGTCCACGCAGCCCACAGGCGACAGCAGGGGAACCCGGCGTGGTTCCCGCTCAGCGGGAACCACCCGTTCTCGGCCCGCGGGAGGCGGGCGTACGGTCCAGCCACTCGAACCCGCACCCAGGAGAGGGGCCCCCGCATGAGCGAATCCCCGGCCACCGCAGCCGCCGTACTCGAAGCGGTCCGCGCCCTCGCGCCGGCGCTGCGCGAACGCGCCGCCGAGGCGGAGGCGCTGCGCAAGGTGCCCGACACGTCGGTCAAGGACCTTGAGCAGGCCGGCTTCTTCCGGCTCCTCCAGCCCCGGGCCTACGGCGGATTCGCCGCAGACCCGGCCGTCTTCTACGCCGCCGTCCGCGAGATCGCCCGGGCCTGCGGCTCCACCGGCTGGGTCGCGTCCGTCGTCGGCGTGCACCCCTGGCACGTCGCGCTCTACGACCCTCGCGCCCAGGAAGAGGTGTGGGGCTCCGACCCGTCGGCCCGGATCTGCTCCTCGTACGCGCCGACCGGCAAGGTCACCCCCGTCGACGGCGGCTTTCGCATCAGCGGCTCCTGGAGTTTCTCCTCCGGCTGTGACCACGCGGACTGGGCGCTGCTCGGCGGTCTCGTCCTGGACGCGGACGGCCGGCCCGTCGACATGCGGACGTTCCTCGTGCCGCGCGCCGAGTACCGCGTCGACGACGTGTGGGACACCGTCGGCCTGCGCGGCACCGGCTCCAACAACGTCGTGTGCGAGGACGTGTTCGTGCCCGAGCACCGCGCCCTCAGCTTCGGCCCGGTCACGGCCCTCGACGTGCCGGGCCACGAGGCCAACCCGGAGCCGCTCTACCGCCTCCCGTACGCCGCCGTCTTCACCACCACCATCTCCACCCCCATCGTCGGCATCGCCGAGGGCGCCCTCGACGCGTACGTGGAGGCCACCCGCAAGCGCTTCCGCATCTCCTACGGCCAGCAGGTCGCCGAGGACCCCTTCGCGCAGGTCCGCATCGCCCGGGCCGCCTCCGACATCGACGCCGCGGGACTTCAACTCCGGCGCAACATCTCCGAGTTGTACGCCTGCGCCGAACGCGGCGACGAACTCCCCATGCCGCTGCGCGCCCGCGCCCGCCGCGACCAGGTCCTCGCCACCGAACGCGCCGTGGCCGCCGTCGACCTGCTCATGGAGAACGCGGGCGGCGGCGCCATGCGCACCGGCCCCAACCCGGTCCAGCGCGCCTGGCGCGACGTCCACACCGGCCGCGGCCACGCCGCCAACGACCCCGAGCGCGCCCTCCTCCTCTCCGGCCAGAGCGCCCTCGGCCTCGACATCCAGGACACGATGCTGTGAGCTTCTCTACCGATACGGTGAATCCCCTTGGCTACGAGGACACTTCGCGGACCGGCAAAGCCGCGGGCCTGACCCTCCACTACCACGAGGCGGGCCCCGACGCCCCGGACACCCCTGCCGTGATCATGCTGCACGGCGGTGGCCCCGGCGCCTCCGGCTGGTCCAACTTCGGCCGCAACCTGCCCGTGTTCGCCGAGCACTTCCGTACCCTCCTGATCGACCAGCCCTGCTACGGCGCCTCCGACAAGCCCGAGCTCACCAAGGACTTCTTCTCCTTCGCGGCCGACGCCGTGGCCGCCCTCATGGATGAACTGGACATCCCCCAGGCGCACTTCGTCGGGAACTCCCTCGGTGGCGGCACCGCGACCCGAATGGCCCTCGACCACCCGGACAAGGTCGGCAAGCTCCTCCTGATGGGCCCGGGCGGCATCTCCGTCAACCTGTTCGCGCCCGACCCGACCGAGGGCATCAAGAAGCTCTTCGCGTTCAACGGCTCGGGCGAGCCGACCCGCGCCATGATGCGCGACTTCCTCACCACCCTCGCGTACGACGCCTCGATCGTCACCGACGCGTTCGTCGAGGAGCGTTACGCGCAGGCCACCGACCCCGAGGCCAAGCTCGGCAACGACCGCATGGCCGCGTCCTTCGCCCGGTGGCCCGCCGACGCGATGCTGTGGCGCGAGGCCCACCGCATCACCGCGCCCACCCTTCTCACCTGGGGCCGCGAGGACCGCGTCAACCCGCTCGACGGCGCCCTGGTCGCCCTCAAGACCATCCCGGACGCGCGCCTGCACGTCTTCCCGCACTGCGGCCACTGGGCGCAGACCGAGCGGTTCGACGAGTTCAACCGCCTCGCCGTCGACTTCTTCTGCAACTAGTCACCGGCCACTGGTCACCGGCCACACATCACCAGCCAACACACCAGTCACCAGCCCCCGAAAGGCCCGCAGCCATGGACATCCGCTCTCTGGGGTTTCTCCGCATCGAGACCGCGAAGCTCGCCGAGTGGCGCACCTACGTCACCGACATTCTCGGGATGACCGAGGGCGCGGATTCGACAGAATCCGTTCTGCACGCCCGGATCGACGACCGTATCCGCCGCCTGTCCTTCGTGGCGGGCGAACACGACCGGCTCCTGTCCGCAGGCTTCGAGGTCGCGAACGCGCGAGCGCTCGCCGAGGCCGCCGCCGAACTCGAAGCGGCCGGCGTCGCCGTCAAGCACGCCGACGACGCCACCCTCGCCGACCGCCGCGTCCAGGGCCTCATCCACTGCGAGGACCCGGCCGGCAACCCCCTGGAGATCTACTGGGGCCAGGCCCAGGACCACACCCCGCTCGCCGCGCCGTACGGCAACCGCTTCGTCACCGGCGACCACCTCGGCCTCGGTCACGTCGTCATGCCCGCCCCCGACATGGAAGCCACCCTCGACTTCTACGAGAACCTCCTCGGCTTCCAGCTCCGCGACCGGATGAAGCTGCCGCCGGTCGCCGTGCCCACGGGGAAGCCGGGCCAGGACTTCTACTGGATGAACTTCCTCAGTCCCAACGCCCGCCACCACAGCCTCGGCCTGTACCCGGGCGAACTCCCGCCCGGCATCGTGCACTTCATGGTCGAACTGGAGCGCCTCGACGACGTCGGCTTCTGCCTGGACCGCATGAACGCGGCGGGCATCCCGATCGCCTCCACCCTCGGCCGGCACTCCAACGACCACATGGTGTCGTTCTACGCGCAGGCCCCCGGCGGCTTCCAGGTCGAGTACGGCTGGGACGGTCTCATCGTCGACAAAGCGACCTGGGTGACGAAGGAGATCACCGCCGACAGCTTCTGGGGCCACCGGTGGAACGGCTGACCCCGGACGCGTTCCGTGACGTCCTGGGCCACTTCGCGTCCGGCGTCACGGTCGTCGCCGCCCTCGACGAGGACACCGGCGAACCGGTGGGCCTCGCCTGCCAGTCCTTCGCCTCGCTCTCCCTCGAACCGCCGCTCGTGCTGCTGTGCGTCGCCAAGTCGTCGACGAGCTGGCCCAAGGTGCGGCGCGCGGGCCGGTTCGGCATCTCGATCCTCGCCGACGACCAGCGCGCCGTGTGCGCCGCCGTCGGCCGCAGCGGCCCCGCCAAGTTCCGCGACGTGCGGTGGGAGCCGATCGAAGGCGGCGCGGTCCGCGTCGCGGGCGCCCTCGCAGGCGTCGACTGCGAGCTGTACGCCGTCCACGAGGCCGGCGACCACTGGATCGTCACCGCCCGGGTCCTCGCCGTGACCGCACGGGACGGCGGCAGCCCCCTCCTCTGCTTCCGCAGCGCCTACGCCACCGGGGAGTTCGCATGAGTGACGCCGAGATCGGTTACGACGTGGTGGTCGTCGGGTCCGGCGCCGCCGGGTTCGCCGCCGCGATCACCGCCCGCCTGCGCGGCCTGACCGCCCTGATCGTCGAGAAGACCGACCGGTACGGCGGATCCACCGCCCTGTCCGGCGGCGCGATCTGGGTACCGGGCACCTTCCACCTCGACGCGGCCGGCCTCGGCGACACGTACGAGAAGGCCCGCGCCTACCTCGACGCGACCGTCGGCGACCGCGTGCCCGGCGTCCGCAAGGACGCCTATCTGCGGCACGGGCCGCGCATGGTGCGCGAGTTCCACGACCGCACCGCCGTCCGCTTCATGTACACGCCCGGATACTCCGACTACTTCCCGGAGGCGCTCGGCGGCATGGCGCAGGGCCGCTCGGCCGAGCCGTGCGTCGTCGACCTCAAGGAGCTCGGCCCGCTCGCCCGGGACCTGCGCCGGGCCGGGCTGCCCACGTACGGGCTGACCATGACGTCGTACGACTTCCGCTTCCTCAACATGGTCGCCCGCACCTGGGCCGGCAAGCGCAGGTCGCTGCGGGTGGGGGCGCGGGCCGTGGGCGCGGCGCTGCGCGGGCGCAAGCTGCTCTCGCTCGGCGAGGCGCTGATCGCCAGGATGCGGCTCTCCCTGGAGCGGCTCGGCGGTGACCTGTGGCTGTCCGCGCCGCTGACCGGCCTCGTCGTGGAGGGCGGCCGGGTCACCGGCGTCCGCGTCCTGCGTGACGGTGCCGAGTGCGTCGTACGGGCGCGCGGCGGCGTCGTCCTCGCGTCGGGGGGTTTCTCCCACGACCAGGCGCTGCGCGAGAAGCACCTGCCGCAGCCCACGTCCACCGCGTGGACCCATGCCTCCGAGGGCCAGGTCGGCGACGCCCTGCGCCTGGGCGAGGAACTCGGCGCCGCCACCGACCTCCTCGACAAGGTGTGGGGCGCCCCCTCCCTGTGCCCGCCGGGCGAGAAGCCGTTCTTCCTCGTCGCCGACCGGGGCATCCCCGGCATGGTGATCGTGAACGCGGCGGGGGAGCGGTACGCCAACGAGGCGGCGCCGTACCACGAGTTCGTGGACCGCATGTACGCCGCCGACCGCCCCGACGCGACGACCGTCCCGTCCTGGCTGATCCTCGACGCCCGCTCCAAGGCCCGCTACATCTTCGCGGGCCTCTTCCCCGGCCAGGCCTTCCCCAAGCGGTGGCGCGAGAGCGGCTTCCTGAAGCAGGCCGCCACCGTGGAGGAGCTCGCCCGGATCATCGAAGCACCCCAACTGCCGCCCGCCATAAGGAGGTTCAACGGCTTCGCCGCCGCCGGAAAGGACGGGGACTTCGCGCGCGGCGACAGCGTCTACGACCGCTACTACGGCGACCCGACCCTCCCGAACCCCAACCTCGCCCCCCTCGACAAGGGCCCCTTCTACGCCGTCCCCGTCCACCCCGGCGACATCGGCACCAAGGGCGGCCTCGTCACCGACGCGGACGCCCGCGTCCTGCGCGAGGACGGGACAGCCGTCGCCGGGCTCTACGCCTCCGGGAACTGCTCGGCGGCCGTCATGGGGGAGACGTACCCGGGGCCCGGCGCGACGATCGGGCCCGCCATGGCGTTCAGCTGGGCCGCCGTCAACGACATCGCGGGACCGTCCACTCAAGACGGGCCCTGACCCGCGCGTCCGGGACGTGGCGGATCGCGTCCCGGGCCGTGTCGTGCGCGTACCCGCCCGGCGCCTGGCAGGCGAGGATCCGCGCGAGCGCCTCGACGGCCCGCGGATCGTGGCGCAGCGCCAGACCGCGGGCCGCCTCCGCCGCGGCGTCCGCGACCGGGTCTTCGAGGAGCGCGGCCAGCGCGTCGCGGACCTCGGCCGTGTCGGCAGGGGCCGCGGCGAGCGCCGCCGAGGCCCAGTTGCGCACATCGCCGTCCGCGTCGCGGGTCAGCGCGACCAGCGCCGCGACGGCCTCGTCGTGACCGGCGGGCACCAGGCCCGTCAGGGCGAGCGCCACCGCGCGCCGCACCCGCGGCTGCGGATGCCCGGCGTGGAGCAGGATTTCCGGCAGCGCGGCCGGGTCCCCGAGATGGCCGAGCGCGACGACCGCCGAGCGCAGACCCGCGGGGTCGCGGGCCGTCCGGGCCAGATCGCGCAGCACGGGCAGTGACCTGGCCGTGTACCGGCCCCGCGGCCCCAACTGCCCGAGCACGTCCGCCCCGAAGGCCCGCCGCAGCGCCTCGTCGCTCGCGCACCACGCGGCCGCCGACCGGTACGTCTCCTCGTCGCCGCGCGCCCGGAGCACCGCGACGGCCTCGGTCCAGTCGTCGTCGTCCGGGTCACCGCGGCGCAGCGCACGCTCCGCAAGCCCGGCGGCCGGCGTCACGACACCCAGGTCCGCCTCCAGGAGCGTGGCGATCGCCGCGTGCCCCGTCTGGAGGTCGTTGCCCGAACGCGGCCGCCCCTCCTCGTCCAGCAGCTCCACGACCACGGTCACCCCGCCGTCCTCGGTGAACTGCTGCGTCACCGCCTCGCTCTGCGGCTGCTCAAGGCCCGCGCGCAGCACCGCCGCCACATCCGCACCGCACCAGGCCAGCGCCTCCGCGAGCGCCTCGGTCCGCCCCTGCGCGCCGTGTTCGAGCAGCGCCCGCACACACCCCGTCGACCCGCGCCTCGCCGCCGCGACCAGCAAAAGCCCGCCGCCGGGACCCGGCAGCCGCGGATCCGCGCCGCCGTCGAGCAGCGCCCGCACCACCCCTTCGTGCCCGCGCTGGAGCGCCCACGCCATCGCCGTGAACCCGAACTCCTCGCGCAGATCGACCCGCGCGCCCGCCGCGAGCAGCGCCCGCACCACCTCCGTGTGCCCGCCGCACGCCGCCCCGCACAGCGGCAGATCCGTGCCACTGCTCAGCCGGTCCGGGTCCGCCCCGGCCGCCAACAGCAGCCGTACGACGCCCGGCTCGTCGCTCACCGACGCCAGATAGAGCGCCGTACGGCCCTCGTCGTCCGGCTCGTCCGCCGCGGCACCCGCGCGCAGGGCCCGCACCACCGCGTCCTCGTCACCGCCGTACACCGCGTCGAACAGGCCGCTCGCGCCCGCCTTCAGCTCTTCATCCATTTGTCGACCATCGCCCCTCACCCGGGGTGAACGCAAAGCGTTTTGATGCTATGTGTCGCAATCCATGACGGTGTGGCACAGTGCGCACCGCGCCCGCACCCGGCCCCGCACCGGCACCCTGATCCGCTGATGGCACGTCGGGCACGGAAACGTCACCCGCAGCGCGGACCCCTCCGTCGAGAACGCGTACGCACCGCCCGGCGCCACCGTGCCCACCCCGCCCTCCCGGGCCTCACGCCGGTCCTTCGCGTACCGCCGCCGCCCCGCCCACCCGGCCGCCGTCAGCGGCGGCCGCTGCTCGTCGGCCCGCGCCCGCGCCAGCCCCTTCGTGTACGCGGTGTAGGCCTGGGCACTGGTGAACCACGTCTCCGGCGCCTCACCGAACGCCAGCGACCGCTTGGCAAGGACGTAACCGAACTCCTCCGGCGTGAGATAGCCGAGCTTCTGCGACGACGCCGCGTCCTCCCGGTACGCGTCGAGCAGCAGCCAGCCGGCCCCCAGATAGGTGGTCGCCGTGTCCGTGAGGATCTCGTTGTCCCGCGTCCCCGGGAACGAGAGCTCGAGCCGGTGCAGATAGACGTGCATGACCTCATGGGCGAGCGCGGCCCCGATGTCACGCCGATGCGTACGGAACCGGTCGTTCAGCTCGATGAAGTACTCCGGACCCGCCGCCAGCTCCACACTCGCCGCGTGCGTCATCTCGCGGAAACTGACGATCATCCGCGCGTCCGGCAGCCGGTAGTGCCGCACCAGCTCACGCGCCACCCGCTGCGCCCCCAGATACAGGTCGTCCTGGTCGCAGAACGCCACGTCGACCGGGGCGACACTCGTCTCGAAGGTGTGCACGGTGTCGTACGAGAGCCGCTTGTACAGCGCGGTCACCGCCGCCCGCACCGTCTCCAGATGCGGAAAGCCGTGCTCCACCGGTCCGCCGTTCGCCACGCCCGCACCCCCTGGGGCCGCCGGGCACCGCCGCCCGGACACCGGAACTCCACTGTACGGCGGGATCCGGCAGGCCCACCGTGCGCGATTAGTCCAAGACCTCCCCCTCCTTTGTCCATGGGCCCGCACGCTCCGCACGCACCATCGTGATCAACGCGCCCCACCATGAGCGCAGCGAGGCCCGTGCCCGCCCGCTCCCACGGAGAGCGGCCCGCACCCCGTCGCGCGTAAAGAGGGGCCGGTTCCGTGATCCGGAACCGGCCCTGTACCTCTGCCCGGCGGCGCCTACGACAACGTCACGCGCGGCTCGCCCGCCGCCTCGATCTCCAGCACCCACACCTCGTTGCGGCCCTCCCGCAGCACGGGACCGGGAACGTACAGTGAGTGCTGCGGCCCCACTGACCAGTAACGTCCCAGGTTGAAGCCGTTCACCCACACGAACCCCCGCGTCCAGTCCGGCAGTTCGAGCTCCGCGTCCCCGGCGCCGCTCACCTCGAACGTGCCGCGGTACAGGCCCGCTGCCCCCGCGGCCCCGTCCACCGGCGCCAGGCCCCGCACCGCGTCCGCGTCGTCGAACGCGTCCAGGCGCAGCGCCCGCGCCCGCACTCCGTGCAGATACTGCCGCTCGTGCAGCACCCCGCCCGTGATGCCCTTCGACTCACCCGTGCGCGGCCCGTAGTTGACCCGGCCCAGCGACTCCACCCACAGCTCGATGCGCGCGGGCCCTGCGACCGGCTCCGCGAGGACCGGCTCGTCCTCCGTGAGCACCCCGGCCCGCACCCCGTCCACGTACACCACGGCACGGTCCCGCAGCCCCGCCACCCGCAGCGGATACGCCCGGCGGGGCCCCGGCACGTCGACGCTGTAGCGGACCAGCCCCCGGTCCACGTCGAGCTCCTCGAAGGTCGGCGGCACCGCGTACTCACCCTCCGCAGAACCGAGCCCGTCCAGTACCGCCCCCAGAGGCACGTACGAGGTCAACTCCGCCGTCACCGCGGCGGCCAGCGCCGCCGGCTGCCCGGGCACGTCCGCAAGCGGCTCGTCCGCGTACGCGGCGAACACCTCACGGAAGCGCCAGAACTTCTCCGTCGGCCGCCCGCGCTCGTCGACCGGCGCGTCGTAGTCGTACGACGTCACATCGGGCCGGAGCGGGCCCTCGTGCAACTGACCCGCACGATTCGCCCCCGCCCAGCCGCCGAAACTCGTCCCGCCGTGCGCCATGTACAGATTGACCGACGCCCCGCACTCCAGGATCTCCCGCAAGGCTGCCGCCGCGTCCTCGGCGTCCCGCACGACATGATCCGCGCCCCAGTGGTCGAACCAGCCGCACCAGAACTCCATGCACATCAGCGGACCCTTGGGCCGGTGCCGGCGCAGCGTCTCGAAACCGCGCCGCGCGTCCGACCCGAAGTTCGCCGTCGCGAGGACACCCGGTACCGACCCGCCGGTCAGCATGTGGTCGTCCGGACCGTCCGACGTGAAGAGCGGCACCGTCACCCCGAGCCCGCGCAGACCGTCCGCGAGACGCGCCAGATACACCTGGTCCGAGCCGTACGAGCCGTACTCGTTCTCCACCTGCACCATGATCACCGGGCCGCCCCGGCCGAACTGCCGCTCCACGACCTGGGGGAGCAGCGCCGCGAACCAGCGGTCCACCGCCGCCAGGAACTCCCCGTCCCTGGTCCGCACCCGCGAGCCCAGCGGACCCGTCAGCCAGTGCGGCAGCCCCCCGTTCTCCCACTCGGCACAGATATAGGGACCCGGACGCACGATCGCCCACAGCCCCGCCTCACGCACCGCGTCCAGGAACCGGCCCAGAGCCCCCACGTCACGCAGCTCGCCGGGACGCGGCTCGTGCAGATTCCACGGGACGTACGTCTCCACACAGTTCAGGCCCATCGCCCGCAGCATCGCGAGACGGTGCCCCCACTGCTCCTCGTGCACCCGGAAGTAGTGCAGCGCCCCCGACAGGAGCCGCACGGGCCGCCCGTCGACCTCGAAGTCGTCCTCGCCCACTCTGAACCCGGCCATCATGTCCCTCTCGCTCTCACTGCCCGCCACGATCACCTCTGGCGGGCGGCACGGTCCATGGACAAAGATCAGCCCTGTTTGGACGCAACCGCGCACCACCGGCACCACACCCGCCCAGGAAGGGACAGAAGCGGATGTACCACACCTGGATGCGGTATTTCACCCCCAGCCCGGCCCACCACCGCCTCGGCCTCGTCTGCCTCGGCGTCGGCCTCCAGTACGGCGCCCTGCCCACCGTCGGCCCCCGCACCCTCGACCACCACGTCGCCGTCGTCATCACCGCCGGACGCGGCTGGTACCAGGCCCCCGACGGCCGCCGCACCACCATCACCGCACCCGCCCTCATCTGGGTCACCCCCGGCGCCCCCCACCACTACGGGCCCGACCCCGACACCGGCTGGGACGAGTGCTTCGTCGACTTCACCGGCCCCGCCACCACTCCATACACCGAACTCGGCTACATAGAGCCCGAACGCCCCGTCGTCCCGCTCTCCGACGCCGCCCACGCCCGCACCGCCGTCGGCCGCATCGCCCGCGCCGCCCGCCGCGACAACCCCCTGCTCGAAGTCGAGACCGCCGCCGCCGTCCACGAACTCCTCGTCGCCCTGCGCCGCGCCCGTGCCGACATGGCCCCCGACGGCGACCCCGTACTCCAGTCCCTCGCCCGCGACGCCTTCCAGCCCCTGTCCGTCGCCGAACACGCCGCCCGCCACGGCATGACCCCCGCCGAACTGCGCACCGCCGTACGCCGCGGCGCGGGCTGCAGCCCCAAGGACTACCTCCTCGGCATCCGCCTCGGCCGCGCCAAGGAACTCCTCGCCGCCACCGAACTCCCCGTCGCCGCCGTCGCCCGCCGCGTCGGCTACGACGACCCCGCCTACTTCTCCCGCCTGTTCACCCGCCGCGTCGGCACCGCACCCGTCCGCTTCCGCGAACAGCAGGGCCGCACCGTCCCCGGCGGCTGGTCGCACACCGTCCCCGACCCCGACGACCCGCCGATGCTGCGCTCCCCGGGCCCCACGATCGAGCGCCCTCGCGCCACGTAGGGTTTCCTCCCATGACCAACAGCAACGCCGCGGACGCCGTGGACTCCGCCGTCCGCGCCGAACTCGCCCGCCTGCGCGACAGCATCGACAACATCGACGCCGCTGTCGTCCACATGCTCGCCGAACGCTTCAAATGCACCCAGCAGGTCGGCCACCTCAAGGCCGAACACGCCCTGCCCCCGGCCGACCCCTCCCGCGAGGCCAGCCAGATCACCCGCCTGCGCCAGCTCGCCGAGAGCGCCAAACTCGACCCCGCGTTCGCCGAGAAGCTCCTGAATTTCATCATCAGCGAGGTCATCCGCCACCACGAGCAGATCGCCGCCAGTTCAAGCCCCTCCGGCGACTGAGCAGCGGAGTCCGGGGCGGAGCCCCGAGGCCTCGGCACCTGCGCCGGGACATCGCGCCGACGGGCACCAGCCCCTCGCCCTGTTCACCCTGTTCCCCGCCGGAGGCGTACGGCACGATAACCAAATGCCCGTACTGACGCGCGACGAAGCGCAGACCCGAGCCCAGCTCATCGACGTCCAGCGGTACGAGATCGACCTCGATCTCACCCGTGGAGCCGACACCTTCGACTCCACCACCGTCATCGGCTTCACCACCCGCACGGCCGGAGACACCTTCGTCGAGGTCAGGCCCGCAACCCTGCGATCCGTCACCCTCGACGGACAGCCCCTGGACCCCGCCGCACTCGACGACAACCGGCTCCCCCTCACCGGACTCACCCCCGGCCCGCACGAACTGCGCGTCGAAGCCGCCATGGCGTACTCGCACACCGGCGAAGGCATGCACCGCTTCACCGACCCCGCCGACGGCGAGACGTACGCCTACACGCAGCTGTTCATGGAAGACGTCCAGCGCGTCTTCGCCGCCTTCGACCAGCCCGACCTGAAGGCCGTGTTCGACCTCACCGTCACCGCCCCCGACGGCTGGACCGTCCTCGCCAACAGCGTCACCGAGCACCTGGGCGAGGGGAAGTGGCAGGCCGCCACCACCCAGCTGCTGTCCACTTACCTCGTCGCCGTCGCCGCCGGACCCTGGCACTCCCTACGCACCGAGCACCGCGGCCTCCCCTTCGGCCTGCACTGCCGCCGCTCCCTCGCCCCCTACCTCGACGCCGACGCCGAAGAAATCCTCGACATCACCCGCGCCTGCTACGACCGCTACCACGAGAAGTTCGAGGAGCCCTACCCCTTCGACTCCTACGACCAGGCGTTCGTCCCCGAGTTCAACGCCGGCGCCATGGAGAACCCCGGACTCGTCACCTTCCGCGACGAGTTCGTCCACCGCTCCGCCGTCACCGACACCGAACGCCAGACCCGCGCCATGGTCATCGCCCACGAAATGGCCCACATGTGGTTCGGCGACCTCGTCACCCTCCAATGGTGGGACGACATCTGGCTCAACGAGTCCTTCGCCGAGTACATGGGCTACCAGACCCTCACCGAAGCCACCCGCTTCAAGGACACCTGGGTCGACTTCGGAGTGTCCCGCAAGGCCTGGGGATACGACGCCGACCAGCGCCCCTCCACCCACCCCGTCGCCCCCGACGCCGACGCGGTCCCCGACACCGCGTCCGCCCTGCTCAACTTCGACGGCATCTCCTACGCCAAGGGGGCCTCCGCACTACGGCAGCTGGTCGCCTGGCTGGGCGAGAAGGACTTCCTCGCCGGCATCAACACCCACTTCCAGCGCCACAAGTTCGCCAACGCCACCCTCGCCGACTTCATCGCCTCCCTCGCCCACCACACGGACCGCGACGTCCACGCCTGGGCCGACACCTGGCTGCGCACCACCGGCGTCGACACCCTCACCGCCACCGTCACCGAACACCCCGGACAGTCGGCACTCACCCTCACCCGCGACGGCAGCCGCCCCCACCGCGTCACCGTCGGCATCTACGACCGCGACCTCATCGACGGCGCCACCCTCGTCCGCCGCGAACTGACGGACATCGATATCCCAGCCATCCCAGCCATCCCAGACCTCCCAGCCCTTCCCGCCGACGGCGCACACCGCCTCCCCGGCCCCCGCCCCGCCCTCGTCGTCCCCAACGACCAGGACCTCACCTACGCCAAGATCCGCCTCGACCCCCACTCCGAGGAAACCGCCCTGCGCGGCCTGTCCCGCGTGCCCGACCCCCTCACCCGCGCCGTCCTGTGGAACTGCCTGCGCGACATGGTCCGCGACGGCGAACTCGAACCCCTCACCTACCTCGAAGCCGCCCGCGCCCACCTCCCCCGCGAACGCGAACTCGCCAACGTCCAGGGCGTCCTGGCTTTCGCCCGCACCCAGGTGGCCGACCGCTACACCACCCCCGCCGAACGCCCCGACGCACTCGCCCTCCTCACCGACCTGTGCGCCGACCTCATCCGCCGCACCGAGGACGGCAGCAACCCCGGCCTGCGCCTCACCGCCGTGCGCACCCTCATCGACAGCGCCGCACACGCCGACACCATCCGCGACTGGTACGACAGCGGCAGCGTCCCCGGCGGCCCCGAACTCGACCCCGAACTGCGCTGGCGCATCCTCGGCCGCCTCTGCGTACTCGGCGCCGTCGACGACGCCGTCATCGAGGCCGAACTCACCCAGGACCCCAGCGCCACCGGCCGGGAAGGCGCCGCCCGCTGCCGCGCCGCCCTGCCCGACCCCGACGCCAAACGCGCCGCCTGGGACGCCATGTTCACCACCGACGAACTCTCCAACTACCTCTTCACCGCCACCGCCCAGGGCTTCTGGCAGCCCGAACAGAGCGACCTCCTGCACCCCTACGTCGCCCGCTACTTCCCGGACGCCGTAGCCGTCGCCCACCGCCGTGGCCCCGCCGTCGCCGACGCCGCGGGACGCTGGGCCTTCCCCGCCCACGCCATCGACACCCACACCCTTACCCTCGGCGAATCCTGCCTGGAGGACGACGACCCCATCCCCGCCCTGCGCCGCAAACTCGCCGACCAACTCGACGACCTCGCCCGCGCCTTGAAGATCAGGACGGCCACCGCCGCCAACTAGGGGGTGTACGGGGTCCGGCGTACCCGGACCCCGTACCACCAACCACCCCGCCACCGCCCCGTCCCCGCACGGCAGTACCACTTTCGGGTTCCGATCGTTGTGATCAACGGGCACGCCACCGCCACCGCAGACAGGCTGGAGGCCCCACCCGCACCCCGAAGGACACCGCCATGAGCAACCCGCCGCCCCTCGCCGGAGGCCCCCAAGGCCCCCAAGCCCTGCGGCCGTTGCTCAACACCGTCCTCGAAGCCCTCCACGACGGAGCCACCGCCCGAGGCGGCCCCCTCCCCGCCGGCGGCCCCCACACCGTCACCGCCCGCCTGCGCGAACTCACCGGCGACCCCCTGCCCCACCACGGCACCGGCCCCGACACCGCGCTGCGCACCCTCGTACAGGCCCTCGCCGAAGGCGCCGCCGACCCGGCCGACCCCCTGTGCGCGGCCCACCTCCACTGCCCGCCCCTCGCCCTCGCCACAGCAGCCGACCTCGCAGCCTCGGCCCTCAACCCCTCCATGGACTCCTGGGACCAGGCCCCCGCGGCCTCCGCCCTCGAAACCCTCGTCACCGACGCACTCGCCCACGAGGTCTACGGCGACACGGGCCACGCCGCCCGGCCCGCGCACCCCGGCCGGCCCGGCCACCCCCAGGCCCTGGTCACCACCGGCGGCACCGAGGCCAACCAGCTCGCCGTCCTCCTCGCCCGCGAAGCCCACGCCTCGCAAGGCCCCCTCCAGCTCATCACCGGCGCAGGCGCCCACCACTCCCTGCCCCGCGCAGCCTGGCTCCTCGGCCTCCCCGACCCCGTCACCGTGCCCGCCCCCACCGGCACCCTCGACCCGGCCGCCCTCGACGAAGCGCTCACCGACCTGCCAGGACCCAAACTGGTCGCCGCCACCGCCGGCACCACCGACGCAGGACTCATCGACCCCCTCCCCGAGATCGCCGACGTCTGCGAACACCACGGCGCCCGCCTCCACATCGACGCCGCCTACGGCGCCGGACTCCTCTTCAGCCCCACCCGCCGCACCCAGCTCACCGGCCTCGACCGCGCCGCCACCGTCGCCCTCGACCTGCACAAACTCGGCTGGCAGCCCGTCGCCGCCGGCCTCCTCGCCGTACGCGACCCCGCCGACCTCGCGCCCCTCACCCACCACGCCGACTACCTCAACGCAGACGACGACACCGAAGCCGGCCTGCCCGACCTCCTCGGCCGCTCCCTGCGCACCACCCGGCGCCCCGACATCTTCAAAATCGCCGTCACCCTCAAAGCCCTCGGCCGCACCGGACTCGGCGCCCTCGTCGACCAAGTCTGCGACCAGGCACAGGAGTTCGCCGCGACCCTCCACGCCCACCCCGGCTTCGACCTCTACGACACCCCCACCCTCAGCACCGTCCTCTTCCGCCCCCACGGCGCACCCGACGAAAGCGTCGCCCACATCCGCCGCACCCTCCTCACCCAAGGCCGCGCCGTACTCGGCCGCGCCCGCATCGACGGCCGGCTCTGGCTCAAAGCCACCCTGCTCAACCCGCACACCCAGCCGGGCGACCTGGCCCAGCTGCTGAAACTGGTGGAAGGAAACACCGTCCGATGAGCACCGCGCCCACCGCCCCCACCCCCAGCCCCCCGCACCCCGAAGCACCCCGCGACCTCGTCGGCATCGGCATCGGACCCTTCAACCTCTCCCTCGCCGCCCTCGCCCACCCCCTCACCGAACTCGACACCGCCTTCTACGAACAACGCCCCGCCTTTCACTGGCACCCCGGCCTCCTCATCGACGGCGCCACCCTCCAAGTCCCCTTCCTCGCCGACCTCGTCACCCTCGCCGACCCCGCAAGCCCCTGGTCCTTCCTCAACTACCTCAAAACCCTTGACCGCCTCTTCCCCTTCTACTTCGCCGAGCGCTTCCACATCCAGCGCGCCGAATACGACGCCTACTGCCGCTGGGTCAGCGAAAACCTCCCCGGACTCCACTTCGGCCACCAGATCGACGCCGTCCGCTGGAACCCCGAACGCCGCCTCTTCGAAGTCGACTTCACCCAGCTCGACACCGAAGGCGAAGCCGAAGCACTCGGCCGCACCTACACCAAGAACGTGGTCATCGGCGTCGGCACCGCCCCCTACATCCCCGAACCCCTGCGCCCCCTCGCCGAAGCCCCCACCGTCCCCGTCATCCACTCCGCCGACTACCTCACCCACCGCACCGAACTCCTCGCCGCCGACCACATCACCGTCATCGGATCAGGCCAGTCCGGCGCCGAAATCTTCCTCGACCTCCTCAAGAACCGCCCCCAAGGCCGAGAAAAACTCCACTGGCTCGCCCGCAGCGAAGCCTTCGCCCCCATGGAGTACTCCAAGCTCGGCCTCGAACACTTCACCCCCGACTACACCCGCTACTTCCACCACCTCCCCGAAGACGTACGCGACGGACTCGTCCCCGTCCAATGGCAGCTCCACAAAGGCATCGACGCCGAAACCATCGCCGCCATCCACGACGAGCTCTACCAGCGCACCCTCCACGGCGGCTGGCCCGACGCCACCCTCACCCCCGGCGTATCCGTCCGCACCGCCGGCCGCGTCGCCACCACCCAAGTCGAACTCCACCTCGAACACCGCCGGCAGAACACCCGCTCCCGCCTCACCACCGACGCCGTCGTCCTCGCCACCGGCTACCGCGAACGCCCCCTCGACCACATCCTCACCGGCCTCGGCCCCCACCTCCGCCGAGACAAGAGCGAACGCCCCCGCATCGACGAACAGTTCCGCCTCGTCCTCGACCGCACCGTCACCGACTCCGGCAGCAACATCTACGTACAGAACGCCGAACGTCACACCCACGGAGTCGGCGCCCCCGATCTCGGCCTCGCCGCCTGGCGCAGCGCCACCATCCTCAACACCCTCACCGGCAAAGACCCCTACCCCCTCCCGCAGCGCACCGCCTTCACCACCTTCGGCCTCACCCCCAACGAAAACCGCGCCCCCCGGACCCAGTCCGGAGAACGCGGCACATCTCATCTCATCGAGCTCAAGAACTAGAGGCCGAACGAGACGCCCTAGAACACAGGCGTACCGTCCCGCGTCAGCCGCCAGTCCACCGAAGCGAACTCCGCCGGGTCCAGGGTGCCCTTCGCGGTCACCCACTCGGCGATCCGCGTACGGATCTCCGTCGACTCCGACCACAGCTCCTGCGCCGACGCCACATGCGGGAACGCCCCGCCACCGTTCGCCCGGTAGTTGTTCACCGCGAACACGAACTTCTGCGCGTCATCCAGCGCCGCACCCTGATACATCAGGTTCCTGATCCGCGAACCCGCCGCCTGCGCGACGTCGATGTCGTACGAAAGCCCCGACACATAGTCGTAGTTGTAGTCCGGCCGGTTGTTCGCGTTCGTCAGCTTGTCCACGTCCACGACCGCGCCCGCCGCCGTCTGCACGAAATACTCCGCCGAGAACTCCAGGTACGCCCGCACCTGCGCACCCGTCATCAACTTCGCGACCAGCGTGTTGTCGTACACATACAGACCCGACAGATCCCGGATCGTCACCTCACCCGCCGGAATCGACGACGTCCGCGAGAACGGCGAAGCCTGCGAAAGGACCGGCAGCGACGCGTACTCCGTCGACGTCAGCGCCTTCTTCACCACATCCGCCTGCACCGTGTTGATCAGATCGATGATCGGCGCGTCCTTGTACCGCGCCTCCACCGTCGTCAGCTCCACCGTCGCCTGCCCCACGACCTGGTTGACGTACTTCACCACCGCGGCATGCTCGTCCCGAAGCAGCTTCGTGATCTTCGGATCGTCCGCCACCGTCTTCGAGTCACGCAGCGACGCCTTGACGGACTCGACCGCCCAACGCCCCTTCTCCCACACCAGATCGAAGTCGAACAGCGTCAGCCGCTCCGCATAACACAGCGGCTCCGACAACACGACCGCCTTGCCCGTCTCCTCGTTCGTCACCAGCTGCTGCGCAATCTCCACATGCGCATGCCCCACAAGGATCGCGTCGATCCCCGGCACCAGCCGCGCAACATTCGCCGCCGCGTTCTCCACATACGGAACCTGATCCCCGTACGACGATGTACCCGAAGCCCCCGAATGCGCCGACACGATCACCACGTCCGCACCCATCGACCGCAGCTTCGGCACCCACTTCGCGGCCTGCTCCTCAAGACCGGGGAACTTCAACCTGCCCTGCACATACGCCTTGTCCCAGATCGCGATCCCAGGATTCGTCAGCCCGAGCACCGCCACCTTCACGTCCCTGCCGTGCGGAGTGCGCAGCCGCTTCATGAAATACGGCGGGAACGCCGGCTTCTCCGTCTTCGCGTCCACCGCGTTCGCACCGAGCAGCGGGAAGTCACACTGCGACTCGAACTTACGCAGCGTCTCGATCCCGTAGTTGAACTCGTGGTTCCCCAGCGCCACCGCGTCATAGCCGATCGAATTCATCGCCTGCGCCATCGGATGCACCGGACCACCCTTCGCGGTGATCGGATCCACCTTCGCGAAGTAGTACGTCAGCGGCGTCCCCTGGATCGTGTCGCCCGCGTCGATCAGCAGCGTGTTCCGCCGGCCCCGCTCATCACGGATCTGCTCCACCAGCGTCGAGATCCGCGACAGCCCCATCGCGTTGCCCGCCGCATCCGAGTACTCCGCGTCCTTGAAGTAGTCCCAGTTGAAGACATGACCATGCAGGTCCGTCGTCCCCATGACAGTGAACGAGTACCGCTTACGCCCCTTCGGCCGGCCCCCGTGCGCCTGCGCGGCCGGCGCCGACACCGCCCCGGTCAGCGCCACGGCCGCACCCGTAGCAGCGGACTTGCCCAGAAACTTCCTGCGATTCAACGGCATCTCAGATCCCCTCCGGCACCACTCATCGACACTTGCAACGCGCGTAGATTCTGGCGCCTCAACCCAACACGCAACAGACCCACGAGGTTTCAATCCGATGACTGTCCACTGCGACGCTGCCACAGTGACCCCATGACCCCCGACGAGACGACACCCGCCACCCACCCCACCGCCACCCCCTACGGCACCCCCCAAGCCCCCCGCATCGCCGTCCGCGGCGAAGCCCGCATCGAAACCGACCCCGACCTCGCCCGCATCGGCATCACCGTCAACGCCCGAGGCACCGATCGGCGCGAAGCCCTCACCGACCTCACCCGCCGCAACACCGCCACCCTCGACCTCATCAAGAGCTACGGAGAAGCCATCGAAAAAATCGAGACCGGCGCCTTCTCCATCACCCCCGAACTCACCCGCCACGGCCGCTCCGAACGCATCCGCGCCTACCACGGCCGCGTCCACATCACCGCCGAACTCACCGACTTCACCGCACTCGGCGAACTCACCACCCGCCTCGCCGACCAGGACCTCACCCGCATCGACGGCCCCTGGTGGTCCCTGCGCCCCGACTCACCCGTCCACCGCACCGCCCGCCGGCAAGCAGTCCACGAAGCCGTCCAGCGCGCCCGCGAATACGCCGAAGCCCTCGGCACCCGCCTCGCCGCCCTCATCGAACTCGCCGACACCGGAGCCGAAGACCCCGACCGCTACGGACCCGTCCCCGACGCACCCCACATGCGCATGGCCGCATACTCGGGCGCCCCCGACGACACCCCCACACCCCTCGACCTCGAACCCCAGCGACAGACCGTCTACGCCAACGTCAACGCCCGATTCACCATGCACCCGCCCGAGCTGTAAAGACCCGCTCCCCCCGAACACCCGCACCGAAATACATGCTCATCAGAGCACCCCCATGCACAATTCAACACTTGTCAATAGCCCTTCACCTAAAGGTGGTTGGGTAGTCATGCGCAACCAATTCCTTACCCACCGGTAAGCCCTAGGCTCGAACCATGCGCCGAGCAAAGATCGTCTGCACCCTGGGCCCAGCCACCGACTCGTACGAGCAGATCAAGGCACTCGTCGAAGCCGGAATGGACGTAGCCCGCTTCAACCTCAGCCACGGCACCTACGCCGAACACGAGGAGCGCTACCACCACGTCCGAAAGGCCTCCGACGAAACCGGCCGCAGCGTCGGAATCCTCGCCGACCTTCAAGGCCCGAAGATCAGACTCGGACGCTTCCGCGAAGGCCCCGTACTCCTTGAACGCGGCGACGAATTCACCATCACCGTCGAACCCGACATCCAAGGCGACCGCCAGACCTGCGGAACCACCTACGACGGCCTCGCCACCGACGTCACCACCGGCGAACGCATCCTCGTCGACGACGGAAAAGTCACCCTCGAAGTCACCGGCGTCGACGGCCCCCGCGTCCACACCCTCGTCATCGAAGGCGGCATGGTCTCCGACCACAAAGGCCTCAACCTCCCCGGCGTAGCCGTCTCCGTCCCCGCACTCAGCGACAAGGACCAGGAAGACCTCCGCTGGGCCCTGCGCACCGGCGCCGACATCATCGCCCTCTCCTTCGTCCGCAGCGGCCGCGACATCCGGGACGTCCACCGCATCATGGACGAGGAAGGCCGCCGCCTCCCCGTCATCGCCAAGGTCGAAAAACCCCAGGCCGTCGACAACATCGACGACATCGTCGCCGCCTTCGACGGAATCATGGTCGCCCGCGGAGACCTCGGCGTCGAAATGCCACTCGAACAAGTCCCCATCGTCCAAAAGCGCGCCATCAAACTCGCCAAACGCAACGCCAAGCCGGTCATCGTCGCCACCCAAATGCTCGACTCGATGATCGACAACTCCCGTCCGACGAGGGCAGAAGCGAGCGACGTCGCCAACGCCGTCATCGACGGCACCGACGCCGTCATGCTCTCCGGCGAGACCAGCGTCGGCAAATACCCCGTCGAAACCGTCCGCACCATGGGCCGCATTGTCGAAGCCGCCGAAGAAGACATTCTCGCCAAAGGGCTACCGCCCCTCACCGAACGCAACAAACCCCGCACCCAAGGCGGAGCCGTCGCCCGCGCCGCAGCCGAAATGGGCGACTTCCTCGGCGCGAAGTTCCTGGTGGCCTTCACCCAGTCCGGAGACACGGTCCGCCGCCTCTCCCGCTACCGCTCACCCATCCCGCTCCTCGCCTTCACCCCGACCCCGTCCACCCGCTCCCAGCTCAACCTCACCTGGGGAGTGGAGACCTTCCTCGGCCCCCACGTCGACTCCACCGACGCGATGGTCGACCAGGTCGACGAACTCCTCCTCCAGTACGGCCGCTGCCAGAGGGGCGACATCGTCGTCATCACGGCCGGCTCCCCGCCCGGAGTCTCCGGCTCCACCAACCTGGTCCGCGTCCACCACATCGGCGAGGACGACAGCCCGAAGTAGGGGTCAGTATTTGGGGCCTATGTGGGTGTCCATGAGGGCTACTGAGGCTTTGCGGGCGATGGAGATGTTGCGGGCGTTGGCTTGTTTCCACTCGACACCCATCTCGTCCAAGACGTCGGTGAAAAGCCGGACGATGTCGCTGGACACGTTGGTGAAGAAGTACCGGGGGTATTCGTAGCGCTTGAGTTCGCCGCCGATGACCTTCTCGGTCCAGTTGGTGATCCGGCAACCGTCGGAGTGGATGAGCCCGCGGACGAACTCCCAGGGGTGGGCATCCACGATCTCCTGCTGCCAGGCTTCGAGGGCAATCTTGCGCTCGTGCTTTTTGCCGGGGGCCATGCTGGGGGAAGAGGCACGGCCAGTGATGGCTGTATCCCACGACCGATACGTAGCCCACAGCCTGTACGCGAGCGGATTTCTTGCTGGGATTGATGGCCTCCACGGCAGCCGCGCAAGCATCGATGAGGCCGGGCCAGGCGTTCGCGCAGGCGATACGCAGGAAGTAGCCAGCTCGTACTCCCGCGCTGATACAGCCGTCCCCGAGGTAGAGGCCTAAGAGATAGCTGTAAGCCTCCTGGTCGGTCGGCGGCTCGAGGGACGGGCCGCAGCGCGCGCAAGGCTGGTGCCGCATGCGTGGCAACGGGTCGATGCGTGATTGCCAGGAACGGATCGCCGCGCGAGAGACTCCGGTCTCTTTGCTTACGGAGTTGAGACTGCGCCCCTGCGCCACCAGCGCAAGAGCTCGTTTGCGTGTGCCCATGTCGTACATGTGGCCACTCTGTGCAACTGACCGCTACGCCACGCAGCAAAAAGCGGATGTTCACGAGAACGTGAGCATCCGCTTGTATCAGTAACCTTCGAATCGAAGGAAAAGTGCCCCGAGTCGGATTCGAACCGACGCTGTATGGGTTTTGAATCCATGGCCTCTACCGCTGGGCTACCGGGGCCCCTTCGAAACGAAGGTCAGCAGTCACCCGCTGTGCCACCACCTTACCGTAGCTAGGTAGGCTCTTGGGAGCAGTACCCCTGGCCAGAACGAGGAGCTCACGTGACCGCCCCCGAGTCGCCCCAGCCCGTAGACGCGCCCGACGACGACAAGTCGCACGTCCCGCCGCTGACGACCCGTGTCGTCATCGCCGAGGACGAGGCCCTGATCCGCCTCGACCTCAAAGAGATGCTCGAGGAAGAGGGCTACTCCGTCGTCGGTGAGGCCGGTGACGGCGAGCAGGCGGTCGAGCTGGCTCGAGAGCACAAGCCCGATCTGGTGATCCTCGACGTGAAGATGCCGAAGATGGACGGCATCTCGGCGGCGGAGAAGATCGCGGAGGAGTCGATCGCTCCGGTGCTGATGCTGACGGCGTTCTCGCAGCGCGATCTGGTGGAGCGGGCGCGGGACGCGGGTGCGATGGCGTATCTGGTGAAGCCGTTCAGCAAGAGTGATGTCGTTCCGGCCATCGAGATGGCGGTGTCGCGGTTCCAGGAGCTGCGGACGCTGGAGAACGAGGTCGCGGATCTGACGCAGCGGCTGGAGACGCGGAAGCTGGTGGACCGGGCGAAGTCGGTGTTGCAGACGGAGTACGGCCTGTCGGAGCCGGCGGCGTTCCGGTGGATTCAGAAGACGTCGATGGATCGTCGTCTGTCGATGCAGCAGGTTGCTGAGGCGGTTATTCAGGACGCCGAGGAGAAGAAGTCGGCGAAGGGCTGAGTTCCGCCCCGCGCTGTGTATGGCTGAGGCCCGTGCCCCGGGAGGGGTACGGGCCTCAGCCATGACTGCGTGCGGGCTCAGTCCTCGCCGAGGTAGGCCTTGCGGACGGATTCGTCGTGGAGGAGGTCTTGTCCGGTTCCGGAGAGGACGACGGTGCCGACTTCCATGACGTGGCCGTGGTCGGCGAGGGAGAGCGCGGCCTGGGCGTTCTGCTCGACGAGCAGGATGGTCGTGCCCTGGGACTTGAGTTCGGCGATGGTCGCCATGATCTTCTGCATCATGATCGGGGAGAGGCCCATGGAGGGTTCGTCGAGCATGAGCAGTTTGGGCTGGGACATGAGGGCGCGGCCCATGGCGAGCATTTGCTGTTCGCCGCCGGAGAGGGTTCCGGCGGCTTGCTTGCGGCGTTCGCCGAGGATGGGGAAGAGGTCGTAGGCGCGCTGGATGTCTTTTTCGATGCCGGCGGTGTCCTTGCGGAGGAATGCTCCGAGCTGGAGGTTTTCTGCGATGGAGAGCCGGGGGAAGATGCGTCGGCCTTCGGGGGAGTGGGCGAGGCCCATGGCGACGATCTTGTGTGCGGGGATGCCGGTGAGGGGTTTCCCGTCGAAGGTGATTTTGCCGCTGAGGGGCTTGAGGAGCCCGGAGAGGGTGCGCAGGGTGGTGGTTTTGCCGGCGCCGTTGGTGCCGATGAGGGTGACGACTTCGCCTTGCTGGACGCTGAAGGAGATTCCCTTGACGGCTTCGATCTTGCCGTAGGCGACCTTGAGGTTCTCTACTTCGAGGAGTGCGCTCACTGGTCGTCTCCTTCCGTGGCGTGTGCTTCCGCGGCTTCGACTGCGGCTGCGGCGGTGTCTTCGGGGGCGCCTTCGAAGGGTTCGCCGAGGTAGGCGGCGATGACGCGTTCGTCGCCCTGGACGACGTCGCTGGTGCCTTCGACGAGTTTTTGGCCTTGGACGAGGACGGCGACGCGGTCGCAGAGGTTGAAGATGAAGCGCATGTCGTGCTCGATGACGAGTACGGCGATGCCTTTGTCGCGGATGGCGAAGACGAGTTCTTCGGTGGCGCGGGTTTCTTGGGGGTTCATTCCCGCGGTCGGCTCGTCGAGGAGGAGCAGGCCGGGTTCGCTGGCGAGTGCGCGTGCGATTTCGAGCTTGCGCTGTTCGCCGTAGGGGAGGCTGCGGGCGAGGTGGTCGCGTTTGTGGGCGAGGCCGATGAACTCGAGGAGTTCCATGGCGCGTTCTTCGGATGCTTTTTCGGCCTTTTTGAAGCCGGGGCCGCGCAGGAGCGCGGACCAGAGCCCTTCCTTTGTCCTGGTGTGGCGTCCGACGAGGACGTTTTCCAGGACGGTCATGTTGGCGAAGAGGCGGATGTTCTGGAAGGTGCGGGCCATGCCGGCTTTGGTGACCAGGTGGGGTTTGGGCGGGAGTGCGGTGCCCTTGTAGGAGACCTGGCCTTCGGTGGGGATGTAGAGGCCGGTGAGGCAGTTGAAGAAGGTGGTTTTGCCTGCGCCGTTGGGGCCGATGAGGCCGACGATTTCGCCGCTGTTGACGGTGAGGTCGACGGAGCGTACGGCGGTGAGTCCGCCGAAGCGCATGGTGACGCCTTTGGCTTCGAGGACGGCAGTGGTCGTGGTGGTGGTCATGCGGGTCACGCCCCTGCCTTGGTGGCGCCGACGGTGCTGTCGGGCAGGCTTTGTTGTTCTGGGATGTCGAGTTGGCCGGTCTCGTGGAATTCGAGTTGGCGGCGGCGGTTGGCGATGATGCCTTCGGGGCGGAAGCGCATGAGGATGACGAGTGCGATGCCGAAGGCGAGGAGCTCGTATTCCTTGAGGAAGGTGAGCTTTTCGGGGATGAGGTAGAGGAGTGAGGCGCCGAGGAGGGGGCCGCTGACGGTGCCCATGCCGCCGAGGACGACGGCGGCGAGGAGGAAGGCGCTGTTGGGGGGTGCGGCGCCGGCGAACTGGTAGGGGCTGGGGACGACGCTGTAGGTGACGTGGGCGCTGACGGTGCCGGCGAGGCCGGCGAGGGTGGCGCCGAGTGCGAAGGCGATGAGTTTGACGCGGAAGCCGTTGATGCCCATGGCGGTGGCGGCGGTTTCGTCTTCGCGGATGGCGATCCAGGAGCGGCCGATGCGGGAGTCGGCGGCGCGGGTGAAGACGAGTACGACGAGCGCCGTGATGAGGAGCATCAGGAAGAAGTAGTTGGCGAATCGGCCGAGGGTGAATCCGGCGACGTCGTGGCTGGCGCCGAGGTTGAATCCGAAGATTTCGAGGTCGGGGATGGAGGGGATTCCGTCGGGGCCGTTGGTGATGTCGGGTCCGGAGGAGCCGTCCATGTTGTTGACGGCGATGCGGAAGATTTCTCCGAAGCCGAGGGTGACGATGGCGAGGTAGTCGCCGCGCAGTCGCAGGGTGGGTGCGCCGATGAGGACGCCGAAGATGAGTGAGGCTGCCATGCCGGTGAGGGCGGCGGCCCAGAACGGGAATTGGACTCCGGAGAAGCGGGAGAACTCGGAGCCGGAGACGAGGGCGGCGGCGTAGGCGCCGACGCCGAGGAAGGCGACGTATCCGAGGTCGAGGAGTCCGGTGAGGCCGACGACGATGTTGAGGCCGAGGGCGACGGTGGCGAAGATCAGGATGTTGACGCCGAGGTTGGCGTTGTGGTCTTCGCTCTGGGTGAAGGGGAAGATCGCTGCGGCGAGGAAGGCGATGCCGGTGGCGAAGCCCTTGTTCTGGGCGCAGAGGGTGGAGAAGCGGTCGAGTTGTCCGGCGTGGACGAGGGCCCAGGCGACGAAGACGAGGAGGAGGACGAAGCCGATGAAGGTTTCGCTTTCTTCGTCGTTGATGCCGATGCCGTAGGTGAAGGCGATGAGGCCGAGGGTGATGCCGAGGGTGACGATCAGTCGCTGTGTCCAGCCGGGGAGTTGGCCGGTGGGTGCGGGCTGGTCGGGCTTGGTGAGGTAGGCCTTGGCACTGTCGCCGGGGCGTGGCAGGGCGAGGGCGCCGAGGACGGGGAGTGCGGAGGCGACGGCGGCGATGTAGGCGCCGGGGTCGAGGTTGGCGAGTCCGCCGAGTTCGACTGCGATGGCGATGGCCGCGTACCAGCAGACGGTGAAGCCGGCGAGGGTGGTGAGGAGGATCGGGGAGGTGGCGCCGGCGGGGTTGAGCCGGTGCAGTCCTCGTACGTTCCACAGGGGGAGGGTGAAGAGGAGGGTGATGAGTCCTGCGACGAGGGCGATGGTCTGGAGGCCTGCGGGGTAGCCGTAGACGGTGAGGTCGCCGGGGAAGTCGGAGGTCCAGGTCCAGGACATGAAGGTGCTGGCGATGGTGGCGACGGCGCCGGCGGCGATGAGGATGCGGGGGGCGCCTGCGGGGAGGGTGATCAGGCCGCGGGCGGTGTCGGTCTTCTGTGTGGTCATGGTGATCACGCCCTGTCCGCGACGCGTTCGCCGAGCAGGCCTTGTGGCCGTAGCAGCAGTACGAGGATGAGGAGGACGAAGGCCCAGACGGAGGCCCAGCCCTGGCCGCCGAACTGTTGCATGCCGGGGATGTCGGCGATGTAGGCGGTGGCCATGGCTTCGGCGAGGCCGAGGACGACGCCGCCGAGCATGGCGCCGTAGATGTTGCCGATGCCGCCGAGTACGGCTGCGGTGAAGGCTTTGAGGCCGGCCTGGAAGCCCATGTCGTACTGGACGGAGCCGTATTTGAGGCCGTAGGCGACGCCGGCGACGGCGGCGAAGATGCCGCCGATGGCGAAGGCGATCACGATGATGCGGTTGGTGTCGATGCCCATGAGCTGGGAGGTGTCCGGGTCCTGGGCGGTGGCCTGCATGGCGCGGCCGGTGCGTGAGAGGCGGACGAAGAAGGCGAGGGCGGCCATGCACAGGGGGGCGGCGATGATCAGGAAGACGTCGCCGCTCTGGATGCGGATGTCGCCCAGGTGGTAGGGCCCGAAGGGGAGTTGCGGGAAGACGCGGGCGCTCTTGGCGTCGGGGTACCAGTTGAAGACGGCCTGCTGGAGTGCGAGGGAGAGGCCGATCGCGGTGATGAGGGGGGCCAGGCGTGGCGCGCCGCGCAGTGGCCGGTAGGCGAAGCGTTCGGCTCCGACGGCGATGAGGGTGGCGACGAGTGCGCCTCCGATGAGCATCGCCGGCAGGGCTATCCACATGGATATGCCGTCGGGGAGCGCGAGGTAGACCGTGAGTGCGCCGAAGCCGCCGGTCATGAAGATCTCGCCGTGGGCGAAGTTGATGAGCTGGACGATGCCGTACACCATCGTGTAGCCGATGGCGATCAGCCCGTACATCGAGCCGAGGAACAGCCCGTTGGCCAGCTGCTGCGGCAGGGTGTTCACCGCGTGGCCTCCATGGGTGGGGAGAGTGGGGCAGGGATATGGGTGGGGCCGCGCGGTGACGGGTCGTCGTGGCCGCGCGGCCCTGTGTGGTGCGTGCGGTGCGGGGTGGGTCAGCCTGCGTCGTAGGTGCCGCTCTTGACGGCCTTCCACTCGCCCTTGGTGACCTGGTAGACGGTGAGCTGCTTGTTGGTGGTGTCGCCGTACTCGTCGAAGGCGACGGGGCCGGCGATGCCGTCGAACGTGGCCTTCTGGACCTCTTCGACGATCTTGCCGCGGGCGTCGGACGGGACCTTGCCGTCCTTCACGACGGCGCCGACGGCCTTGATGATGGCGGTCGCGGCGTCGTAGGAGTAGCCGCCGTAGGTGCCGTAGTCGCCGGGGTACTTCTTCGCCTTGTAGGTGGCGATGAAGTCCTTGGCGGCGGGCAGGGTGGTGACCGGGACGCCGACGGAGGTGGAGAGGTCGCCTTCGGCGGACTTTCCGGCGGTCTTGATGTAGGTGTCGGAGAACATGCCGTCACCGCCGAAGAGCGGGATCTTGGCGCCGGAGTCCTTGAGCTGCTTGGTGAGGATCTGCGACTCGTCGTACTGGCCGCCGTAGTAGAGCAGGTCGGCGCCGGAGTTCTTGATCTTGGTGACGAGGGTGGAGAAGTCCTTGTCGCCGGTGTTGACGTGGTCGGTGCCGACGACCTTGCCGCCGGCCTTCTTGAAGCCCGCGGTGAAGAGCTTGGCGAGGCCGGCGCCGTAGGTCTGCTTGTCGTCTACGACGTAGACCTTCTTCTTCTTGAGCGTGTTGTACGCGTAGTCGGCCGCGAAGCCGCCCTGGAGGGCGTCGGTGGTGGCGGTGCGGAAGTACGACTTGTACGGGCGCTTCTTCGAGGTCTGCCAGTCCTTGCCCTGGGTGAGCTCGGGCGCCGTGTTGGAGGGCGAGATCTCGACGAGGTTGGCCGTCGCGAAGACCTGCTGCATGGAGGTGGCCACACCGGAGTTGAGGGGGCCGACGACTCCGAGGACGTCCTTGTTGCCGACGAGGGCGGTGGCGTTCTGCTGGCCGGTCGCGGGGACGGCCTTGTCGTCGAGCGCCTTCACCTTGAAGGTGACGCCGGGAACGGTGTTCTTCTTGTTGGCGTCGTCGACGGCGATCTGGACGCCGTACTGGATACCGAGGCCGGTGGCGGAGTTCGCGCCGGTGAGCGGGGCGTCGACGCCGATGACGACGGTGGTCTTCTTGCCGCTGTCGCTGCCCTTGTTGTCGTCGCGCGATCCGCAGGCGGTGAGCGTGAGTGCTCCGGTGGTGAGCACGCTGGTCATGATGAGCAAGGAACGGTGTCGCACGATCAATCCTCTCCCTGGCGCGGCTCCCGCGGTTGGGGGCCGTGTGTCTCGCCGG
The DNA here is from genome assembly GCF_053644375.1 of Streptomyces sp. NPDC055400. Taxonomy (NCBI): domain Bacteria; kingdom Bacillati; phylum Actinomycetota; class Actinomycetes; order Kitasatosporales; family Streptomycetaceae; genus Streptomyces; species Streptomyces sp. NPDC055400. Next base: position 243,851 of record NZ_JBSHLM010000007.1, on the reverse strand, counting down.
GCCGTACTGGGGTGGTGCAGGGCCGTGCAGCAGACGCGCCCGGCGGCGCGGTGACTGGCCGTGACTATAAGCGCAGGTGGGTGGGGTGGGGAGCTGAGGAGGGAAGGATGTGACGCTCTTGTTATGACGCGGTGCTCGTGGGCGGGTGCGGTGGGGGCGATCAGGCCTTCTGGAGAGGGGTGGCCGGCGCTCGCGTGTAGAGAACATGCTGTTCCGCTAAGGAACTTGAGGTGATCTTGGTCCTTACGGACGGGAGTGTGCCGTCGGTGGGGCGGGTGCCGGGAGCTTCGGGTGGCGGTGGCTCGCGCTCCGCATTGCTCTGTTGCGGCAGAGGTAACCGAGTGTTACTTCCGTGTGAGATCTGTTCACGGTGTGCGGGGCGGTCCCCAGTGCCCTGTGCGCGGTCCGCAGGCGTCGTGCAGGTAGGTGGCGAGGTCGCGTGGGAAGGCGCCGCCGAAGAGGTAGCTGTGCTGCTGCTGTGCCTGACGGTTGCGCAGACCGAGGTCGAGGTGCGGCAGGGTGAAGCCGGGTGGCAGGGCGGTGCACTTGTATACGGAGATGCGCACCGTGAGGAGTTCCGGGCTGCCGCCCTTCACTGTCAGTGGCAGGGCGGGGGTGGCGTGGGCGGTCAATCCCGGCAGTCCGGCTTGTACTTGACGGATGGTCACGGGGTGGGTGTCGCGTACGGAGACGGTGAAGCGGAACGTGGCGGTGTGCGGGTGGTGCGGGTCCGGTGGGCCCGTTCCCTCGTAGTGCAGGAAGGTGACCTGGGAGGGCCAGGGGGTGGGGGTGGGTGCGGCCGGGGTGGTGGTGAGGGCGGTGTACGCGTAGGCGCCCGTGAGGGCTGTGGCGACGAGCAGGGCTTGCAGGGTGCGGCGCAGGTGCGGCGGAAGGGCTGCCCAACGCTCGTAGAGGCGGCGGGAGTTGGGGGAGCCGGCCCACAGGGTGTCGGTGTGGGCGGGGGTGCGCGGGGTGCTGTCGCCGGAGGGGGGTTCCGGCTCGACGGGTCCGATACCGGCCATGCTCCACGCTAGTGCGGAGGGGGCGGGTCCGCCAATGTGGGCGGGGTAACTGGGGTGTGTGAGCGGCCGGTTGGGTCATGGGCCGGTGCGGGGGATGCCTGCGCTGTGGTGGCCGGCGGGGGCTTCGCGTGGGCCGAACCCGCGTCGATGGCGGCCGTGTGCCGCGCTGCCGGGCTCCCGTCCTCTGGGCATCGTCTGCACTGCCCGGCGCGGCGGCGGTGGCCGTCCGCGCCGGGAGCAGCGGCGTGAAGCGTCGTGATCGTTGTGGCGCCCTGTGACGGACGGGCCCGTGGGCGGATGAGTCCGGTGACGGGCGGGCCCCGCCGCGGACGAGGGGCCTCAGCTCGTGGGCATGTCCTTGAGGAGGCAGGTCAGGCGGGCCGAGCAGACCCTCCGGTCCTGCTCGTCGGTGATCACGATCTCGTACGTGGCGGTGGAGCGGCCGCGGTGTACGGGTGTGGCGACGCCGGTGACGAGGCCGGAGCGGGCGCCGCGGTGATGCGTGCAGTTCAGGTCGACGCCGACGGCGATCTTGGAGCTGCCGCCGTGGAGCATGGAGCCGACGGAGCCGAGTGTCTCGGCGAGCACCGCGGAGGCGCCGCCGTGCAGGAGGCCGTAGGGCTGCGTGTTGCCCTCGACGGGCATGGTGCCGACGACGCGGTCGGCGGACGCTTCCTTGATCTCGACGCCCATGCGGGTGCCGAGATGGCCCGCGGAGAACAGGGCGGGCAGGTCGACGCCGAGCGCCGCGTACTCGTCGATGACCTCTTGCGGGAACTTCACGCTGCTGTGTTCGCCCATGGTGCCCGGCTCCGTTCGTCGTCTGTCGGTGTTGGTGGGTGGGTACTGTTCGGCCTGGCCGGCTGGCTGAGCAAACGCTCAGTCGGTCGCCGATTGTTCCAGGCGGACGACGACGGACTTGCTGGTGGGGGTGTTGCTGGTGTCGGCGGTGGCGTCCAGCGGGACCAGGACGTTGGTTTCCGGGTAGTACGCGGCCGCGCAGCCCCGGGCCGTCGGGTAGTGGACGACGCGGAAACCGGGGGCGCGCCGCTCCACACCGTCCGTCCACTCGCTGACCAGGTCGACGTAGGAGCCGTCGGCGAGGCCCAGGTCCTGGGCGTCGTGGGGGCTGACGAGGACGACCCGGCGGCCGTTCCTGATGCCGCGGTAGCGGTCGTCGAGGCCGTAGATCGTGGTGTTGTACTGGTCGTGCGAGCGCAGGGTCTGCAGCAGCAGCCGGCCCTCGGGGAGCTTCGGGTACTCGACGGGCGCGGCCGTGAAGTTCGCCTTGCCGGTGGTGGTGGGGAAGCGCCGCTCGTCGCGCGGGCCGTGCGGCAGGGTGAAGCCGCCAGGGCGACCAGCAGAACCAGCCACGCGCGCGTTGAAGTCCTCGAAGCCCGGGATGACCTTCGCGATGCGGTCGCGGACCGTGGCGTAGTCCTTCTCGAACTCCTCCCAGGGCGTGCGTGACGCCTCGCCCAGGACGCGGCGCGCGAGGCGGGCCACGATCGCCGGCTCCGACAGGAGGTGCTTGCTCGCGGGCGCGAGGCGGCCACGGGAGGCGTGGACCATGCTCATGGAGTCCTCGACGGTCACGAACTGCTCCCTGCTTTTCCCGTCCGGGCCGACCTGAAGGTCCCGCTCGGTGCGGCCGAGAGTCGGCAGGATCAGGGCGCGCGCGCCGGTGACCGCGTGGGAGCGGTTGAGCTTCGTCGACACGTGGACCGTCAGGGCGGCGCGGCGCATCGCGGCCTCGGTGACGTCGGTGTCGGGGGAGGCCGCCACGAAGTTGCCGCCCATCGCGAAGAACACCTTCGCCTCGCCGTCGCGCAGTGCCTCGATGGCCCGTACGACGTCGAAGCCGTGCTCGCGGGGCGGTGCGAAGCCGAACTCCTTCTCCAAGGCGTCCAGGAAGGCGGGCGCGGGGCGTTCGAAGACGCCCATGGTGCGGTCGCCCTGCACGTTGGAGTGGCCGCGCACCGGGCAGACGCCCGCGCCGGGGCGGCCGATGTTCCCGCGCAGGAGCAGGAAGTTGACCACTTCGCGGATCGTGGGCACGGAGTGCTTGTGCTGGGTGAGGCCCATCGCCCAGCACACGACGGTGCGCTCGGAGGCGAGCACCAGGGCGAGGGCCTCCTCGATCTCGGCGCGCTCCAGGCCCGTCGCCGTCAGCGTCGCGTCCCAGTCGGCGGCGCGCGCGGCCTCGGTGAACGCCTCGTAGCCGTGCGTGTGCTCCTCTATGAAGGCGTCGTCGACGGCGCCTTCCGTCTCCAGGATCAGCTTGTTCAGGAGGCGGAACAGGGCCTGGTCCCCGCCGAGGCGGATCTGGAGGAACAGGTCGGTCAGGGTGGCGCCCTTGAACATGCCCTGCGGGGTCTGCGGGTTCTTGAAGCGTTCGAGTCCGGCCTCGGGCAGCGGGTTGATCGTGATGATCTTCGCGCCGTTCTCCTTGGCCTTCTCCAGGGCGGAGAGCATGCGCGGGTGGTTCGTGCCCGGGTTCTGCCCGGCCACGATGATCAGGTCGGACCTGTAGAGGTCCTCCAGCAGGACGCTGCCCTTGCCGATGCCGATGGTCTCCGTGAGCGCGGAACCGGACGACTCGTGGCACATGTTGGAGCAGTCGGGCAGGTTGTTCGTGCCGAACTCGCGGGCGAACAGCTGGTAGAGGAACGCCGCCTCGTTGCTCGTGCGGCCCGAGGTGTAGAACACGGCCTCGTCGGGGGAGGCCAGGGCGGCCAGCTCCTCTGCGATGATGTCGAAGGCGCGCTCCCAGGACACCGGCTCGTAGCGCTCGGCGCCGTCCGCCAGGTACATGGGGTGGGTGAGGCGGCCCTGCTGGCCCAGCCAGTACCCGGAGCGGGTCGCGAGATCGGCGACGGGGTGCGCGGCGAAGAAGTCGGGGGTGACCCGGCGCAGGGTGGCCTCCTCGGCGACCGCCTTCGCGCCGTTCTCGCAGAACTCCGCCTTGTGCCGGTGGTCGGGCTCCGGCCAGGCGCAGCCCGGGCAGTCGAAGCCGTCCTTCTGATTGACGCGGAGGAGGGTGAGCGCGGTGCGGCGCACGCCCATCTGCTGCTGGGCGATCTTGAGGGAATGGGCGACGGCGGGCAGTCCGGCGGCGGCGCGCAGCGGCGCGTCCACCTGCGGCGCGTCCTGGACCGGATCTCCCGTGGGCGGCTTCGTTGCCATCGTCTGTTCCCCTTCGAGCACGCGTGTGAGGTACGTCGCCGATCCTCGCACGCACGACTGACAGCCCTCGCCGGAGGCCCGTGGCGGACCGGAGTGTCAGTGGGGCGTGGCAGGATCGAGGGCGTGGCAGAGACAGCAGCGAAGAAGACCGAGAAGAAGACCTCAGGCAGCCGGCCGCGGCTGATGCTCATGGACGGGCATTCGCTGGCGTACCGCGCGTTCTTCGCGCTGCCCGCGGAGAACTTCACGACCGCGACCGGACAGCCGACCAACGCGATCTACGGCTTCGCGTCGATGCTGGCGAACACGCTGCGCGACGAGGCGCCCACGCACTTCGCGGTGGCGTTCGACGTCTCGCGCAAGACGTGGCGCTCCGAGGAGTTCACGGAGTACAAGGCGAACCGTTCGAAGACCCCGGACGAGTTCAAGGGGCAGGTCGAGCTGATCGGCGAGCTCCTCGACGCGATGCACACCCCGCGCTTCGCGGTCGACGGGTTCGAGGCGGACGACATCATCGCCACGCTCGCCACCCAGGCCGAGGCCGCCGGGTTCGACGTCCTGGTCGTGACCGGCGACCGGGACTCCTTCCAGCTCGTCAGCGACCACGTCACGGTGCTCTACCCGACGAAGGGCGTCTCCGAGCTGACGCGGTTCACGCCGGAGAAGGTCGAGGAGAAGTACGGGCTCACGCCGGCCCAGTACCCGGACTTCGCGGCCCTGCGCGGCGACCCGTCGGACAACCTGCCGGGCATCCCCGGCGTCGGCGAGAAGACCGCCGCGAAGTGGATCAACCAGTTCGGTTCGTTCGCCGAGCTCGTGGAGCGCGCCGAGGAGGTCAAGGGCAAGGCGGGGCAGAATTTCCGCGACCACATCGAAGCCGTCAAGCTGAACCGCCGGCTCACCGAGATGGTGCGCGACGTCGAGCTCCCCAAGACGGTCGACGACCTGGAGCGCGCCGCGTACGACCGCACGGCCCTCGCGATGGTCCTGGACACCCTGGAGATCCGTAACCCGTCGCTGCGCGAGCGGCTCCTCGCCGTCGACCCGGGCGCCGAGCAGGCCGAACAGGCACCCGCCGAGCCGGGCGTCGACGTCGACGGCTCGGTGCTCGGTGCGGGCGAGGTGGCCCCGTGGCTCGCCGAGCACGGCGACGCGGTCCTCGGCCTCGCCACCGTCGACACCTGGACGCTCGGCACGGGATCCGTCACCGAGGTGGCGCTCGCCGGCGCGGGGGGAGCCGCTGCCTGGTTCGACCCCACCCAGCTCGACGAGGCCGACGAGAACGCGTTCGCGGCCTGGCTCGCCGACGCCGCGAAGCCCAAGGTCCTGCACAACGCGAAGAGTGTCATGCGGGTCTTCGCCGAGCACGGCTGGACCGTGGACGGCGTCACCATGGACACGGCGCTCGCCGCGTATTTGGTCAAGCCCGGCCGCCGCTCCTTCGCGCTCGAGGCGCTGACCCTGGAGTACCTCGGCCGTGAGCTCGCCCCGGCGGCGGCCGACGGACAGCTCGCCTTCGGTACGGAGGACGACGACCAGGCCGAGGCCGACGCGCTCATGGTGCACGCCCGCGCGATCCTCGACCTCGGCGAGGCCTTCGGCGGCAAGCTCCGGGAGGTCGGCGCGGCCGACCTCCTCAAGGACGTCGAGCTGCCCACGTCCACGCTCCTCGCCCGCATGGAGCGGCACGGCATCGCCGCCGACCGCGCCCATCTGGAGGCCATGGAGCAGATGTTCGCGGGCGCCGTCCAGCAGGCGGTGAAGGAGGCGCACGCCTCCGTGGGCCACGAGTTCAACCTCGGCTCGCCCAAGCAGCTCCAGGAAGTCTTCTTCGGCGAGCTCGACCTGCCCAAGACGAAGAAGACGAAGACCGGGTACACGACGGACGCGGACGCGCTCGCCTGGCTGGCAGCGCAGACCGACCACGAACTCCCCGTGATCATGCTGCGCCACCGCGAGCAGGCGAAGCTGCGCGTCACCGTCGAGGGACTCATCAAGACGATCGCCGCCGACGGCCGCATCCACACGACGTTCAACCAGACGGTGGCCGCGACCGGCCGGCTCTCCTCGACCGACCCGAACCTGCAGAACATCCCGGTACGCACCGACGAGGGCCGCGCCATCCGCCGCGGCTTCGTCGTCGGCGAGGGCTTCGAGTCGCTCATGACCGCGGACTACAGCCAGATCGAGCTGCGCGTCATGGCGCACCTCTCCGAGGACGAGGGCCTCATCGAGGCGTTCACCTCCGGCGAGGACCTGCACACCACGGTCGGCGCGCAGGTCTTCGGCGTCGAGCGGTCCGCCGTCGACGCGGAGATGCGCCGCAAGATCAAGGCCATGTCGTACGGGCTCGCCTACGGCCTGTCCGCGTTCGGCCTGTCCGGGCAGCTGAACATCGAGCCGGGCGAGGCGCGGGTCCTCATGGACACGTATTTCGAGCGGTTCGGCGGCGTGCGCGACTATCTGCGCCGCGTCGTCGACGAGGCGCGCGCCACGGGCTACACGGAGACGATGCTCGGCCGCCGCCGGTATCTGCCGGACCTCAACAGCGACAACCGCCAGCGCCGTGAGATGGCCGAGCGCATGGCGCTCAACGCCCCCATTCAGGGCACGGCCGCCGACATCGTCAAGATCGCCATGCTGAACGTGGACAAGGCGCTCAAGGACGCGAAGCTCAAGTCCCGGCTGCTGCTCCAGGTCCATGACGAAATCGTCCTGGAGATCGCCCCGGGCGAGGCCGCGGCGGCGGAGGAGCTGGTCCGGCGCGAGATGGCCGGAGCCGTGCATCTGCGGGCGCCGCTGGACGTGTCGGTGGGCGTGGGCCCGGACTGGGAGTCCGCGGCGCACTAGCCGGCGGCGGGCCGTTGTTCGGGCCTTAGTTCGGGCTGCTGTTCAGGCAAGCCGTAGTTCAGGTAAGGGGCGGAGCCAATGGGCTCCGCCCCTTACTGCGTTCACCGTTGTCGTGTCACCGCTGTTGTTCCGCCGGCGCCACCCCGCGACTGGCCGGACCTCGACGCCCCCGCACGAGAAGCGCGTACACGACCAGGCCGAGTACGAGGCCCGCGCCCCCGCCGAAGCACAGGGTCGGGATGATCTCCCACGGCTTGGCGACAGCGCCCCAGTACGTCCACCAGCGCACCGTCCGTACCCCCGCGGCCAGCGCCACGCACCCGCCGATCACCAGCGCCGCCACCCACCGCTCGCCCACCGAGAGCCGAGGCAGCGCGGCGCGGGCGTCGGCGGCGGCCGACGAGGGGACACGGCGCACCGCCGACACCACGAAGAGCGCGATCACGACGAGCGCGACCGCCGAACCCCCGTACTGCGCGTACCAGTAGAGAGGGGAGCCGGCGATCTTCTCGCCGAGGACCGGGAACACGCGCATGCCCCACCGGTCGAGATGCGTGAACGCGTCCCACACCACGTGCGTCGCCGCGCCGAGGACGGCGGACACGTACCACCACCACACCGCGGCCACCGGCCGCCGCTCCCACGCGAAAGCGCCGGAAGCGGAACCGCCAGACGCGAAAGCGCCAGACCCGAAGCCGCCCCGAGCGTCGCCCGCACCACCCCGTGCCACCACAAGGACCCGCCCCCGCACCCGCCCCGGCAGCAGCGCGATCACCGGCTCCCGCAGCAGGCGCCACAGGCCGACCAGTACCGCAGCGAGGGCCACGTCGATCGTGAAGACGCCCGGGAAGGAGTGCGTGAAATCCCCGAACTCCATCGCCCCCGGCACCGCACTCGCCGCGAAGTACGTCACGTCAGGCGCGAACGAGCCCGCCACCAGCAGCGACGGCACGAGCGCGCCGCGCCCCGTGCCGTCGCGGCGGACGGCCGGCAGCACGGCCGCGGCATGGCTGATCGTGAAGGGCAAGAGGTCCCCCTCGGACGGTTCTTGGTGCGGTGCGTACGCGGTGCCGCTCAGTATGACCCGTGACGATCGCGGTAACGCGTACATGGCCAACCGGCAAATACCGGGCACGAACGGGTGTATGCGCGCTGGAAGTTGTCGTAGTGTCGCCTGGGTCACTCCACGCCGGGGAGCGTGGACGGACCCGGAAACGGTCGGCAATCGGAGGGGCTCACGGCATGGCGGCGCTATTCGGAAAGCGGTTGCGCAGGTCGGCGATGACAACCGCTGTGGCGGCTGCCGCCGTGGCGGCGCTCTCCGCGTCACAGGCGCCCGGCTTCACCACCGCGCAGGACGGCGGGCATGCCACCGCCGACGCGCCGCCCCCGCCCGGCGACTCGGCGACCGGCAACTCCCCGTACTACACCGATCTGCCACCCCTCAACAGCCCCACCGCGCCCCCGAGCGCGGGCACCGGCGGCCCGAACGGCCCCACCGGCGCCGCCGAGGCCGGTATCCCCGCCACCGTTCTCGACGCGTACAAGAAGGCCGAGGCGGAGCTCGCCGCGACCAAGCCGGGCTGCAACCTCCCCTGGCAGCTGCTCGCCGCGATCGGCAAGGTCGAGTCGGGCCAGGCCCGCGGCGGCAACGTCGACGCGAACGGCACGACGCTCAAGCCGATCCTCGGCCCGGTCCTCGACGGCAACGGCTTCGCGAGGATCACCGACACGGACAACGGCGCCTACGACGGGGACACGACGCACGACCGGGCCGTCGGCCCCATGCAGTTCATCCCGTCGACCTGGGCGTGGTCCGGCCGCGACGGCAACGGCGACGGCAAGAAGGACCCCAACAACATCTACGACGCGGCCCTCGCCGCCGGCCACTACCTGTGCCGCGGCGACCGCGACCTGTCCCAGAGCGCCGGTCTGAACGCGGCGATCCTCAGCTACAACCACTCGCAGGAATACCTCAACACGGTCCTGTCGTGGCTGGAGTTCTACCGCAAGGGCACCCACGAGGTCCCCGACGGCACCGGAGTCCAGCCCGGCGACCGCAGCGACGGCGGCCCCAGCCCCTCGCCCTCGCCGAGCAGCCCCGGCACGACCAGCCCGTCCCCCGGCACCTCCAAGCCGCCCAAGCCGTCCCAGCCGTCGGAGTCCGGCAAGCCCAGCGGCTCCCCGGGCAACGACCCGTCGAAGCCGGGCGGCGGAGGCTCCACGAGCCCCGCACCGCCCACGCCCGCCGAGACGGTCGCGCACATCGAGGACGCCGGTACGGGCACGCTCAACGCGACCGCCGGTGACGCCTTCGCCGAACGGGTCGCCGTCCGCACGGAGAACGCCGCGGGCAAGGGCGTCGGCACGGTCAAGGTGAAGCTCACCGTCGTCGGCGACACGGATCTGGCCTTCAGCGGCGGCTTCAAGACCGTCACCGTCGTCACCGACAGCACCGGCAAGGCCACCGCGCCGCCGCTGAGGGCGGGCGAGGACACCGGCGAGTTCACCGTCCGCGCCACCGTCGTCGACCGCAAGCTGCCCGGCCTCGACTACACGGCGACCGTCTCCGCGCGTCAGGCCGACACCCTCACCAGGACCGGCGACACGGAGCTGACCTGCGAGGCCGGCGGCCAGTTCGCTGACCCGGTCCAGGTCAGGGCCACGTACAAGGGCGACGTCGCAGACGGGGTCGCCACCACGGCCACGCTGATCAAGTCCACGGACGACGCGACCGAGAACGACAAGGGACCCTACTTCAAGGACGCGGACGGCAAGGCGATCCGCACCCTCAAGGGCCTCAAGACCGACGCCGACGGCCGGCTCCAGCTGCCGAGGATCTTCGCGGACGACGCCACCGGCACGTTCCTGCTCCGCATCAACACGACCGGCGGCGCGACCCTCACCATCGAACTGAAGGTCACCACGGCCGGCGCCACGGCAACCCCGTCCGCCTCGCCCTCGGCGACGTAACTCCCGTACGGCGCAAGCCGTATCAGCAGCACACGCGCCGCTCCCTCACCGTTCACCGGCCGAGGGGGCGGCGCTGTTGTGCAACGTGTTCTCATCTCGGCCGCGCGTTGCTACGGTGCCCCAGCCCTGACGCCCTATCAGATTTCAGATCCGGTGATCCGCCGGGAGGCTGCATGCGTGCCCTGATCGCCGCCGCGACCGGTCTTGCCGTGGCGCTCGCCCTCGTCATCACGATCTCGGCGATCGGCTCCCCGCCCGGCGAGACCTCGCCCAAACCTCTGCTGACCACCGTCCCCAAGCACCCCTGACCCGCCGAGGAGGCCGCCGCGATGCGCCGCAAGGCCAGCCTGATCCTGCTCGCCCTCGCCGTGTTCTGCACGGCGATGTCCCCGCTGATGCGCTGGTACGCGTTCCCACGCCTCGCGAAGATCCCGGCCGGCCAGTACCAGAACGCCGTCCTGGAGGCGAAGAACCCGACCCTCCTCGACTACGGCTCGATGCAGGCGAAGAAGGTCCCCAAGGTCACGATCGTCCAGACGCTCAAGGGCAACGTGGAGGCCTCCGAAGAGGTCGAGAAGAGCGCGGGCCGCGACGTCGTCGTCTGGGACTCCCTCTCCTACGTCGTCGGACCCGACGGCAAGATGGTCTCCCAGGTCCCCGAGCGCTACGTCTTCGACGCCCACAGCCAGGCACCCGTCCACCCCACGGGCAAGTACGCCGAGACCGTCGACGGCGACAAGGTCAGGCGGGACGGCATCGAGTTCAAGTGGCCCTTCCTCACGGAGAAGCGGGACTACGAGTACTACGACGCCCAGGCCCGCGTCACCCGGCCCATCCACTACAAGGGGACCCAGACGTTCCGCGGCGTGAAGGTCTACTACTTCGAGCAGACCATCCCCTGGACGAAGGTTCCCCTCCCCAAGACGATGCCGGTCAAGGGCATCACGCCGGAGTCCGTCGCCAAGACCGGCACCACCCGCTGGTACAGCACGGTCCGCAAGTTCTGGGTCGAGCCGGTCACCGGCGCCCCCGTCTACGGCGAGGAGATCCAGAACAACGAACTCCGCGGCGGCACGCTCCTGGGAGGCCGCGACAAGGTGACGGTCTTCAAGGGCCACGTGAAGATGCGCGAGGACTACATCAGGTCGACGGTCGACCTCGTCAAGTCCAACCGCGTCCTGGTCGTCCTGCTCACCTCGTACCTGCCGTGGGGCTTCCTGATCCTCGGCCTGCTCCTGCTCGCGCTCTCCCTGTGGCTCGAGGCCCGCAGCCGCCGCCCGGGCGAGCCCGAGGCCGCCCCGGAGCACGAGCCGGAACCCGTCAGCGCCTGAGCCGCGCGCTCGTGTGCCGCGTCGCGACCGCGCCCGCCGGATCCTCGGGCCACGGATGCTTCGGGTAGCGGCCGCGCAGCTCGGCCCGCACCGCCCGGTACCCCTCGCGCCAGAAGGAGGCGAGATCCGCCGTCACCGCCGCGGGACGCCCCGCGGGTGACAGCAGATGCACCAGGACCGGCACACCGGCCACGCGCGGCGACTCGTGCAGCCCGAACATCTCCTGCACCTTCACGGCCAGTACGGGCTGTTCGGGGTTCGCGTAGTCGATCCGGATCCTGGACCCGCTCGGCACCTCAAGTCGCTCCGGCGCCAGCTCGTCGAGGCGGGCCGCGTCACCGCTCGCCCAGGGGAGCAGCCGCCGCAGCGCCTGGCCCGCGTCGATCCGGCCCAGATCCGACCGGCGCCGTGCCTTGCCGAGTTCCGGCTCCAGCCACTCGTCCACGCGCGCGTGCAGCGCGTCGTCCGACACGTCGGGCCAGGGCTCACCCAGCGTCCGGTGCAGGAACGCGAGCCGCTCCCGCAGCTCCCCGGCCTCCCGAGACCACCGCAGCAGAGAGAACCCCTCCCGCCGCAGCCCTTCCTCCAACGCCTCCCGTACGAGAGCGGGGGCGGCCTCCTTCAGCGGGCGCACGGCGAGTTCCACCGCGCCGAGCCGCTCGACATGCCGCGCCACCAACTCCCCGTCGGCCCACGCCACTTCGTCCCCCTCGGTACGCAGCGGCGCCGCGGCACGCAGCGCGACCTCCTCGTCGACGACCGCGGCGAGCCGCACGCGCGCGTGGCCGGCACCCACCGGCCGGTCGGCGACCGCGACGGCGATCCACGGCGCGCCCCGCAGCCGTGACCCCTCCGCGAGCGCGGCCCGGGTACCGGACACCATCAGGTACTCGCCGTCACGCCCACGCCCCACCCGCTCGGGGAAGGCGAGCGCGGCGACGATGCCGGCGACCCGGTCCTCGGACAGATCCCCGGTCCCGGCCCCGCGCACCGGGGTCGGCCCGGCGGTTCGCTCAGATCCGGCCCCTGCCGCCCCCGTGAGCCGACGTACCTCCGTCTTCCAGCGCGCGGCGTACGCGTCGGCGCCCCGGCGCGCCGTGCGCCACGCGGCGGCCAGATCGTCGCCGTAGTCGCGGGGCGGCTCCTCGCTCAGGAGGGCGACCACCTCGGCCGCGCGGCGAGCGCCCACCAGCGGGGTCGCGTCGAGGAGGGCGCGGGCCAGGCGCGGATGCAGGCCGAGGCCCGCGAGGCGCGCGCCGCGTTCCGTGGCCCGGCCCGAGTCCGCTCCGACCGCCCCGATCGCCGTCAGGACGGACCGGGCCGCGGCCATCGCCCCGGCCGGCGGAGCGTCCAGGAGCGCGAGGCCCGAGGCGTCCGGATCGCCCCAGCACGCCGCCTGCAACGCGAACGCCGTCAGGTCCGCCACCTTGATCTCCGGCGCGGGGAACCGGGGCAGCCGCACGTCCTCCGCCTCCGTCCAGCACCGGTACACCACGCCGGGAGCCTCGCGCCCGGCACGCCCCGCCCGCTGCCGCCCCGCCGCCTGCGAGGCCCGTACGGTCGTCAGGGCGCTCAGCCCGCGCGCGTGGTCCACCCGCGGCTCCCGCGCGAGCCCCGAGTCCACGACGACCCGCACACCCGGAACCGTCAGGGACGACTCGGCCACGGACGTCGCGAGCACCACCCGCCGCCGCGCACCGGGCGAGAGCACCGCGTCCTGCACCGCGGCCGGCGCCCGCCCGTGGACCTGTAGCACATCCACATCACCGGGCCCTCCCAATTGCCCGGCCACGCGCGCGATCTCACCGACCCCCGGCAGGAAACACAGCACATCCCCGCTCTGCTCCCGCAGCGCGCGCCGCACCACGGCCGCCACGTGCGTGAGCAACGCCGGATCCACCCGCATCCCGTGCGGCGGCCGCACCGGACGCGCGGGCGGCGCCCACACCGTCTCCACGGGATACGAGATTCCCTCGGCCTCGACCACGGGCGCCCCGCCGAGCAGCCGCGCCCAGCCCTGCGCGTCCGTCGTCGCCGACGCCGCCACCAGCCGAAGCTCGGGTCGCAGCGCCTCGCGCACGTCGCACAGGAACGCCGCGACCGTGTCCGCGTCCAGATGCCGCTCGTGGACCTCGTCGAGCATGACGACCTCCACGCCCGCCAGCTCCTGGTCGCGCTGGAGCCGTTGCAGGAGCACACCCGTCGTGACGACCTCCACACGCGCGTGCCGCCCCATCACCCGCTCACCGCGCACCGTGTAGCCGACGCTCTCGCCGGCCTTCTCACCGAGCAGCCACGCCATCCGCCGCGCCGCGGCCCGCGCCGCGATCCGCCGCGGCTCCGCGACGACGACACGCCGCGCGGGCCCGTCACCGACGAGCCCGGCGAGCACCAGCGGCACCAGGGTCGTCTTGCCGGTCCCCGGCGGCGCCACGAGAACGGCGCTGCCCGGCGCCGCGGGCCCGTCGAGGGCATCGCGCAGGCCGGGCAGCGCACTGCGTACAGGCAGGTCCAGAGCGTCGTCACGGATCACGCGCCCAGTCTCTCCTCCCGGCCAAGGGCCGGGGGAGACCCCTTGGATCTAGCTTCGCTCGCAGACGAAGATCGCCGTCCCCGGGATCAGGTTGCCGCGCAGCGGCGACCAGCCGCCCCACTCCTGCGTGTTCCACGCGGGCCACTGCGGCTCCACGAGGTCCACCAGGCGGAAACCGCCGGCCACGATGTCCCGCACCCGGTCACCGACCGTCCTGTGGTGCTCCACGTATACGGCGCGCCCCTCGTCGTCCTGCTCCACGTAAGGGGTGCGGTCGAAGTAGGAGGCCGCTACGGAGAGGCCCTCCGGCCCCGGCTCGTCCGGGAACGCCCAGCGGATCGGATGCGTCACCGAGAACACGAACCGGCCGCCGGGCCGCAGCACCCGGTGCACATCCCGGAGCACCCGCACCGGATCGGCGACGAAGGGGAGCGCGCCGTACGCCGAGCACGCCAGGTCGAACGAGCCGTCCGCGAACGGCAGCGCGCCCGCGTCCGCCTGCACCAGCGGCACCGCGCCGCCGTCGATGCGCAGCGCGTGCTGGAGCTGCCGGTGCGAGAGGTCGAGGGCGACGGGGTGCGCGCCCTGCGCGGCGAGCCAGCGCGAGCACTGCGCCGCGCCCGCGCCGATCTCCAGGACGACCTTGTCCTTCAGGTCCTCCGCCGGGCCGAGCAGCTCGGCCTCCACCTCGTCGAGACCCTCGGGCCCCCACACGAAGCGGTCGTCCCCGAGGAACGTGCCGTGCTCGACCTGGTAGTCGTCCGCGTTCCTGTCCCACCAACCACGATTGGCACGGGAACTCTCCGTGACATCGGCGTCGCGCCGGGTGGCTTCAGGCTCGAACGGTTCGGGCTCTTGGATGATGGGCTCCCTAGTCGTACTCTTCCGTTCAACCCGTCGCGGCAGAGTGCCTGGCGGCCCATGGCCTCGTGCGACAGGTTTTGTGCCGGGTATGCGAAGTTCGCCCCGGGTGTGCGCCTTCGCGCATTGACCCTGTCCGGCTGCCCCCGTATGCTACAAGTTGCGCTGCGAGCCTGCGCTCCTCAGACGTAGCAGGCTGCGCTCGCATCTGTATGTATGTCCCCTCGGTAATCGAGGCGCCCCCTCCGGGAGTGGCGCTTCCTGAGCTGTCCGGCCTTCTGCAGTGCGATCACGGGCTCCCGGCGTAGCAGTACCTACGACTTCAATGTCCGTACCGGAGCCCTTACCCACATGACGAGCAGCACCGAGACCACCGCCACCACCCCGCAGGTAGCGGTCAACGACATCGGTAACGAGGAAGCCTTCCTCGCCGCGATCGACGAGACGATCAAGTACTTCAACGACGGCGACATCGTCGACGGCGTCATCGTGAAGGTCGACCGGGACGAGGTCCTGCTCGACATCGGTTACAAGACCGAAGGCGTGATCCCGAGCCGTGAGCTCTCGATCAAGCACGATGTCGACCCGAACGAGGTCGTCAAGGTCGGCGACGAGATCGAGGCCCTGGTTCTCCAGAAGGAGGACAAGGAAGGCCGTCTGATCCTGTCCAAGAAGCGCGCTCAGTACGAGCGTGCCTGGGGCACGATCGAGAAGATCAAGGAAGAAGACGGCATCGTCACCGGTACCGTCATCGAGGTCGTCAAGGGTGGTCTCATCCTCGACATCGGCCTCCGTGGCTTCCTGCCGGCTTCCCTCGTCGAGATGCGCCGCGTCCGCGACCTCCAGCCCTACGTGGGCAAGGAGCTCGAGGCCAAGATCATCGAGCTGGACAAGAACCGCAACAACGTGGTCCTGTCCCGCCGTGCCTGGCTCGAGCAGACCCAGTCCGAGGTTCGCCAGACGTTCCTCACGACCCTCCAGAAGGGTCAGGTCCGCTCCGGCGTCGTTTCCTCGATCGTCAACTTCGGTGCCTTCGTGGACCTGGGTGGCGTCGACGGTCTCGTGCACGTCTCCGAGCTGTCCTGGAAGCACATCGACCACCCGTCCGAGGTTGTCGAGGTCGGCCAGGAAGTCACCGTCGAGGTCCTCGACGTCGACATGGACCGCGAGCGTGTCTCCCTGTCGCTGAAGGCGACGCAGGAAGACCCGTGGCAGCAGTTCGCCCGTACGCACCAGATCGGCCAGGTCGTCCCCGGCAAGGTCACGAAGCTGGTTCCGTTCGGTGCGTTCGTCCGCGTGGACGAGGGCATCGAGGGTCTGGTCCACATCTCCGAGCTGGCCGAGCGCCACGTGGAGATCCCGGAGCAGGTCGTCCAGGTCAACGACGAGATCTTCGTCAAGGTCATCGACATCGACCTCGAGCGTCGCCGCATCAGCCTCTCGCTGAAGCAGGCCAACGAGGCCTTCGGTGCCGACCCGTCGACGGTCGAGTTCGACCCGACCCTGTACGGCATGGCCGCGTCGTACGACGACCAGGGCAACTACATCTACCCCGAGGGCTTCGACCCCGAGACCAACGACTGGCTCGAGGGCTACGAGACCCAGCGCGAGGCCTGGGAGACCCAGTACGCCGAGGCGCAGCAGCGCTTCGAGCAGCACCAGGCTCAGGTCATCAAGTCCCGCGAGGCCGACGCCCAGGCCGAGGCCGAGGGTGCTGCCGCTCCGGCCGGCGCCCCGGCTGCCTCCGGTGGCGGCGGCGGTTCGTACTCCTCGGAGTCGGACGACAGCTCCGGCGCGCTTGCTTCGGACGAGGCGCTCGCCGCGCTCCGTGAGAAGCTGGCCGGTGGTCAGAGCTGACCTGAACCCTCCGGGTTCCGGTAAGTAGTTGAGCGGGCCCGCACCCCTTGGGTGCGGGCCCGCTTCTCTGTGTCCGCCGACGTTTCCTATGGAGTGACCGGTACGTTCGTCAGGCCCTTGCCGCCGGTGACCGTGTTGCTGCTGTAGACCGTCGTCACGCAGCTTCCGCCGGCGTTCGTCACGTTGACCGCCAGCTGCTTGTCGCCCGTCGCGCCGCGCAGGTCCGACGTGTTGGAGCGGAAGACGGTGCCGCAGCCCCAGCCGGACTGCTGGGTGTGGGTCTCGTAGCCGTTGTTCGTGGTGGCGCTGCCCCTGTTGTTCTCGACCAGGACGTCGTTGCCCTTCACGTCGACCCAGGAGTCGTCGAAGTTGGCCCCGGTCAGGCCGCTGCCGTCGAACCTGTTGCCCACGATCCGCGCGCCCGTCGTGCCCTCCTTGATGTCGACGTTCTCGCCGCCGACGTCCGGGCCGATCGTGTTGCCGGTGATCTGGACGCGGTCACTCCTGTCCGAGGTTCCGCCGACTGTGCCGACGTAGACGCCCTCGCCCATGCCGCGGCCGTCGTTGCCGGTGTCGTAGATCCGCGAGTTCTTGATCGTCCCGTCCGTGCTGGAGTTACGGAAGTGGACGCCCTCCATGTCGAGCCCGTGGACGGTGACCGTGTCGACGACGACGCCCTTCGCCGAGTCGATCATGATGCCCTTCTGACCGCCGGTGACGGTGATGCCCTGGACCGTCCAGTACGAGGCGCCGTTCAGATGCAGGCCGTAGCCGCCGCCCGCTGTGAGGACCGCCTTCGCGGAGCCGGTCAGGGTGATGCGCGAGCCGGAACTCCCGGCGAGCGACGTCTTGAAGTTGCCCGTGTACGTGCCGTCGGCAAGACGGATCGTGTCACCGGGGGCGGCCGCGGTGAGCGCCGACTTGAGCTGCGCCGCGGTGGAGACCTCGATGACCTGGACGGCTCCGGCGGCGGGCGTCGCGAGGGCCGTGGCGGCTCCGGCGACGAGCACGGAGGCGGTCAGAGCGGGCAGGAGCGCGGAACGGATGCGCATGTGGGGGTGCCTTCCCGTCGGTTCGTGCAAAAGAGTGTTCTCGTACGTGAACTCTGGGTGCAGTCATGAACCTAGGAGTATGGCGTGGCTGCGTCAAGGTCTGGACCAGTGGGGTGTGCGGGGAGGGAAACGTGGGAGATACACGAGTAACTCCTGTGCCGTAACAGGCCGTTGCGAGGATCCCCGGGTCACTCAAGATCGTGAGGGGAGCCGTCAGCATGGCAGTACAGCAGCGACCGGAGGCGGGCTCGAGCCGCCGGACCTTCCTGCGCAACGTCGGGGTGAGCGGTGGTGCGGGCGCGATGTTCGCCACCATGGGAGCCCTCGGCCTCGCCCCCACCGCGCAGGCCGCCTCCCGCGAACAGGCCTACAGCGCACCGAAGCCGGGCGATTTCACGCTCACCGGCCGCGGCGCCGCCAAGGTCGTCGTCGTGGGCGGCGGCATCGCCGGACTCGCGACGGCGTACGAACTCGGCAAGGCGGGCTACGACTGTACGGTCCTGGAGGCGAGGGACCGCACCGGCGGCCGCAACTTCACGGTGCGCGGCGGCGACAGCACCGTCGACCTGTACGGCAACCGGCAGACCGCGCGCTTCGCACAGGGCCAGTACCTGAACGCCGGCCCGGCGCGGCTGCCCCAGTGGATGGTCACCCTCGACTACTGCCGCGAACTCGGCGTCCCCGTCGAGGTGTTCACGAACACGAACGCCGACGCCTATCTCTACAACGAGTCCGCCGGCATGACCGCCCCCGTGCGCTACCGCACCGCCAAGGCCGACGTGTACGGCTACGTATCGGAGCTGCTCGCCAAGGCCACCGACAAGGGCGCCCTCGACAAGGAACTCACCGCCTCCGACCAGGACCGCCTCATGGAGTTCCTCAAGGATTTCGGGGACCTCGGCGACAAGCTCGGCTACGCGGGCTCGGAGCGCCGCGGCTACAGCACCGTCCCGGCAGCCACCGGGACACCCGGAGTGATGCTCGGCGACCTGCCCTCCGCGTCGGACGTGTTCGCCAGCGGCGTCGGGCGGTACTTCTCCTTCGAGTTCGGCTTCGACCAGGCCATGCTGATGTTCCAGCCCGTGGGCGGCATGGACCAGATACCGAAGGCGCTGACGCGCGCGATCGGTGCGCACAAGGTGCGTACGGGAGCCGTCGTCAGCAGGATCACCCAGACGGCGGGCGGAGTCACCGTCACCTACACGCAGGGCGGCAGGACGAGAGCCGTCGAGGCCGACTACTGCGTCGGCGCGCTGCCGCCCAACATCCTCGCGAAGATCCCGCACAACCTCGGCTCCGGCGTGCAGTCCGCACTGGAGGCCATCACCCCGCAGTCCGCGGGCAAGATCGGCCTGGAGTACCGGTCCCGCTGGTGGGAGCTCGACCACAAGATCTACGGCGGCATCACCGAGACCGACCTCGACGTCACCCACATCTGGCACCCCTCCTACGGCTTCCACGGCGAGCGCGGCGTACTCGTCGGCTACTACAACTACGACGGCGACGCCGACTCGTACGCCAAGCTCACACCGGGCGAGCGCGAGAAGCGTGCCGTGGCCGCCGGCGTGAAGATCTACGGCGAGAAGTACCGCACCGAACTCGCCTCCTCCTTCTCGCATCACTGGCGCCAGACCCCGCACCTCGAAGCCGCCTGGCACGACACCCCCGGCGGCCCCGACGACCCCCGCTACAAGCCGCTCAACGAACCCACGGGCCGCGTCTACTTCGCCGGGGACTGGCTCAGCTACACCGACGCATGGCAGCACGGGGCGTTCACCTCCGCCCGCCGGGCAGTCACCAGGCTCCACACGCGCGCGCTGGCCGCGTAGGGACGCACGACAGGGAAGAGGTGTCTGTGAGGGGCGCGGGGAGGGAATGCCCGCGCCCTGCCGCGCGTTCCCCTAACGAACACGAGGAGGAGCGGTCACAGTGCTTGATCCGCAGGGTTTGTACGCATGGGAGCCGAAGGGCCTGGCCGTGGTGGACATGGCGCTCGCCCAGGAGTCGGCCGGACTGGTCATGCTCTACCACTTCGACGGATACATCGACGCGGGTGAGACCGGCGACCAGATCGTGGACCGTGTCCTCGACTCGTTGCCGCACCAGGTCGTGGCGCGGTTCGACCACGACCGGCTCGTCGACTACCGGGCCCGCCGCCCGCTGCTCACCTTCCGGCGCGACCGCTGGACGGACTACGACGTGCCCGCCCTTGAGGTGCGGCTCGTCCAGGACGCCACGGGAGCCCCCTTCCTGCTGCTCTCCGGCCCCGAGCCGGACGTCGAGTGGGAGCGTTTCGCCGCCGCTGTGAAGGAGATCGTCGAGCGGCTCGGCGTGCGTCTCGCGGTCAACTTCCACGGGATCCCCATGGGCGTGCCGCACACGCGGCCCGTCGGCCTCACCCCGCACGGCAACAGGACCGAGCTCGTCCCCGGCCACCGCAGCCCGTTCGACGAGGCGCAGGTCCCGGGCAGCGCGGAGTCCCTCGTCGAGTACCGCCTCATGGAGGCCGGACACGACGTACTCGGTGTCGCCGCGCACGTTCCGCACTACATCGCGCGCTCGCCGTACCCCGACGCCGCGCTGACCGTCCTCGAAGCCATCACGGCGGCGACCGGCCTGGTGCTGCCGTCGGTGGCGCACGGGCTGCGCACGGAGGCGTACCGCACGCAGACGGAGATCGACCGGCAGATCCAGGAGGGCGACGAGGAACTCGTCGCGCTCGTCCAGGGACTTGAGCACCAGTTCGACGCTGCCGCGGGCGCCGAGAGCCGCGGGAACATGCTGGCCGAACCGACCGACATCCCGTCCGCCGACGAGATCGGCCTCGAGTTCGAGAAGTTCCTCGCCGAACGCGAGGGCGACGCATAGGGGCTGTGGTCAGCAGTGGGGGCCTCGCCTAAGCTGCCCGCATGCTGAAGGTGGGTCTGACCGGCGGAATCGGTGCCGGCAAGAGCGAGGTGTCCCGGCTGCTCGTGGAGCACGGGGCCGTACTGATCGACGCGGACCGCATCGCGCGGGAGGTCGTGGAGCCCGGAACTCCCGGACTCGCCGCGGTCGTCGAGGCGTTCGGGAGCGACGTGCTCGCCCCGGACGGCTCGCTGGACCGGCCCGCGCTCGGCGCGATCGTGTTCGCCGACGCGGACCGTCTCGCCGTCCTCAACTCGATCGTGCACCCACTGGTCGGTGCCCGCTCCGCCGAACTCGAAGCCGCCGCCACCGGTGACTCCGTCGTCGTGCACGACGTACCGCTGCTCGCCGAGAACGGCCTCGCACCGCTGTACGACCTCGTGATCGTCGTCGACGCGAGCCCCGAGACCCAGCTCGACCGCCTCGTGCGCCTGCGCGGCATGAGCGAGGAGGACGCCCGCGCCCGCATGGCCGCCCAGGCCACCCGCGACAAGCGCCTGGAGACCGCCGACATCGTGATCGACAACGACGTGCCGCTCGACGAGCTGCACCGGCGGGTCGACGCCGTCTGGGCGGACCTCGCACAACGGGCGTCAGCGGCCTAGAAGGGGGACGGGCGTGGTCGTACTGGCGGCGTTCACGTTCCTCGGCGGCCTGGTGGCGATCCTCGCCGGGGCGTACGGGCTCTGGCGGACCCGGCGGATCAGCGAGGCCGGACGCGTCACCCAGGCACTCGTGAAACCCCCGCAGACGGGTGCCGAGCGGCCCCTGCTGCAGTTCGAGACGCACGACGGCCGCGTCGTCGAGGTGACGTCCCCCGCGCCGCCCACCCGACGGCTTCCGCTGCCGCCGGGCGGCCACGTCGGCATCGCGTACGACGTCGACGACCCCCGTGAGACCGTGCTCATCGGCGGCGAGCGGGCCGCCCTCGACTGGGTGTTCGTGGCCGCGGGTGTGGCGCTGGCCGTGCTCGGCGCGGTACTCACGGTGACCTGGGGCTGAGTCATCGCAGCGGTCGGACGTACGTACGTCAGGGTGTTACGGGGGAGGAATAGGGCCGACAGTTCACGCCGTTGACGTGGACGACGAAGGAGGGAGACCGCTGTGCCCCACTCCAACCCGGAGACGCATGTCATCGACTTCCGTGCCGCTGAGCATCTGCTCACGGCACGCGACCCGCGAGGCGCGGTGAAACTGCTCGACCCGGTCATCGCGGCCCACCCCGAGAACACGGCGGCGCGGCTGCTGCGCGCCCGCGCGTTCTTCGCGGCGGCCCAACTGCGGGCCGCCGAACTCGAGTTCACCATCGTCCTGGAGCGCGAGCCGGACAACGCGTTCGCGCACTTCGCGCTCGCCCGCACCTATCAGCGTGCCGCGCGGCCGGACCAGGCGAGGCGCCATTTCCGGCTGGCAGCGGCGCTCGATCCGCAGCCGGACTACGTGGCCGCTGCAGCTTTCGACGACGCTCAGTAGGGCGAGGCCCCTAGGGAGTTCCAGGGCGGTCTAGGGCTTGTCGTCCGGGGGATGATCGGGCGGTACGTCCGGGGGATCGTAGGGCGGTACGTTCGGGGGAGCGTAGGGGGGTACGTCGGGGCCCGGCTGGTAGTGCGGGCCCTGCCGGATGTGGCGGGTGATCACGAACAGGTCGACGGTCACGACCAGCCACAGCACACCGCACGCGAACGCCCACCACGGGCGGTTCGTGAGGATGAACGCGACCGTGCCGAAGATCGTCCAGGCCAGACCCCAGATGCTGAGCCACAGCCGGGCGCGTAGAGCACTGCGCGCGGTCACGGGTTCACTGCCCGTACGCATCGTCATCACCTCCGCCCGTGAAGGGGCACCCCCTCCAGGGTGCCTCGTCACGGGCGGAGGCGTCGGGTACGTCCGGCCTCTCGCGCGGCGCACCGTTCCCTGAAAAGGTGAGGTGGGTTCCGGTCGGTGGAGTGCGGCCACCGGCGTTCGGCCGGCGGAGGGGAGGACGCGTGCTGGACGGGCAGAAGAGCGGCGAGCGGCTCGCAGGGTGGGTGGAGGCGCTCGACGGACAGGAGCGGGCGGAGGCGGTCGTCCCCGACGCGGAGGACCTGCCCGAGGTGCTGCTCGACCTCGGGGTCGCCCACGAGGACATCAACGAACTGGTCGCGCTGCGCCCCCGCGTGGCCGACGACCCCGGGGTGCGCGATCTCCTGGAGCGGGCCGTGGGGGCCGTCACCCGGGACATGGGCGCGGTCGACGGAAGCCCTCGCTTCCCGTCCCCGCCCGACGGTGGCGACGTGCTCGAACGCTGCTTCTCCGTGTACGTCTACGTCGCCGCGCTGCCCGCCACGCGCGCGTACCACCGCTCTCTCGGGGTGCCGGACGAGGTCTCGCGGCGCACCCTCGCCGACCTCGGACGCCACATGGCCGTCCACCGCAGGCGGTACGGCAGTTGCGGCATCCATGCGGTGGCCTGGCTCGGCCTGCACTTCCACGGGGAGCTCTACCAGCTGGGCCGGCTCCAGTATCAGCGGGCCCTGCTCGGCGGGCGCTCGGCCGGCGCTGCCGCGGCCGCGGGCCTGCCGGTGACGGCGGACGACCTGTGCATGAACCTCCACATCCCCGACTTCAGTGGCCCGCTCTCCCCGCGCGCGTGCGACCGGTCCCTGGCCCTGGCCCGGGAGTTCTTCGCGCGGTACTACCCCGACGAGCGCTACGAGGCCGCCGTCTGCCACTCCTGGCTCCTCGATCCCCAGTTGAAGGACCGGCTGCCGAAGGACTCCAACGTGGTGCGCTTCCAGGAGCGATTCCGCACGTCCTGGGAGGACATGGAACCGGACGACGAGGGCCCGGTAGGCTTCGTCTTCGGTGACCCCCGCCTCCCCGTCGGGACCCTGCCGCGCCGTACGAGCGTCGAACGGGCCGTCGGCGACCATCTGCGGAGCGGCGGGCACTGGTACGGAGGGCATGGCTGGTTCCCGTTGCCGTGGTCGGGAACTGCCGTCCCAGAACGGTTCGTTGGAGGGGCATGAGCCTTGAGATGCGTGAGGGATACGGAGGGACGGGACCCGGCGCCATCACGCCGGACGGCTGCGCGGTCGATCTGTACGCGCGCCTGCCCGTAGGGGACGAGCCCGACATCATCGCCTCGGCCGTGCCCGCGGGAGCGAGCATTCTCGAACTGGGCAGTGGTGTCGGCCGGATGACGCACCCCCTCGTCGAGCGCGGCTTCACGGTCACGGCCGTGGACGAGTCCGCCGAGATGCTGGAGCGGGTGCGCGGGGTGCGGACGATCTGTTCGCCGGTGGAGTCGCTGGACGCGGGCGGGACGTTCGACGTGGTGCTGCTCGCGTCGTTCCTCGTGCACGCAGGGGACGTGGCGGTGCGGCAGGGGCTGCTCGACACCTGTCGGCGTCATGTCGCCGACAAGGGCTGCGTGTTGATCCAGCGCGAGGGCCCGGACTATCACACGAACCTGCCGCGCGAGCGTGTGGACCCGAGCGGTTTCACGGTCCGCATCGTGTCCGCGGAGCCCGTGGGGGACGGGGTGAACTCGGTCCGTGCGGAGTACGAGTTCCCCGACGCGGCCTGGACGCACACGTTCCTGGCGCGTCCCCTGACGCAGGAGCAGTTCGAAGAGGCGCTCGCGCAGGCCGGGCTGAAGGTCGACCAGTACCTCACGGACGACCAGGTGTGGGTGCGGGCGGTACTTGCCTAGGGTGCCGGGCGACCGATGAGTTGCCTGGGGCGGCGCCGTCTACCTCTGTGACAGCCGGACAGCGAGCCCGGCGCCGACTCACCGAGGAGCACCCCATGTCCGAGACCACCGCCCCCGTCACGACCGCCGCCTCCGTCACCTCCGCCCCGGTCGCCGGCAGGGCGCGCGCCGCCCGTATCGCGCTGCGCACGCTCACGGTGCTGCTCGCGCTGTTCTACGGCGTCGCAAGCGCCCTGCCCAAGCTGATCGCGCACCCGTCGGCGGTCGAGTCGTTCGACACGATCGGGTGGGGGAGCGCGGCGATGTACGTCATCGGTGCCCTCGAACTGGCCGGTGGAATCGCCCTGTTGGTGCCGGTGCTCTCCGGGGTCGCCCCGATCGCGCTGGGCGCGCTGATGACCGGCGCGTTCGTCGTGCAGATGTCGTACTTCGACGGGGAGAACGCGGCGACGCCGCTCGTCCTGATCGTCCCGCTGGCGCTGCTCGCGTGGACACGGCGCCGGAGCAACGCGGATCTGGTCCGCCTGGTCAAGCGCCGGGCGTGACCCGCGCGGCCGGAGGCTGACCCCGTCGACGTACGGGGTCAGCCTTTGTCGCGTTGGTTTCCGTCGTGCTCGGCCGGGGGGACGGGGCCTGCGCCGAACGTCGCGCGCAGCCGGTCCATGTCCCTGCGGTCCCGCTTCGTCGGGCGGCCCGCGCCGCGGTCGCGGACGGCCACGGGGGCGACGGCCGCGCGCGGCGGGGGCGGCGGGCTGTTGTCGACGTAGCATTCGACGGCCACCGGGGCGCCCACGCGCTTGCGGATCAGGCGCTTCACGATCACGACCCGCTCGTGGCCGCCGGCCTGGCGCACCCGCACCTCGTCGCCCACGCGCACGTTGTAGGCGGCTTTCACGCGCTCGCCGTTGACCTTCACATGCCCGCCCCGGCATGCCGTCGCGCCCGCCGAGCGCGTCTTGGCCAGCCGCACGGACCAGATCCAGCTGTCGATCCGCACGCTCTCACCGGCGCCGGGACCGGCCGCCCGCGCCGCAGCCGCCGCGTTCGAAGCCGTATTCGAACCAGTGCCCGAACCGGAATCCGAGGCGGAATTCGAGGCGGTATCCGAAGCAGTATCCGAAGCCATGCCTCGACCTTAGTCCCGGATTGCCCTGATCCGGCGAGTCACCCGTACGCCACACGTCACCGCAACGGAAAATTCGGACAAAATGCCATGCACCTCAAGGGTGGCCGCCGGACAGCGAGGGGCCCCGGCTTCCCGGCCGAGCCCGTGCGGGAGGCGCATGACCTGCTGGTCGGGCCGCTCAGGGACGTCGGTGTCGAGCGCGTCGAGCGGATCGATCTGCCCGGCACCTTCGGCGAGATCCCGCCGCCGGTGACGACAGGTCGAACGTCATAGCGCACTTGGCATGCCGAGGGAGTGGTCAGCCGTCGGGTGCCGCCGTCAGCGGCGCGTGCGGCGGCGGGTCCGTTCGCCGGGGGTCTCGATGAACTGGAGCTCCAGGGCGGCCGGGGCCGGAGCGATCCCGGGGCCGCCCGCCTCGGCCCAGCGCAGGATCTCGTCCGTCGCGTCGTCGCCCATCGACCAGCCCACCCATGCGGGGCGTCCGCCCCGCCGCCGGCCCTCGCCCGACGGCTGCACCACCATGACGTTCGCCTGGTCGCACGGACCCAGACAGTCCGTCACCCGCACCGCGACCGACCCACCGGACGAGGCGGCCGCCGCCCGCAGCCGCTCCAACTGCCACGCGTGGTCATAGCCGGGGTACTTCGCCGTGTTGCCGCAACAGCAGCCCCTGCACACCACGAGGGTGCAGGGGTGGCTACCGGCGGCACCGATCACGGAACGGGTGGGTCGGGCGGGTCGGGCTGGCACAGAACTCCTTGTCCGGGCGGGCGCGGAAGGCGTATACGTACGGAGCGATTCTCCGTCATGTACGCGTCCGCCCCCAAGTGCGCGCCCTGGGCGCCCCGTAATGGAGTCGACCGTCCTGCGGCGCCGTCGATAGCGTGGACTCATGCCCGCCGCACCCGAAGCCATGACCGATGCCGTTTTCCTCGACCACGTCGCCGAGCGGCTCGCCGCGCTTCCCGGTGTGCGGGCCGTCGCGCTCGGCGGGTCGCGGGCCCAGGGCACTCAACGGCCGGACAGCGACTGGGACTTCGCGGTCTACTACCGGGGTGATTTCCAGCCGGACGACCTGCGGGGCATCGGGTGGGAAGGGGAGGTCTCCGAGATCGGCGGGTGGGGTGGCGGGGTCTTCAACGGCGGGGCCTGGCTGACCGTCGACGGGCGGCGCGTCGACGTCCACTACCGCGATCTCGACGTGGTGGAGCGGGAGTTGGCCGAGGCCGAGCGGGGGTGCGTCCGCTGGGAGCCCCTGATGTTCCATCTGGCCGGGATCCCGACCTACCTCGTCGTCGGCGAGCTCGCCGTCAACCAAGTGCTGCGCGGCACGGTGCCCCGGCCCGCCGGCTACCCCGCGGCGCTGCGCAAGGCGGCCCCCGAGATGTGGTGGGGACGCGCCCTGGGCACGCTCCAGTACGCCAAGGCCAACAACGCGCCCCAGGGCGGCAGGGCCGAGGTGCACGGAGCGGTCGCCGTGGCCGCGATGTCGGCCGCCCACGCCGTACTCGCCGCGCGCGGCGCCTGGGTCACCAACGAGAAGCGGCTCCTGGAGCGCGCGGGTCTCCTCGGCGTGCACAGCCTGCTTGCAGGGGCGTCCGGCGACCTGGCCGACGTGGTCGACCGGACTCAGCTTCTCCTGGAGAGCGCCGTCGACTCCGCGCGCAGGGGCTGAGCGGGCGAAGCCCGTACAGGCTGCGCGGGCGGGATCAGGGGTGCAGGCTGCGTGGGTGAGTGCCCCAGCTCGTACACCGCCCAGTCCTCCCACACTCGCCCGTCCGTCACGATCAGGCGCACCGACCCGACGCGCGCCGTCACCGGCAGCATGGGCCGCAGTGCCCGCTCCAGCGCGTCGTACGCCGCCTCGTACGTCTCGGGTCCCTCGTCGTTCGCGAGCGTGAGGTGAGGGTCCAGACCCTCCGGCCCGAACACGCCCCGGTAGGGGACCGCCTCCGGCCAGCGCTCCCGCAAGGACTTCGTGAGGGCGTGGACGGGGTCCTCGGGAGCGGGCGGGAGATAGAGGACACCCGGGTAGCGGCGGAACTCCGCGAACGTCAGGTCGAACGGGTCCCGCTCCGCGAACAGCGCCGACAACTCGGCGTGGACCTCCGGCGTGATCCGCGCGGCGGGGAGAAAGGGGTACAGCACCGTGATGTGGGCCGGGAACGGCGCCCGCACGAACGCGTCCGCCTCCGGGATCCGAATCGTCAGGGCCGTGTCGCCGGGCACGTCCGGCCAGCCGTCCTCGCTGCTCACGGCGCGCAATCCTGCCATGGCGCCGCCCGGGTGACCTGCGGCGGGCCCGTTCCGAGGAGTCCCGCACGAAGTCCCGCACATCGTCACATCGTGGAAACGCGCACGTACCTTTCCCTCCAAATACGCCACCTACCGTTGACGCAGCAGCCCAGGCCGACGTCGTCCCGCGGCACACCCCCGCCCCGGACCCGCCGACAGGAGCACCGTGCGCACCACCCTCCGCCCCCTTCCACCGTGGCTCGGCCACGCGTTGCGCGTCCAGCGCGGCCCCGTCCCATGGAGCGCCGTCGTGCGCGGCGCACTCGCGGCCGGGCCGCTCCTCGTCGCGGCCCTGCTCGCAGGCCGTCCCTCCGCCGGGGTGCTCGCCGCGCTCGGTGCCATGTTCGCGGGAATCAACGACCGGCCCGGCAGCCGTCGCGCCGCGGTGCCCCGGATCGGGGTCCCTGCCTTGGCCGGCGCGGGCGGACTCGCCCTCGGTACGTGGGTCGGCGCGCATGCGGGTTCCGCCGCGCTGGTCGGCGTGTTCGCGCTGCTCGGGTTCGCGGGCGGCGCCCTCAGCGCCGTCGGGCCGATCGGGTCCGCCTGCGCAACTCAACTCCTCGTCGCCGTCGCGATCGGTGCGGGCATGCCGCTGCCGGAGGCCGGCTGGCAGCGGGCCCTGCTGTTCCTCGCGGGCGCAGGCTGGCTCCTCGTGCTGCGGAGCATGCTGCCGTCGCCGACTGGGGCAGGTGCGTACCGTTTCGACGGCGAACGCGCCGCCGTCGCCCAGGTGTACGCGGCCGTGGCCGGGCTCGTCGACGCGGCGGGCTCACCCCGGGCCACCGCGCAACGCGCCGCCCTGACCGCCGCGCTCGATCACGCGCAGGACGCCCTGTCCGGACCGCGTCTGCGCCGGTACGCGGGTTCCCGGGAAGAGCGCCGCCTCCATGCGCAGTACGCCGCCGCCCTGCCGCTCGGCGAGGCGGCCACCGCCCTCGCCTGGGCGGGAAGCCCTCTCCCGGCCCGCGCGTCGGAGGGCCTGTGGCGCCTCGCCGACGCCGTCCGCACCGCGCAGCCGTGCGGCCCGCTGCCCGCACCCGCCCGCTCCGACGCGGCCCTGCGCGCGCTGGACGAGGCACTGCTGCACGCGGCCGTGGCCTTCGACGGACCCGTACGTGGCCGGACCCGTGTCGCCCCGTTCCCTGTCACCGTGAGTGCCACCGGCCTCGACGACCAGCCGCGCGACGCCGGGCCCCAGCCGCTGCACACCCGCCCCCGCACCCCCGTCACCGCCCTGCGCAGAGTCGTCGGCCCCGCCGGGCGCGAGTACGGGATCCGGGTGGCGCTCTGCTTCGGGGCCGGTGCCGCCGTCGCCCAGCTCCTCCACAACGCCCACTGGTACTGGCTGCCCGCGACCGTCGTCTTCCTCGTCAAGCCGGACCTCGGGCCGCTCGCCTCGCGCGTGCTGTGCCGGGCGTTCGGGACGGTGTTCGGAGCGGCGCTCTTCGCGGGGCTCGCTGCGCTGCTGCCCGGCCCCGCGGGACCCGTCGCGCTCGTGGTGCTCGGCGGCGCGCTGATTCCCGTGGGCACACGGCACTTCGCCGCCCAGACTGCCGTCGTGACCGTCTTCGTGCTGTCCCTCGTGATGGTGGGCGGAGAACCGCAGATGGCCCTGGCCCGGATCGGGGAGACGCTGCTCGCGTGCGCGATCGTGCTCTGCGTCGGCCACCTGCCGCTGCCTGCGCCGGGCCGTGGCGGCGGCGCCGTCCGTACGCGCCTGACCACCGCCGGCGAGGCCGCGCGGGCCTACGTTCTCCATGTGCTCAGCGGGTCCGACGACCGCGCCGGACGGTGGACGCTGCGCCGCGAGGCGTACCGCGCACTCGCCGAGGCGCGCACCGCGATCGACCTCGCCGCCGCCGAACTTCCCCCGCTCGCCCGGCACACGGCCGGCACGGAGGACGTGGCCGTCACCCTCGAAGCCCTCGTCGACACGACCACGTCCTGCGCCGTGCACCTCGACGACACGGGCCGGGTCCCGGAGCAGCACGCCGAACGGATCGACGCGCTGCTCGCGGAACTCGCCGCCTAGGCAGGGGAGTTACGGCTTCGGCAGCTCACAGCCCGCCGCGCTCAGGTCGATCTTGTTGCCGATCCCGACGCACGGCACGATCCCGTACGTCTCCTGCGCGTAGTTGATGCCCTTGCGGACCGTGACGGTGCCGTTCTCGTCGACCTCGCACGGGTTGTTGTCCGTGCAGCGGGCGCCGTCCTCGTTGCCCGTGTTGTTGACCGCGACGACCTTGCCGGACGCCTGGTCGACGACGGGGGAGCCCGAGGTGCCGCCGATCGTGTTGCACGTGGAGGTGTAGCGGACCGAGTCCTTCCAGGTCCACTCGCCCTCCTTGAGGCGGTACGCGAAGCCGTCGATGTTGCAGCTGTAGGTCTTCTTCCAGTAGCCGGAGACGACCGTGATGGCCGTGCCGGCCGTGGGGTGCGAGGCCGACAGTTCGAGGGCCTTGATGCCGTACGAGCTCTCGATCTGCTCGTAGGTACTGGTGAGTTGGTAGAGCGAGACGTCCGTGTCCGTCATCGTGCCGTACGCGATCTTGTCCGCGCGCAGCGTCGCGACCTTGGTGCCCGCGGAGTCGAGCAGGCTGAAGGTGCGGGACGACGGCTGGTCGACGACGACCTCGCCCGGGCCGGGGAAACCGCTCTCGAGGCAGTGCCCGTTGGACATGACCAGGGCCGGGTCCGTGGGCTGGGAGTCCGGCACGCGGACGACCGATCCGGAGCAGTTGCTGAGCGCCACCGTCCCGGCGAAGGTGGCCGCCTTGGCCCTGGCCTTGGCCTCGTGCTGGGCTCCGACTGCCGTGGCGGGCGCGGCTGTTGCTCCTATGAGGAGCAGGCCGAACACCGCACCGACGAGAGGCTTGTTCATGTGGGGGGTCCTCTCCCGTTGCTTGCTGAAACCGGCAACTACCGGTTTTGACATGTGCATTGTGGTGGTGTCGGCGTCAGCGGACAACAGTGCATGCTCAGCGAACACAACGGATCCCCCAGAAGAAGTGCGGAAGATTTCTGCCGCCGAGCGATGAGTTCCGCGAAGTCCCCCGGTCAACCACCTGAGGAGTACCGACCCGAGGAGGACCCATGGGGCTGCCGAACGTCGTCACCCGCGAGGAGTGGCTCGGCGCGCGCCAAGAACTGCTCGCCAGGGAGGAGGCGGCGATCCGCGCCCGCGACGCGCTCAACGCGCAGCGCCGCGAACTGCCCATGGTGGAGATCGAGAAGCTGTACGTCTTCGAGGGGCCCGACGGCAAGGCGGAGCTTCTCGACCTGTTCGAGGGCCGCTCCCAGCTCGTCGTCTACCACTTCATGTTCGGCCCGGACCAGGACGCGGGCTGCCCCAGCTGCTCCGCGTTCCTCGACCAGATCGGCCACCTCTCCCATCTGCGCGCCAGGGGTACGGAGTTCGCGGCCGTGTCGCGTGCGCCGTTCACCAAACTCCTGCCGTTCAAGGCCCGTATGGGCTGGACCATGCCCTGGTACTCGTCGGCCACGAGCGACTTCAACCAGGACTTCGGCTTCGCGTCCGACGAGGGCCCCCGCGACCTGCCCGGCCTCAGCTGCTTCCTGCGCGACGGCGACCGGGTCTACCACACGTACTCCACGACGGGCCGTGGCCTCGACGGCATCGGCTCCGTCAACAGCCTGCTCGACCTGACCGCGCTCGGCCGGCAGGAGGAGTGGGAGGAGCCGCGGGGGCGGGCGTCGGCGCTCGGGGCCCAGGCGGGCAGCACGCGGGTCCGCTATCACGACGAGTATCTGGACTGACTCGGCGGCCGATCGGACCGGCGTAGCGGCGGTGCGTGTCTCAACTCGGTGTCATTGTCGTCACGTTGCGAGCCCCCAGGCGCCTCGCGGGCGTTCTTCTCCGTAAGAACGCGCGACAGCGCACGTACGACGACGGGGGCAGGGGTGCACGATGATCGACGGACGAGTGGTACTTGAACGCTTTCCCGCGGGAGGACCGCGCGGGTCGTGGCCGGCCGAGGAGTTCGCGCGCGACCGGCGTCTGGAGGGTCAGCCCGCCGAGGTGGTCATGGACCTCGCGACGGACGCCTTCCTGGTGATCGTGCCGCGCGCGGAGGTTGTCGCGGGCTGATCCGGGTGGAGCGTGCGGTTCAGGCGGCGTCGGCCGCGCCCGCGCCGATCGAACGGGACCAGGCGGGCGTCGTGCCGGTGACCCGGCACAGCGCGAGATAGAGGGGGATCGGCGGGGTGTAGGGGACGCTGCCGTCGGGCCGGTGGATGAGTCCGGGCGCGCGCCGCGCGTCCGGCACCAGCGCGCCGCTCGTGTAGCTGGCCGGGGCCGGCCACTCCAGGGCGACGTCCGAGTCCGAGGGAACGATCCACCACCAGCGGTCACCGTCGGTGTACACGCAGCCCATGCGCGGCAGCCGCGCGACCATGGCGCGCCCGCAGGCCTCGGGGACCGCGACGGCGTCGCAGCCGAGCGGCGCGGTCATGCCGTCGGGGACGGCGAGCCTGAGCGGGGCGGTCCGCAGGATCTGCCGCTGCCGTGAGAAGCGGACCAGCGAGTCGAGATCCATCGTGCGCGTCGTCACCACACCCATCCGGCTCCTGCCCCTGTCCCCGTACCGGGGCCGACGGCCGGGCCGAAGCCGGTGCCGAACCCCGTCTCGAACTCTGACTCGAACTGCTCTGTGTCGAAGGCCGCGCCTTGTTCGGTGCCCGGTCCCGTGCCGGGGGAGTGAGGCGCTCCGCCCGTGTGCGGTTCACCGCTGCGGTGCGGTCTGGGAATCCCATGGGGTCCCGCGACGGGGGAATGTCCTTGGGTGGCGTTCGCGTTCTGCGCGCTGCCCGCGTCACGTGCGAGCTCGGCCCACACGAGGAGTCCGGGGCCGGTCTCCTGCGCGCCCCACGCGGTACTCACCGCCGCCACGAGCAACAGGCCACGCCCGTGCTCCTCCTCCGGCGCGACACGGCGGGCGGGATGCGGCTCGCCGGGCGCCCAGCCCTCGTCACGTACAGCTATCCGCACCCGGTCGTCACCGTCGTGGAGCTCGCACACTATGCGGCTGCTCGCGGTGTGGACGATCGCGTTCGTGACCAGTTCGGAGATGACCAGGGCGGCCGCGTCGCAGGTGTCATCGCACACTGCCCAGCCGCTGAGGTGGGCGCGCGTCAGCTTCCGGGCCTGAGCGGCAGAGCCCGGGTGGGGAGCCAGTTCGAAGCTGCTGCGGCGGCGTACGGACGCGGCGCCGGAGCACGCACCGGCTTCGTCACCGAGCGTAGCTTCGCCGACTTCTGTTCCTAACGGCACGGACGGAATCACGCTTGCCACTATCTCCCCGTCGTGAACACTTGGCAAGGGCCACTCTGAAATGTGCAGAGTGCAGTGTGCTCGGGCGTCGAGCCATGGCACACTGCTGACGGCGGTGTGCCGTACGGCGCCCGTGATGGCGAAAACGCCGACGATTTCAGGGAAGTTGCCCGGAATGACCGGGCGTCGGGGCAACCCGGCTTCCCCTTGGGAGCGCGGCCACACGCGCGACCGCAAAAGGACCACAGGGACGACGGGGAGGTAGGGGGCGTGAGCGAACCGCGGTCCGCTCCGACCGTTGGCCAGGTCGTCCTCGGCCGGCGCCTCCAGGATCTGCGCGAACGCGCCGGGCTCAAGCGCGAGGAGGCCGCGAAGGTCCTGCGCGTCGCCCCCGCCACCGTCCGCCGCATGGAGATGGCCGAGGTCGGCCTGAAGATCCCGTACCTCCAGCTCCTCCTGAAGTCCTACGGCGTCACCGACGAAGAGGCGGAAGCCTTCGTCGCGCTCGCCGAAGAGGCCAACAAACCCGGCTGGTGGCAGCGGTTCCACGACATCCTGCCCGGCTGGTTCTCGATGTACGTGAGCCTGGAGGGCGCCGCCAGCCTCATCCGGTCGTACGAGCCCCACTTCGTTCCCGGGCTCCTGCAGACCGAGGACTACGCGCGTGGCGTGCTGCGCTCCGGAGCCGTCGGCCGCGCCCTCGCGGAGGACCCCGGCGTCGTCGAGCGGCATGTCGCGCTCCGGATGCAGCGCCAGGAGCTGATCACCCGCGAGAACGCCCCGCGCCTGTGGATGGTCATGGACGAGACCGCGGTGCGCCGCCCGGTCGGCGGGCCCGACGTGATGCGCGGCCAGATCGACCGGCTCCTCGAGGTCATGGAGCTGGCCAACGTGACGCTGCAGATCGCCGAATTCGCCTCCGGCCCGCACCCCGGCACGTACGGCCCCTTCGTGTTGTTCCGATTTGCCATGTCAGAACTGCCGGACATGGTCTACAGCGAGTACCTGACCGGCGCCGTCTATCTCGACGCGCGCCCCGAGGTGGCCACCCACCTGGAGGTCATGGACCGCATGGCGGCACATGCCGCGACGGCACATCGCACAAAGGACATCCTCCGGGATCTCCGCAAGGAGCTGTGAATGGATCGGATCAAGGCCCGCATACGAGGGATCGACGGTGAGGTCATCTACAACGGGATGCCCGCCCGCGAACTCGGCAACGAGGGCTGGCACAAGCCCTGGAGCGGCGGCAACGGCGGCAACTGCGTGGAAGCGATGAAGCTGGCCGACGGCCGGGTCGCGATGCGCCAGTCGGCCGACCCGGACGGCCCCGCCCTGATCTACACCCCGGGCGAGATCACCGCGTTCATCGAGGGCGCCAAGGCCGGGGCGGCGGATTTCCTGCTCTCGTGAGCGGAGCGGACGGGTGCGCGAGCCGTGAACCCCGAGGCGGGGTCTCAGTCCGGTGGCAGCACCCCGCACAGGGCGTCCAGCGCGGCGCCGTAGGCATGGTCCGACGGCGTCGAGTACCCCACCACCAGCCCGTCCGCGTGCGGCATCGTCGCCTGCGGATGACGGAACTCCGCGAGGCCGTCGAGGGCGACACCGCCCCACGTGGCGGCCTTGACCACGGACCGCTCGGTCCCCGGGGGCAGCCGCAGCACCGCGTGCAGCCCGGCCGCGATCCCGGTGGCCGCCACCCCGGGCGCCCGCTGGGCGAGCGCCTCCACCAGCCGGTCGCGCCGCCCCCGGTACCGCTGCCGCATCCGCCGCACATGCCGGTCGTACGCCCCCGAGACCAGGAAGTCCGCGAGCGCCAGCTGGTCCGGCACGCTCGCCCACGCCTCCCGCTCGCCCTTCACCGCGACGACATCCCCCACCAGCTCCCGCGGCAGCACCATCCAGCCGAGCCGCAGCGCCGGTGACAGGCTCTTGCTCACCGAGCCGACATAGACCACCCGTTCGGGGTCGAGGCCCTGCACCGCGCCGACGGGCCTGCGGTCGTAGCGGAACTCGCCGTCGTAGTCGTCCTCCACGATCAGACCGCCACGCGCGCGTGCCCAGTCGACGGCCGCCGTACGCCGCTCCGCGTGCAGCGGGCCGCCCGTGGGGAACTGGTGCGCGGGCGTGAGCAGCGCCGCCTTCGCCCGGCCCGCGCCGGCCGTCAACTCCCCGACGCGCGCGCCGTGTTCGTCGAGCGTCAGAGGAAGCGTCCGCACCCCCGCCGCCGTCAGGATCTCGCGGTGGAAGCCGAGTCCGTACGACTCCACGGCGAGCTGTCCGCGCAGTACCCGGCCGTTGAACAGAAGCCGCAGGGCATGCGCGAAGCCGGAGCAGATCACGATGTGGTCCGGCTCCGTCCGCACGCCGCGCGCGCGGGCCAGATACTCCGTGAGCGCCACCCGCAGCTCGGCGCGGCCCTGCGGGTCGCCCGGCCCGAACGCCTCGTTCGGCGCGGCCTGGAGCGCACGCCGGTACGCGGCCGCCCACTCCGCGCGCGGGAAGGACGACGCGTCGGGTGTGCCCTGGCGGAGGTCGTGGCGTGGCCCGTGCGCGCGGGCCGGACCCTTCTTCGGGACGCGGCCGGGGGCGTGCGGCCCGGCCCGCTCGGCGACACGCGTCCCCGAGCCCTGCCGCGCGGTCAGCCAGCCCTCGGCGACGAGCTCCGCGTACGCGTCGGCGACCGTGTTGCGGGCGACGCCGAGGTCGGCGGCGAGCGAACGGTAGGGCGGCAGCCGGGTGCCCGGAGCCAGCCGCCCCGAGCGGACGGCGTCGCGCAGCGCCCCCATGAGAGCGGCCCTGCGGCTACCCGCCCCGGACAGGTCCAGATGCAGGTCGGCGCCGATGCGCTCCGCAGAATTGACCCATGAATCCGCCATGAAAATGCACCCTACAAGAGGTCTGTCCGGACCGTAGATTCATGGTCATGACGACGAACACGATCACCGCGGCGAACACCCACAACCACCCCCACGCGCACGCCCACTCCGCCGGCCGCATCGACTTCGCGAAGGCCGCGCCCAAGGTCTTCCGCTCCCTCATCGGCTTCGACGCCGCCGCCCGCGAGGGTCTCGACCCGGCCCTGGTCGAGCTGATCCAGATCCGTGCCTCGCACCTCAACCACTGCGCGTACTGCCTCCACATGCACACCAACGACGCGCGCAAGGCCGGCGAGAGCGAGGACCGGCTGCACATGGTGGCCGTGTGGCGCGAGGCCCGGCACTTCTTCAGCGCCCGGGAGTGCGCGGCGCTCGCGCTCACCGAGGCCGTCACGCTCGTCGCCGACGGCGGTGTCCCCGACGACGTCTACGCCGAGGCTGCCGCCCAGTTCGACGAGCAGGAGCTGGCCCACGTCCTGTCCCTGATCCTCACGATCAACACCTGGAACCGGATCGCCCTGTCGACCGCCAAGATCGCGGGCACCGACGAGCGCAAATGAACGACGAGCGCCGACCGGCTGCGGGCTCAGGCCGTCATCGGACGGTCGTACGGCCCGATCGGCGCGGGCAGCCGCGTCGAGCCGGTCAGCCAGTGGTCCACCGCGGCGGCGGCCGAGCGGCCCTCGGCGATCGCCCACACGATGAGCGACTGGCCGCGGGCCGCGTCCCCGGCCGCGAACACGCCGGGCACCGAGGTCGTGAAGCGCGCGTCGCGGGCGAGCATGCCGCGTTCCTCCACCGCCAGTCCTAGCTGGCCGACCGGGCCGCCGGCCCCGCGCTCGGGCCCCGAGAAGCCGAGGGCGAGCAGCACCAGATCGGCGGGCAGCTCCCGGGACGTACCCTCCCGGGGCCGCCGCGCCTCGTCGACCTCGACGAGATGCAACGCCCTCACCCGGCCCCGCTCGTCCCCCTCGAAACGCAGGGTGGACGCCGCGAAGAGGCGCGCGTCGGCATCCGCCGCGGGCGCGGTCCGCAGCTCCCCGGCCTCCTCGTGGGCGGCGGACATCCGGTAGATCTTCGGATACGTCGGCCAGGGCTCGGCCAGCTCGTCGCGCTCGGCGCCCGGCTGCCCGTAGATGTCCAGCTGCGTGACGGACGCGGCGCCCTCGCGCACCGCCGTGCCCAGGCAGTCGGCGCCGGTGTCGCCGCCGCCGACGATCACGACGTGCTTGCCCGCGGCCGACAGGGGAGAGGCGTCGAGGTCGCCCTCGCACACACGGTTGGCCAGCGGCAGATACTCCATCGCCTGCACGATCCCGTCCAACTCCCGCCCCGGCACGTCCAGTTCGCGCCAGGCCGTGGCGCCGACCGCGAGGACCACCGCGTCGTAGCGGGACCGCAGCTCGGCGGCGCCGATGTCACGGCCCACCTCCGTCGACGTACGAAAACGCACCCCCTCGTCCCTCAGCTGCGCCAGCCTGCGGTCCAGATGGCGCTTCTCCATCTTGAAAGCGGGGATGCCGTACCGCATCAGTCCGCCCGGCCGGTCGTCCCGCTCGAAGACCGCGACCGTGTGCCCCGCGCGCGTGAGCTGCTGGGCGGCCGCGAGCCCCGCCGGGCCCGAGCCGACCACGGCGACCGTGCGGCCGGACAGCCGTTCGGGCGGCTTGGGCGGGGCGAGGCCGTCCTGCCAGGCGCGGTCGGCGATGGCGACCTCGACGTTCTTGATGGTCACGGCCGGCTGGTTGATCGCCAGGACGCAGCCCGCCTCGCACGGCGCGGGGCACAGGCGCCCGGTGAACTCGGGAAAGTTGTTCGTGGCGTGCAGCCGGTCGCTCGCCGCCCGCCAGTCGTCCCGCGACACGAGGTCGTTCCAGTCCGGGATCAGGTTGCCGAGCGGACACGCCTCGTGACAGAACGGGACCCCGCAGTCCATGCAGCGGTCGGCCTGCGCCTCGACGATCGGCAGGAGCGCCCCCGGGACGTACACCTCGTCCCAGTCCTGGATCCGCTCGCCGACAGGGCGGCGTGGCCAGTCCTGTCGGGGGGTGGTGAGAAAGCCCTTGGGGTCGGCCATGGCCGTCTCCCTTACGGTGTCCTTCTCGCCACGATACGTCCGTTTCCCCCGGTGTGCAGGGGTGCGGCAGGACGCGAAGGCTCAGGTCAGGGCGAGGATGAAGGAGGCCGACGCGGCCAGCGACGCACCACCCCTGATGTGGTTCCACATCAGCCACTCGGACACGTACCTGCGCCACTGTCCCTCGCTGTCCGGCGCCTCGGGGTCGAGCTTCGCGAGCGCGTCGTTGCGCGGGATGTTCGCTGCGACGGTCACGCCGAACGCGCCGACGAGCTGGAGCGCGCTGCCGAGCAGCAGCTCCACGGTGCCCTGCTCCGGCCAGAGCACGAACGTCACGACGGCAAGCACCCCGCACAGCGCCGCGGCCCCCAGGAACACCACCATGAACGCCGGGTAGACCGCGGCCAGGTTGACCGCCTGCATCGCCGCGATGCCCTGCGCGGGCGGGAGCGCCGCGAGCCCCTTCATCACGAAGGTGGAGAAGGCGATGAAAACGCCCGCCGACACCCCGCAGGCGAGCGCGCCCAGAACGGTGAGTACGAAGTACGGTCCCTCGATCAACACAACTCCCCCTGCCGGCGATGCCGTTGGCCTCGCGGTCCGGTCAAGATCCTGCCGCACGGACGAGACGGCCGCCACCGTGTGACGTACACGCTTCTCACGATTCCCGCGCGCGCCATGCGGCGAGGACGGCTTCCACCTGCGCCCCGATGCTCCGCCTGGCCTCGCCCCGCCGCACCCCGCTCATCAGCAACGCGTCGTACGCGGTCTCCGTGTGCCGCACCGCCGCCCGCACCGCCGCCGTCACCGCGGCCCGGGACAGGGCGCGGCCCGCCGCGCTGCGCCCCACCCGGCCACTGCCGCGCAGGGACGCGTGGGCCGCGATGGCCTCCGCCCGGTCCGGCGGGCAGCCGGGGAAGAGCCGCAGGATCTCCCGCGCGAACGCGGCCGTGAACGACACGTCCTGTGCCGCCCTGCGCGCCGCGTCCCGCGCACGACGCCTCGCCCGCGCATCCGCGTCCGCCAGACACCGCTCCTCGGCGCGGGCCAGCGCCGCCTCCTCGACGAGAACGCCCTGGCGCTCGTAACGGCCGCGCCGCCGATGGAAACGCACGACCACCGCCGACAGCGAACTGCCTTCCCTGGCACGGCGGGTGAGCGCCCAGTCGCCGCGCGGCAGATACACGAGATGCCCGAGGTCCGCGCAGTCCAGGCAGCGTGGCGCCCCGTCCTCCAGGGTCAGCAGGTCCAGCGGCGCCCGGTGACACTCCGCGCACTGCCGGCGCTTCAGCGGCTGCACGACGACCGGCCCGCCGAGGCCGGTGTGCGGCGGGGGAGTCCGGCGTTGGGGGGTCCGGTCGGGCCGGGCCTTGGCGGTCATACGCGGTTCATTCCCCGCGCGCGGGCGAGAACGCGTCGCGGGGGTACGGGTCCCCCTCGGCTCCCCACCGGCGTGCGAGGCATCATGAGGCGCGTGCGACTCGAAGCGATCACCTGGGAACGGCTCGGCGACGCCCTCGCCGAGAGGCTGCTCGAACTGAAGCCGGGCGACGGCAGTCCGTGGCCCCGTATCGCCATCGACGGCCCGCCGGCCGCCCGCCCCGGTGACCTCGCCGCACTTCTCGGGGAGGCGCTGCGGGTGCGCGGACGCCCCTCGCTCGCCGTGGACACCGGCGGATTCCTGCGGCCCGCCTCGCTGCGCTTCGAGTACGGGCGCGAGGACGTGGAGGCGTACTACAGCGGCTGGTTCGACACGGCCGCGCTGTGGCGCGAGGTCTTCGGGCCGCTCGAACCGGGCGGCACGGGACGCGTCCTGCCGGACCTGTGGGACCCGGCGGCCGACCGCGCGACGCGCAGCTCCTACGTCGAACTGCCGCCCGGCGGCGTCCTGTTGCTGCACGGGCCCCTGCTCATGGGGCACTGGTTCCCCTTCGACCTGACCGTGCACCTCAAACTGTCGCCGGGCGCCCTGCGACGTCGTACGCCCGAGGACGAGCAGTGGACGCTGCCGGCCTTCGAGCGCTACGACAGCGAGACCGACCCGGCCGGCACGGCGGACGTCGTCGTACGGGCGGACGACCCCCGGCATCCGGCCTGGGGCGGGCTGCCCTCGTGACGGGCGCGCCCACGTGTCGGTGCGGGTCCGCTCCCAGGTGCGGGCCCAAGGCAAGCCGGGAAGAATGAATTGCGCCGGGACCTGCGGCGCAACCGTGCTGCGCCGGCCACCGGCACCGGGAGGTACCCCATGACCACCGCCGGAGACATCATGCACCGCGGTGCGCAGTGGATCCCCGCTCACGAGACCCTGGACCGCGCCGCCCAGCTCATGCGCCAGCTGAACGTGGGCGCGCTGCCCATCAGCGACGAGAACGAACGCCTCTGCGGGATCCTCACGGACCGCGACATCGTGATCGGCTGCGTGGCCGTGGGCCACGACCCCTCCGAGATCACCGCGGGTGACCTCGCGCAGGGGACGCCCCGCTGGATCGACGCGGGCGCCGACGTCGAGGAGGTCCTCCAGGAGATGCAGGGCCACAAGATCCGCCGGCTCCCCGTCATCGAGGACAAGCGCCTCGTCGGCATGATCAGCGAGGCCGATCTCGCGGCGCATCTGTCCGACGACCAGATGTCGGCCTGGGTCGAGAGCGTCTACGCCAAGGGCTGACCCCGGAGATCACGCTCCGGCGGGCCACTTCTCCGGAGCGGCCCGCCGCCACCGAGCACGGCCCGCTGTCCGCCACTACGGGTCACAGCCACCCGTTGCGCCGGAAGGCGCGGTGCAGGACGAAACAGATGCCCGCGATCACGCCCAGGAACAGCGGATACCCGAACTGCCAGTGCAGCTCCGGCATATGGTCGAAGTTCATCCCGTACACGCCGCAGCCCATGGTCGGCACGGCCACGACCGCGGCCCAGGCCGTGATCTTGCGCATGTCCTCGTTCTGAGCCACGGTCACCTGCGCGAGATGGGCCTGCAGGATCGAGTTCAGCAGCTCGTCGAAGGACGCTATCTGCTCGGCGGCCCTCAGCAGATGGTCGGAGACGTCCCGGAAGTACGCCTGTATCTCCGGCGCCACCACCTGGAAGGGGCGGCCCGAGAGCTCCTCTATCGGCCGGGCGAGCGGCACGACGGCCCGCTTCAGCTCCAGCAGCTCGCGCTTGAGCTGGTAGATCCGGCCCGGGTCGGTGCGCGCGCCGTCCTCGGCGAACACATCCGCCTCGACCTGGTCGATGTCGGCCTGGACGGCGTCGATCACGGTGAGATAGTCGTCGACCACATGGTCGGCGATCGCGTGCAGCACAGCGGCCGGGCCCTTGGCGAGCTGCTCCGGGTCCGCCTCCAGGCCCTCGCGCACCGGGCCCAGCGAGCCGTGCCTCCCGTGCCGCACGGTGATCACGAACTCCCGGCCGATGAACACCATGATCTCGCCGGTGTCGACGACCTCACTGGTCGCGGTCAGCTCCGCGTGCTCCACGTAACAGACGGTCTTGAACACGGCGAACAGCGTCTGGCCGTACCGCTCGACCTTCGGCCGCTGGTGCGCGTGCACCGCGTCCTCGACGGCCAGCGGGTGCAGGTCGAACAGCTCGGCGATGTCCGCGAACTCCACCTCCGTCGGCTCGTGCAGCCCCAGCCAGACGAAGCCGTCGTCGGACTTGCGGACCCGGTCGACCGCGTCCACGAGATCGCGCCCGGCCTGCTCACGGACCCCGTCCCGGTACGTCACGCACTTGACGACCGCGGAACCCAGCGGCGAGCGGGCGGGGTGGCTCAGGTCGACGCGGGGGTGCCGCCGGGCCAGGCGCGCCACTCTTCTGAGGCGTCCGGCCTTGCGCAGGTCGGACACCTTTCGGAGATCTCCGACCTTCCGCAGGTTGCCTGCCATCGACATGCGGGGCTCCTCGCGCGGTGTGACATCGTGCTTCGGTGACTCGGCGGGCCAGTCTGCCAGCTCACGGCGACAACGCCCACGGCCCCTGGGGGAACGGAAGGCTCCCCTTCGGAACGCGCGGAACCGCCTCCCGGTACCGGGCCGGACAACTGGGATGATCGCGGCATGACGCGATCCGAGGGCTATCTCCTGGACAACCAGCAGCAAGAGGCCGGCCGGCGCTTCGACGCCTTCTCGACCCTCTTCGACCCCACGACGTTCCGGCACATCGAACGGCTGGGCATCGGCCCCGGCTGGCGCTGCTGGGAGGTCGGCGCGGGCGGCACCTCCGTGGTCTCCTGGCTCGC
This sequence comes from Streptomyces sp. NPDC055400, assembly GCF_053644375.1. NCBI lineage: Bacteria > Bacillati > Actinomycetota > Actinomycetes > Kitasatosporales > Streptomycetaceae > Streptomyces > Streptomyces sp. NPDC055400. Next base: position 201,678 of record NZ_JBSHLM010000007.1, on the reverse strand, counting down.
CAAGAAGGTCGGCCCCACCGGCCGGGTCCTCGCCACCGACATCGACACCTCGTGGCAGACGTCCGCCGCCCGTTCCCCCATCGAGGTCCGCCGCCACGACGTGGCGGCCCACGAGCCGCCCGCCGAGGGCTTCGACCTGGTCCATGCCCGGCTCGTCCTGGTCCATGTGCCCGACAGGGAGCGGGCGTTGAAGTCCATGCTGCGCGCGCTGCGGCCCGGCGGACGGCTGCTCGTCGAGGATGCCGACCCCGCGCTCCAGCCGCTCGCCTGCCCCGACGAGCACGGCCCCGCCGAGGAGCTGGCGAACCGGCTCCGCCGCGGCTTCCGCAAACTGCTCGCGGAGCGCGGCGCCGACCTGTCGTACGGCCGCAGGCTGCCGAGGCTGCTGCGGGAGGCGGGCCTGGACCAGGTGGAGGCCGACGCGTACTTCCCGCTGACGTCCGAGGCCTGCGGGGCCCTGGAGACGGCCACGTTCCAGCAGATCCGCGAGTCCCTGGTCCGCGCGGGCCACGCCACGGACGAGGAGATCGACCGCCACCTGGCCGATGTCGCGACCGGCGCGATGGACTTGGCGACGGCACCGCTGATCTCGGCCTGGGGGCGGAAGCGGGCCTAGGACGTCCGCCGTTCTCCCGTTTGCGGGCGGCCCGGGCGCTCTCAGCGCGGCGGCGGTCGGCCCCCCACCCGCGCCACCGCCAGCGCCCCCGCGTGGCAACCGTCCGTCGCCGCCTCCCGGGGCCCGGCGCCCCGCACCCACGCGGCGAGGAACGCGCCCGTGAACGCGTCGCCCGCCCCCGTCGAGTCCCGCGCCACCGCCGGCAGCGACGGCACGCGCGCGCGTACCGACCCGCCCTGCGCCACCACCGCTCCCGCGACCCCCGACGTGACGACGACCAGCGGGAACCATCCACTGAGCTTCGCCGCCGCGACCTCCGCGTTTCCGACGCCGCTCAACAGCTCCGCCTCGTCCCTGCTGGGCAGCAGGATGTCCACGCCCTTGGCGAGCGCCAGGAACCGGTCGGGCCCCAGCTCCCTGAGGAAGCCCGCCGAAGCGGGATCGATACTCACCGGCACCCCACGCGCGCGTGCCGAGCCCAGCGCCGCCGTGACCAGGCCCCGCCCCTCGGCGGAGAAGAACAGATACCCGGACAGGTGCAGCCACGCGACCCCGCCGAGCAGGTCCGCGGACCAGTCGGCGGGGGAGAGGCGCAGCGAGGCCCCGCTGTCCGTGAGGAACGTCCGCTCGGCGCCGGCTCCCGTGTCGACCAGCGCGATCACCGTGCCGGTCGCCGCCTCCGGGTCGACGACGAGCCGGGGACGCACCCCCGCGCGCGTGAGCGCCTCCCCGTGCCAGGCCGCCGAGTCCGCGCCGACCCGCCCGAGCAACGCCACGTCCGGGCAGCCCGAATGGGCCGCCCAGCACGCCACGTTCGCCCCCGCGCCCCCCGGCAGCGTACGGATCTCCGCCGCTGTGTCCGTGCCCGCCGCGAGCGGGGCGCCGTGCCGGGCCACGATGTCCGTGACGACGTCCCCGACGACCAGGAGTGTTCCGCTCACGGCCGCGCCCATGCCGCCGCGATGCGCGCCGCGAGCCGTACGTTGCCGCGTACCGCCGCGAGGTTGGCCTCCAGTGAGGCGCCGTCCGTGTGCCGTACCAGGTAGTCCAGGAGGAACGGCGTGACCGCCTGCCCCGTGACGCCCTCGGCGTCACACGCGTGCAGCGCATCGTCCAGCACGCGCGCGTGGAGCGCGGGATCGAGCTGCTCCGCCTCGGGCACCGGGTTCGCCACGATCAGCGCGGCCTCGGGCCCGCCCAGCGTGTCCTGAGCCCGCATCACCCCGGCCACCTCGGCCGGATCGCGCAGCGTCCAGTCCACCGGATGGCCCGAGTCGGACAGATAGAAGCCGGGGAAGCGGCCGGTCCCGTACCCGGCCACCGGCACTCCCAGGGTCTCCAGGCGCTGAAGGGTCGCCGGTACGTCCAGGATCGACTTGACGCCCGCGCACACCACGGTGATCCGCGTCCGCGCGAGCAGCCCGAGGTCGGCCGACTCGTCCTGCGTCTCCGTCCACCGCCGGTGCACCCCGCCCAGCCCACCCGTAGCGAACACCCGTACCCCCGCGCGCGCCGCGAGCAGCGCTGTCGCCGACACGGTCGTCGCCCCGCTCGCACCCGTCGCCACGGCGAGCGGCAGATCGCGGTGACTCAGCTTGCGGATGCCGTCCTCGGTCGCGACCCGTTCCAACTGGCCCTTGTCCAGGCCGACCTGGGGGATTCCGTCGAGAACGGCGATCGTCGCGGGGACCGCTCCCTCGGCGCGTACGAGCTCTTCGAGTTCGAGCGCCACCCGCAGATTGCGCGGGCGCGGCAGCCCGTGCGCGATGATCGTCGACTCCAGGGCCACGACCGGCCGGCCCGCCGCCACCGCTTCCCGCACCTCATCGGACACCAGCACCACGCGCCTGCCTCCTGCCTGTCGGGTCTCCCCTCATCCATGGCGGGCGGCGCGCACGCCCAAACCCCAGCGGCATGACGGCAAACACTCACGGTGTACCGGCGAACACTTGCGGCGCGACGGCCGGCCGAGCAGCCTGAGCGCATGACGGACAACTCTGAGCGCATGACGGACAACACGGCACGCCTCGACCATGTCGTGCTCTGGGTCAGCGACCCGGTGGCCGCGGCGGACTTCTACGAGCAGGCCGTCGGCCTCGAACCCCTCAGGATCGCCGAGTTCAAGGAGGGCACGGTCTCGTTCCCCTCGGTGCGGCTCAACGAGGAGACCATCCTCGACCTCGCGCCGCTGCCCATGGCGGCCCGCATGAACATGGTGCCGGGCGGCGACAAGAGCGCCGGCCACCCGGTCAACCACGTGTGCATCGCCCTGACCGAAGGCGGCTACGACAGCCTGCGCGCCCGTCTGGAGGAGCGCGAGGTGCCGGTCTCGGACCACGGCCGCCACTCGTACGGCGCCCGCGGCCCGGCCGTCCGCAGCTTCTACTTCCGCGACCCCGACGGGAACGTCTTCGAAGCGCGGTACTACGACGAGGCCTGAAAGGCCAGATACGGGGGCGCGGCCCTGCTCGTACAGGGGCCGGCTGTACCGGGGGGCCGTACCAGGGTTGCGGTTCAGCGGCGCGCGCGGCCCCACGCACGGCCGCGCGACCGGCCGCCCGTCCGGCCGCGGTCGAGCAGGGCCACGCCGAGCGCGGCCAGGCCGATCTGGATCAGCCACTCCACCCAGTCGACGCCCTTGGTGTCCGCGACACCGATGCCCGCGGCGATGGCCGAACCGAGCAGCGCGGCCACGATGCCGACGACGACCGTCGCCAGGATGCCGATGCGCTGACGGCCCGGCAGGGCGAGCCGGCCCAGGACGCCGATGACGATGCCGATCACGATCGCGCTGATGACGCCGGAAATCTCCATGTCCCCACGACTCCCTAGAACCCGGGCACGCGGCGCCCGGGACGTTGTCTCAAGGTCTCTTCCCCTTGACGAGCCGTCCAGTCCGGGCCGTGACCGAGGTACGGGTCGTCCAGTGAACAGAGGGGGCTGCGCTCCCTAGAGTGACCGTTCATGACCACGAATGATCAGGCCACTGCTTCTTTTGCCGTACACATCCCGGACGTTGAACTCGAACCGGAGCCCCTCGACCCGGAGCAGATCGTGTCGGGCGCCCCTGTCGTCACGGGCAAGGTGCTCTGGGAGTCCGCCGACGGCAAGCAGCTGCGGGGCATCTGGCAGATCACGCCGGGCAGGGTGACGGACACCGAGGCGAACGAGCTGTTCGTGGTCGTCTCCGGTCGCGCCACGGTCGAGGTCGAGGGCGGGCAGACGCTGGAGGTGGGCCCCGGCGACGCGGCCGTGCTGCGCGAGGGCGACCGTACGACATGGACGGTGCACGAGACCCTGCGGAAGGCGTACCACATCACGCTGCCCTGACCGGCGTCATGGTGGCCTGATCACCGGCTACCGCCACGCCGCCCTGATCACGCCGTCGCGGGCCGCCGGCTGAAGAGGGTGAGCGCGGCGAGTGGCAGCAGGAGGCAGGCCGCGGCCAGGTTGAGCCAGGCGTAGCTCGCCGTCGCCACGACCAGGCCCGCTGCCGCGCCGCCGACGCCCGCCGCCGTGTTCATGGTCAGGTCGGACAGGCCCTGCGCGGCGGCCCGCGCCGCCTGCGGCACCGAGTCGGTCAGCAGGGCCGAACCGGAGACGAGGCCCGCGGACCAGCCGAGCCCCAGGACGAACAGGCCCGCGGCGGTCTGCCCGTGGCTGCCGCCCGCCGTGCCCGCGAGCAGCGCCGCGCAGGCGAGGAGGCCCACGGCGAGGCCGATCACGGAGAGCCGCCCGAGCCGGTCCGACAGCCGGCCCATCACCGGCGAGAACGCGTACATGCCCGCGATGTGCCCGCTGATGACCAGGCCGATGAGGTCGATGCTCGCACCGTGATGCCCGAGGTCGACCGGCGTCATCGACATGATCGACACCATCGCGGTGTGCGAGACGGCGACGGTCACGAGGGCGAGCCGGGCGCGTGGCGACGCGGCGACCGCGGCGAACCCGGCACGGATCGACCGCCCTCCGGCCGACTTCTCCTCCTCGGGAGCCAGAGCGCGGGCGGTCAGGAGCGGGTCGGGACGCAGCAGGAGCTGCACCATGACGGCCGAGACGAGGAAGACCCCGGCCGCCCACAGGAAGGGGCCCGCCGCCGCGGGGATGCCGAGTCCGGCGACGCTGCGGCCCGCGGGCGCCGCGATGTTGGGCCCGAGCACCGCGCCGATCGTCGTGGCCCACACGACATTCGAGATCGCCCGCGCCCGATGCTGCGGCTCGGCCAGGTCGGCGGCCGCGAACCGTGCCTGGAGATTGGCCGACGAGGCGGCGCCGAACCCGGCCATGCCGATGAGCAGCAGCGGGAAGCTCCCCACCGCGGCGGCGAGCACGACGACCCCGGCCCCCAGCGCGCCGATCAGATACGCGAGGACGAGCCCGGGCCGACGCCCCCGCGCCGTCATCAGGGCGGCGAGCGGAACGGACAGCAGGGCGGTCCCGGCGACCGTCGCGGTCGGCGCGAGCCCTGAGAGTGCCTCGTCCCCGCTGACCTGCTTGGCGAGCACGGCGGCGAGCGCGATACCCGTTGCGACGCCGAGCCCGCCGAGTATCTGGCTCGCGACGAGTACGGCGGTGACACGGCGGCGCAGCCCGGCCAGGTCCTGGGGCGTCTCGGGGACGGAAGGGCGGCGGCGCGCGGCGGAATCGGGTATGAGCACCGGCGCAGTGTGCCAGCCGGCACCCACCCTCGAACACCGGGTATCCCCGCGCGGCCCGGCGCCGACCAGTGCCCGGGGCTCGGAACAGCCGCTCCCGCGCCTCGGAACAGTTTCTCGCGCGACTCAGAACAGCGGCTGCGGAAGGACACCCTCCAGCGCGAGCAGCTGCCGCTTCGTCTCCAGGCCGCCGCCGAATCCGCCGATGCCGCCGTCGCTCTCCACGACGCGGTGGCACGGCACCACGACCGGCAGCGGATTGGCACCCATGGCCACGCCCACCGCCTGCGCCGCACCCGGCTGTCCGACGCGGCCCGCCAGATCCCCGTAACCGACGACCGAGCCGAACGGGACGCCGGACGCCAGCTCGCGCAGCACCTGCCGGTTGAACCCGGAGATCAGCGACCAGTCGAGCGGCAGCTCGAAGTCGCGCCGCTCACCGGCGAAGTAGGCCTCCAGCTGGCGTATGGGCTCGGCCAGGAGCGGCGAGTCCGGGGCCTCGACCGGCTCGGTCCCGAGCCGGGAGCCGAGCCGCTCGACCGCGGAGTCCCGCACGGCGGGGAAGGCGTGGAAGACGACATTCACCAGGCCGGCGTCCGTCGCGGCGAGGAGCAGCGGCCCGATGTCGGTGCCGACGACGGCCCAGACGGCCGTGAGCCCGCGCCCGTCTGCGGTCCTGTCCCCGGCGGTGCTTTCCCCAGTGGCTTTCTGCCCAGTGGCGTTCATGCCGACCACGGTACGGGGAGCCACTGACAACGGGCCGCGCCGTCCGTCGGCCTCGCCTTCCCCGGCCCGCCGTCGGCTCTACTGGCCGCCGCCCACCGCCTTGCGCACGACATCCGGGAAGTTGCTGATGATGCCGTCCACGCCGAGACCGGCCACGCGCCGCGCGGTCGCCGCGTCGTTCACGGTCCAGGTGAAGAGCTTCAGGCGCTTGCCGTGCGGGCCCTTGAAGGCGTGCACCGAGGTGACGTACCGGTCCGAGATCGTCCCGTAGCTGGGGTGGATCCGGTCGGCGAACCGGGCGTACCGGGGCAGGTCGCTCACGGCGGGGGTACCGAGGAAGCCCGTCGTGATGTCGGGGCGGAGCACGTGCACGGTCCGTACGCTGTCGGCGCTGAAGCTCTGGACCACCAGGCGGTTCTTGACGTGATCGCGGTTGAGCCAGCCCTCCTTGCCGAGCACGTGCAGGATGTCCGTCTCGATGCCCGGGTAGAGTTCCGGGTTCTTGATTTCCATGAGGAGCTTCTGGTGGTTGTGGTCGACCCGGTCCAGGTACTGGGTGAGGGTCGGGACGCGGGCACCCTTGAACTCGGCGCCCTTCCAGCGGCCGGCGTCGAGCTTGGCGATCTCCGCGGCGGTGAAGTCGCGGACGTTGTACGGAGCGCGGCCGGGGAACACCTGCTCGACGTTGGTGGTGCGTGCCAGGTTCGTGTCGTGGATGACGACGAGCCGGCCGTCCCTGGTGCGTTGCACATCGTTCTCGACCCAGTCAAAGCCGAGCTTGTCCGCCTTGTCGATGGCCTGCAGGGTGTTCTCGGGCGCGTCCCCGGAGGCGCCGCGGTGTGCGACGACCACAGGTGCGTTGTTCCGCGGGGCCGCCTCGGCGGCGGTGGGGAGGACCAGGACGCCGACGAATCCCACCAGGGCGGCGGTCGCGGTGGCTGCGCGTGCGGACACGTGTACTCCTCGCGTCGAGGGATCAAGGACTGAACGACAGTGACAGTGAGTTGCCAACGGAAGACAGGTGAAGGATGGCCACACACTGAACGGAGTGGTGGGAGGACGTGCACCCCGAGCGTGGGTGTCGTGAGGCTTTGCCGGAAAATCGTTCAGACGTTCCTGCGGGAGCCTTAATCTCTGCTCCAATCGCGGTCGCTCCCGGCAGCCGCTGCCAGGGGCGCAAACGGAACGCATCAGGAACATCAGGGCGGAAAGGCTGCGGCGGATGCAGGGCACGGTCGACGGATTCAGCTATGGGCTGGTCACACCGCTGGTGGCGTTCTTCATGGCCTGCCTCGGCGGGGCGCTGGGCCTGCGCTGCACCACCAGATCGCTGCTCGTCACCCAGTCCTGGCGGCCCGGCTGGCTTGCGCTCGGCTCGGCTGCGATCGGGTCCGGAATCTGGACGATGCACTTCATCGCGATGATGGGCTTCCGCGTGCAGGGCACCCCGATCCACTACGACAAACCGACGACCTTCGCGAGCCTGGGCGTCGCCATCGTCATGGTCGGGATAGGCATCTTCATCGTCGGCTACCGGGGCGCTACAGGGACGGCCCTGTTCACCGGCGGCACGGTCACCGGACTGGGCGTCGCGTCGATGCATTACCTCGGCATGGCCGGCATGCGCCTACACGGGACGCTTCAGTACAACACCTTCACGGTCGGCGTCTCCGTAGTGATCGCCATGGCCGCCGCCACCGCCGCGCTCTGGGCCGCGGTCCAGGTCAGGGGGTTCAGCTGGAGCGTCGGCGCGAGCCTCGTCATGGGCCTCGCGGTCACCGGCATGCACTACACCGGAATGGCCGCCCTCAGCGTCCACGTGCACGGAAGCGGCGGCACCCCTGCCGGTGACACCTCCGCCGAACTCCTCGCGCCCCTGATGATCGGCCCCCTGTGCTTCCTGCTGCTGGCCGGCGTCGTGGTGGTGTTCGACCCGATGATGATGACGGGCAGGCCGGACCGGCGGGACGCCGTCGAGGCCGCGAGCAGGGCGGGCCGGACCGTCCGCCCCCTGCGGCGGGCAGGCTGATCCTGCCCCGTTGTCAGTGCGGGGTCGTACGGTGGATTCCATGCGGCCCGTATCCAAGATCGAACGCACGGTGGCGCCTTTCGAGGTCGTCAGTCCCTACCAGCCAAGCGGCGACCAGCCGACAGCCATCGCCGACCTGGAGCGGCGCATCACCGCAGGTGAGAAGGATGTCGTCCTCCTCGGCGCGACCGGAACAGGTAAGTCCGCCACCACCGCGTGGATGATCGAGAAGCTCCAGCGCCCCACCCTCGTGATGGCGCCGAACAAGACCCTGGCCGCCCAGCTGGCCAACGAGTTCCGCGAGCTGCTGCCGAACAACGCGGTCGAGTACTTCGTCTCGTACTACGACTACTACCAGCCCGAGGCGTACGTCCCGCAGTCGGACACCTACATCGAGAAGGACTCCTCGATCAACGAGGAGGTGGAGCGCCTGCGCCACTCCGCGACGAACTCGCTGCTCACCCGGCGTGACGTCGTCGTGGTCGCCTCCGTCTCGTGCATCTACGGCCTGGGCACGCCGCAGGAGTACGTCGACCGCATGGTGTCGCTCAAGGTCGGCGACGAGATCGACCGGGACGATCTGCTGCGCCGCTTCGTCGACATCCAGTACACGCGCAACGACGTGGCCTTCAGCCGCGGCACGTTCCGCGTCCGCGGCGACACCATCGAGATCTTCCCGGTCTACGAGGAGCTCGCCGTCCGCATCGAGATGTTCGGCGACGAGATCGAGTCGCTCTCCACCCTCCACCCCCTCACCGGCGAGGTCATCAGCGACGACGAGTCGCTGTACGTCTTCCCGGCCACGCACTACGTGGCGGGCCCCGAGCGCCTGGAGCGCGCGGCCAACGACATCGAGAAGGAGCTCGGGGAGCGCCTCACGGAGCTGGAGAAGCAGGGCAAGATGCTCGAGGCCCAGCGGCTGCGCATGCGCACCACGTACGACCTCGAGATGCTCCGTCAGATCGGCTCCTGCTCCGGCGTGGAGAACTACTCGATGCACTTCGACGGCCGCTCGCCCGGCTCCCCGCCGAACACACTGCTCGACTACTTCCCGGACGACTTCCTCCTCGTCATCGACGAGTCGCACGTCACCGTGCCGCAGATCGGCGCCATGTACGAGGGTGACGCCTCCCGCAAGCGCACACTCGTCGACCACGGCTTCCGGCTCCCGTCCGCCCTGGACAACCGCCCCCTGAAGTGGGAGGAGTTCCAGGAGCGCATCGGCCAGACCGTCTATCTGTCGGCCACCCCGGGCAAGTACGAGCTCGCGCGCGGCGACGGCTTCGTGGAGCAGATCATCCGCCCCACGGGCCTCATCGACCCCGAGGTCGTGGTCAAGCCCACCGAGGGCCAGATCGACGACCTGGTGCACGAGATCCGCAAGCGCACCGAGAAGGACGAGCGCGTCCTCGTCACCACCCTCACCAAGAAGATGGCCGAGGACCTCACCGAGTACTTCCTGGAACTGGGCATCCAGGTGCGCTACCTGCACAGCGACGTCGACACACTGCGCCGCGTCGAGCTGCTGCGCGAACTGCGCGCGGGCGAGTACGACGTCCTCGTCGGCATCAACCTGCTCCGTGAGGGCCTCGACCTGCCCGAGGTCTCCCTGGTGGCCATCCTCGACGCCGACAAGGAGGGCTTCCTGCGCTCCGGCACCTCACTGATCCAGACCATCGGCCGCGCCGCGCGCAACGTGTCCGGCCAGGTCCATATGTACGCGGACAAGATCACCCCGGCGATGGAGAAGGCCATCGACGAGACCAACCGCCGCCGGGAGAAGCAGATCGCGTACAACACGGAGAAGGGGATCGACCCCCAGCCCCTCCGCAAGAAGATCAACGACATCGTCGCGTCCATCGCGCGCGAGGACGTCGACACCGAGGAACTCCTCGGCTCCGGTTACCGCAAGGGCGTGAAGGACGGCAAGGGTGCCAAGGCGCCCGTGCCCGCGCTCGCCAAGGCGGGCGCCAAGAAGACCGGCGGCAAGGCCGCCAAGGGCAAGGCGGCGCAGACGGTGCCCACCGACCGTCCCGCGGCCGAACTCGCCGAGCAGATCGAGGAGTTGACCGACCGGATGCGGGCGGCCGCCGGGGATCTCCAGTTCGAGATCGCCGCGCGCCTGCGTGACGAGGTGTCGGAGATGAAGAAGGAGCTGCGCCAGATGAAGGAAGCCGGGCTGGCCTGACGCATCCCGCACGCCTCACGGCGCCCCGCACGCCCCACGGCATGCCGGACGGATCCGGCATGCCGCACGGTGTGTTGCAACACCGACACAAAGTCCTTGCCGGTGTGCGGCGTTGTCAGTGGCCCTGCGTAGGGTTCCCTCAACCGTCCGGACGGGCGGTGCAGAGCACAGTTCGAGAGGGGACGGACGCGTGACGGCCAACTTTTCCAAGGGTCCTGGTGTCAATCTGAGCAAGGGCCAGGCGATCAGCCTGCAGAAGCAGGACGGGGGCAACCTCACGGCCGTCCGGATGGGACTCGGCTGGCAGGCCGCCCCGCGCCGCGGCCTGTTCGGGACCCGCACGCGGGAGATCGACCTCGACGCCTCGGCGGTTCTGTTCGCGGACAAGCAGCCGGTGGACGTCGTCTTCTTCCGCCACCTCGTCAGCGACGACGGCTCCGTGCGCCACACCGGTGACAACCTCGTCGGCGGCGCCGGCCAGGGCGGCGACGACGAGGCGATTCTCGTCGACCTCCAGCGCGTCCCGGTCCACGTCGACCAGATCGTCTTCACGGTGAACTCGTTCACCGGCCAGACCTTCCAGGAGGTGCAGAACGCGTTCTGCCGCCTGGTCGACGAGACCAACGGCCAGGAGCTGGCGCGCTACACGCTCGACGGCGGCGGCCAGTACACCGCCCAGATCATGGCGAAGGTGCACCGCGCGGGCGCCGGCTGGCAGATGACGGCCCTGGGCGCGCCGGCCAACGGCCGCACGTTCCAGGACCTCATGCCGGCGATCCTGCCGGGCCTGTGAGGTAGCGGGGACGCGAGAGCAGACGGACGGGACGAGGGGGAGAAGGCGATGACGGCCGAGCTGGTCCGGGGGCAGAACCACCCCCTCACCCAGAACCGTCTGGAGATCCGCGTGTCGGCGGGAGCGCCGATCGTGGCGGGCGCGACGCTCAGCGACGACCAGGGCAAGGTGCACGGCCGCGACTGGGTCGCCCACCCCGGCGCCCCCGCGCTGCCTGGGCTCGAGGTCCCCCGGCAGGCGGCGGCCGACCATCGCCTCGCCGTCGACCTGGACGCCGTGCCCGAGGCCGCCCACCGCGTCAGCGTGCTGCTCGCGCTGCCCACCGGACCCGGTGACCCAGACCGCTTCGGCGCCGTCGCGGCCCCCTTCGTCGCCGTCACCGGACTCGACGGCTCCGAGGTCGCCAGCTACACCATCACCGACCTCGACGCCGAGTCCGCCGTCGTGGCCCTGGAGCTGTACCGCCGCCAGGGCGCGTGGAAGGTGCGCGCGGTGGGCCAGGGGTACGCGGGCGGCCTCGGAGCACTCCTGACGGACCAGGGACTCCCGGACGCGGGAGCTCTCGCCGGCGAGGTCGGCGAAGCGGTGGCGCGGGGCCTCGCGCGTACGGTGGCGCCGCCTCCGCCCCGGACAGCGGCCTCCGGGGCGAGCGCCATGGCGGACACCGGAGCGGGGGCGTCCCTCGCCGGCGCCGCGATGCCGAACACCACCCCGCCCCGCTCCCCGCAGCCCCAGTCGCCCCCCGAACCCCAGTCACCCCCCGCCCCGCGGCCGACGCACGAGCCTCAGCCGCAGGCCTCCGGCCAGACGGGCGGCACGGGCCCGGTCAACTACACGCACCCTGGCCGCCAGGCCCCCGCACCACCCGCCCCCGCGCCCATGGCGACCCCCGGCGCGCCGGGGCAGCCCGCCGTCCCCGTCGCCGGAGACGCGACCGGCTGGTCCATGGACGAGCGGCTCTACAACCAGGTGTGGGGCATGTTCGAGGACCTGGCCCGCTGCGTCGCCGCGTACCGCAGCGCCGTCGACTTCGCGGACTCCCGTATGGAGCAGGAGCTCGACAAGGCCCTGTCCGACCCGCGCAGCCGGATCGGCGGCCAGGGCGACGCCGCGCGCGAGGCCGCCCGCACCAAGCACGGCCGACTCGTCGATCAGGCGCGAGAGGCCCTCGACCGCGACCTCGCCCAGCTGGCCGCCGAGTCCGCCGTCGTCGAGCCCGCCCTGCCCCCGGCCTACGCGGGCTGGGACAATCCGGTCTGGCACGCGTACCGCAGCCCCATGGAGATCCCGATGGCCCTGCGCCTGGGCGACCTCCAGCTGCCCGAGTCCCGCGGTCTCGGCCTGCGCATCCCGATGCTCGTGCGGCTGCCCCTGGAGCGCGGCATGTGGATCGACAGCGGCCGCTCCGGGGCGGACGCGCTCACCGGGTCCGACGAGCTGCGCCGCCGCGCCGTGCGGAGCGCCGTCGAGCACGCCGCGCGGCTCCTCGCGGTCTACCCGGCGGGCGAGTTCGCCGTGCACGTCATCGACCCGGCCGGATCGGCCGCAGGGGCGCTCGCCCCGCTCGTGCGGGCCGGAGTGCTCGCCGGGCCGCCGGCCGCCGGGGTGACGGGCGTCTCCGAGGTGCTCGCGCGGCTCGTCCAGCGCGTGGATCTCGTCCAGATGGCGGTCCGCGGCGGAGCGGCCGACGCGCTGCCGCCCGACCTGGACACCGCCGAGCAGCTGCTGATCGTCAACGACTTCCCGCACGGCTTCGACGACCGTGCGGTGACCCGGCTGCGCTACCTCGCCGACGAGGGCCCCGCCGTCGGCGTCCACCTCCTGATGGTCGCCGACCGCGAGGACGCGGCCGAGTACGGACCGGTCCTCGACCCGCTCTGGCGCGCGCTGCTGCGCCTCACGCCCGTACCCGACGACCACCTCGCCGACCCCTGGGTGGGGCACGCGTGGACGTACGAGCCGCCGAATGTCCCGCCCGGCAGCCGGATCCTGGAGCAGGTCCTCGAAGAGGTCGCCAGAGCGCGACGAGAGCAGGGCATCTGACTCCTCTGAGCACCGGTTTTGAACGTATCTTTACCGAACGCTTTACGTTTCATGGGTGTCTCCCGTAGGCTCCGACGAGCGGAGGGGAGTACTCCCGAACGCGGCGTTCCCGTCAATACGGACTGACATCGGTCCCGGGGCGTCGGCCCGAGGCGAGCTGAGGCCGCCCGGGTGGAAGAGACCTCCGGCAGCGACGACGCTGATCAGTAGCCGTACGACGCCGGAGGCGCAGTGGACGTATCGATGACCCTTTGGGTGCTGACCATTCTTGGTCTGGTCGCCCTGATCGCGGTCGACTTCTTCATCGGGCGCAAGCCCCACGACGTATCGATCAAGGAAGCCGGAATCTGGACGGTCGTCTGGATCGTGCTGGCCGCCCTCTTCGGGATCGGTCTGCTGATCTGGGGGAACTCACAGGCTTCGGGCGAGTTCTTCGCCGGCTTCATCACCGAGAAGTCGCTGAGCGTCGACAACCTCTTCGTCTTCATCCTGATCATGGCGAAGTTCTCGGTGCCGTCCCAGCTCCAGCAGCGCGTCCTGCTGTTCGGTGTACTGATCGCCCTGGTGCTGCGCGCCATCTTCATCGCGGCCGGTGCCGCGGTCATCGCCAACTTCTCGTGGGTCTTCTACATCTTCGGCGCGTTCCTCATCTACACCGCCTGGAAGCTCATCCAGGAAGCGATGTCGGACGACGAGGAAGACGAGTTCGAGGAGAACCGCCTCCTCAAGTCCATCGAGAAGAAGTTCGGCGTCGCCGACCGGTACCACGGCACGAAGCTGTTCATCAGGGTCAACGGCAAGCGGATCCTGACGCCGCTCATGGTCGTCATGCTCGCGATCGGCACGACCGACGTGCTGTTCGCGATGGACTCGATCCCGGCGATCTTCGGCCTGACCCAGGACCCGTACATCGTCTTCACGGCCAACGCGTTCGCTCTGATGGGTCTGCGCCAGCTCTACTTCCTCATCGGCGGACTCCTCCGGAAGCTGGTCTACCTCAGCTACGGCCTGTCGGTGATCCTCGGCTTCATCGGCGTGAAGCTCGTCCTGCACGCGCTGCACGAGTCCGGGGTGCACGTGCCGGAGATCTCCATCCCGGTCTCCCTGGGCGTCATCTGCGGCGTCCTGGCGATCACCACCATCGCCAGCCTCATCGCCTCCAAGAAGCAGGCCGTCGACGGCGGGGACGACGACCAGGGCGGCGACGCGACCGACGGCGCCCGCAAGGACAGCGTCCAGGCCTGACCGCCGGACCGGTACGGAGAAGGAGCGCGCGGCTGCCGGCCGCGCGCTCCTTGCCTCGTTCGAGCCCCACGCACACGCGCCCGTCCCGAAGTCGCGGCCCGCGCACCGTCGGTGCACCATCAATGGCATGATCGCTGGGCTCCGGAGACTGGTCACGCAATGGACGGCCGTCGTCCCCGTCCTCGCGGTCGTCCTGCTGGTGTTCACCTGGGGCCGCTCACTGCCCGGTGCCGTTGTCGCCTTCGTTTCCGTCGTGCTCGCGGTGTCCGTGCTCGCGGCCGTCCACCACGCCGAGGTGGTGGCCCACCGCGTCGGTGAACCCTTCGGCTCCCTCGTACTCGCCGTCGCTGTCACCGTCATCGAGGTGGCGCTGATCGTCACCCTGATGGTCGACGGCGGCGAGAAGGGCGCCACCCTCGCCCGCGACACCGTCTTCGCCGCCGTCATGATCACGTGCAACGGCATCGTCGGACTGAGCCTGCTCGCCGCCGCGTTCCGGCACCGCATCGCCGTCTTCCAGTCCGAGGGCACCGGCGGCGCGCTCGCCACGGTCGCCACCCTGGCCACGCTCTGCCTGGTCCTGCCGACGTTCACCACGAGCAAGCCGGGCCCGGAGTTCTCCACGACGCAGCTGATCTTCGCGGCCTCCGCGGCCCTCGTCCTGTACGGGATCTTCGTGGCGACCCAGACCGTGCGGCACCGCGACTACTTCCTGCCGATCACCAAGCAGGGCAACGTCATCGACGGCGACGACCACGCGGACGCACCCACCACCCGCATCGCCCTGATCAGCCTCGGTTTCCTCGGACTCGCCCTCGTCGCCGTCGTCGGCCTCGCCAAAGGCGTGTCCCCGACGATCGAGTCCGGCGTCGAGGCCGCCGGACTGCCGCACTCCGTCGTCGGCGTGATCATCGCGCTCCTCGTCCTGCTGCCCGAGACGATCGCGGCCCTGCGCGCGGCCCGCCGTGACCGCGTCCAGACGAGCCTCAACCTCGCGCTCGGATCCGCGATGGCCAGCATCGGGCTGACCATCCCGGCCGTCGCCATCGCGTCGTTCTGGCTGTCGGGGCCTCTCGTCCTCGGGCTCGGTGCCACGCAGATGGTGCTGCTGGTCCTCACGATGCTGGTGAGCACGCTGACCGTCGTCCCCGGCCGCGCCACCCCGCTCCAGGGCGGAGTCCACCTCGTGGTGTTCGCCGCGTACGTGGAGCTCGCCGTCACGCCGTGACGGCCATGGCGACCGGCCATGGTGATACGGCTGGGCAGCACCGTGACGCCTCGTGATAGACCCTGGGTGAGCAGCCGCCCGACGCACGGAGGTCCCCTGTGCCCCGCACCCTCGCCAACGCCCCGATCATGGTTCTGAACGGCCCGAACCTGAATCTCCTCGGCCGCCGGCAGCCGGAGATCTACGGGTCCGACACCCTCGCGGACGTCGAGGCCCTGTGCGCCAAGGCCGCGGCCGCACACGGCGGGAGTGTCGACTTCCGGCAGTCCAACCACGAGGGCGAGCTGGTGGACTGGATCCACGAGGCGCGCCAGAACCACGTGGGCATCGTGATCAACCCGGCTGCCTACTCGCACACCTCGGTCGCGATCCTGGACGCCCTCAACGCGTGCGACGGCCTGCCGGTCATCGAGGTCCACATCTCCAACATCCACCAGCGCGAGGAGTTCAGGCACCACTCCTACGTGTCCCTCCGGGCGGACGGCGTGATCGCCGGATGCGGCGTTCAGGGATACGCGTTCGCGGTGGAGCGGGTGGCGGCCCTCGCGGAGCCCGGCGTCGCGACGGTCTAGTACCGCCGGCCCTCGAAGCTCCGTGGAGTGAACACGCCCGGCGCCGCCGGGCGTTGACTCACCAGCCGCGCTCGCGCCACTCCGGCAGATGCGGACGCTCGGCGCCGAGCGTCGTGTCGTTCCCGTGCCCGGGGTAGACCCACGTCTCGTCGGGGAGCCGGTCGAAGATCTTCGACTCGACGTCGTCGATCAGGCTCGCGAAGGCCTTCGGGTCCTTCCACGTGTTCCCCACGCCGCCCGGGAACAGGCAGTCCCCGGTGAAGACATGGGGGTGGCCGTGCGGGTCGTCGTACACGAGGGCGATCGAGCCGGGCGTGTGGCCGACCAGATGCCGGGCGGTCAGCGAGACCCGGCCGACGTTGATCGTGTCACCGTCCTCGACGAGCACGTCCGTGGGCACCGGGATACCCTCCGCGTCGTAACGGCCCGCGTACGTACGCGGGCCGGTGACCTCCACGACCCGGGCGAGCGCCTGCCAGTGGTCCCCGTGCTGATGCGTCGTGACGACGGACGCGATGCCGTCGTCCCCGATCAGGGTCAGCAGCGTCTCCGGGTCGGCGGCCGCGTCGATCAGGAGCTGCTCGCCGGTGGCGCGGCAGCGCAGCAGATACGCGTTGTTGTTCATCGCGCCGACCGCGACCTTGGAGATCATCAGGTTCTGCAGCTCGTGCACATCCGCCGGGCCGCCGACCTTCACCGCTCCGCTGTACGTCATGGGATCAGCCTATAGCGGGGGTACGACAGGCAGCGTGCCGCCTTCGACGGTGAGCCCGGAGCCGTCGCGCCGCCCCGAGAGCCAGCCGAGCAGCTCCGGGGCGGGACCTGCGACGCCGACCGGACCCGTACCGGCGCCGCCGCCCGTCGTCCAGACCCGGCCGCCGTCCGACTTCAGGCCGGTCGACGGCATGTCCTGGTGCCCCGCGAAGCGCTCGGCGAGGAAGTCGATCTCCCGCTCGACGAACTCCGCCGGCAGATCCTCCAGCTCGTACCCGATCCCGAGGTCGACGTGGTGTAGGTCGACCTCGCCCCAGCGCCGGAAGGGGATCCGGGAGGCGGAGTCCTTGACGCCGTTGCGCAGCTCGACCGTGCGCGCCCAGTCGGCCGGGGCCTCGGCCAGGCGATCGAAGCCGGCGGCGCTGGTCCGCAGGTCATCGAGCTGCTCGCGAAGGTCGCGCGGCGCGTCCCGCTCGATGTCCGCGTCGCGCGCCTCGGCGCTCGGATACATGGGCCGGCCCGCGAGGACGTTCGCGAGTGCGTCCGCGTTCCGGGCGATATGGGCGAGGACATGACCCCGGGTCCAGCCGGGAAGCCGTGACGACTCGGCCACAGCCGCGTTGTCCAGCGTGCCGACAGCGGTGAGGAGCCGGTCGGTCGCTTCACGTACAGAAGCCAGGTCGCGCGCATGATCGCTCATGGCGCAGACGATAGCGCCGCCACTCGATCGGGTGAAGGCGGCCGACCGAGGCCCAGAATCGAATGTACGTGCTATAGGCTCGGGAGCGGCATCGGGCATTCTTGGTGGTCCGGGTTTGTTACCAACCATGGAAAACAGTCCATCGCTGACGGTGGCCCCCCTAGTCTCGAAAGACAGGGGCCCCGCCCCTGTTGCTTCTCTCAAGAAAGGTGCGGACCGGCGTGGCCGACCGTCTCATCGTCCGTGGCGCGCGCGAGCACAATCTCCGAAACGTCTCGCTCGACCTTCCGCGCGACTCGCTCATCGTCTTCACGGGTCTGTCGGGGTCCGGCAAGTCGTCGCTCGCCTTCGACACGATCTTCGCCGAGGGGCAGCGGCGCTACGTCGAGTCGCTCTCCTCGTACGCCCGTCAGTTCCTCGGCCAGATGGACAAGCCGGACGTCGACTTCATCGAGGGCCTCTCCCCGGCCGTCTCGATCGACCAGAAGTCGACCTCGCGCAACCCGCGCTCCACGGTCGGCACCATCACCGAGGTCTACGACTACCTGCGCCTGCTCTTCGCGCGCATCGGCAAGCCGCACTGTCCCGAGTGCGGCCGTCCCATCTCGCGCCAGTCGCCGCAGGCCATCGTCGACAAGGTCCTCGACCTGCCCGAGGGCAGCCGCTTCCAGGTCCTGTCGCCGCTCGTGCGCGAGCGCAAGGGCGAGTTCGTCGACCTCTTCGCCGACCTCCAGACCAAGGGGTACAGCCGCGCGCGGGTCGACGGACAGACGATCCAGCTGTCGGAACCGCCCACCCTGAAGAAGCAGGAGAAGCACACCATCGAGGTGGTCGTCGACCGCCTCACGGTGAAGGAGTCCGCCAAGCGCCGCCTGACCGACTCCGTGGAGACCGCGCTCGGCCTCTCCGGAGGCATGGTCGTGCTCGACTTCGTCGACCTCCCCGAGGACGACCCCGAGCGCGAGCGCATGTACTCGGAGCACCTGTACTGCCCGTACGACGACCTGTCCTTCGAGGAGCTGGAGCCGCGCTCCTTCTCCTTCAACTCGCCCTTCGGCGCCTGCCCGGACTGCACAGGCATCGGCACGCGCATGGAGGTCGACCCCGAGCTGATCGTCCCGGACGAGGACAAGTCCCTCGACGAGGGCGCCATCCACCCCTGGTCGCACGGGCACACCAAGGACTACTTCGGACGCCTCATCGGCGCCCTCGCGGACGCGTTGGGATTCCGGACCGACATCCCCTTCGCGGGCCTGCCGCAGCGGGCCAAGAAGGCCCTCATGTACGGCCACAAGACGCAGATCGAGGTCCGCTACCGCAACCGGTACGGCCGCGAGCGGGTCTACACGACCCCCTTCGAAGGCGCCGTCCCGTTCGTCAAGCGGCGCCACAGCGAGGCCGAGAGCGACTCCAGCCGCGAGCGCTTCGAGGGCTACATGCGCGAGGTGCCCTGCCCCACCTGTGAGGGCACGCGCCTCAAGCCGATCGTTCTCGCCGTCACGGTGATGGAGAAGTCCATCGCCGAGGTCTCCGCGATGTCCATCAGCGACTGCGCGGACTTCCTGGGCGAGCTGAAGCTCAACGCGCGCGACAAGAAGATCGCCGAGCGGGTCCTCAAGGAGGTCAACGAGCGGCTGCGGTTCCTCGTCGACGTAGGCCTCGACTACCTCTCGCTCAACCGCGCGGCCGGCACCCTCTCCGGCGGCGAGGCCCAGCGCATCCGCCTCGCGACACAGATCGGCTCCGGCCTGGTCGGCGTGCTCTACGTCCTGGACGAGCCCTCGATCGGCCTGCACCAGCGCGACAACCACCGCCTGATCGAGACCCTCGTACGGCTGCGCGACATGGGCAACACACTCATCGTCGTCGAGCACGACGAGGACACCATCAAGGTCGCCGACTGGGTCGTCGACATCGGCCCCGGCGCGGGTGAGCACGGCGGCAAGGTCGTCCACAGCGGTCCCTTGAAGGAGCTGCTCGCCAACGCCGAGTCGATGACCGGCCAGTACCTGGCGGGCAAGAAGTCCATCCCGCTGCCGGACATCCGGCGCCCCGTGGACCCGACCCGCAGGCTGACCGTGCACGGCGCCCGCGAGAACAACCTGCGCGACATCGACGTGTCGTTCCCGCTCGGCGTCCTGACCGCGGTCACCGGTGTCTCCGGTTCCGGCAAGTCGACGCTGGTCAACGACATCCTGTACACGCACCTCGCCCGCGAGCTGAACGGGGCGCGCAGCGTTCCCGGGCGGCACACGCGCGTGGAGGGCGACGACCTCGTCGACAAGGTCGTGCACGTCGACCAGTCGCCGATCGGCCGCACCCCGCGCTCGAACCCGGCGACGTACACCGGAGTCTTCGACCACGTCCGCAAGCTGTTCGCCGAGACGACCGAGGCGAAGGTCCGCGGCTATCTGCCCGGACGCTTCTCCTTCAACGTCAAGGGCGGCCGCTGCGAGAACTGTTCCGGCGACGGCACCATCAAGATCGAGATGAACTTCCTGCCGGACGTCTACGTCCCGTGCGAGGTCTGCCACGGGGCGCGCTACAACCGCGAGACGCTGGACGTCCACTACAAGGGCAAGTCCATCGCCGAGGTCCTGGACATGCCCATCGAGGAGGCGCTCGGCTTCTTCGAGGCGGTCCCGGGCATCGCCCGCCACCTGCGCACGCTGAACGACGTCGGCCTCGGCTACGTCCGGCTCGGGCAGTCCGCGCCGACCCTCTCCGGAGGCGAGGCGCAGCGCGTGAAGCTGGCCAGCGAGCTGCAGAAGCGGTCCACGGGACGCACCGTCTACGTTCTCGACGAGCCGACCACCGGTCTGCACTTCGAGGACATCAGCAAGCTCATCACCGTCCTGTCGGGCCTCGTCGACAAGGGGAACTCGGTGATCGTCATCGAGCACAACCTCGACGTCATCAAGACCGCCGACTGGGTCCTCGACATGGGCCCCGAGGGCGGTAACGGCGGCGGCCTCGTCGTCGCCGAGGGCACCCCCGAAGAGGTCGCGGGCGAACCGGCCAGTCACACCGGCAAGTTCCTGCGCGACATCCTCGGCGCCGACCGGTTCAGCGACGCGTCGGTGCCCGCGGCGCGCACGAAGAAGACGGTGGCCACGGCGAAGAAGGCCGCGGCCGCGAAGAAGACCGTCTCGGCGAGCGCCAAGGCCCCGGCGAAGAAGGTGGCCAGGGCCAACACCACGGCGGTCGGCAAGACCGCCACGAAGGCCGCGGCGAAGAAGGTCACGGCCGCCAAGAAGACCGCGGCCAAGTCCACGCGGGCCGGCAAGGCCTGACCGCGGACGGTCCGCGACCGCACGAAAACACCTGGCGCCCCACGGGAACTCCCCGTGGGGCGCCACGCGTTCAGCTGTCAGCCACCCTGGCCCTGCGGCTCGACGAACTGCATGTCCAGCTGAATCTTGACAACATCACCAAGAAGACCGGCCCCGAAGTCCAGGCCGAAGTCGCTCCGCCGGATCTCGCCCGTCGCCTCGAACCCCGCATGCCGGCTCCCGTCCATCGGCACGTCCACCACCCCGCCGAACTCCACGGCGAGCGCCACCGGCCGCGTCACGTCACCGATGGTCAACTCGCCCTCCAGGGACCAGTCGTCGCCCTTACCCGACACGCCGTGCGAGACGTAGGTCATCGTCGGACGGCGCTCCACGTCCAGCAGATCGGCCTGACGGACGTGCGCGTCACGGTCGGCGTTGCCCGTGTCGATCGAGGCCAGTGCGATGGTGGCGTTCACCCTGATGTCGTCCACCCTCTCGCCGATGTGCAGCGCGGCCTCCACCTGCGCGAAGCGCCCCCGCACCTTCGCGATCCCGAGGTGCCGGACGCTGAAGTTCACCGCCGAGTGCAGCGGGTCGAGTGTCCAGTCGCCGGCCGCGAGAGGCAGCGCGGTGGCCGGAGTCGTAGCAGTGGCAGCGGAGTTGTCGTCGTAGGTCATGCGTCCACCCTGCGGTCACCGGCGGGCCGGAGGAAGGCCGGGCCAAGACTGGTAGTGACAGGGCCACGATCAGAGACCCCTTACGTTGATACGTTCGACGGGTGAGCGACAACGAGTTGGGCACCTATCTGCGCACCCGGCGCGAAGCCGTCACACCCGCCGAGGTGGGGCTGCCCACCGGCGCGCGGCGCCGCACCCCGGGCCTGCGGCGCTCCGAGCTGGCCACGCTCGCCGGCATCAGCGTCGAATACCTCACCCGTCTCGAACAGGGCCGCGATCGCAACCCGTCACCCCCGGTCCTCGGCGCCCTCGCCGACGCGCTGCTCCTGCCCGTCGACGAGCGCTTCCTGCTCCGCCGCCTCGCGAAGGAGTCGGGCGGGGACGGCATGCTGTGCGCCGGGGCGGTGGCCGCTTCCCTCTCACGCACGATCCGCCCCACGGTGCGCGTCCTCCTCGACCGCCTCGAACCCACCCCGGCGGTCCTGGTCAACTGGATCGGCGACGTCATCGCGTACACCGACGCCTACGAGCGGTACGCGCGCCCACTCGGCATCCTCGACGCCCGACAGCCGAACTTCGTGCGGTACGTCTTCACCGACGAGCGCGCCCGCACCGCGTACCCCGAATGGGACCGCGTGGCCGACGAGCAGGTCTCCCACCTCCGGCACGGGGCATCGATCCACGACCCGCACGTCGCCGCGCTCGTCGACGAACTGACCGTCACCGCGGGGGCGCCCTTCGCCGACCGGCTCGCCGCCGTCCCCTCCCTGCCCCGGCGCACCGGCGTGGACGTCGTCGCGCACCCGGAGGCGGGCACACTCCGCCTGGCCTACGAGACGCTGTCCATGCCCGACGCCGACGGCCAGAACCTGGTCATCCACCTCCCGGCCGACGACACCACGGCGTCCGCCCTGGACCGCCTCAACGGGCGCAGGCCAGGGGCGCTGCGGGCGGTCAACGGGTGACCGGCAGTCCGTGAACAGTCGACCCGCGCGTGAACGGCCGTTACAGCGGTGGGAGTTCGGATGCGTACGGGGGTTCGGCGCCCGCCCGCGAGCAGGTGACCGCGGCCGCGCGTACGGCGAACCGCAGCAGCCGGTGCCAGTCGTCCTCGCCCAGGCCCGCCACCGCCTCCACGGACAGCGCGTCCCAGGCGGCCAGGGCGTGCAGCAGCGCCGCGTTCACGGTGTCGCCCGCGCCGATCGTGTCGACGACTTCGACCCGCTCACCGGGTACGTCGTAGCGCGCGCCGCCCCGTGTGAAGACCGTCAGGCCGTCGCCGCCCCGGGTCATCACGACGGCCGCGGGACCCGAGGCCAGCCACTCATGCGGGGTGCCGCCCAGCCACTGCGCGTCCTCCTCGGACAGCTTGAGCAGGCCGGTCGAGGGGAGCCAGCTCTTGAAGCGCGCCCGGTACGCGTCCGGGTCGGGGATGAGGCCGGCCCGGATGTTCGGGTCGAGCGCGGTGAACACGCCCTGGGCCGAGGCCGACCTCATCAGCTCCTCGTACGCGCTCGCGCCCGGCTCAAGAACCAGCGAGCACGTACCGAACGACACCGCGCGTGTGCCCGGCGGGAGCCGGTCGGGCACCGAGAAGAGCCGGTCGGCCGTGCCGTCGACGTAGAACGAGTAACGGGCCGATCCGTCCGCGGCGACCGACGCGACCGCCAGCGTCGTCGGTTCGTCGCCCCGCTGGACGTACGACACGTCGACACCCGCCCGCGCGAGCCCGCCGAGCAGTGCCTCGCCGAACGCGTCGCGGGAGACCCGCGAGCAGAAGGCCACGGGGGAGCCGAGCCGGCCGACGGCCACCGCGGTGTTGAAGGGGCCGCCGCCCAGCCGGGGCGCGAGCGCGGGCAGGTCGCCACCGTCATCGGCGGCCCCGCCCTGCGGCACGAGGTCGATCAGGGCCTCTCCGGCGACGACTATCACGGCTGGTTCCTTTCGGGCTGAACGGCGGAGCGGTGCGGCAGTGCTGGAGTGCTGAACTGCTGGAGTGCGGTGGATCAAAGGGGTAGGGGCGAGGCACAGGCTAGAGGTTCGCGGGCTCGGGCACACCGCCCCGGCCGGAAGCGGGCACGTCGGGGACCGACTCGGGCAGACCCTTCGTACCGGGGCGCAGCGTGGCCACCGAGACGGCCGTGAACGTGGCGACCATCGCGGCCGTGAGCACAGAGGCGGGCGTGAAGCCGAGGCCGGACGAGAGGGCCCTCCGAGCCGTCACGCACCCCACCGGTATGGTCGGATCTGCGACCGATGTGCGCCTTGGCGTGCAGCAGCGGCCCGCACCACCCCGACCGATCCCTGGAGTCCTCATGCCCGGCACGTCGCCCGCCCGTCGAACCGTGTTGCGGGGTGCCGCCCTCGCCGGGACCGCGGGGCTCGGGATCGCCGCCTGCTCGACGGGCGCAGCGGACGGCGGCGCGGATTCGGCGCCGACGGCCCCCGTCGACCTCGGCAAGGCCGACGAGGTGCCCGTGGGCGGCGTCAAGCTGTACCGGGACGAGAACGTGGTGGTCAGCCGTCCGGCGGCCGACCAATACGCTGCGTTCAGCACCATCTGCACGCACGCGGGGTGCCCCATCAGCATGCTGGAGGGCACGGAACTCACGTGTTCCTGCCACGGCAGCAAGTTCGACGCCGAGACCGGCAAGGTGCTGCACGCCCCGGCGACGCAGTCGCTGGCGAAGGTGCCGGTCGTGGTGAAGAACGGCAAGATCGTCGCGGGCCCGGAGGCCTGACCGCACCTGGACCCCGATCAGCCCTCCCAGTCCCACCCGATCCCCAGGATCCCCGCCCGCACCTGCGGCTCCACCACATGGACGGCGCGGTGGCTCGCGCTGAGCGTCAGGTCCTGACGGCCGCCGCGCGGGGCCGCCGCCGAGTGCTGGGTGAAGCGGTGGCAGCGCACGGGCAGGACGCCCTCGGTGAATCTGACCTGGAGCGCGTACTGCCCGCCCGCGAAGCCGAAGCCGCGCAGATACTCCGATGAGGGGCCCGCCGTGCCGTCCTCGAAGCCGTAGCGGAAGAGGAACGTGTCGCCGGCCCGCAGCCGCGCGTCGAAGAGCAGCTCCGCCACGACGACGCCCGTCCCGCGGTGCCGGCGCACCCGCCCCGTACGGCAGTTCTCCAGGGCGCGCACCGAGACGTGATCGGTCCTGCATCCCGGGTCCCCGTGGTGGACGGCCACATAGCGGTCCACATCGTCCTGGTGGGCGCGCACGATGTGCTGGGAGTCGAGGCCGAGGAGTTCGCGGCGCGCCCCTATCCGCACCCGCTCGTGGTGGCCGACCGTGTGCAGGCCGCCGTCCGGGGGCGAGCCGAGCTCGGCGAGGAACTGTTCGAGGACGCCCGAGGCCTCGACGAGCGAGCGGTAGGAGCGGGTCGAGGGGCGCTGGCGGGCCGCGTGTTCCTCGTCCTTGGCGAGCAGCCGGATCAGGGACTCGTCGGGCAGGTCCAGGATCTCCTCCAGGGCGCGCACGGCCCGCAGCGACTCGGTGCGCTGCGGGCGCCTGGCCCCCTGTTGCCAGTAGCTCAGACTGGTGACGCCGACCGTGACGCCGCGCCGGGTCAGATGGTGCTGCACACGGTGCAGCGGCAGCCCGCGCGCGGTGATCGCGGCCCGCAGGGCGACATGGAAGGGCCCTGCCCGCAGGGCCGTCTCCAGTGCGGGCGCGCCGGCGTCCGCGTGCTGTGTGCCGTACGACATCCAGGGCCCTCCCCCGTGCATCCTCACAACGGCCGTCCGGCCGGGGCGTGCGCGGCCCCAATTCACCCGGCATTGAAGCGTGTTGATCTGAACCGGACAAGACTCGCTGCGCAAACCGTCTCGCCGGGCGGGCACCGGACCGCTCCGGGAATCGCGCGGGCAACCTCACTGTCGGTGGCCGCAAGTAGGGTGTCTGACATGGCCGACCCTTCCAGCTACCGCCCCCAGCCGGGACAGATCCCGGACTCCCCAGGGGTGTACAGATTCCGTGACGAGCACCGCCGGGTGATCTACGTCGGGAAGGCGAAAAGCCTGCGCCAGCGCCTGGCCAACTACTTCCAGGACCTGGCGCACCTGCATCCCCGCACCCGCACCATGGTCACCACGGCCGCGTCCGTGGAGTGGACCGTGGTGTCCACGGAGGTCGAGGCGCTCCAGCTGGAGTACTCCTGGATCAAGGAGTACGACCCCCGGTTCAACGTCAAGTACCGCGACGACAAGAGCTATCCCTACCTCGCGGTGACGATGAACGAGGAGGTCCCGCGCGTGCAGGTCATGCGCGGCCAGAAGAAGAAGGGCGTGCGCTACTTCGGTCCCTACGGGCATGCCTGGGCCATCCGCGACACCGTCGACCTGCTGCTTCGTGTCTTCCCGGTCCGCACCTGCTCCGCCGGCGTCTTCAAGAACGCCGCCCGCACCGGCCGCCCCTGCCTCCTCGGCTACATCGGCAAGTGCTCGGCCCCCTGCGTGGGCCGCGTCTCGCCCGAGGAGCACCGCGAACTGGCGGAGGACTTCTGCGACTTCATGACCGGCCGCACCGGCACGTACATCCGCCGTCTCGAGAAGGACATGACGGACGCCGCCGAGGAGATGGAGTACGAGCGCGCCGCACGCCTGCGTGACGACATAGAGGCGCTGCGCAAGGCGATGGAGAAGAGCGCCGTCGTCCTCGCCGACGCCACGGACGCCGACCTGATCGCCCTCGCCGAGGACGAGCTGGAGGCCGCCGTGCAGATCTTCCATGTGCGGGGCGGGCGCGTGCGCGGCCAGCGCGGCTGGGTCACGGACAAGGTCGAGGCGGTCACCAGCGGTGACCTCGTCGAGCACGCGCTCCAGCAGCTGTACGGCGAGGAGCGCGGGGACGCCGTTCCCAAGGAGGTCCTCGTGCCCGCGCTGCCCGAGCCCCTGGAACCCGTACAGGAGTGGCTCACCACGCGCCGCGGGTCGAACGTGTCGCTGAGGATCCCGCAGCGCGGCGACAAGAAGGCCCTCATGGAGACGGTCCACAGGAACGCGCAGCAGGCGCTCGCGCTCCACAAGACCAAGCGCGCCTCCGACCTCACCACGCGCTCGCGGGCCCTGGAGGAGATCGCCGGGGCTCTCGAGCTGGACAGCGCCCCGCTGCGCATCGAGTGCTACGACATCTCCCACCTCCAGGGCGACGACGTCGTGGCCTCGATGGTCGTCTTCGAGGACGGACTGGCCAGGAAGAGCGAGTACCGGCGCTTCCAGATCAAGGGCTTCGAGGGGCAGGACGACGTCCGCTCCATGCACGAGGTGATCACGCGCCGCTTCAAGCGCTATCTGGCGGCGCAGGAGAAGTCGGGGGAGTGGTCCGACGCCGAGCCGGCGGACGAGGACGGCCCGCTCGAGTCCCGTCTCACCGAGGACGACGGTCGCCCCAAGCGGTTCGCGTACCCGCCCCAGCTGGTCGTCGTCGACGGCGGGCAGCCGCAGGTCGCGGCGGCCAAGCGGGCGCTGGACGAGCTGGGAATCGACGACATCGCGGTGTGCGGCCTGGCCAAACGCCTCGAAGAGGTCTGGGTGCCCGACGAGGACGACCCGGTGATCCTTCCGCGCACCAGCGAGGGCCTCTATCTTCTCCAGCGCGTGCGTGACGAGGCGCACCGCTTCGCGATCACGTACCAGCGCACCAAGCGGGCCAAGCGCTTCCGGGCCGGGCCTCTCGACGAGGTGCCCGGCCTCGGGGACGCGCGCAAGCAGGCCCTGATCAAGCACTTCGGTTCGGTGAAGCGCCTGCGATCGGCCACAATCGATCAGATCTGCGAGGTTCCCGGCATAGGCCGCAAGACGGCAGAGACGATCGTGGCGGCCTTCGCGAGCGCGGAGCCCGCCGCACCGGCCGTGAACACGGCCACAGGAGAGATCATTGAAGACGAGGACCCCACGGCCACGGCCGTGGCCACCTCGGAAGGACGACGGGGGCAGGAGCCATGAACGAGAACGAGCAGGGCGGACAGGCACCACAGTCGGCCCCCGATGACCCGGCGGGCCAGGCGGCGGAGACAGACGGAGCACAGGTGAGTACGGGTACGACGAGCGAGACCGCCGGGGCGCCCGAAGCGGCGATCCCCGAGCTGGTGATCATCTCCGGGATGTCCGGCGCCGGACGTTCCACGGCCGCCAAGTGTCTGGAGGACCTCGGCTGGTTCGTCGTCGACAACCTGCCGCCCGCGCTGATCCCCACGATGGTCGAGCTCGGCGCCCGCTCCCAGGGCAATGTCGCCCGGATCGCCGTCGTCGTCGACGTGCGCGGCCGCCGTTTCTTCGACGACCTCCACCAGTCCCTCGCCGACCTGGAGTCCCGCCAGGTCACCCGGCGCATCGTGTTCCTGGAGTCCTCCGACGAGGCCCTGGTGCGCCGCTTCGAGTCGGTGCGCCGCCCGCACCCCCTCCAGGGAGACGGCCGCATCGTCGACGGCATCGCGGCCGAGCGCGAGCTCCTGCGCGAGCTGCGCGGCGACGCCGACCTGGTCATCGACACCTCCAGCCTGAACGTGCACGAACTGCGCGCCAAGATGGACGCCCAGTTCGCCGGCGACGAGGAGCCCGAGCTGCGGGCCACGGTCATGTCGTTCGGCTTCAAGTACGGCCTGCCCGTCGACGCCGACCTGGTCGTCGACATGCGCTTCCTGCCGAACCCGCACTGGGTCCCCGAGCTGCGCCCCTTCACCGGCCTGAACGAAGAGGTGTCGAACTACGTCTTCGGCCAGCCCGGCGCCAAGGAGTTCCTGGACCGGTACACCGAGCTGCTCCAGCTCATCGCCGCCGGATACCGCCGCGAGGGCAAGCGGTACGTGACGATCGCGGTCGGCTGCACCGGAGGCAAGCACCGCTCCGTCGCGATGTCGGAGAAGCTCGCCGCGCGCATCGCGGCGGAGGGCGTGGAGACCGTGGTCGTCCACCGGGACATGGGCCGCGAATGACCGGTCGCACACTCCGGCTCGGCAGCAGGCTCCGCCGGGTCACCCCTCCCACGGGCCGCCGGCGCGGCGCCCAGCCCAAGGTCGTCGCCCTCGGCGGCGGCATGGGCCTGTCCGCGTCCCTGGCGGCCCTGCGGCGCATCACCGGCGACCTCACCGCCGTGGTGACTGTCGCCGACGACGGCGGCTCCAGCGGCCGGCTCCGCGACGAGCTGGGTGTCCTGCCGCCCGGCGACCTGCGCAAGGCCCTCGCGGCCCTGTGCGGCGACGACGACTGGGGCCAGACCTGGGCCCGCGTCATCCAGCACCGTTTCCAGTCCCAGGGCGACCTGCACGAGCACGCCGTCGGCAATCTGCTCATCGTCGCGCTGTGGGAGCAGCTCGGCGACCATGTGCAGGCCCTCGACCTGGTCGGCAAGCTGCTGGGTGCGCAGGGGCGCGTACTGCCCATGTCCGCGGTGCCGCTGGAGCTCCAGGCCCTGGTCAAGGGACACGACCCGGCCCGCCCCGATGACGTCGACACGGTGCGCGGCCAGGCCACGGTGGCGCTCACCCCCGGCGAGGTGCAGTCCGTGCACCTCGTGCCGCACGACCCGCCGGCCGTCCCCGAGGCGGTCGCCGCGGTGCTCGACGCCGACTGGGTGGTGCTCGGCCCCGGCTCCTGGTTCTCCTCCGTCATCCCGCATCTGCTGGTCCCCGAGCTGCTCGACGCGCTGATGGTGACGAAGGCCCGCAGGGTCCTCTCGCTGAACCTTGCGCCGCAGCCCGGAGAAACCGAGGGGTTCTCACCGCAGCGTCATTTGGAGGTTTTGGGACGACACGCCCCTAAACTCGCCCTGGACGTGGTGTTGGCCGACGAGGCCGCCGTGCCCGACCGCGAGTCCCTGACCGACGCCGCCAAGGAGGGCTTCGGCGCTGCGGTCGAGCTGGCGCCTGTGGCCAGGCCCGACGGGACTCCGAGGCACGATCCGGAGCTGTTGGCCGCCGCGTACGACCGTATTTTTCGGATGCATGGAAGGATCGGCCCATGGCGATGACGGCAGCGGTGAAGGACGAGATCTCCCGGCTTCCCGTCACCCGGACCTGCTGCAGAAAGGCAGAGGTCTCGGCCATCCTGCGCTTCGCGGGCGGGCTCCACCTGGTGAGCGGCCGCATCGTGATCGAGGCGGAGCTGGACACCGCGATGGCGGCACGACGGCTGAAGCGGGACATCCTCGAGATCTTCGGGCACAGCTCGGAACTGATCGTGATGGCGCCCGGCGGGCTGCGCCGGGGCTCGCGCTTCGTCGTACGGGTCGTGGCCGGCGGTGACCAGCTGGCGCGCCAGACCGGTCTCGTCGACGGCCGCGGCCGCCCGATCCGGGGTCTCCCGCCGCAGGTGGTCTCGGGGGCCACCTGCGACGCCGAGGCCGCCTGGCGCGGGGCGTTCCTGGCGCACGGCTCGCTCACCGAGCCCGGCCGCTCCTCCTCCCTCGAGGTGACCTGCCCCGGCCCGGAGGCCGCGCTGGCCCTGGTCGGGGCGGCGCGCCGCCTCCAGATCGCGGGCAAGGCCCGTGAGGTACGGGGTGTGGACCGTGTCGTCGTACGGGACGGGGACGCCATCGGCGCCCTGCTCACCCGCATGGGGGCGCACGAGTCGGTGCTCGCCTGGGAGGAGCGGCGGATGCGGCGCGAGGTCCGCGCCACCGCCAACCGCCTGGCCAACTTCGACGACGCGAACCTGCGCCGCTCGGCGCGTGCCGCCGTCGCCGCCGGGGCCCGCGTGCAGCGCGCCCTGGAGATCCTCGCCGACGAGGTGCCCGAGCACCTCGCGGCCGCCGGCCGGCTGCGCATGGAGCACAAGCAGGCCTCCCTGGAGGAGCTGGGCGCGCTCGCCGACCCGCCGCTGACGAAGGACGCCGTCGCGGGCCGCATCCGCCGCCTGCTCGCGATGGCCGACAAGCGGGCCCAGGACATGGGCATCCCGGGCACGGAGTCGAACATCAGCGAGGAGATGGCCGACAACCTCGCCGGCTGACCCCGGAGCGGAATGCCTCACGCCGGTGCCTGCGCCCTGCCGGGGCCGGGCACCGGCGTTTTCGCTGCCCAAGGGGACCGTGCAACGCGTGACGGGCCCCTTTGACGCGCCCTTGACTTGACCATGAACTGTCATGAGTCTGGCGTCTGTTCGCTTCTGCGGCAACTGCCGCTTCTGCGGTTTCACCACAGCTTCTGCGGTACTCACCTGCTTCTGCGGTACACAACTGCAAGGGGGGCTCATGAGACGAAGAGCGAGATCGATCCTCGCGGCCACGGCACTCGTACTGGGCGGACTGGGAGGCGCGGGACTCACGCCCGTCGCCCAGGCGGAGAGCGGCGGTGCACCCCGGTCGGACTCCGATCCGGTCAAGGTGTTCCGCGCCGAGGTCACGAAGGAGCAGGTACCCCTGCTCCTCGCGGCCGGACAGGACGGACACGAACTCGGCGAACAGACCCCCGAGAAGGGGAAGGCCGAGGTCGAGGTCTACCTCACCGACAAGCAGGCCAGGCAATTGGAGAGGAAGGGCGTGGAGCTCACCGAGCACACGCTCTCCGCCAAGGCGCGAGCGCGCGTGGCGGCCGCGGGCGACGGCGTGTTCCGCCCCTACAGCGGCAAGGGCAATCTCCAGGAGGAGATCGTCAGGACGGGCCAGGCGCACCCCGGCCTCACCAAGGTCGTCTCCATCGGCAAGACGCTCCAGGGCCAGGACATCCTCGCGCTCAAGCTCACCAAGGGCGCCCGTACGACGAGGGACGGCGCCAAGCCGTCCGTGCTCTACATGTCCAACCAGCACGCCCGCGAGTGGATCACCCCCGAGATGACCCGCCGCCTGATGCACTACTACTTGGACAACTACTCCAAGGACAAGCGCATCAAGAAGATCGTCGACTCCACCGAGATGTGGTTCGTCCTGTCCGCCAACCCCGACGGGTACGACTGGACGTTCAACCCCGACGGCGACCGCCAGTGGCGCAAGAACATGCGGGACGTGAACGGCGACGGCGCGATCACCACGGGCGACGGCGTCGACCTCAACCGCAACTTCGCCTACAAGTGGGGCTATGACGACGAGGGTTCGTCCCCGAGCCCCGCAAGCGAGACCTACCGCGGCGCGAGCCCCGGCTCCGAGCCCGAGACGAAGGCCCTCGACGCCTTCGAGAAGCGCATCGGCTTCCGGTACGCCATCAACTACCACTCCGCGGCCGAGCTGCTGCTCTACGGAGTGGGCTGGCAGGTGGCCACCCCGACGCCGGACGACGTGCTCTACAAGGCGCTCGCCGGGACCCCCGAGAACTCCGCGATCCCCGGCTATCACCCGCAGGTCTCCTCGGAGCTGTACACCACCAACGGCGAGGCCGACGGGCACGCGGGCAACGTCAACGGCATCGGGATGTTCACGCCGGAGATGAGTGAGTGCCAGACCGCGTCGGCCGTCGACCCGGACGACCAGTGGCGCCCCGAGGACTGCGAGTCGGTCTTCACCTTCCCGGACGACGAGAAGCTGATCCAGCAGGAGTTCGTCAAGAACATCCCGTTCGCGCTCTCCGTGGCCGAGACCGCGGCGCACCCCGATCAGCCGTCGTCCTCGGTCGGCCTCGACGCCCCCGACTTCACCCCGGCCGCCTTCAGCACCTCGTACGCGGGCGGCGCCGACCAGGAAGTCTCCGTGACCGCCCGCAGGTCGGTGCGTGACAAGGAGCTCAACTACCGTGTCGACGGCGGCCGTACGCACGACGAGGACCTGCGCGCCTGGAAGGGCGGCGAGACCTACGGCGGCGAGGACAACCTCCACTTCGACGCGTACCGCGCGAGGATCGAGGACGCGGACCCGGGCGACAAGGTCGAGGTCTGGTTCACCGGACGCACGAAGTCCGGGAAGCGCACCTCCAGCGAGCACTTCACGTACACCGTGGCCGAGCGCCCCAGGGCCGACACCCTCGTCGTCGCGGAGAACGACGCAACAGGCCGGCAGAGCAAGGCGTACGTGGACGCGCTGAAGGCGAACGGCCGCACTCCGCTCGTGTGGAACGTCGCCACGCAGGGCGCCCCGGACGCACTCGCGGTGCTCGACCACTTCAGGACCGTCGTCCACTACACGGGCGCCGACCGCCCGGGTCTCACCACCCAGCTCGCCCTGCGCGACTACCTCAACGAGGGCGGCAAGCTGATCGAGGCCGGTGAACAGGCGGGCGGCTCCGTCAGCATCGGCGGCACCACCACCAACGACTTCAGCCAGTACTACCTGGGCGCGTACTCGCGGACGTCGACACCCGGCGCCTCGAAGTTCGCCGGATCCGGCGTGCTGACCGGCGCCGCCGCGGGCCTCGGCGACGCTCCCGGCAACCCGCTGAACATCGCCGCGACCTACCAGGCCACCTCCGACGTGCTGTCCACGGCCGACTACCCGCAGTTCACCAGCGCGGGCGCCGGTGCGTACGCGGGCACCCCCAACCCGTACAGCCCCTACGAGGGCAGCTCCATGGCCGCCGCCGTGCACACGGACGACGGGTGGAAACGCCTGACCCGCACCATCGACCTCACCGGGGTCTCCGCCACCGACAAGCCGGCCCTGAAGTTCCAGCTCCTGTGGGACACCGAGCCCGGCTACGACCACGCGGTGCTTGAGGCGCACACGGCGGGAGCCGAGGACTGGACGACGCTGCCCGACGCCGGCGGCGCCACGACGAACGCCGTCCCCGCCGAGTGCGAGGCCGGATTCCTGATCAAGGAGCACCCGGCTCTCAAGCGCTATCTGACGCCCGGCAGCGCGGGCTGCACGGCCACCGGCACCTCCGGCTCCTGGAACAGCCTCACGGGCGCCTCGGACGGCTGGCAGCCGGTGACCTTCGACCTGAGCGCCTACGCCGGAAAGACGGTCGAGGTCTCGCTCAGCTACATCACCGACCCGGGGAGCGGCGGCCACGGTGTCCTCGCCGACAACGCGTCCGTCGTGACCGGCGGCGCCGCGAAGGAGACCGAGGGCTTCGAGTCGTCGTTCGGCGCCTGGAAGGTCGCGGGCCCGCCCCCGGGCAGCCCCGTCGTCACCAAGGACTGGGCCCGGGCGGGTGAATTGTTCAAGACATATGGAGCCGTCAGCACCAAGGACACCGTGCTCCTCGGATTCGGTCTCGAACACGTCGCCACGGCGGCCGAGCGCAGCGTGCTCGTGGGGAAGGCGCTGGCCTCCCTGAGGAGCTGAGAAAGGCCGGGCCGAAAAGCGGACGAAATACCCCGCTCACTTTTCGCGAAAAGCGCCAGATGAGCGGGAATCCCGGCGGTCCGAGCCCCTACTGGGCGGTACGGGCCGCCGGGCCGCACAAGGGCCCACTCAATGTCACCCGGAGGGCTTCGGAGAGGTAGGGTCGGAGGCGGTCGGGGACATCCCATACAACTCGCCGGCGTCTAAAACCGGCGTACCAACGAGGAGATCGGTTCGTGACGATCCGCGTAGGCATCAACGGCTTTGGCCGCATCGGGCGTAACTACTTCCGCGCGCTGCTTGAGCAGGGTGCAGACATCGAGATCGTGGCTGTCAACGACCTCGGTGAC
The DNA here is from genome assembly GCF_053644375.1 of Streptomyces sp. NPDC055400. Lineage (NCBI taxonomy): Bacteria > Bacillati > Actinomycetota > Actinomycetes > Kitasatosporales > Streptomycetaceae > Streptomyces > Streptomyces sp. NPDC055400. Next base: position 167,715 of record NZ_JBSHLM010000007.1, on the reverse strand, counting down.
ACCGCGACCACCGCACACCTTCTGAAGTACGACACCATCCTCGGCCGCCTCAAGGCCGAGGTGACGCACACCGCCGACACGATCACCGTCGACGGCCACACCATCAAGGTCCTTTCCGAGCGCAACCCCGCGGACATCCCGTGGGGCGAGCTGGGCGTCGACATCGTCATCGAGTCGACCGGCATCTTCACGAAGAAGGCCGACGCCGAGAAGCACATCGCCGGCGGCGCCAAGAAGGTCCTCATCTCGGCTCCGGCCAAGGACGAGGACATCACCATCGTGATGGGCGTCAACCAGGACCAGTACAACCCGGCGACGGACCACGTCATCTCGAACGCGTCCTGCACCACCAACTGTGTGGCGCCGATGGCCAAGGTTCTCGACGAGAACTTCGGCATCGTCAAGGGTCTGATGACCACGGTCCACGCGTACACGAACGACCAGCGCATCCTGGACTTCCCGCACTCGGACCTGCGCCGCGCCCGTGCCGCCGCCGAGAACATCATTCCGACCACCACCGGTGCCGCCAAGGCGACCGCCCTGGTCCTCCCGCAGCTCAAGGGCAAGCTCGACGGCATCGCGATGCGCGTCCCGGTCCCGACGGGCTCGGCCACCGACCTGGTCGTCACCCTGGCGCGCGAGACCACCAAGGACGAGGTCAACGCCGCGTTCAAGAAGGCCTCCGAGGACGGCGACCTCAAGGGCTACCTGTCCTACACCGAGGACCCGATCGTGTCCTCCGACATCGTCGGCGACCCGGCGTCCTGCACGTTCGACTCCTCCCTGACCATGGTCCAGGAAGGCAACTCGGTGAAGATCCTCGGCTGGTACGACAACGAGTGGGGCTACTCCAACCGTCTCGTCGACCTCACGGTCTTCGTCGGCGGCCAGCTCTAAATCCAGAGCAGGCATCTCGATGTGAGCACAGGGTCCGGACCGCGCAACGACGCGCCGTCCGGGCCCTGTTGTGCGTCAGCCCACCCAAGAAGTCCAGGAGTCCAGCCATGAAGACGATCGACGAACTTCTCGCCGAAGGGGTCGAGGGCAAGCGGGTCTTCGTCCGCGCCGACCTCAACGTGCCGCTCGCCGACGGCCAGATCACCGACGACGGCCGCATCCGCGCCGTCCTGCCCACCGTCAAGGCCCTGGCCGGCGCCGGTGCCAAGGTGATCGTCGCCTCCCACCTGGGCCGCCCCAAGGGAGCCCCGGACCCGGCGTTCTCGCTGCTGCCTGCCGCCGAGCGCCTCGCCGAGCTCCTCGGTGAGCCGGTCGCGTTCGCCCAGGACACCGTCGGCCCCGCCGCGCACGACGCGGTGGACGGTCTGGAGCCCGGCCAGGTCGCCGTCATCGAGAACCTGCGCTTCAACGCCGGCGAGACGTCGAAGGACGACACCGAGCGCGGCGAGTTCGCCGACCGGCTGGCCGCCCTGGCCGATGTCTACGTGGGCGACGGCTTCGGCGCCGTGCACCGCAAGCACGCCTCCGTGTACGACCTGCCGGCCCGCCTGCCGCACTACGCCGGCTACCTCATCGCCACCGAGGTCGGTGTCCTGAAGAAGCTCACCGACGAGGTCAAGCGGCCGTACGTCGTCGCGCTCGGCGGGGCCAAGGTCTCCGACAAGCTCGCCGTCATCGACCAGCTGCTCGGCAAGGCCGACCGCCTGCTCATCGGCGGCGGCATGGCCTACACCTTCCTCAAGGCCCAGGGTCACGAGGTCGGCATCTCCCTCCTCCAGGAGGACCAGATCCCGGCCGTCAAGGAGTACATCAAGCGCGCCGAGGACAACGGCGTCGAGCTGGTGCTCCCCGTGGACGTACTGGTCTCGCCGGAGTTCCCCGACCTCAAGACCAAGGCCCCGGCCAACCCCACCACCGTCGCCGCGGACGCCATCCCGGCCGACCAGGAGGGTCTCGACATCGGTCCGGAGACCCGCAAGCTGTACGCATCGAAGCTCGCCGACGCCGCGACGGTGTTCTGGAACGGCCCGATGGGCGTCTTCGAGCACCCCGACTACGCCGAGGGCACCAAGGCGGTCGCCCAGGCGCTCCTCGACTCCCCGGCCTTCACGGTCGTCGGCGGTGGCGACTCAGCCGCGGCCGTCCGGCTCCTCGGCTTCGACGAGAATGCATTCGGCCACATCTCGACCGGCGGCGGCGCCTCCCTCGAATACCTTGAGGGCAAGACGCTCCCCGGCCTTGCCGCACTGGAGGACTGAACCTCAATGACCACCCGCACGCCGCTGATGGCGGGCAACTGGAAGATGAACCTCAACCACCTCGAGGCCATCGCCCACGTCCAGAAGCTCGCCTTCGCACTGTCCGACAAGGACTACGACGCCGTCGAGGTCGCGGTCCTGCCGCCCTTCACCGACCTGCGCTCCGTACAGACCCTGGTCGACGGCGACAAGCTGAAGATCAAGTACGGCGCCCAGGACATCTCGGCCCATGACTCCGGCGCCTACACCGGCGAGATCTCGGGCCCGATGCTCGCCAAGCTCAAGTGCACGTTCGTGGCGGTCGGCCACTCCGAGCGCCGCCAGTACCACAACGAGACCGACGAGGTCTGCAACGCCAAGGTGAAGGCCGCCTTCAAGCACGGCCTGACCCCGATCCTCTGCGTCGGCGAGGAGCTCCACGTCCGCGAGGCGGGCGACCATGTCGCGCACACGCTGTCGCAGGTCGAGGGCGGCCTCAAGGACATCCCGGCCGAGCAGGCCGAGACCGTCGTGATCGCGTACGAGCCGGTCTGGGCGATCGGCACCGGCAAGGTCTGCGGCGCCGACGACGCCCAGGAGGTCTGCGGGGCGATCCGCGGCAAGCTCGCCGAGCTGTACTCCCAGGAGCTGGCCGACAAGGTCCGCATCCAGTACGGCGGCTCGGTGAAGTCCGGGAACGTCGCGGAGATCATGTCGAAGCCCGACGTCGACGGCGCCCTCGTCGGCGGCGCGGCGCTCGACGCCGAGGAGTTCGTCAAGATCATCCGCTTCCGCGACCAGTGAGTATGCGGTAGCGGAGTTACGTCGTACCCTTGCGGGGGCCGGGTGGCTTTTCACCGGGCCCCCGCAGCACATACAAGTCGCAGTACGGATTCATCGCAGTACCTATCAGTCCGAGAGAATTGCCAGGAAGTAGGGACCAGCCGTGGTTATGGGGTTCTCGATCGCCCTGATCGTCTTCAGCCTGCTGCTGATGCTCCTTGTGCTCATGCACAAGGGAAAGGGTGGCGGTCTCTCCGACATGTTCGGTGGCGGCATGCAGTCGTCCGTCGGCGGCTCGTCGGTCGCCGAGCGCAACCTGGACCGCATCACCATCGTGCTCGGTCTGCTGTGGTTCGCGTGCATTGTCGTGCTCGGCCTGCTCATGAAGGTCAACAACTGACGCCGTCACACCTGCACATCGCGCACATAAGGCCCCATGTTCGGTACGCGCCCTCCGGCGCGGCCTATCATGGGGCTTGCGTCTAGGGGCGGGGATGTAACTCCAATCACTGGACGCGCGTTGGGCCTTACGTAGACTGAGGCGCCCGCGGCGGAGCGAGACGCCGACAAGCTCCGCGGCACCATCACGCAGGGAGTTACGACCGTGGCAAGTGGCAACGCGATCCGAGGAAGTCGGGTCGGGGCGGGGCCGATGGGCGAGGCCGAGCGCGGCGAGTCCGCGCCGCGTCTGCGCATCTCCTTCTGGTGCTCCAACGGGCACGAGACGCAGCCGAGCTTCGCCTCCGACGCGCAGGTGCCGGAGACTTGGGACTGTCCGCGCTGCGGCTTCCCTGCCGGGCAGGACCGGGACAACCCGCCGGACCCCCCGCGCACCGAGCCCTACAAGACGCACCTCGCCTACGTGCGCGAGCGGCGCAGTGACGCGGACGGCGAGGCGATCCTCGCGGAGGCGCTCGCCAAACTGCGGGGCGAGATCTAGGACTTGAGCACCGGCCGGACACACCCAAGTGTCCGGCCGGACTCGTTCGGCCGTAGCGGTCCGGACAGATGCCGTATACCGGGCCCTGATCAATTAGGTTGGTCAAGCAGCGGGGCAAGGTACGTACTCAGGTACGAGAGAAGGCTGAAGTCCGAGATGAACGCAGAAAGCCGCAGGCTCAATCAGATGCCCGAGTGGACGGCGCTCGCCAAGCACCGGGAAGAACTCGGAGACGTGCAGCTGCGTGAGCTGTTCGCCGCCGATCCGGCGCGCGGCTCCGACTACACGCTCCAGGTCGGCGACCTGCACGTCGACTACTCCAAGCACCTGGTCACGGACGAGACGCTGCGCCTGCTGCGTGAGCTCGCCGCCGCGACCGATGTCTTCGGTCTGCGGGACGCCATGTTCCGCGGCGAGAAGATCAACACGACGGAGGACCGGGCCGTGCTGCACACGGCGCTGCGGGCCCCGCGTGACGCGGTGATCGAGGTCGACGGCGTCGATGTCGTCCCGCAGGTGCACGCCGTGCTGGACAAGATGGCCGCCTTCGCGGACCGGGTCCGTTCGGGCGAGTGGACGGGTCACACCGGCAAGCGGATCAAGAACGTCGTGAACATCGGCATCGGCGGCTCCGACCTCGGTCCGGCGATGGCGTACGAGGTCCTGCGGTCCTTCACCGACCGGGACCTGACAGTTCGTTTTGTGTCGAACGTGGACGGTGCGGACCTGCACGAGGCCGTCCGCGACCTCGACCCGGCCGAGACCCTGTTCATCATCGCCTCGAAGACGTTCACGACGATCGAGACGATCACCAACGCGACCTCCGCGCGCAACTGGCTCCTCACCGGTCTGAACGCCGGCCAGGATGCCGTGGCCAAGCACTTCGTTGCCCTGTCGACGAACGCCGAGAAGGTGGCCGGCTTCGGCATCGACACGGCCAACATGTTCGAGTTCTGGGACTGGGTCGGCGGGCGTTACTCGTACGACTCGGCCATCGGTCTTTCACTGATGATCGCGATCGGCCCGGACGGGTTCCGCGAGATGCTCGACGGCTTCCACCTCGTCGACGAGCACTTCCGCACCGCCCCCGCCGAGTCCAACGTCCCTCTTCTGATGGGCCTGTTGGGCATCTGGTACGGCAACTTCCACGACGCGCAGTCGCACGCGGTGCTCCCGTACTCGCACTACCTCTCCCGGTTCACGGCGTACCTTCAGCAGCTCGACATGGAGTCCAACGGCAAGTCCGTGGACCGCGAGGGCCGCCCGGTGGACTGGCAGACGGGTCCCGTCGTCTGGGGCACCCCCGGCACCAACGGGCAGCACGCCTACTACCAGCTCATCCACCAGGGCACGAAGCTCATCCCGGCGGACTTCATCGGGTTCGCCGAGCCCGTGGCGGACCTGCTGCCGGGACTCGTCGCGCAGCACGACCTGCTGATGGCCAACTTCTTCGCGCAGACGCAGGCCCTCGCCTTCGGCAAGACCCCGGCCGAGGTCCGCGCCGAGGGGGTGCCCGAGGAGCTCGTGCCGCACAAGACGTTCCAGGGCAACCACCCGACGACGACGGTCCTGGCGAAGCGGCTCACCCCGTTCGTCCTCGGCCAGCTCATCGCGCTCTACGAGCACAAGGTGTTCGTCCAGGGCGCCGTCTGGAACATCGACTCCTTCGACCAGTGGGGCGTCGAGCTCGGAAAGGTCCTCGCCAAGCGCGTCGAGCCCGCCCTCACCCAGGGCGCCGACGTGCCGGGACTCGACCCGTCCACCAAGGCGCTGGTGGCCAAGTACCGTGAACTGCGTGGCCGTTAGACCGCTGAGCGGCGCATCTAATTGGGATGCGCCGCCGCCTGTGGCGGGTGACACTGCTCCGGTCGTGTCACCTGCCGGGAGGACCTCATGGACCAGCTCATGTCCGCGCTCGCCGACCCCGAACGACTGAAGCTCTACGCGCGGATCGTGCTGGACGAGCTGGCGCCCCGCGACGAGGACTCCCCGGCCGTCCGCAAGCACCTGGGGCGACTCGTCTCCACCGGGCTCGTCGAGCGACGGCCGGACGGAACGCTGCGGGCGGACCCCTCCGTGTTCCGCCGCGAGCGCCCGGCGGAGATCCACCCCGCCGTGCCGCGCCGCCTCACCGGGTTCTTCGCCCGCGGCCGCCTCACCTCGATCCCGGTCCGCGCCACCGTGCGCCACGAACTCCTCGTCCACCTCACGGACACGCTCTTCGAGACCGAGCGCACCTACACCGAGGGCGAGGTCAACGACGCGTTCCGCACCGTCCACGAGGACACCTCGGCGCTGCGCAGATACTGCGTGAACGACGGGCTGCTCGTACGGGAGCGCGACGGCAGCAGCTATCGCAGGGCGCACGCGTAGGGGCCCCACGCCGGTCAACTTCGGTGCGGGGCCCCTGCGTTCGTGTCTTCGCGCGTGGCGCGCCTCAGGCGACGTGCGGCGGATGCAGCTCGGGCGGGAGCTGTGAGGCCGCCGCCGAGTCGAGCAGCCACAACGTGCGCGAGCGGCCGTACGCGCCCGCGGCCGGCGCCTGGAGCTCACCCGCGCCGGACAGCGCGATGGCAGCGGCCTCCGCCTTGTCCTCGCCCGCCGCGAGCAGCCACACCTCGCGCGCGGCCCGGATCGCCGGGAGCGTGAGCGAGATGCGGGTGGGCGGCGGCTTGGGCGCACCGTGCACACCGACGACGGTGCGCTCGGTCTCCCGGACCGCCGGAAGCTCGGGGAAGAGCGACGCGACATGCGTGTCCGGGCCGACTCCCAGCATCAGGACGTCGAACGTCGGCACCGGACCGTGGTCCTCCGGCCCTGCCGCGGCGGCCAGTTCGGCGGCATAGACCTGCGCGGCGGCGTCCACCTCGTACGGGCCGTCCGAAGGCGGCATCGGGTGGACCCGGTCCGGGTTCAGCGGCACCGAGTCGAGGAGCGCCTCGCGGGCCTGCGTGTAGTTCCGCTCGGGGTCGCCGTCCGGCAGGAACCGCTCATCGCCCCACCACAGGTCGAGGCGCGTCCAGTCGACCGCGTCCCGGGCGGGAGAGGTCGCGAGGGCGGCCAGGAGTCCGTTGCCGTTGCGCCCGCCCGTCAGGACGATGGACGCGTAGCCGCGGGCGGCCTGGGCGTCCACGATCTTCGTGATGAGCCGGGCGGCGGCGGCCTGCGCCATCAGCTCCTTGTCGCGGTGCACCACCAACTGGGGTGCCGTGCTCATCACTTGGCGGCCGCCTTCGAAGCGGACTTCTTGGCGGTGGACTTGGCGGGCGCCTTCTTGGCCGCCGCCTTCTTCGCGGGAGCGGAAGCGGCCGCAGGAGCGTCCGCGTCGCCCGCGGACCCCTGCCCGTCCGGCGCCGCCGCACGTTCACCCAACCGGTGCACGCCGTACTTCAGCGCGGCAGCGTACGTGTCGTCCGGGTCGAGGCGGCGCAGCTCCTCCGCGATCAGCTCGGACGTCTCGCGGCGCTTGAGCGCCACCGCGCGGTCCGGCTGACCTTGGATCGACAGCGTGGCCAGCGAACCGTCCGGACGGTCGAGCACGATGGCGCCGCAGTCCGTCTCCATGCGTACGGCCGTCAGGCCGGGGCCCGACGACACCGACCGCTCGACCGGCACGTCGAGCCGGTCCGCGAGCCACATGGCGAGCAGCTCGCAGCTCGGGTTGAACTCCTCGCCCTCCACCTCCACCGAGTTGACCTTGCAGGCCACCTGGTCGAGAGCGGCGGCGAGCATGGAGCGCCACGGCGTGATCCGGGTCCACGACAGGTCCGTGTCACCGGGCGTGTAGGCGCCGGCGCGGGCCTCCAGCTCGTCGTTGGGCTGCTCCGCCGCGTACGTGTCCGTCACGCGGCGCTGGGCGAGCGCGCCCAGCGGGTCCTTGGCCGGGTCGAGCGGCGCGTTCACCGGCCACCAGGCCACGACCGGTGCGTCCGGCAGGAGCAGCGGCAGGACGACCGACTGGGCGTGGTTGATGACCTCGCCGTACAGCCGCAGGACGACCGTCTCGCCGGTCCCCGCCTCCGCGCCGACGCGCACCTCGGCGTCGAGCCTCGACGTCGTACGGTCGCGCGGCGAACGGGAGACGCGCTTGATGACCACGAGGGTTCGCGAGGGGTGCTCGCGGGACGCCTCGTTCGCGGCCCTCAGCGCGTCGTAGGCGTTCTCCTCGTCGGTCACGATGACGAGGGTGAGCACCATGCCGACGGCGGGCGTGCCGATGGAGCGGCGGCCCTCCATGAGCGCCTTGTTGATCTTGCTGGACGTGGTGTCCGTGAGGTCGATCTTCATGGCCGGCGCCAGCTCCGTCCGTCTCGTGCGAGCATCTCGTCCGCCTCGGCGGGCCCCCACGTGCCGGACGGGTACTGGGCCGGCTTGCCGTGCTTGTCCCAGTACTTCTCGATCGGGTCGAGGATGTTCCAGGACAGCTCGACCTCCTCCGTGCGCGGGAAGAGGTTCGAGTCGCCGAGCAGGACGTCCAGGATCAGCCGCTCGTACGCCTCCGGGCTCGACTCGGTGAACGACTCGCCGTACGCGAAGTCCATCGACACGTCCCGGATCTCCATGGAGGTGCCGGGCACCTTGGAGCCGAAGCGGACCGTGATGCCCTCGTCCGGCTGGACGCGGATGACGATCGCGTTCTGGCCGAGCTCCTCCGTCGCCGTGTGGTCGAAGGGGGAGTGGGGCGCGCGCTGGAAGACGACGGCGATCTCGGTGACACGGCGGCCGAGGCGCTTGCCGGTGCGCAGGTAGAAGGGGACGCCCGCCCAGCGGCGGTTGTCGACCTCCAGCTTGATGGCCGCGTAGGTGTCGGTCTTCGACTTGGGGTCGATGCCGTCTTCCTGGAGGTAGCCGACGGCCTTCTCGCCGCCCTGCCACCCGGCCGCGTACTGGCCGCGGACCGTGTGGTCGCCGAGCTCCTTGGGCAGCCGGACCGCGCCGAGGACCTTGGCCTTCTCGGCGACGAGCGCGTCCGCGTCGAAGGAGGCGGGCTCCTCCATGGCGGTCAGCGCCATGAGCTGCAGGAGGTGGTTCTGGATGACGTCGCGCGCGGCGCCGATGCCGTCGTAGTAGCCGGCCCGGCCGCCGATGCCGATGTCCTCGGCCATCGTGATCTGCACGTGGTCGACGTAACTCCGGTTCCAGATGGGCTCGAAGAGGGTGTTGGCGAAGCGCAGGGCCAGGATGTTCTGGACGGTCTCCTTGCCGAGGTAGTGGTCGATCCGGAACACCTGGTCCGGGGCGAACACCTCGTGCACGATCGCGTTCAGTTCCTTGGCCGACTCGAGGTCGTGGCCGAACGGCTTCTCGATGACCGCGCGGCGCCACGAACCCTCGGGTGCGTCCGCGAGGCCGTGCTTCTTCAGCTGCTGCACCACCTGCGGGAAGAACTTCGGCGGCACGGAGAGGTAGAAGGCGAAGTTGCCGCCCGTCCCCTGCGCCTTGTCGAGCTCGTGCATCGTCGTCTTCAGGCGCTCGAAGGCGTCGTCGTCGTCGAAGTTGCCCTGGACGAAGCGCATGCCCTGGACGAGCTGCTGCCAGACCTCCTCGCGGAACGGCGTACGCGCGTGTTCCTTGACCGCGTCGTGCACCTCCTGCGCGAAGTCCTCGTCCTCCCATTCGCGACGGGCGAAGCCGATCAGTGAGAAGCCCGGCGGAAGCAGACCCCGGTTGGCGAGGTCATAAACGGCGGGCATCAGCTTTTTACGGGACAAATCGCCCGTGACACCGAAGATGACCAGGCCCGACGGCCCCGCGATACGCGGGAGCCGTCGGTCTGCGGCGTCACGGAGCGGGTTCGCTCCATGAACTGGGGTCAAGATCTCAGCCCTCCGAAGGGGCGAGGCGCTGGAGCTCCGCCTCGGTCGACTTGAGCAGGTCGTTCCAGGACGCCTCGAACTTGTCGACGCCCTCGTCCTCGAGCACCTGCACGACGTCGTCGTACGAGATGCCGAGCTTCTCGACGGCCGCGATCTCCGTGCGGGACTGGTCGTACGTCCCGGCGATCGTGTTGCCGGTGATCTCGCCGTGGTCGGCGGTCGCGTCGAGCGTGGCCTCCGGCATGGTGTTGACGGTGCCGGGCGCGACCAGGTCCACGACGTACAGGGTGTCCTTGTACGCCGGGTCCTTCACGCCGGTCGACGCCCACAGGGGCCGCTGCTTGTTGGCCTGCGCCTTGTCGAGCGCGGCCCAGCGGTCCGAAGAGAAGACCTCCTCGAACGCTTCGTACGCGAGACGGGCGTTGGCCAGCGCGGCCTTGCCCTTGAGCGCCTTGGCCTCGTCGGTGCCGAGGGCGTCCAGGCGCTTGTCGATCTCCGAGTCCACGCGGGACACGAAGAAGGACGCCACCGAGTGGATCTTGGAGAGGTCCAGGCCCGAAGCCTTCGCCTTCTCCAGACCCGCCAGGTACGCGTCCATGACCTCGCGGTAGCGCTCCAGCGAGAAGATCAGCGTCACGTTCACGCTGATGCCCTTGCCGATGACCTCGGTGATCGCGGGCAGGCCCGCCTTCGTCGCCGGGATCTTGATGAGCGTGTTGGGGCGGTCCACCAGCCAGGCCAGCTGCTTGGCCTCGGCGACCGTGGCCGCCGTCTCGTGGGCCAGACGCGGGTCGACCTCGATCGACACGCGGCCGTCCTGGCCCCCGGTCGCCTCGAAGACCGGACGCAGGATGTCGGCGGCGTCACGGACGTCCGCCGTCGTGATCATGCGGATGGCCTCTTCGACGGTGACCTTGCGGGCGGCGAGGTCGGCGAGCTGCTGCTCGTAGCCGTCACCGTGCGAGATCGCCTTCTGGAAGATCGACGGGTTGGTCGTGACGCCCACGACGTGCTGCTGGTCGATCAGCTCGGCAAGGTTGCCGGACGTGATCCGCTTGCGCGACAGGTCGTCCAGCCAGATCGCGACGCCCTCTTCGGAGAGGCGCTTCAGTGCGTCTGTCATGGAAAATGCATCTCCTACGTGTCGTATATGAGCGTCAGCGCTGGGCTGCGGCGAGCGATTCCCGGGCGGCCGCGGCCACGGCGTCACCAGTGAAGCCGAACTCCCGGAAGAGGACCTTGCCGTCGGCGGAAGCGCCGAAGTGCTCCAGCGAAACAATCCGTCCGGCGTCACCGACGAAGCGGTGCCACGTCAGACCGATACCGGCCTCGACCGCGACACGTGCCTTGACCGACGGCGGCAGGACCGAGTCCTTGTACTCCTGGTCCTGCTCGTCGAACCACTCGACCGACGGCATGGACACGACCCGCGTCGGGATCCCCTCGGCCTGGAGCTGCTCGCGCGCCTCGACGGCGAGCTGCACCTCGGAGCCGGTACCGATCAGGACCACCTGAGCGTCTGCGCTCTGCCCGGAGGGCCCTTCGGCGTCGAGCAGGACGTAACCACCCTTGGCCGCATCCTCGTTCGCCTCGTACGTCGGCACGCCCTGACGGGTCAGCACCAGGCCGTGCGGAGCGCCCTTGCCGAACACCTTCGTGTACCGCTTGAGGATCTCGCGCCAGGCGATCACGGTCTCGTTGGCGTCCGCGGGGCGGACGACGTTCAGACCGGGGATCGCGCGCAGCGCCGCCAGGTGCTCGACCGGCTGGTGCGTCGGACCGTCCTCGCCCAGACCGATCGAGTCGTGCGTCCACACGTACGTGACCGGCAGGTGCATCAGGGCCGACAGGCGGACCGAGTTGCGCATGTAGTCGGAGAACACCAGGAAGGTGCCGCCGTAGATGCGGGTGTTGCCGTGCAGCGCGATGCCGTTCATCTCGGCGGCCATCGAGTGCTCGCGGATGCCGAAGTGGATCGTGCGGCCGTACGGGTCGGCCTCCGGCAGCGGGTTGTCCGCCGGCAGGAACGACGACGTCTTGTCGATCGTCGTGTTGTTCGAGCCCGCGAGGTCGGCCGAGCCGCCCCACAGCTCCGGGATGACAGGGCCGAGCGCCTGGAGAACCTTGCCGGACGCCGCGCGGGTGGCGACACCCTTGCCGGTCTCGAAGGTCGGCAGGTGCGACTCCCAGCCCTCGGGCAGGTCGGTCGCCTCGATGCGGTCGTACTCGGCGGCGCGCTCCGGGTTGGCCGTGCGCCAGGCGGCGAACGACTTCTCCCACTCGGCCTTCGCCTCGCGACCGCGGTCTAGGGCCTCGCGCGTGTGCGCGATGACCTCGTCGGCGACCTCGAACGACTTCTCCGGGTCGAAGCCGAGCACGCGCTTGGTGGCCGCGACCTCGTCGTCGCCGAGCGCCGAGCCGTGCGCGGCCTCGGTGTTCTGCGCGTTCGGCGCGGGCCAGGCGATGATCGAGCGCATCGCGATGAAGGAGGGACGCCCGGTCTCGGCCTTCGCGGCCTCGAGCGCGGCGAACAGGGCCTCGGGGTCGAGGTCGCCGTTCTCCTTCGGCTCCACGCGCTGCACGTGCCAGCCGTAGGCCTCGTACCGCTTCATGGTGTCCTCGGAGACCGCGGTCTCCGTGTCACCCTCGATCGAGATGTGGTTGTCGTCCCACAGCAGGACGAGGTTCCCGAGCTTCTGGTGCCCGGCCATCGAGGATGCCTCGGAGGAGATGCCCTCCTGGAGGCAGCCGTCGCCGGCGACCGCGAAGATGTGGTGGTCGAACGGGGAGGTGCCGGGGGCCGCCTCCGGGTCGAACAGACCACGCTCGTAGCGGGCGGCCATCGCCATGCCCACGGCGTTGGCGACACCCTGGCCGAGCGGCCCGGTCGTCGTCTCCACGCCCGTGGTGTGCCCGTACTCCGGGTGCCCCGGGGTCTTGCTGCCCCAGGTACGGAACGCCTTCAGGTCATCGAGCTGGAGGCCGAAACCGGCCAGGTACAGCTGGATGTAAAGGGTCAGGGACGAGTGTCCCGCGGACAGCACGAACCGGTCGCGCCCGACCCAGTCGGCGTCCGCCGGGTCGTGCCGCATCACCTTCTGAAAGAGGGTGTACGCGGCCGGTGCCAGGCTCATCGCCGTACCCGGATGGCCGTTACCGACCTTCTGTACGGCGTCCGCGGCCAGGACACGAGCGGTGTCAACGGCCCGCTGGTCCAACTCGGTCCACTGGAGGTCTGTGGTGGTCGGCTTGGTGCTCACCCTGGGTCAGGGCTCCTCTCCACATGTCGAATGCCGGTGATGATGGGCTCACCGACTGTTGTCGAGCCTACCCCTGCGAGTACGCGCATTTTTTCGACTCAATCCAGACTGCCGGGCCGCGCCGGAATCCGCCTCCTGACAGGCCTCCGCGCCACTCGACAAGTGAATGCGCAACTGCTCATCTGGTGGGCTCGGAAACACGAACCGACCCCCACGAAGAGCCAGGTATAGGCAACGTCTACAGTGGCGTGGTACGCGCGAGCCTTTACCGGGACTTCACATCCGGGGGGCTTGCTGGGAGTCTCTGTCAGGGGTGTGCGTGACGGCCGTCGAATCCCGTCCAGCGGGGCAACTCGGGACGAGCATCAGCCCGAGCCAACGGCCGCTCGGGGCCCGGTTCAAGGCATTCGTGGCGCTGACCAAGCCGCGGATCATCGAACTGCTGCTGATCACCACGGTTCCGGTCATGTTCCTCGCGCAGCAGGGTGTGCCCGACCTGAAGCTGGTGTTCCTCACCTGCCTCGGCGGCTACCTGTCCGCGGGCGGTGCCAACGCGCTGAACATGTACATCGACCGTGACATCGACGCGCTCATGGAGCGCACGTCGCAGCGGCCACTGGTCACCGGAATGGTCAGCCCCCGGGAGTGCCTCGCCTTCGGCGTCGCCCTCGCGGTCGTCTCCACGCTGCTGTTCGGGCTGACCGTCAACTGGCTCTCCGCCTGGCTCTCGCTCGGCGCGCTCCTCTTCTATGTGGTCGTCTACACGATGATCCTGAAGCGCCGCACCTCGCAGAACATCGTCTGGGGCGGCATCGCCGGCTGCCTGCCGGTCCTCATCGGCTGGTCCGCGGTCACGAACTCGATGTCGTGGGCCCCGGTCATCCTCTTCCTCGTCATGTTCTTCTGGACGCCGCCGCACTACTGGCCGCTGTCCATGAAGGTCAAGGACGACTACGCGCGCGTGGGCGTGCCGATGCTGCCCGTCGTCGCCTCGAACAAGGTGGTCGCGAAGCAGATCGTCATCTACAGCTGGGTGATGGTCGCCGTCTCCTTGCTCCTGACGCCGCTCGGCTACACCGGCTGGTTCTACACCGCGGTCGCCCTGCTGGCCGGCGGGTTCTGGCTGTGGGAGGCGCACGGGCTGCAGAACCGTGCCAACGCCGAGGTGTCGGGCGCGAAGCTCAAGGAGATGCGCCTCTTCCACTGGTCGATCACCTACGTCTCGATCCTCTTCGTGGCGGTCGCGGTGGACCCCTTCCTGCGCTGACCCACCCGGGAACTTGCCGACGGGCGGGGGGAGTGGCCAAGGCCACGCCCCCCGCCCGTCGCCAGTTGATCTACCTCTCAGTAGCATCCTGTCCATGGCAGACACTCAAGCGGTTGACGACCCGAAGCAGGCGGCGAAGGACGAGCGCAGGGCCGCCCGGCTCGCCCGGGAGATCGGGACGTTCGCCAAGCAGCACGGCGGCGCCGAGGGACAGCTCGCGTACATGGGGGAGCGCGGCATCCGCATCGCGCTCGTCGGTGAGGACGGCGAGTGGGGCAATCTGGTGGCGCCCTCGGACACCGTGGCCCGCAAGGCCGTGGACAAGGCCGGCATCACGATGCACGAGGACTTCGACGGCGAGTTCGCCGCCAAGGTGAAGACCGGACCGTACGAATGGACCCGCATGGCGGGCATCCAGGTCGGCGGCCCGAGCAACAAGTAGCCGCCCGTCCGGGCCCGCCCAATGCGTCAGGTGTACGAGACCAACACCTGACGCAGGTTTCACCCGTTAGGACCGTAGAAGCACGGTCCATCTACGGGAGCCCGGATGATCGATACGCCATCCCTCGTGGACCAGTACTGCCACGGGGTACTGCGGACGGAACTCGGCCTCGGCACGTTCGAGGCCCATCTCGGCCGGGGCGACCGCCCGCCCGCCCCCGGCACGACCTTCTTCGACACCCAGACCGGCTTCGCCGTACGCCGCTGGTGTCCGCCGCTCCTCGGCCTCGAACCGCACTGCCCGCCCGCCCGCTACCTCGCGCGGCGCCGCGAACTGGGCGTCGTGGAGTCGGCCCGCAGACTGCTGCGGGGCAGCGGCATCACGACGTACCTGGTCGACACGGGACTGCCGGGCGACCTGACCGGGCCGCGCGAGATGGCCTCCGCCGGCGACGCGGACGCGCACGAAATCGTCCGTCTCGAACTCCTCGCCGAGCAGGTCGCCGACACCTCGGGCACCGTCGAGTCCCTGCTCGCCAACCTCGCCGAGTCCGTGCACGCCGCCGCCGCGAACGCCGTCGCGTTCACCTCGGTGGCGGGCGTACGGCACGGCCTCGCGCTCGCGCCCCAGCCACCGGGACCCGGCGAAGTACGCGGAGCCGCGGGACGCTGGCTCGCCGCGCGCCGCGTCGGCGGGCCCCTCACCGACCCCGTGCTCCTGCGCCATCTCCTGTGGATCGCGGTGGCCTCGGGCCGGCCGCTGCAACTCCACGCGGGACTCGGCGAACCCGGCCTGCGCCTCGACCGCACCGACCCGGTCCTGCTCACCGACTTCGCCCGCGCCACGGCCGGACTCGGCACCGACCTGATCCTGCTGCACGGCTACCCGTACCACCGGCACGCGGCGCACCTCGCCGGCATCTTCCCGCATGTGTACGCGGACCTCGGCCCGGCGCTCGCCCGTACCGGGGCCCGCGCGGCGGCCGTGCTCGCGGAGATCCTGGAACTCGCCCCGTTCGGCAAGCTGCTGTTCTCCAGCGGCGCGCACGGCCTGCCGGAGCTGCATGTGGTGGGGGCGCGGCTGTTCCGCGAGGCGCTCGGGCGGGTGCTCGGCAGCTGGGTCTCGGAGGGCGCGTGGTCCCTGGCGGACGCGCAGCGGGTCGCCGGGATGATCGGCTCGGTGACGGCCCAGCGGGTCTACGGCCTCAGCGGCGCGGGCGCCGCGCGGGGCGGCTGACCCGGGCCGCGGGCCGTCCGGTTCAGACGGTGGTCAGGGACGGGTCCGCCTGGGCCGGGACCTCAGCCGTGCCCAGCGGGCGCTCCCGCAGTGACAGCAGGACCCGCAGGACCGCGATCCACACCAGGGCCGAGCCCAGCATGTGCAGGCCGACGAGGACCTCGGGCAGGTCGGTGAAGTACTGGACGTAGCCGATGACGCCCTGCGCGAGCAGCACGAGGAACAGGTCGCGGGTGCGGTGCAGGGGGCCCTTGGGTGCGTCGACGGCCTTGAGGACGAACCACAGGGCGAACGCCAGCGTCACCACGATCCAGGCCAGGACGGCGTGCGCCTTGCTGATGGTCTCCCAGTCGAGCGGCATGCGCTCCACGTCGCTGGAGTCGCCGGCGTGCGGGCCCGAGCCGGTCACCACCGTGCCGACCATGATCAGCGCCACGGTGGCCGCCGTCAGGATCCAGACGAGCTGCCGCACGGCCTTGCCGACGAGGGGGCGCGGTGCGGCGTCGCCCTCGCGGGTGCGCTGCCACATCACCGTGGCGACCGCGATCAGCGCGGTGGACAGCAGGAAGTGGGCCGCGACCGTGTACGGGTTGAGGCCGACGAGGACGACGATGCCGCCGAGGACGGCGTTGCCCATGACGAGCCAGAACTGGGCCCAGCCGAGCCGGGTCAGGCCGCGCCGCCACGGCTTCTGCGAGCGGGCGGCGATGATCGCCCAGCCGACCGCGGCGCACAGGACGTACGTCAGCATGCGGTTGCCGAACTCGATGGCTCCGTGGAAGCCCATCGCGCTCGTCGCGGTGAGGGACTGGTCGGTGCACTTGGGCCACGTCGGGCAGCCGAGGCCCGAGCCGGTCAGGCGCACCGCGCCGCCGGTGACCACGATGACCACCGTCATGACGACGGCGGAGAGCGCGGCGCGCCGGACGGTCCGCTGAGCGGGGGTCCAGCGTTCGGCGATGAAGGCCAGCGGGTTGCGCACGGCTCGGGCGGCGTCGGCGGGGGTCACGTTTGGCACGGGCCCCATCGTAGGGCGCCGCTTGTGCATGGCTTCACGAGGGGGCCGATCCGGGACGATTGTGACGCCCCGCACGTGCCGTACGGGCCTACTCCCAGCGGAAGAAGCGCGCCGCGGCGCCCAGGCCGAGGACCGCCCAGACCGCGAGGATCCCGAGGTCGCTCCACGGCATCGCCGCGCCGTGCTGGAGGACGTCCCGCAGCCCGTCGGAGAGCGCCGAGATCGGCAGCAGTCCGAGGACGGACTGCGCCGCGTCCGGGAACTTGTCGAGCGGCACGATGACGCCGCCGCCGACGAGCAGGAGCAGGAAGACCAGGTTCGCGGCGGCCAGCGTCGCCTCCGCCTTGAGCGTGCCCGCCATGAGCAGGCCGAGCCCGGAGAACGCGGCCGTCCCGAGGACGAGCAGGAGCAGCACGGCGAGCGGGTTGCCCTGCGGGGACCAGCCGAGCGCGAAGGCGATCACCGTCACGAGGATCACCTGGAGAACCTCGGTGACCAGCACGGACAGCGTCTTCGCGGTCATCAGGGCCCAGCGCGGCAGCGGCGAGGACGCGAGCAGCTTGAGCACGCCGTAGCGGCGCTCGAAGCCCGTCGCGATGGCCTGGCCGGTGAACGCGGTCGACATGACGGCGAGCGCGAGGATGCCCGGGGCCAGGAAGTCCACGGCCTTCCCGTCGCCCGTGTCGACGATGTCGACCGCGCTGAACAGGACGAGCAGCAGGGTGGGGATGATGACGGTGAGCAGCAGCTGCTCGCCGTTGCGCAGGAGCATCTTCGTCTCGAGGACGGCTTGCGCGCCGATCATGCGGGACAGCGGCGCGGCCCCCGCCTTCGGCGTGTACGTACCGGCGACACTCATCCGCGCAGCTCCCTGCCGGTCATTTCCAGAAAGACGTCTTCGAGGGTGTGGCGTTCGACCGAGATCTTCTCCGGCATCACGCCGTGCTGCGCGCACCACGACGTCACCGTCGCGAGCAGCTGCGGGTCGACCTCGCCGCTGACGCGGTACGAGCCGGGGGTGAGCTCGGCGGCCGCGGAGTCCGTCGGGAGGGCCTTGAGCAGCGAGGCGACATCGAGCCCCGGGCGTCCGGAGAAGCGCAGGGTGTTCTCGGCGCCGCCGCGGCACAGCTGCTCCGGGGAGCCCTGCGCGATGACGCGGCCCGCGTCGATGATCGCGACGTCGTCGGAGAGTTCCTCCGCCTCGTCCATGTGGTGCGTGGTGAGGATGACGCAGACGCCGTCGGCCCGCAGATCCCGTACGAGGTCCCAGGTCGCGCGGCGCGCCTGCGGGTCGAGGCCGGCGGTCGGCTCGTCCAGGAAGACGAGCTCGGGGCGGCCGACGACCGCCATGGCGAGCGCGAGGCGCTGCTGCTGGCCGCCGGAGAGCCTGCGGTACGTGGTGCGGCCGCAGCTGCCGAGGCCGAGGCGCTCGATCAGCGCGTCCACATCCAGGGGGTGCGCGTGGAGCTTCGCCTTGTGGCGGAGCATCTCGTCCGCGCGGGCGCCGGAGTAGACGCCTCCGGACTGCAGCATCACGCCGATCCGGGGGCGCAGCTCGCCGGCCTGGGCGACGGGGTCGAGGCCGAGGACCCGGACCGTTCCCGCGTCCGGACGGCGGTAGCCCTCGCAGGTTTCGATCGTGGTGGTCTTTCCGGCGCCGTTGGGGCCGAGGACGGCGGTGATGCCGGCCGAGGCCTCCAGATCGAGGCCGTCGACCGCGGTCTTGGTTCCGTACCGCTTGACCAGACTCTGGATCCGGACTACGGGCTCGCTTCGCATGAGCGCCAAGTCTAAGGACGCGCCGCGAGTCCCCGGCGGGCGGGGCCCATCGCGCTCAGGCCCGGTGCCCAGCCAGCCATTCCTGGGCGTACGCGACGGCGTCGGCCACCGGGAAGAGCAGGGCGTCCGCCCCGCCCACCCGGCCGCGTACGACCGCGCCGTCGCGCTCGAAGGCCGCGCCGAGTTCGTCGAACCCGTCGGCGCTGACGTCGACCTCGGTCACCGTCTCCCAGCGCCGGCCGCCGGGGGTGAGGACCGCGCGTCCCCTCTCGGTCCTCGGGGAGGCCGTCCGGTACTCGGCGAGATGGAAGGCCGTACAGGTGGCGAAGGTCGTGCCGAGGAAGAGCACGCGCGCGTGCTCTTCCTCCAGGCGGGCCAGCGGACTGTGCTCGCCGAGAGAGCAGTCGGTGGCGTGGCCGTCCGTGATCGCGGCGGCCCGCGGTCCGAGCGCCGCGAACGACGTCTGGGGGTGCGCGCTGCGCAGCGCCCCGGGCCAGCGGCGGACGGTCTCGGCGATCGTGCCCATGCCGTTGCCGGGCGTGATCGCCGGGTCGTACGCAGGCATCGACGCGCGGATCTCGGCCCACCACTCCTGGGGCACCGGGGGCCGTTGCCACTGGGCCGGGTCGGAGTTGCCGCCGGTGTGCGTGGGGACGGTGAGTGTCCCGTTCGGGCCAAGCGCGTCGAGCAGACTTTGCACCACGGAAACGGCCCCTCCGCAGACCCGGCCGAGCGCGCTCAGGGAGGAGTGCAGGAGGAGGGTCTCGCCGGGGCGGACGCCGAGGGCGCGGAGGTCGGTGGTGAGGGTGGTCCGGGTGACAAGTGGGCCGGTGGGAGGGGGTGCAGGCATGAGGTGCAGTGTCCTCCGCAGGGGTGGGGCGGCACCACCGGATTGATCGATCAAAGATCGTTTCCGCAGGTCATCTTAGGTATGCCTAAGTGACGCAGTGCACCGGAGATCGTTCCGGACCCCGCTTGTCAGGCCTTGAGGAATTACGCAACAATGGCGTTGTGAAATACGTCGGCGAGGCTCAGGAGGCCCCCCAGGGGGCCCCGCAGGAGGAGATCGCGACCGGTGAGCGTTCGACGCGCAACCGGGTCGCCCGCTCCATCCTGGACCACGGCCCGTCCACCGTCGCCGATCTGGCCGGCCGCCTCGGCCTCACCCAGGCCGCGGTGCGCCGCCATCTCGACGCGCTGGCCGCCGACGATGTCGTCGAAGCACGTGAACAGAAGATCTACGGAGCCCGTACGCGCGGCCGTCCCGCCAAGGTGTTCGCCCTGACGGACTGCGGCCGGGACGCCTTCGACCAGTCGTACGACAAGCTCGCCGCCGACGCCCTGCGCTGGATCGCGCAGCGCGAGGGCGGCGAGGAGGCCGTCGTCGCCTTCGCCCGCGCCAGGATCGCCGAGCAGGCCGGTGCCTACCGGGCGGCCGTCGAGTCCGCCGCCCCCGAGGAGCGCGCGGAAGCCCTCGCCAAGGCCCTGAGCGCCGACGGGTACGCTGCTACGGCGCGAAGCGCACCGGTCGGCGAGCAGCTGTGTCAGCACCACTGCCCGGTCGCACACGTCGCCGAGCAGTTCCCGCAGCTGTGCGAGGCGGAGACCGAGATCTTCTCCCAGCTGCTCGGCACACATGTGCAGCGGCTGGCCACCATCGCCCATGGCGACGGGGTGTGCACGACCTTCATTCCGAAGATCGCACCCAAGACCACCGCCCCAAAAAACGACACAAACGCATCTGCAAGCACCGCCGGGAGGAACCCCGCATGACGCTCCCCATCGAGGAGACTGCCCACCCCGAGCTCGAGGGTCTGGGCAAGTACGAATACGGCTGGGCCGACTCCGACGCCGCCGGTGCCTCTGCCAAGCGCGGCATCAACGAGGACGTCGTCCGCGACATCTCGGCCAAGAAGTCCGAGCCGGAGTGGATGACCAAGCTCCGCCTCAAGGGCCTGCGCCTCTTCGACAAGAAGCCCATGCCGAACTGGGGCTCGGACCTGTCGGGCATCGACTTCGACAACATCAAGTACTTCGTGCGGTCCACCGAGAAGCAGGCCCAGTCCTGGGAGGACCTGCCCGAGGACATCAAGAACACGTACGACAAGCTCGGCATCCCCGAGGCGGAGAAGCAGCGCCTCGTCGCCGGTGTCGCGGCCCAGTACGAGTCCGAGGTCGTCTACCACCAGATCCGCGAGGACCTGGAGGAGCAGGGCGTCATCTTCCTGGACACCGACACGGCCCTGAAGGAGCACCCGGAGCTCTTCAAGGAGTACTTCGGCACGGTGATCCCGGTCGGCGACAACAAGTTCGCGTCGCTGAACACGGCCGTGTGGTCCGGCGGATCCTTCATCTACGTCCCCAAGGGCGTACACGTCGAGATCCCGCTCCAGGCCTACTTCCGTATCAACACGGAGAACATGGGCCAGTTCGAGCGGACGCTGATCATCGTCGACGAGGACGCCTACGTCCACTACGTCGAGGGCTGCACGGCGCCGATCTACCAGTCGGACTCCCTGCACTCCGCGGTGGTCGAGATCATCGTGAAGAAGGGCGCCCGCTGCCGTTACACGACCATCCAGAACTGGTCGAACAACGTCTACAACCTGGTCACCAAGCGCGCCGTGGCGTACGAGGGCGCGACCATGGAGTGGATCGACGGCAACATCGGCTCCAAGGTCACCATGAAGTACCCCGCCGTCTACCTGATGGGCGAGCACGCCAAGGGCGAGACCCTGTCCATCGCCTTCGCGGGCGAGGGGCAGCACCAGGACGCCGGCTCCAAGATGGTCCACATGGCGCCCAACACCTCCTCCAACATCGTGTCGAAGTCGGTGGCCCGTGGCGGCGGCCGTACCTCGTACCGCGGTCTGGTCGAGATCGGCGAGGGTGCCGCCGGCTCCAAGTCGAACGTGCTGTGCGACGCGCTGCTCGTCGACACCATCTCCCGCTCCGACACGTACCCGTACGTCGACGTCCGCGAGGACGACGTGTCCATGGGCCACGAGGCGACGGTCTCCAAGGTCTCCGACGACCAGCTCTTCTACCTGATGAGCCGCGGTATGACGGAGTTCGAGGCGATGGCGATGATCGTGCGCGGCTTCGTCGAGCCGATCGCGAAGGAGCTGCCGATGGAGTACGCCCTCGAACTCAACCGGCTGATCGAGCTGCAGATGGAAGGCGCC
Organism: Streptomyces sp. NPDC055400; assembly: GCF_053644375.1. NCBI lineage: Bacteria > Bacillati > Actinomycetota > Actinomycetes > Kitasatosporales > Streptomycetaceae > Streptomyces > Streptomyces sp. NPDC055400. The sequence goes on along the minus strand of NZ_JBSHLM010000007.1, from coordinate 145,794 downwards.
GTCGGCTGACGACCGTCCCCACAGGCAGCGAACCAGACTTATCCAGGAAGAGAGCACCACGACAGCCATGGCTGAGGCTCAGAACATCCCGGTGGGTTCGACCACCGCCGGATCCATCGCGGTGGCCGCCGAGTCCACCGTCGCGACGCGCATGAGCGCGCCCCCGTCCTTCGACGTCGCGGACTTCCCGGTCCCGCACGGCCGTGAGGAGGAGTGGCGGTTCACGCCGCTCGAGCGGCTGCGCGGCCTGCACGACGGCACCGCGGTCGCCCAGGGCGGCCTGCGCGTCGAGGTGAGCGCCCCCGCGGGCGTCACCCAGGAGACCGTCGGGCGCGACGACGCCCGCGTCGGCAAGGCCGGCAAGCCGGTGGACCGCATCGCCGCCCAGGCGTTCTCGTCCTTCGAGAAGGCCTCGGTCGTGACCGTCCCCAAGGAGACGGTCCTCACCGAGCCGATCCGCATCGCGGTGCACGGCGAGGGCGGCACGGCCTTCGCGCACCAGGTCATCGAGCTCGGCGCGTTCGCCGAGGCCGTCGTGGTCATCGACCACACCGGTGACGCGGTGCTCGCCGCCAACGTCGACTACATCCTGGGCGACGGCGCCAAGCTGACCGTCGTCTCCGTCCAGGACTGGGACGAGAAGGCCGTCCACGTCGCGCAGCACAACGCGCTCGTCGGCCGCGACGCCTCCTTCAAGTCCGTCGTCGTCACCTTCGGCGGCGACCTCGTCCGCCTGCACCCGCGCGTCAACTACGCGGGCACCGGCGGCGAGGCCGAGCTCCTCGGCCTGTACTTCACCGACGCCGGCCAGCACCAGGAGCACCGCCTCCTGGTGGACCACGACGCCCCGCACTGCAAGTCGAACGTCGCCTACAAGGGCGCGCTCCAGGGCCAGGACGCGCACGCCGTCTGGATCGGCGACGTACTCATCGAGGCCACGGCCGAGGGCACCGACACGTACGAGCTGAACCGCAACCTCGTGCTGACCGACGGCGCCCGCGTGGACTCGGTCCCGAACCTGGAGATCGAGACCGGCGAGATCGTCGGCGCCGGCCACGCCTCCGCGACCGGCCGCTTCGACGACGAGCAGCTCTTCTACCTGCGCTCGCGCGGCATCTCGGCCGAGGACGCCCGCCGCCTCGTGGTGCGCGGCTTCTTCGCCGAGCTGGTCCAGCAGATCGGCCTCCCGGACGTCCAGGAGCGCCTGCTGGCCAAGATCGAGGCCGAGCTGGAGGCTTCGGTCTGATGGCTTTCGTACGCGCCTGCGGCTTGAGCGAGCTGGAGGAGGACACCCCGAAGCGGGTGGAACTCGACGGCACGCCGGTCTCGGTCGTCTTCACCGAGGGCGAGGTGTTCGCGATCAACGACATCTGCTCGCACGCGAACGTGTCGCTCTCCGAGGGCGAGGTGGAGGACTGCCAGATCGAGTGCTGGCTGCACGGCTCCGCGTTCGACCTCCGCACCGGTAAGCCGTCCGGCCTTCCCGCGACGCGCCCCGTCCCCGTTTACCCCGTACAGATCGAAGGGGACGACGTTCTCGTCTCCCTCTCCCAGGAGTCCTGAGGCACCCATGGCAACGCTTGAAATCAAGGACCTGCACGTCACCGTCGAGGCCGACAACTCCACCAAGGAGATCCTCAAGGGCGTCGACCTGACCGTGAAGCAGGGCGAGACGCACGCCATCATGGGCCCGAACGGCTCCGGCAAGTCGACCCTCGCCTACTCCATCGCGGGTCACCCCAAGTACACGATCACCCAGGGCACCGTCACCCTCGACGGCGAGGACGTCCTCGAGATGTCCGTCGACGAGCGCGCCCGCGCCGGCATGTTCCTCGCCATGCAGTACCCGGTCGAGGTCCCCGGCGTCTCGGTCTCCAACTTCCTGCGCACCTCGGCCACCGCGATCCGCGGCGAGGCCCCCAAGCTGCGCACGTGGGTCAAGGAGGTCAAGACCGCGATGGAGCAGCTCCAGATGGACCCTGCCTTCGCCGAGCGCAACGTGAACGAGGGCTTCTCCGGCGGCGAGAAGAAGCGCCACGAGATCCTCCAGATGGAGCTCCTCAAGCCGAAGATCGCGATCCTCGACGAGACCGACTCCGGCCTCGACGTCGACGCGCTGCGCCAGGTCTCCGAGGGCGTCAACCGCGTCCGCGAGACCGGCGAGGTCGGCACCCTGCTGATCACGCACTACACGCGCATCCTGCGCTACATCAAGCCGGACTTCGTCCACGTCTTCTCGCAGGGCAGGATCGTCGAGTCCGGCGGCCCCGAGCTCGCCGACAAGCTCGAGGCCGAGGGCTACGAGGCATACACGAAGGGCGGCGCATCCGCGTGACACAGCTGCCGGGCCTCCTCGACACCGAGGCGATCCGCAAGGACTTCCCGATCCTCGACCGGGTACTTCACGACGGCAAGAAGCTCGTGTACCTGGACAACGCGGCGACCTCGCAGACGCCGCGCCAGGTCATCGACACGCTCAGTGAGTACTACGAGCAGCACAACGCCAACGTCCACCGAGGCGTGCACGTGCTCGCCGAGGAGGCCACGGCGCTGTACGAAGGTGCGCGTGACAAGGTCGCGGCCTTCATCAACGCGCCGAGCCGCGACGAGGTCATCTTCACCAAGAACGCCTCCGAGTCGCTCAACCTCGTGGCGAACATGCTGGGCTGGGCCGACGAGCCCTACCGCGTGGACCACGAGACCGAGATCGTCATCACGGAGATGGAGCACCACTCCAACATCGTGCCGTGGCAGCTGCTCTCGCAGCGCACGGGCGCGAAGCTGCGGTGGTTCGGGCTGACCGACGACGGCCGCCTCGACCTCTCCAACATCGACGAGATCATCACCGAGAAGACGAAGATCGTCTCGTTCGTCCTCGTCTCCAACATCCTGGGCACGCTCAACCCGGTCGAGGCCATCGTGCGCCGCGCCCAGGAGGTCGGCGCGCTCGTCCTCATCGACGCGTCCCAGGCCGCCCCGCACATGGTGCTCGACGTGCAGGCGCTGCAGGCCGACTTCGTGGCCTTCACCGGCCACAAGATGTGCGGCCCGACGGGCATCGGCGTCCTGTGGGGACGCCAGGAGCTCCTCGAGGACCTGCCGCCCTTCCTGGGCGGCGGCGAGATGATCGAGACCGTCTCCATGCACTCGTCGACGTACGCGCCGGCGCCGCACAAGTTCGAGGCGGGTACGCCCCCGATCGCCCAGGCCGTCGGCCTCGGCGCGGCCGTGGACTACCTGACCTCGATCGGCATGGACAAGATCGCCCAGCATGAGCACGCGATCACCGAGTACGCGGTGAAGCGTCTCCTCGAGGTCCCGGACCTGCGGATCATCGGCCCCACCACGGCCGAGGACCGCGGCGCCGCGATCTCGTTCACGCTCGGTGACATCCACCCGCACGACGTGGGCCAGGTTCTGGACGAGGAAGGCATCGCGGTCCGCGTGGGTCACCACTGCGCCCGCCCCGTCTGCCTCCGCTACGGAATTCCTGCGACCACGCGAGCGTCGTTCTACCTGTACTCCACGCCCGGCGAGATCGACGCGCTGATCGACGGCCTGGAGCACGTACGGAACTTCTTCGGCTGAGGGGCTGGCTGGGAACGTGAAGCTGGATTCGATGTACCAGGACGTCATCCTGGACCACTACAAGCACCCGCACGGGCGCGGTCTGCGCGATGGCGACGCCGAGGTGCACCACGTCAATCCGACCTGCGGCGACGAGATCACGCTGCGCGTGAAGTACGACGGCTCGACGATCAGTGACGTCAGTTACGAGGGCCAGGGCTGCTCGATCAGCCAGGCTTCGGCCTCTGTTCTGAACGAGCTGCTCGTCGGCAAGGACCTGGCCGAGGCGCAGAAGATCCAGGAGACCTTCCTGGAGCTGATGCAGTCGCGGGGCAGGATCGAGCCCGACGACGCGATGGAGGAGGTGCTGGAGGACGCGGTCGCGTTCGCCGGTGTCTCCAAGTACCCGGCCCGTGTGAAGTGCGCCCTCCTGAGCTGGATGGCGTGGAAGGACGCGACGGCCCAGGCGCTGGACGGCGCGGAGAGGAAGACGGCATGAGCGAGACTGTGACCACCAAGCCGGCGTCCGAGGAAGAGGTCCGCGAGGCCCTCTACGACGTCGTCGACCCCGAGCTGGGCATCGACGTCGTCAACCTCGGTCTGATCTACGGCATCCACATCGACGACGCCAACATCGCCACGATCGACATGACGCTCACGTCCGCGGCCTGCCCGCTGACGGACGTCATCGAGGACCAGGCGAAGTCGGCCACTGACGGCATCGTGAACGAGCTCCGGATCAACTGGGTCTGGATGCCGCCGTGGGGGCCGGACAAGATCACCGACGAGGGTCGCGAGCAGCTGCGCGCGCTCGGCTTCAACGTCTGATCGCTCCCTCCGGTTCGTCACACCCGTACGGCCCCCTGTGCTCCCGGCACGGGGGGCCGCGCTGTCTGCTGTTCGCTCCTGGGTCGCGGGGCGTACGCCTGTAGTTGGCGCACGTGGCCGAAGGTTCTCGTCGACATCCGTCGCGATGAGAGGCCCTCATGCAGCACTTCCTTCCCACGTCCCGCCGCAGAGCCGTCGTCGTCACGGGCGGAGTGCTCACGCTGGCCCTCGCGGGGTTCAACAGCCCGGCGGGCGCGGTGAGTTACGGGACGCCGACGATCGCGCTCTCCGCCTCGTACGTCTCCGGGGCGGTCGGCGCCACGGGCGACCCGGTCGTGACCGTCACCGTCGGCCAGAGCGGCGCCGACGCCTCCGCGCTGACCGTGGCCGCGTCCGCGAGCACCAAGTCGTCCGTCGCCGGCACCGGGAACGTCACCGTCACCGGGTCGGGCGCCACGCGGCAGGTGTCCGTCGCCGCGCAGGGCCGTGGCTACACCGACCTCACCCTCAAGGTGACCGGCGTGGACGGCAAGACCGCCACCAAGACGCTGCACTACGCCGCTTCGGGCGCCGTGCAACAGGGCCCCGACACCCGCTACTTCACGGGTTCCAGCGACGCGTCCGCCGCTGTCGACGCGGGCGGCGGCTACGTCCTCGTCGCCGACGACGAGTCCAACGTCCTGCGCCTCTACAGCGGTTCGGTCTCCGGCGCACCCGTGAAGACGTGGGACTTCAGCTCGCAGCTCGGGGTGACCAAGGAGGTCGACATCGAGGGTGCCACGCGCGTCGGCGACACGATCTACTGGACCGGGTCCCTCGGCAACAACAAGGACGGCGAGTACAAGTCGCCCCGGAACACGGTCTTCACGACCACCGTGAGCGGCAGCGGGGCCGCGACGCAGCTCACGTACGGCAAGGCGTACAAGCAGCTGCGGGACGACCTGGTCGCGTGGGACGAGGCGAACGGGGACCGCTACGGGTTCGCCGCCGGCACCGCGGCCGGGCAGGTGCCCAAGCAGATCGACGGGTTCAACGTGGAGGGCCTCGAGTTCGCGCCCGGGTCGACCACCACCGCGTACATGGGGTTCCGCGCGCCGCTCGTGCCGCCGCAGGACGGGGGCAAGGCGCTCATCGTGCCCGTCACCAACTTCGACAAGGTCGTGTCGAGCGGGACGAAGCCCGTGTTCGGGACGCCCATCGAGCTGGACCTCGGCGGCCTCTCCGTGCGCGACATCCGCAAGAACGCCGCGAACCAGTACCTGATCGTGGCCGGCAGCTGGGCCGCCGACGACAACTCCGACCCGTACGCCCTGTACCAGTGGGACGGCGTCGCGGGACACGCGCCGGTCAAGCGGATGGACCTGCCGACGAGCGACCCCGGCGGCTGGGAGGCCGTGGTGAGCGTGCCCGACCTGACGCAGTCCGGCGCCCGCGCGCAGCTCCTGACCGACAACGGCTCCGCCGACCTCTACGGCGACGGCACCGAGGCCAAGGACCTCACGCACCCGGAGTGGAAGAAGTCCAGGGCCGCCTGGTTCAACGTCACCAGCTAGTCCGCGGGCGGGGCGAGGACGCGACGCGGGCCGTCCTCGCCCTGCCCCGAGGGCAACGAGCCGAAAGGCGTCAGGCGTCCGACCGGGACGCGAGCTCCAGGGTGTGGGCGAGGCCCTCCCTGCGGATGCGCTGGTCGATGTAGAGCAGCGCGGTGACCAGCGGCAGGAACACCGAACTCACCAGCTGCACCAGCAGGTTGGCGATCAGGGACAGGGCCATGATGAAGCCCAGCTGCGGCAGCATCGCCTCGAACACGTCGGACGCGCTCCGGCCCGGCTCGTACGCCGGCACAGTCGTGTCGGGCATCGCGATCTGGAGCGGCACCCGCACCGCGAGCGACACCACCATCATGATCACGCCGGCCAGCAGGGAGATGCCGAACGTGCGCCACCAGGCGCCCCGCACGAGGCGCGCCGAGCGGCGCAGCGCCTGGATCGGCCCGGCCTCCTCGAGCGTGGCGGCCGCCGGGCCGAACAGGAACAGGACGTAGACCCAGACCACGAGCGGCACCGTCACCGCCATGAGCAGGAACAGCATGCCGACCGGCGCGACCGACTGCGTGAGCAGCATGACCACGATCGACACGAAGAACGCCACGGCCAGGCCCGCCGGAATCAGCGCGATCAGGCCCATCAGCAGGCCCACGCCGAGCACCGAAGGGGTGCGGGACCAGGCGCGCCGCCACACCGCCCCGAAGCGTGCGGGACGGCCGAGCACCGCCTCGCGCAGCACCACGGTGCACGCGGACTGGATGAACGCCGTGCCGACCGTGAGCGCGAGCATGCCGACGGCCCACACCACGCCGAACGCGGTGAACACCGGCCGCGCGTGGCTCCACTCGAACTCGGCGTGCCGGTCAAGGAGCGCCCGTACGTCGTCCGAGACGGCCGTGTAGGCGAGCGCCAGCGCGCCCGCCATGAGCGCGGCGAGCACCGCGTACACGATGAGGACGGTGCCGAACAGCGGCTTCGCGTGGCGGCGCATCGTGGTGAAGGCGCCGCCGAGTATCCGGTCGACGCCGAGCGGGGCGAGCGGGATGACGCCGGGCTGCGGCGGGGGCGGCGGCGGGGTCCAGGCACCGCCCCAGCCGTAGCCGCCCGGCCCGTATCCGGGTCCCTGACCCGGCCCCTGTCCCCACATGTCCGTCATCTCGCCGCGCTCCCGGGAGTAGGTCGTCCCTGTGGCCCCCCACAGTGATCGCGACACGATAGCCCGACCGTGCTATGTACGCCCGTACACAACGTTGCGTACACTCGTACACATGGGATACGTACTGCTCTCCGGCGCCATCGCGGCGGAAGTGGCCGCCACCACCGCCATGAAGTACAGCGAGGGATTCAGCCGGCTCTGGCCCTCCCTGATCACCGTCTCCGGCTATCTGATCGCGTTCGCGCTGCTCGCCCAGACGCTGAAGACCGTGCAGGTCGGGACCGCGTACGCGATCTGGGCCGGCGTCGGCACGGCCGTCATCGCCGGGATAGGGATGCTTTTCCTCGGCGAGGCGATGACCGCGGCCCGGGTCGCGGGCATCGCCCTGGTCATCGGCGGCGTGGTGCTGCTCAACCTGGGCGGCGCCCACTGATGGCGCGGCGCTACGACCCCGAGCGGCGGCAGCGCATCATCGACGCCGCGATCCGGGTGGCGGGCGAGAAGGGCATCGGCGGGCTCAGCCACCGCAGCGTCGCCGCCGAGGCCGATGTGCCGCTCGGCTCGACGACGTACCACTTCGAGACCCTCGACGAACTGCTTGTCGCCGCGCTGCGCCAGGCCAACGAGGGGTTCGCGAAGGCCGTCGAAGGCAGCGCCGTCCTCGAGGCGCCGCGCCCCCGGCTCGCCGCCGGGCTCGCCGCGGTCCTCGGCGAGTGGCTCGCCGGTGACCGCACCGGCGTCGAGCTCGAGTACGAGCTGTATCTCGCCGCCCTGCGAAGGCCCGCGCTGCGGCCCGTCGCCGCCGATTGGTGCGAGGGCCTCGCCGCCGGGCTCGCGCGCCGCACCGACCCGGTCACGGCCCGCGCGCTGGTCGCCCTGATGGACGGAATCTGCCTCCAGGTGCTCCTCACCGGCGCTGTCTACGAGGAGGAGTACGCGCGCGACATGCTCGCGCGGGTCATCGACGGAGCGCCCGGCGAGGACGCGGACGGTGCCGCGGCCGACCGGCCGGGGGAGCGCGGCACGCCCGGTACATGAGACACCGGCCGTACCGGTTCGCCCCCGCGGCGCACCTCCGGTTAGGTTTCACCCATGTCTGACTCTCCCGCCAGCACCACCGCTCAGCGCACCACCGGCGCCGTCGCCGCGGGCCTCGCCACGCTCACCGCCGACGGCACCGTCCTCGACACCTGGTTCCCCGCCCCGTCCCTCCAGGACGAGCCCGGCCCGGCCGGCACCGAGCGGCTCTCCGCCGAGCGCGCCGCCGAGCTGCTCGGCGAGGGCGCCGCGAAGGCCATCGGCCCCGACGCGCGCCGCGGTGTGGAGACCGTCGCCGTGCGCACGGTCATCGCCTCGCTCGACGACAAGCCGCTCGACGCGCACGACGCGTACCTGCGCCTCCACCTGCTCTCCCACCGGCTGGTCAAGCCGCACGGGCAGAACCTGGACGGCGTCTTCGGCCTCCTCGCCAACGTCGCCTGGACCTCGCTCGGCCCGGTCGCCGTCGACGACGTCGAGAAGGTCCGCCTCAACGCCCGCGCCGAGGGCCTGCACCTCTCCGTGACGTCCATCGACAAGTTCCCCCGCATGACGGACTACGTCGCGCCGAAGGGCGTCCGCATCGCCGACGCCGACCGCGTCCGGCTCGGCGCGCACCTCGCCGAGGGCACCACCGTCATGCACGAGGGCTTCGTCAACTTCAACGCCGGCACGCTCGGCACGTCGATGGTCGAGGGCCGCATCTCCGCCGGGGTCGTCGTGGGCAACGGCTCCGACATCGGCGGCGGTGCCTCCACCATGGGCACGCTCTCCGGAGGCGGCAACGTCCGCATCACGATCGGCGAGCGCTGCCTCGTCGGCGCGGAGGCGGGCGTCGGCATCGCCCTCGGCGACGAGTGCGTCGTCGAGGCCGGCCTGTACGTCACCGCCGGCACGCGCGTCACGATGCCCGACGGCGAGATCGTGAAGGCCCGCGACCTGTCCGGCGCCTCGAACATCCTCTTCCGCCGCAACTCGGTCTCCGGCACTGTCGAGGCCCGCCCGAACAACGCGGTGTGGGGCGGCCTGAACGAGGTTCTGCACAGCCACAACTGATCACGGACGGCCGTGACCTGCGGCCGCCTGCTCGATCACTGCTCTGACCTGCTGCCGAGCTGTCGGCAGTGGTCAGCGTCGGTCACCGACGAGCGCCCTTCCACGGCCCCAGGACGGCCCGGGAGGGCGCTCGTGCGTTGCGAGGACACCTGCCTTGTCAGTCCGATCGACCATCAGCATGTCTGCGGGCCACGTCGCATGCTGATGCCGTCCGAGGGTGCCGATAGCCGCCGTCGTCCGCCCTCGCTTCCTCCCGCTCGGCGAGCAACAGGCCGCCGGACTGCAGGGGCCGGCTGCGATCGGCCCGCTGCCTTCGGCCACGGCCCCTGTTCCTGAGCTCATGGGAGAGAAGTCCCGGCAAGCGGTCACGTTCAGCGCAGTCCGGCTGGCAGAGCACCGTGGCGGACCCAAGGATGTGCTGTGACGGTCGTGGACGTTCGTTGATGCTCAGCCGTCGCACTCATCATGACGGCCCCCAAGGGTCGACGGCCTGGAGGAAGAATGTCCCGAACTCTCCCTGAGCTTCTGCCAGGCGACGTCTCCGCATCCCCACGCCGTGGCGCACCTCGTCAGTGGCTCGGCCGGTCGAACGTCATCCTGGCGGCATTCTCCATCGTCCTGCTGTCCGCCACGGCTCCTCACGCCTTTGCAGCGCCGCACAAAGACCTGCGCAGTGATCGCCTCTATGTCGCCAACGGCGGCTCGGGAACCGTGTCGGTGATCGACACCAGGACCAACGCGTTCGTCGGCCCCCCGATCCACGTCGGCAAAGGCCCCGCCGGGGTGGCCGTGGACAGCGTCCGCGGTCGCGCCTACGTCGCCAACTCCGGCTCGGACGCCGTGTCGGTGATCGACACCAAGAGAAACACTGTCGTGGGCCCCCCGATCCGCGTCGGTAAAGGGCCCGCCGGGGTGGCCGTGGACAGCGTCCGCGGTCGCGCCTACGTGGTCAACGCCCACTCGGACAGCGTGTCGGTGATCAGCACCAAGAGAAACACTGTCGTGGGTTCCCCGATCCGCGTCGGTAAAGGGCCCGCCGGGGTGGCCGTGGACAGCGTCCGCGGTCGCGCCTATGTGGTCAACGCCCACTCGGACAGCGTGTCGGTGATCAGCACCAAGAGAAACACTGTCGTGGGTTCCCCGATCCGCGTCGGTAAAGGGCCCGCCGGGGTGGCTGTCGACAGCGTCCGCGGTCGCGCCTACGTGGTCAACGCCCACTCGAACGCCGTGTCGGTGATCAGCACCAAGACCGACACCGTTGTGGGCTCCCCGATCCACCTCGGCAAAGGCCCCGCCGGGGTGGCCGTCGACAGCCTCCGAGGCCGCGCCTACGTGGCCAACTCCGGCTGGAACACCGTGTCGCTGGTCAACACCAGGACCAACGCGGTCGTCGGCTTCCCGATCCCCGTCCGCTACGGCCCCGCCTGGGTGGCCACCGACGCCCTCCGCGGTCGCGCCTACGTGGCCAACTCCGGCTCGGACAGCGTGTCGGTGATCGACACCAGGACCAACGCGGTCGTGGGCTCCCCGATCCCCGTCGGCAACGCCCCCGCCGGTGTGGCCTTGGGGAAGTCGCTCCGGCCCGCGAATCACTGACTTTTCAAGACCTGCTACAAGATCAGAGCAGCCACAACTGACGTACCCCGCAACCGAAGTGGCCCGCACCGGCATCCGGTGCGGGCCACTCGCGTCATCCCGCGCACAATGTCCCGCGTATTTCTTGCGCACGCAGGCATAGCGAGGGGGCACCGCGCGCGTCACAAGGAACAGCAGGGGGGGCAGCAGGGCCGCCCGACGGGGAAGAGAAGGTGAAGATGGATGCGGGCAGGGAAGCACCAGCGGGGTATGCCGGGCAGACGGCGGGCGAGGCGGGCTCGGATCGCTGGGACAGCTTCCGCGAGTTCGTGGCGAGCAGGTCATCCGCGCTCCTGAGGACCGCGGTGCTCCTCAGCGGGGGCGACCGGCACGCCGCCGAGGACCTGCTCCAGAACGCGCTGATCAAGGCGGCCGGACGCTGGCACCGGATCGACGAACCGGAGGCCTACGTACGGAAGATCCTCTACCGCCAGCAGATCAGCAGATGGCGCCTGAAGTGGCGCGGACGGGAACTGACCGTCGCCGAGCCGCCGGAGAGTCGTACAGGGGTCGACTCTTCGCACGCCGCCGACCTGCGCATCGTGATGCGCACCGCGCTCGCCAGGCTCACCGCCCGGCAGCGCACCGTACTCGTCCTGCGCTACTTCGAGGACCTGGCCGAGGCGGACGTCGCCCGCCTGCTCGGCTGTTCGGTGGGCACCGTGCGCTCGACCACGCACCGCTCGCTCGCCAAGCTGCGCAGCCTCGCGCCCGAACTCGCCGCGCTCGGTCCGGCCGACGCCGAAGACCTGCCGTCCCGTGACTTCTCGCCCATGGAGGTGCGTCCGTGAACGTCGATGAACTGCTCCGCGACGCACTGCGCGAACAGGCCGCCGACGGCGCGTCCGTGCCGTCCGGCTTCGCCGACCGGGTGCTCGCCGTGCGGCACCGCCGCCGGGTCCGCGCCCTCGCGGGAGCCGCGGTCGCCACGGCAGCGGTCGTCGTCGCCGCGGTCGCCGTGCCCGTCCTGAACTCGGGTGGCCAGGACGTACGCCCCGCGAGCCAGATGAACCGGAGCGACATCATCGCGCACCCGGACCAGTCGCCGCCGCGGGACCTGATCGCGGCGGGGGACACGGCGCTGGCCGCGTTCTCCACGTACAAGAAGGTCGGGCTGCCGGGCCGGGACGCCGAGATGCGGCGCACCTACGGGCTGCTCAACCAGAAGACCGGCAAGTACGACAGGACCACCCGGTGGTCGTGGGTCGACGTGGCGCCCGGCATGCGGACGGCCGCCGTCCTGGAGAAGCGGCTGCCCGTCGACCGCATCGGCCTGCTCGACCTGATCACCGGCAAGGTGGAGCGGTGGATCGAGCTCGACAAGGGCGTGGGCGGGGTGACGTTCTCGCCGGACGGCAGGAAGCTCGTCGCCACGACGTACTCCAAGAACCCCGACCACCTCTACTGGTCGCACAAGATGAGCGTGAACGGCAAGAACGAGCCGGGGCCGGTCGCCGGCCGGACCGGGTACGCCGTCGTCGACGTGGCCTCCGGCAAGGCCGACTGGCACGAACTGCCCTTCTGGAAGGACGAGATGGGCTGGTCGCCGAACGCGCGCGCCGACCTCGCGTTCAGCCACGACGGCAAGCTCGTCTACGAGGGGATCCCGACGGCCCCCGGCCGGATCTACTACGACCTGAACGGCCGCAAGGTGGCTACACCCGCCCTGGAGAAGCATCTGTCGTGGGTGCAGGCGGGGCTCTCGCCGGACGGCAGGCTCGTCGCGGGTGACTTCGCCGGCCAGGGCGGCGAGATCGCCTCGGCGATCGTCGATCCGCTCAGCGGCAAGATGATCACCAAGGTGCCGGGCCAGCGGCTGCTCGCCTGGGCCGACAGCAAGCGGCTCATCGCCTGGGGCTGCGACCCCAAGAAGTGCCGCGGCAAGGGCGAGTTCCGCAACCAGCTGCTCCTGCTCACCATCGGCAGTGACAAGGTCGTCCAGCTCAGCGACTTCCGCAAGGCGTCCTCCGACTACCCGGGCCGCTGGACACCGCAGTTCACGGCGCGCTGACGAATCCTTCGTACGCGGACAGCAGCCCGTCGGTCACCTCGTGGCCGGCGGGCCGCAGTGGTGCGCGGACCGGGCCGGCAGGCAGGCCGAGCGCGCCGAGCAGTGCCTTCGCGGTGACCGTGCCGGGCAGGCCGGACGCCATCATCAACTCCACGAGCGGCGCCGCCAGTTGCTGGCGCCGGGCCGCCTCCCGGGTGTCGCCCGCGTCGAAGGTGTCCAGGACGGCCCGCAGCGCGCGCGGAGCCACGTTCGCGACCGTCGACACGAAGCCCGCCCCGCCCACCGCGTACAGCGGAAGCGCGAACTCCTCGCAGCCCGCGTAGTACGCGAGACCGGTCGCGCCGAGCACCTTCTGCGTGCCGAGCATGTCGTACGCGCAGTCCTTGACGGCCACGATCCGGGGGTGGGACGCCAGCCGGATCAGGGTGTCCGGCTCGATGCGCGTGCCGGTGCGGCCCGGGATGTCGTACAGCATCACCGGCAGCCCCGACGCGTCCGCGATCTCGCGGAAGTGCGCCTCAAGGGCGCCCTGTGGCGGGCGGCTGTAGTACGGGCTGACGACCAACAGGCCGTCCGCGCCCGCCTTTTCGGCCCCGGCCGCCAGCTCCACGGTGTGCCGCGTGTCCGCCGTGCCGATGCCCGCGACGACCGGGACCCGCTCCCCGACCGCGTCCTTCACGGCCCGCACGAGCGCCGCCTTCTCCTCGTCCGACGTCGTGGGGGACTCGCCGGTGGTGCCGGACAGGACGAGGCCTTCACAGCCCTCGGCCACCAGGTGGGCCGCCAGGCGCTGCGCGCCGTCCAGGTCCAGGGCGCCGTCGTCGGCGAACGGCGTGACCATGGCGCACAGGGCGCGGCCGAAGGGCGGGTGCGGAGAGTTCGCGAGGCTCATAGGTGCAGTCTCGGCGCCCCGACCGTGCAGCTCCACTTAATTCTTCTACGAGGTAGTGGCAAGCCTTGCTAAGCAGTCGGGGTCCGTGGCCGAGTTCCGACGGGATATTGGCCGAGGGATGACCTTCAGGAAATGCGCCCGGATTCCGAGTTATCAGGAAGAAGTTGCACGTATGCGTAGACATATAAAACGTATAAGGATCCCGTGGTGCGTGACATCGTCCTGGCCCTCGCCGTTCCCCTGCTGATCTGTGCGAGTGGCGTCTACGCCGCGTGTGACGGCTGGTGGCGCCGCAGGCACCCCGCGCCGGACCCGCACTCGCAGGCCGGGCGCCGCCTCGCCGCCGAACGGGCGGTGGCCGACGCGGAGGCGATCGTGGCCGACCGGTACGCGATCCTCGCCGAGGCGGAGCGCGGCGCCGCGCGGCTCGGGGGACGGCAGTAGGGCGGGGCGCTCACTCCCTGTCGGTGAGTGGGCGCCCCGCCCTCGTGCGTTCCTGTGTTCAGTGCTCAGTACTTACCGATGCTGTTGAAGAGCGAGCGCGACCAGACGTAGCCGAGTACCGCCAGCGCCACGCACCAGGCCACGGCCAGCCACCCGTTGTTGCCGATCTCGGTGCCGAGCAGCAGTCCGCGCACCGTCTCGATGGCCGGAGTGAACGGCTGGTACTCGGCGATCGGCTGGAACCAGCCCGGCATCGCGTCGACCGGCACGAAGGCGCTGGACAGGAGCGGCAGGATCATCAGCGGCATGGCGTTGTTGCTGGCCGCCTCGGCGTTCGGGCTGGAGAGGCCCATCCCGACCGCGATCCACGTGAGCGCCAGGGAGACGAGCGCCAGCAGTCCGACCGCCAGGATCCACTCCAGGGCGGTGGCGTCGGTGGCGCGGAACCCGATCGCCACGGCGACGGCCCCGACGACCACCACGCTCATCACACACTGCAGAACACTGCCGACGACGTGTCCGACGAGCACCGACCCGCGGTGGATCGACATCGTACGGAAGCGGGCGATGATGCCCTCGGTCATGTCCATGGAGACGGATACCGCGCTGCCGATCGTGGTGCCGCCGATGGTCAGCATCAGGATGCCCGGGACGAGATAGGCGATGTACGCGGAGCGGTCGGCGCCGCCGCCGCTGATGCCCGCGCTCATCACGTCCCCGAAGATGTAGACGAAGAGCAGCAGCAGCACGACCGGCGTGAGCAGCAGATTCAGCGTCATGGAGGGGTAGCGCCGCGCGTGCAGGAGGTTGCGGCGCAGCATCGTGGACGAGTCGCGCACGGCGAGGGACAGGGAGCTCATCGGGCATTCTCCTTGGGCTGGTTCGGCTGGGCGGGCACGCCGGCACCGGCGCCGCCGGTCAGGGCGAAGAACACGTCGTCGAGGTCGGGGGTGTGCACGGTCAGCTCGTCCGCCTCGATGGCGGCGGCGTCCAGCCAGTCGAGGATGGAGCGCAGCTCGCGCTGGCTGCCGTCGCTGGGGATCTGCAGTGCGAGGGCGTCGTCGTCCCGGTGGGCCTCGCGCAGTGAGAGGGCGGCGGCCTGGTAGACGTCCGGGTCGGTGAAGCGGAGCCGGATGTGTCCGCCGGGGATGAGCCGCTTGAGTTCCTCGGCGGTGCCTTCGGCGGCGATCTTGCCGTTGTTGAGTACGGCGATGCGGTCGGCGAGTTCGTCGGCCTCGTCCAGGTACTGGGTGGTGAGGAAGACGGTGACGCCGTCGGAGACCAGCTCGCGGATGATGCCCCACATGTTGTGACGGGCGCGCGGGTCGAGGCCGGTGGTCGGTTCGTCGAGGAAGATGATCCGCGGATTGCCGACCAGCGTCATGGCGATGTCCAGGCGGCGCTTCATGCCGCCGGAGTACGTGGAGGCGGGCTTCTTCGCGGCGTCGGTCAGGTCGAAGCGTTCGAGGAGCTCGGCGGCGACCCGCCGCCCCTCACGCTTGGACAGGTGGTGCAGGTCCGCCATGAGGAACATGTTCTCCTCGCCGGTGATCAGCCCGTCGACGGCGGAGAACTGACCGGTCACGCCGATCGCGGCACGCACGCCTTCCGGCGAAGTGGCGACGTCGTGGCCCGCGACCTGGGCCTGGCCGCCGTCGGCGGAGATGAGCGTGGACAGGATCTGCACGGCGGTGGTCTTGCCCGCGCCGTTCGGGCCGAGCAGCGCGAACACGGTGCCGGCCGGGATGTGCAGGTCGATGCCGTCGAGGACGGTCTTGTCGCCGTAGGACTTGCGCAGATCGGCGGTGGAGACGGCGGCGGGCGGCTGCTGGCCGTTGCCCAACCTGGGCGTAGGCATGACAGACGAAGGCATGGAGCCCTCCCAATCGAAGGCGTGGTGAGCGATGACGTGGTGGGGGTGAAGCGGTGAGCGGTGAAGTGGCCGCCGGCGTACGGAACGTGGGGCGGGTCAGGCCCGGGCGCGGCGGATGTCGATGTTGCCGAACTTGGTCCGGGCGCGGACCTCGACGGTGTCCTCGGACTTGTCGGGGCCGTCGGAGGCGCCGAGCCCGTTGTGCACCTGGCCGGCGGCCGAGCTCACGTCGAGCCAGGCGGCCGTGCCCCCGCGGATGCCGATCTCGATGGCGCCGTAGGAGGTCTCCAACTGGACGGTGCCGCGGGCGACTTCGTCGACGCGCAGGGCGCCGTGGGCGGTGGTGGCCGCGACCGAGCCCTCGGCGCGCCCGACGAAGATGTCACCGTGGGCGCCGTTCACGCGCAGATCGCCCAGGGCGTCGCCGACGGTCGTGGTACCGGAGGAGTTCTTCAGGACGGCCTGACCGTCGACGGTGCCGAGGCGCACGCTGCCGGAGCTGGTGGTGATCTCGGCGGACCCCTGGACGTGGTCCACGGTGACGCTGCCGTGGGACGCGGCCAGGTGCAGCGGCCCGCTGGTCTCGAGGCGGACGTCGCCCGACGAGGTCTTCACGCGGACCTCGCCGAGCCGGCCCTCGCCGTTCACCTGGGTCCAGGCGCCGGCCACCTCCACCTGCGAGCCCGTCGGCAGCTCGACCGTCACGTCGACGACTCCGGAGGGGCCGATGAGGCGGCGGCCCTTGGGCGTCCTGATGGTCAGCAGGCCGCTCGCGTACCGCACTTCGGTCTGCTCGGCGGCGCGCACGTGCTGGTCCTTCTTCGGGTCGCGCGGCTGCACGTCGACGAGAGTGTCGAGCCGGTCGGTGGCGATGAACCGGATGGACCCGGCTTCCACGTGGGCGGTGGCCGAGATCGGCTCCGGAGTGTCGAAAGGAGCGTCGAAAGAAGGCATGGCTGTCCCGTCCTCTTGGGTCTCAGGGTGAAGTTCCGGGTGAATCCGGGCGGGCGGAGGCGCGGTCAGCGCACCCAGCCCGTGAAGCTCTGGCCGACGGTGCGGGTGGTGCGGGTGGCTTTGGTGCCTCCCGGCGCACGTGACGCGGTGCCGCCGTCGACCGCGGCCGACACGGCTCGTACCAGCCACGCGTTGACCGACAGGCCCTCGCGGTTCGCGGCCTCCTCGGCGCGCGTCTTGAGGTGGGCGGGCAGGCGCAGATTGACGCGGGCGGTGCCGCCGTCGTCGCCGTCGGCGGGCGCCGGGGCCGGCGCCTTGAGCGGCTCGGCGGGCCCGCTCCGGTCCTCGTACGGCGCCTCGTCGGCCGCCGGCCGCGTCACCACGAAGTCGGGGTCGAGCCCGCGCAGCCGTACGTCGACCGAGCCGGGGGCGAGTTCACGGGTGATCTCGTCCATCGCGGCGGAGAGCACATTGAGCATCGTCAGGCGGGTCGCCGACTCCAGGGGAGCGGTGAGCCGTTCGGCCAGCTCGCGGGCTTCTTCGCCGCCGGCTTCGGCGGCCACCGCGAGTTCGCGGCGGAGGTTGTCGACATACGGCGTGAGGTCCATGACGCCATAGTGGCACCATGTTGGCGCCATGCGCAAGCGCGTGGGGGAGGCGATGGTGGGTCAGGGTTGGACGAGAGGCTCTGACCTGCGGAAACGTTGTGACGTCGAGTTGCGTCAATGCGGTGCCACGTGGAGCTCGGCCCACTCTGGCGTCTCTGATGGCACCGTGTGGCACCGTGTGGCACCGCGTGGCGCCATGCGGCGCCACGCGACGTCGGCGAGGTCCGTCCATGCCTGGGCGAGTGGCCCCCTTCCCTTCTTCCCCGACTCGCCGAACAATCAAGTCGCCTGGACAAAAAAAGTTTTCGGTGCGACCGTGGAGTCATGTTGGACGTCACCGTGATCGAGGACCCGGCGGCAGCCGCGGTCTCCCTCGACCCGATCAGGGCCCGGCTGCTCGCGGAGCTGGCCGCCGGACCCGCATCCGCCGCGATGCTCGCCCCCAAGGTCGGCCTGCCGCGCCAGAAGGTGAACTACCACCTCAAGGCGCTGGAGAAGCACGGCCTGGTCGAGCTGGCGGGGGAGCGGCGCAAGGGCAATGTCACCGAGCGCCTGATGCGGGCCACGGCCGCCTCGTACGTGATCTCACCGGTCGCGCTCGGCGCCGTGCAGCCCGACCCGGACCGGGCCCGCGACCAGCTCTCCGCGCGCTGGCTGCTCGCCGTCGCGGCACGCCTCGTACAGGACGTGGGAGCGCTGCTGACCGGGGCCGCCAAGGCGAAGAAGCGCCTCGCCACCTACGCCCTCGACGGCGAGGTCAGGTTCGCGTCCGCCGCGGACCGGGCCGCGTTCATCGAGGAGCTGACCCAAGGGGTCGGCGCGCTCGTCCGCAAGTACCACGACGGATCCGCCGAGGGCGGCCGCGACCACCGCGTGGTGATCGCCGTGCATCCCTCCGTGAAGGATCCGCAGCCCCGACCGCCCCTCGAAGACCGACCGCACTGAGCGCACCGACCGCACCAAGGAGTTACCGCCATGACGAACGAACCCAGGGAATTCGAGATCGCCCGCGAGTTCGAGGTCGACGCCACCCCCGAGCAGGTCTGGGAGGCGCTCACCTCGGGCACCGGCGGCTGGCTGTGGCCGATGGAGTACGAGCCGAAGGAGGGCGGCCGCGGGCCGCACGGCGCCACGATCACGGCCTGGGATCCGGAGCACCGCCTCACCGCCCGCTCGGACAACCCGGACGCGCTGCCCCCGTTCCAGACCCTCAACCAACTGGACCACGTCATCGAGGCCCGCGACGGCGGCAGCCGCGCCTGGGTCCGCTACGTCCACAGCGGGATCTTCACCGACAACTGGGACGACTACTACGACGGCGCCGACAAGCACACCGACTTCTACCTGCACACGCTGCGCCAGTACCTGACGCACTTCGCGGGCCGTCCCGTCGCCTTCACCATGTTCGACGGGCCCGCCGCGTCCGCGGACACCGAGGCCCTCGCCGCCGTCGGCCGCGCCCTCGGCCTGCCCGACGACGCCGCCGAGGGCGCCAAGCTGCGGGTCCGGGGCCCCGGCGGCGAGACCCTGGACGCCGTGCTCGACTACCGCAACCCGTACTTCATCGGCCTGCGCACCGACGACGCCCTGTACCGCATCTTCGGCCGCGGCCGCTGGGGCGCGCCCGTCGGCATCGTCGTCCACGACTTCGCGCCGGACGCCGACGCCGCGCAGGACGAGACCGCCTGGCGCGGCTGGCTGGACGGGGTCTTCGCCTGACCGACCCCGCCGCCGGACGGCCCGCAGGTGCTGCCTACAGACCCCGCAGGTGCTGCAGACAGACCGCAGGTGCTAGGGACGGAACCGCAGCACCTGCGGGTCGTGGTCGCTGATCTGGTCGTTGAACTCGCTGTTGATGTGCACGCTGTCGTACGCGAAGTCGTCGTGCCGGATCGACGGGCTGATCAGGATCTGGTCGAGCACCTGGCTGTTGCCCTGGTAGTCGTACGTGTAACGCTCGCCCCTCGGCAGGGACTTGATCGCCGACCACAGAGCGCCGCCGTCCTCCAGGCGCTGTGCCGTGCCGGAGAACTCGAAGTCGTTGATGTCGCCGAGCGTGACGACGTCGGCGTTCTCCTGCGCCTTGAGGATCTCCTTCACGAAGCCGTTCACCGCGTCCGCCTGCGCGTGGCGCTGGGTCTCCGAACTGCGCGCCGGCGGCTGGTACTGGGCCGTCAGGCCCTGGTCGCCGCCCTTCGACGCGAAGTGGTTGGCGATCACGAAGACGGTCTTGCCGCGGAAGACGAACTCGCCCGCGAGCGGCTTGCGGCTGTTCTTCCACGCCGCGTCCGCCGGGGCGATCCGGCCCGGGGACGCGGTCAGCGCGGCCTGCCCGTGCGTCAGCGTCACACCCACCGGCGTCGTGGAGTCGCCGCCCGCGCGGTCGGTGAACGAGACGCGCTCGGGGTTGAAGAGGAACACCTGGCGGATGTTGCCGCCGGGTTCGCCGCCGTCCTGGTCGTTGACCGGGTCGACGGAGCGCCAGTCGTACTTCGGGCCGCCCGCGGCGACGATCGCGTCGATCAGCTTGTTCACCGTGACGTCCGCGGCGACCGTGCCGTCGTCCTTCGCGCCGTTGTTGTCCTGGATCTCCTCCAGGGACACGACGTCGGGGGACTGGAGGTGGTCGACGATCGCGGCCGCGTGCGCGGCGAACGTGCCGTCGCCCGGGTCCAGGTTCTCGACGTTGTACGTGGCCACGGCCAGCTCGCCGCGCTTCTGCTTCCGCGTCGTCTCCCGCTCCAGGCCTCCCTTGTCCAGGGTGCCGAGCTCCCGCGCGACCAGCGTGTAACCGCCGAACTGGGTGTAGTCCAGGGGCCCTTCGGTCCGCCCCGCCAGGGTGTCCCCGACGTTCGCCGCGGGGAAGTCGGCGACCGTGCCGAGCGACTGGATCTGCAGCCGGCCCGTGTTCTGGGACCCGTACGAGCCGTAGACGGTGCCGCCGCGGCGCGTGGGGTTCTCGTGCGGCTTGACCGTCACCCACAGCTCGGCGTACGCGTCGGAGGCGGTGACGACACGGGAGGAGCCGACCCGTACGTTCATGCCCTCCAGGGACTCGTAGAGGTCGAGGGCGTACTCCGACGGGCGCAGCGGCAGCGCGTTGACCGAGCCGTTCGCCGCCGGGTCGCCGGCCGGAGCGTACGCGGCGGGGACCGACTTCGCGTCGATGACCGTGGCGGCCGGGAGCGCGTTGCCCGACGAGACGACCGTGACCGTCGGCTTGGTGATCTCCGTGACGGACTGGTTGCCCGACGAGGCGCCGCCGGGGACGTACTCCGAGACCGTGCCCGAGACCGTCACCGCGTCGCCGGTGACGGCCTTCGGGGCCGAGCTGGTGAAGACGAAGACGCCCTCGCTCGTGGCGGGGTCGGCGTCGGGCGCCGTGTCCTGGATCCAGAAGCCCTTGGACGAGCCGTAGCCTCTGACGCCCGTGACCACGCCGGCCACGTCCGTGACCTGCTTCCCGGCCAGCGGGGACATCCGGGTCGCGCCCTGGATGTCATGGATGCGTATCGCGTCCGCGTGCGCGGGCGAGGTGAGGACGACGGCGGAGACGGTGGAGCAGACGGCGGCGACGGTCAGCGCGGCGAGGCGCGACGAGTTCTTGCTCGGCAAGGGGTCCCTCCGGGGACGTGTGTGAGGCGCCGGGACGAGGGTGGAGCGAGTGGCCGCTCCGCGCTCTTCTACGCGCGTAAATGTCTTGTGGAGCAAGGGGAGTTGTCAAGGTTTCAGCGGTGTACGGTTCCTGACGGGTACATGAACCGGGCGGCATGCTGCCAAATCCGTCTAGGCTGAGCGGTCGCACAACACGTCCGGAGGAGAACAAGGCGATGTCAGACAGCTCCCCCCTGCCGCCGGCGAGGCTGCGCTCCGAAGCGGAACTCGCGCGCGACGCCCTCGCCACCCCGCTGCTCTCCCGCGCGGTGCGGCTCGCCCGCTGGGCGGGACCCGCGACCCGGGTCGGCGCGGGCGGCGAACTCGTCGAGGAACAGCTGCCCGCCGCGGCGCTCGAACTCGGGCTCGCCGCGGACGCCGACGGGGCCGCGGACGCGAGCGAGGCCTGGCGGGTCGCGGTCGACACCGGGCTCGTGGAGATCGTGGACGAGGAGGAGGGCACCGTCGCCGCGGGCGAGGACCTCGCCGTCGTCGCCTCCGGCAGCCCGCAGGACATCCTCACCCTGTGGCTCGGCGCCCTGGACGCCGCGCTCGCCGACGCGAGCGTGCCGGACCTGGACGACCTCGTCGACGTCCTGGAGGAGACCGGCGAGGTCGACTTCTCGCAGCTCGACTGGGACCCCGAGGCGGAGGCCGAGTTCCTCGAAGGCGTCCTCGGCAACCTCTATCTCCTGACCGTCACCGAGGGCGGCGCGGGCGACGAGCCCGTCCCGCTGCCCGCCCTCGCCGCGTCGATGATCGTGCCCGACGACATGGGCGAACCCACGGACGACGTCCTGGAGCAGGTGTCGGACGCGATGCTGAAGCTGGACGACCAGTTCCGGCTGCTCGCCCCGGTGGGACTCGTCGAGTTCCAGCCGGTCGACGAGGCCCTGATGGCGGAGATCGGGGAGGGCGAGGGGGCCGACGAGCCCGACGCCTTCGACGACTCGGACGTCACGCGGTACGGCATGGTGCGCCTCACCCCGCTCGGGCTCTACGGTGTCCGCGCGCGCATGATCGACGCGGGCCTCGACGCGCCCGTCGTCGGCGACCTCGCGGACAAGGGCGCCGACACACTGCTCGACGGCACGTCGTCGTTCCCGCAGGCCGCGGCGCAGGACGAGATCGAGCAGTGGCTCGCACGGCGCCAACCGCTCGTGGCGGCACGGGAGTTGCTGGCCGCGGCGCGCGGCGCGGACGCCGGGGCGCCGCTGCGGCGGCTGCGCTGCCAGCAGGCGCTGTCCCTCGTGGGCGGCGAGGCGGAGCCGGCGCTCAGGGAGGTGCTCGACGACGCGGAGCTGGGCGGTCTCGCGCGGGTCTGGCTCGCCGAGCACGGGGCGAGCGACGTGCCCGCGCCGCCGGAGTCCCTGATCTTCTGGCTCACCGTCGACACGATCGCCGCGCAGCTCGCCCTCGAGGGCAACTCCGACGAGCTCCAGGGCCTGGTCGAGGGACTCGCGGCGCAGCACCGCGGGTTCTTCGCGGCGGCCTGGAAGGTGGACCACCCGGCGACGGCGGACGTCCTGGAGGCGATGGGACGTCTGCACCCCGACAAGAAGGTGGCCAAGGAGGCCCGCAAGGCGGCGTTCAAGGCGCGGTCCGCGCAGGGCGGATAGCGGACGACGCCGGGACGGGGAGGGGGCGGGGCGCGAGGGCGCCCCGCCCCCTTTCGCGTACCGCCCGTCCCCTCCCCCTCGGCCCCGCCCGCCGACGACCGTGAACGTGTTCGCTCTGATTGCGTCGAGCGGAGTTCAACCCCCGTTCAGGCATGACGGGGAACGTGTGGCCGAAACAGCATCAGCGCCCGCTCCACCGCCACAGCCACTCGGTCACAGGAGACACCATGTCGCTCACCCGCAGGGACTTCACGAGACGCTCCGCCGCCACGGGCGCGGGCATCGCCCTGGCCGGCACCGTCGGCGCGCTCGCCACCGCTCCCGGTGCGCTGGCCGCCGAAGGGGACTACGAGGACGCCGCGCACACCGAGGGTCACGACGGGCAGCACCACGGTGTGGGCTACGGCTCGCTCGTCGACGACCCGAAGGGCCTGCTCGCGCTGCCCGCCGGATTCTCGTACCGCGTCATCACGTACACCGGTAAGACGACCCTGGAGTCGGGCGAGTCGACGCCGTCGAACCACGACGGCACCGCCACCTTCGACGGTCCCCGCGGCGCCACGCTGCTCGTCAACAACCACGAGATCGGCGGCGCCCGCACCAAGGCGAAGTACCCGGTCCCGCTCGCCGATGGTCTCGTCTACGACCCGGCCGCGGCCGGTGGCTGCACCGTCGTCGAGGTCCGCCGCGACGGACAGGTCGCCGAGTGGGTCGGCATCGCCGGCACCGCCACCAACTGCGCCGGCGGGCGCACCCCTTGGGACACCTGGCTGACCTGCGAGGAGACCGAGGACAAGGCCGGCGCCAACGGCATGACCAAGGACCACGGCTACGTCTTCGAGGTCGACCCCGCGGACCGCCGCGCGAACCGCGAGCCCAAGCCGGTCAAGGCCTTCGGCCGGTACGCCCACGAGGCCGTCGTGATCGACCCCAAGCGCGGCCACGCCTACCTCACCGAGGACGCGTCCGGCCCCAACGGCCTGCTGTACCGCTGGACCCCGCCGAAGGGCTTCCAGCACGGCCGCGGCAAGCTGCGCACGCTCGCCGACGACGCGGGCGTCCTCCAGGCCACCAAGTGCTTCGACTCCGGCGGCCGCTTCGTCGACGACCTGTCGCGCGCCACGCAGATCGGCACGGTCTACGGCGTCGACTGGATCGACGTGCCCGACCGCGACGCGAAGACGGTCTCCGTGCGCAAGCAGTTCGCCGATGGTGAGGTCACCCGCGCCCGCAAGCTCGAAGGCATGTGGTGGGCCGACGGCGGCACGTACATCGTCTCCTCGTTCGCCCGTGCGGAGAGCCCCGTCCAGCACGACGGACAGGTCTGGTTCTACGACCCCAAGCGCCGCACCCTGACGCTCAAGGTCCTGCTCGGCGTGAACGCGGACCCCTCCAAGGACGGCGCCTTCGACGGCCCGGACAACATCACGGTCTCCCCGTACGGCGGCCTTGTCATCGCCGAGGACGGCAACGGCATCCAGCACCTGTTCGGCGCGACCGACAGCGGACGCACGTACCCGATCGCGCGCAACGAGCTGAACATCGGCACCGAACAGGAGCCGGAGTACAGCGAGTTCACGGGCGTCACGTTCTCGCCCGATGGCCGGACCCTCTACGCGAACATCCAGACCCCGGGCATCATGCTCGCCATCACGGGGCCGTGGAAGCGCCAGCGCTCGAACTGATCACGCTCCACCCGAAGCGACTGACGGCCGACTTCCGGCCGACCGCTGACTCCGGCCGACGCGCACGCACCTGCCGTGCGCGTCGGCCGCGGTCGTCCCCGGATCAGTCCTGCTCCTGGGCCGACAGCCGCTCCGCGAGCGACTCCTCGTGCACGTGGATGAGGGCCGCGACCTCCTCCTGCTCCCACCAGGGATACGGGGTCGCCCGGGCCACGCACCACGCCAGGACCTCGGGGACCGTCGGACGGGCGTACGGGGACTTGGCCAGGCAGCCGCCGAGGAACGCCTCCCACTCCTGGTCCGGGACTCCGACCAGGTCGGGCTCCTCGTGCAGCGTGCGGTGGATGACGTGCGGGGCGTTGCCCGCGCCGTGCGGATTGCGGCCCGTCGCGCAGAGGCCGAGCAGCGCGCCGAGCGCGAACACGTCCGCGGGGGCGCCGGCCGGGACGGCGTGGGTGATCTGCTCGGGCGCCATGAAGCCGGGGGAGCCGGCCGGTTCGGCGACCGGTTCGCCGATGCCGGGTGTCCCGCCGCCCGGGACCGCCGCCTTCGCGACCCCGAAGTCGATGACCTTGGGCCCGGCGGCCGTCACGACGACGTTCGCCGGCTTGAGATCGCCGTGCACGAGCCCCGTCGCATGGATCGCCGTGAGCGCCCCGGCGAGCGAGGCGCCGATCGCGGCGAGGGCACCCGGGTCCGGCAGGCCGAGCGCCGCCACGGCCTCGGACAGCGAGGGACCCACGCAGAACTCCGCCGCGGTCCAGGGCACCGCCGCCTCGGGGTCGGCGTCGAGCACGGCCGCGGTGAAGGGCCCCCGCACGGCCCGCGCCGCCTCGGTCTCCCACCGGTAACGCGCCCTGAACAGCGGTTCGGCGGCGAGCGGCTCCCGCACTGTCCTGACCACCACGACCCGGCCCGCCGGTGAGCGCGCCAGGTGCGCGGTCCCCATGCCGCCGTCGCCGAGCTGACTGACGAGGCGGTAACCCGCGAGACGCACCATGGAACGCCATCCTCCTGTACGGCTTCGAACAGCGGTACCGCGGCTCGCCGCCGGCGGGCAGGGACGTCCGGAAGACCCGGGCCGCCGAGCACCGCTGACGATCACTGCGACGCCAGGCAGGCACCGGGGGGTTCCCGCGAGCGGGATGGGTATCGAGCACTTCAGTTCATGGAGCGGGCGCGGAGCGCTGGAGTCTTCGTCCCGGCGGAGCCCGATGATCGACCTGGTCGCCCCGGGCGAGATCGGCCCCGACACGACCGTCCTGTACGCCCACCTCGGCG
The DNA here is from genome assembly GCF_053644375.1 of Streptomyces sp. NPDC055400. Taxonomy (NCBI): domain Bacteria; kingdom Bacillati; phylum Actinomycetota; class Actinomycetes; order Kitasatosporales; family Streptomycetaceae; genus Streptomyces; species Streptomyces sp. NPDC055400. Next base: position 119,946 of record NZ_JBSHLM010000007.1, on the reverse strand, counting down.
GCCAGCCCGCCCTGAACGCCTACAGCGCGCTGTTCCAGTGATCTGCGTCGCTGCAAAAGCCCACGCCGGGGGGGCTCAGGCGCAGGTGAGCGCAGGTCGAGAGGGGTGTTTCACGGACATCGTCACCGAAGTGTGAGCACGTAGGCGTGGTGTCCGTGGGTGCGCGGGGCGCATACTCGTTGAATGACAAGGCCCCCCAGTACGCGCCGCCACCTTCCGGGCAGCCCCTTCAACGTCCCGGCAAAGCCCGCTCCGCCGGTAGAGCAGTTCGCCGTGGGCGACCGCGTTTCCCATGATCAGTACGGCCTCGGCAGGATCATCGGGGTCGAGGGCGACGAAGCCGTGCTCATCGACTTCGCCGGGCAGCAGGGCCGGTTCCTGAGCCCGTTCTCCAAGCTGTCCAAGCTCTGACGTATCCGACGCTTCGGACCTGGCGCCCTGGATTCGGGGGTCATGTCCACGGCTTCGGAGGCTGACGCCAAGAGGCGGTCGGCGGCACGGGTTTCCGTGCCGCCGGCCGCCTCTGTCGTGTCCGCCCGTCACCCCTCGTGACGCCCCGGATCCCGGTGGCAACCCCTCGCTCGCATGAGCGAAGGACTGCCGTCCCCGGGGAGCCTGTGCCGCGGGCCGTTCTCAGAGCGCCTGTGCCGCCGGCTTGACCATGCCGCGCACCGTCCGCGACTTCACGAAGTCGCCCATGGCCGTCATGTCCCACTCGCCGGAGAACTGGCGGATCAGCTTCGCCATCATCACGCCCGTCTGCGCCTCCGCGTTCGTCAGGTCGAAGCGGACCAGCTCCTCGCCCGTCGCCGCGTCGATGAGCCGGCAGTACGCCTTGGCGACCTCGGTGAACTTCTGGCCCGAGAACGAGTTCACCGTGAACACCAGGCCCGTCACCTCCTGCGGGAGCCGGCCCAGGTCGACGACGATGACCTCGTCGTCCCCGCCGCCCTCGCCCGTGAGGTTGTCGCCGGAGTGCTTGATCGCGCCGTTCACGATCGAGAGCTTGCCGAAGTAGCAGCTGTCCACGTGGTTGCGCTGGGGGCCGAAGGCGATGACCGACGCGTCCAGGTCGATGTCCTTGCCGCGGAACGCGGGCTCCCAGCCGAGGCCCATCTTGACCTGCGAGAGCAGCGGCTGTCCGCCCTTGACCAGGGACACCGTCTGGTTCTTCTGGAGGCTGACGCGGCCCTTGTCCAGATTGATCTTCCCGGCGCCCGGAGCGGGGGCGGCGGGCGGGGCGGCCGGGGCGGCGGCGGGCGCGGGCGGGGCCACGCGCGGGTCGACCGGGGGAGTGGTCGGCGCGGGCATGGCCTGCACGGGCTGCGCCGGCGCGGGGGCCGGCGCCGGGGCCGCGGGCTCTTCGACGCTCACGCCGAAGTCCGTGGCGATGCCCGCCAGGCCGTTCGCATAGCCCTGGCCCACCGCGCGCGCCTTCCACGCGCCGTTACGCAGGTAGATCTCGACGATCACGAGAGCCGTCTCGGTGCCGAGCTGCGGAGGTGTGAACGTGGCAAGCACGGAGCCGTCGTCGGCCTTGATCGTGGCCGTGGGCTCGATGCCCTGGAAGGTCTGGCCGGCCGCGTCCGGGCTCGCGGTGACGACGATCTTCTCGATGCCCGGCGGCACGGCGGTCGTGTCCACCACGATCGCGTCCGGTGCCGTGCCGCCGCCCGAGCGGTAGGTCACGCCCGGGCCCGAGGGCTGGTTGTAGAAGATGAAGTCGTCGTCGGAACGTACCTTGCCGTCGGCGGTGAGCAGCAGGCCCGAGACGTCGAGCCGCACCGGGGCGGCGACGTCCACCGCCACGCGGGCGGTGGACAGCGGGATGTTCGAGCCGGGGGTCATAGCGGTCATGCCGGGGTAACGAGCGATGCGGCTTTGCCGTTCCCTTACCTGCCGATGACTTCCCACCGATGGCTCACGGCACCACCACGATCTTGCGCCCCACCCCGGACGCGAACTGGTCGAGCGCCTGCGGATAGGCGTCGAGCGGCAGCCGGTCGCTGATGAAAACGTCCGGGTCGAGGACACCTCCCGCGAACAGTTCGGCGGCCCGCTCGTAGCTGTGCAGGACCGCCATCGAGCCGGTGATGGTGATCTCCTGGTTGTAGATCCGGTACGGGTCGACGGACACGCGCGTCGCGTAGTCCGCGACGCCGAACTGGAGGAACGTCCCCGCCTTCGCGACCCGCTCGAGACCGTCCTGGATCGCGCCCGCGTTGCCCGTCGCGTCGATGACGACGTCCCAGCCCTGCGGCCGGTCGAGTTCGTCCGCGTTCGCCCCGGACCCCGAGACGCCGAGCGTGCGGGCGGTGGCGAGCCGGTCCGCGTTGAGGTCCACGACGTCGACGCTCGCGGCGCCGGTCCGCTTGGCGAGCTCCAGCATCATCAGGCCCATCGTCCCGGAGCCGTAGATCAGCACATGGGAGCCGAGGCGCGAGTTCAGCACGTCGTAGCCGCGCACGGCGCACGACAGGGGCTCGATGAGGGCCGCGTCCTCGGTGCGGACATGGTCGGGGAGGCGCACGCAGTTGGCCACGGGCGCGACGGCGTACCGGGCGGCGCCGCCCGCGGTGGTGACGCCGATCGCGGCCCACCGCTCGCAGAGGTTGTTGTGGCCCGAGCGGCAGTACCGGCACTCGTAGCAGTACAGCGACGGGTCGACGGCGACGCGGTCGCCGACCGACACCTCGCGCACGTCACGCCCGAGACCGACGACCGCCCCCGCGAACTCATGACCGGGCACCACCGGCAGCGTCGGCGCGAACTCGCCCTGGAGGATGTGCAGATCGGTACCGCACAGCCCGCACGCCGCGACCTCCACGACGACGTCACGCGGACCCGGCGTGGGGTCGGGGACCTCCGTGACCACTGCCTTGCCGACGGACTCGATGACGGCGGCCTTCATTTCACAGCTCCCAACGACAGGCCCTGGACCAGTTTGTCCTGGGCGGCGAATCCCGCGGCGAGTACCGGCAGGGAGACAACGAGGGACGCGGCGCACACCTTCGCCAGGAACAGGCCCTGGCTCGTGATGAAGCCGGTCAGGAAGACGGGCGCGGTCTGGGCGACGACACCGCTGAGCACGCGCGCGAAGAGGAGTTCGTTCCAGCTGAAGATGAAGCAGATCAGCGCGGTCGCGGCGATGCCCGGCATGGCGATGGGGGCCACCACGCGCGCGAGGAGGGTCGGCAGGCGCGCCCCGTCGATCCGCGCGGCCTCGATGACCGCGATCGGCACCTCGGCGAGGAACGACTGCATCATCCACACCGCGATCGGCAGGTTCATCGAGGTGTAGAGGATGACCAGGAGCCAGATGTTGTCGAGCATCCCGGCGCTCTTGGCGAACAGGTAGATCGGCAGGAGGCCCGCCACGACGGGGAGCATCTTCGTCGACAGGAAGAAGAACAGGACGTCGGTCCACTTCTTCACGGGCCGGATCGACAGCGCGTACGCGGCCGGCAGGGCCAGGACCAGGACGAACAGCGTCGAGGCGAGTGAGGCCACCGTCGAGTTGACGAGCGCGGGCCACGGGCTCGCGCCGCCCGCCGTGCCGAAGAAGTCGCGGTAGCCGTCGAGGGTGAGGGAGGCCGCGAACGAGGGCGGGTTGGTGGCGGCGTTCTCCTCCGAGTGGAAGGACGTCAGCACCATCCAGGCGATCGGCAGGAAGAACAGGATGCCGGCGAGCCAGGCGACGAGCCCCAGCCCTTTCAGACGCGGGATACGGAGATTCATGCGCGGGACGCCTCCTCACGGAACAGCGACGACACCACGCGCAGCGCGAACGTCGCGATGATGATCGAGCCGATGACGACCAGGACGCCGGCGGCCGACGCGAGGCCGTTCTCGTGGGCCTGGTAGAAGCTCTGGTAGACGGTGTACGGCAGGTTGGCGGTGCCGAGGCCGCCCGAGGTGATGGTGAAGACGGCGTCGAAGTTCTGCACGATGTACACCGAGCCGAGCAGGGCGCCCAGTTCGAGATAGCGGCGCAGGTGGGGCAGCGTCAGATACCGGAAGACCTGCCAGTTGCCCGCGCCGTCCATCCGGGCCGCCTCGATCAGTTCGGGGGAGCGCGACTGCAGGCCCGCGAGCAGGATCAGCATCATGAACGGCGTCCACTGCCACACCAGGGCCGTCTCGACGGCGAGCAGCGGGGTGTTGGAGATCCAGTCGGGCTGGGGGCCGCCGACGTAGTGCAGCAGGCCGTTGAGGAGCCCGTACTCGGGGTTGTACAGGACGTGCTTCCACAGCAGCGCGGCGGCGACGGGGACCAGCAGGAACGGCGCGATGAGGAGCGTGCGCACGAGGCCGCGGCCGCGGAACTTCCGGTCGAGGAGCAGCGCGAGGCCGAGCCCGGCGACCAGGCTCACGATGACGACGGTCACCGTCAGCAGGATCGTCGTCAGGACGGACTTGCGCAGGTCCGCGTCGGTGAGCACCTCGCTGTAGTTGGCGAACCAGGTGAAGCGGCGGGCGTCCGGATACAGGGCGTTCCAGTCGAAGAACGAGATCACCAGCGTCGCCACGAAGGGCAGCTGGGTCACCACGATCATGAACACGAGGGCGGGCAGGAGCGGGGCCCTGGTGGCCCAGGCGCGCAGCCGGCCGGGGGACTTGGCGGTGCCCACGCGCGCGTGGGCGACGGGAACGGTCGTGGTCGCGGTCATCGTCCCTCGTACTCCTTCGCGATCTCGTCGGCGAGCTTCTGGGACTTGTTGAGGGCGGTGCCGACCGACTGGCGTCCGGCGATGGCCGCGCTGATCTCCTGCGAGACCTTGGTGCCGAGATCGGTGAACTCGGGGATGCCGACGAACTGGATGCCGGGCGCGGGCCGCGGCTGGACGCCCGGGTCGCGGGGGCGGGCCCCTTCGATGGCCGCGCGCGTCACGTCCTGGAAGGCGGCGGCCTCCTTGCGGTACTCCGGGTTGGTGTACGTCGAGGCGCGCTTGCCGGCCGGCACGTTCGACCAGCCGATCTCCTTGCCGACCAGGTTCTCGTAGCCCTTGCCCGACGCCCAGGAGACGAACTTCCACGCCTTGTCGGGATTGCGCGAGGCGTTCTGCACGCCCCAGGCCCAGGTGTAGAGCCAGCCCGAGCTCTCCGTCTTGTCGACCGGCGCGGGTACGTAGCCGATCTTGCCCTTGACCGGGGACTTCGCCGATTCGAGCGAACCGGCGGCGGCCGTGGCGTCGTACCACATGGCCGTCTTGCCCTGGGTGAGGTTGTTGAGGCACTCGGCGTAGCCGGACTGGGCGGCTCCGGACTCGCCGTGCTTGCGGACGAGGTCCACGTAGAAACGGGTCGCCTTCTCGAATCCGGGCGAGGTGAGCTGCGCCTTCCAGTTCTTGTCGAACCAGGTGCCCCCGAAGGTGTTCACCACCGTCGTCAGCGGCGCCATGAGCTCGCCCCAGCCGGGCAGGCCGCGCAGGCAGATGCCCTTCATGCCGGGCTCGGCCCCGTCCGCCTTCGCGGCGAGGCCGGCGACCTGCTGCCAGGTGGGGTGCGCGGGCATGCGCAGGCCCTTCTTCGCGAAGACGTCCTTGCGGTACATGAGGAAGGACGACTCTCCGTAGAACGGCTGGCCGTAGAGCTTCCCGTCGTCCCCGGTGAGCGACTCGCGCATCGGCCCGAGGATGTCCCGCTCGTCGTACGCGGTGTCCTTGCGCGCGTACGAACCCAGCTCGTGCAGCCAGCCGTTGCGGGCGTAGATGGGGATCTCGTAGTTGCTCAGCGTCGCGACGTCGTACTGGCCCGCCTGGTTGGCGAAGTCCTGGCTGATCTTGTCGCGGACGTCGTTCTCCGGCAGGACGGTGAAGTTGACCTTGATGCCGGTCTCCTTGGTGAAGTGTGCGGCGGTCAGCTTCTGCAACTCGGTCATCTGCGGGTTGTTCACCATCAGGACATTGATGGAGTCACCGCCCGAGCCGGTCCCGCCGGCACCGGCCCAGCAGCCGGAGAGCAGCGGGGTGAGCAGCGTCCCTGCGGCGGCCGCGGCGCACAGCGCGCGCGGCCTCCGTCGGCTCTGGGTTCGCATGAATGCTCCTGAACGTATGAGGCAATTAAGGAGAAAGAGGGAGGAAAGGGGTACGCCGGGGTGTGCGGAACCCGTCGGCGTACGCAGGCAGGGGTGTCAGACGCGGATGACCTGGGGCCCCTGCAGCGCATAGCGGTGAGCCTCGGACGCGGGCAGTTGCGTGCTGGTCACGATCGCCTCCAGTGAGGAGACCGGCGCGAACCGGCAGAAGCTGACCGCCCCGAACTTGGTGTGCACACCCGCGAACACGGTGCGCCGGGAGGCCCGCACGGCCTGCGCCTTGACCTCACTGACCGCGGGGTCGGGCGTGGTCAGGCCGTGCTCGCGCGAGATGCCGTTGGCGCCGATGAACGCCAGGTCGATCACGAACCCGGCGAGCATCTTCGTCGTCCAGTGGTCGACCGTGGCCAGGGTGCCGGACCGCACCCTGCCGCCGAGCAGCAGCACCGTCGTGTTCTCCGCCTCGGCGAGTGCGCCCGCCGTGGCCAGCGACGCGGTGACCACGGTGAGCGGCCGGTCGCGCGGCAGGGCCTCGGCGATGAGCTGGGGGGTGAACCCCTCGTCGACGAAGACGGTCTCCGCGTCCCCGATCAGCTCGGCCGCCGCGGCGGCGATCCGGCGCTTCTCCGGGACGTGCATGGTGGTGCGGAAGGCGAGCGTCGTCTCGAAACCCGCGCTCTCCACGGGATAGGCGCCGCCGTGCGTGCGCCGCACCAGGCCGTGGTCCTCCAGGGCCCGCAGGTCGCGCCGTACGGTCTCCTTCGCGACGCCGAGCCGGGCCGCGAGCACGGTGACGTCGACGGAGCCGCTGCGGCGTGCGGCGCGCACGATCTCCCGCTGGCGTTCCTCCGCGCTCATGCTGTGCACCTCTCTGTGCGGTCCTTGCTGTGCTGTCCGGACCGTCCTGTCCGGGCCGTGCGGTCCCTGCTGTGCGTTCCGGGCCGGGCGTGTCCGGTGTCCGTCCGCCGCCCGTTCGGGCCCGTGCGGTGACTCTGGAAAATTTGTACAGCGGGCCCGCGGCTGTGACCAGGTTCGTTACCGGTCCGATGCTGCCCGTCTGTGCCCGTTCGCACCGGCGCCTGCCCGCCGCGGACCTGGGGCGGTGCGCGGAAGCGGGCAGGACGATGCCCGTTCGGGGGACCGCGGCCGCCCGTTCGCTGCCCGCCTGCCGCGCTCGCTTTGCGTCAAGGAGCGCCGAGAAGGCGTCAACAGTGCGTCATCGGCAGGGCCGGAGAGGGGGCAGGCGGGCATAACGTCCTTGCCGGAGCACTCTTCCGTCAGCACGCTGTGTCAGTCCGCACTCTTTCCCCGCCACCCAGGAGCAGCCGTGAACGACCGCATCGAAGCCGACGACGCCGAACCCTGCGAACCCACCCCGGCCGGGCCCCTGTTCGTCCCCGTCCGGCCGGGACCCGGGACCTGCGCGACCCGCCTCTTCCGCACCGCGCGCGGCGGCCGCACCGCCGTCGGCTTCACCAGCGAGCGCCTCCTCGTCGACGTGCTCGGCCCCGGCCAGCCGTGGATCAGGCTCGCCGAACCCGCCCTGCGGGCCCTCACGGGACCGGTGGGCGTCACCGAGCTCACCGTCGACCCACGCCCGGCGGCAGCGACCGCAGGCCGCGGCTGAGGGGGCCCGCCCGCATGGCCGTCACGACCGTAGCCGCCGCGATCCCGGCGCAGTCGCCCGACGATCTCTCCGTCTGGCCCGCCACCACCGTCCGGGGCCCGCACGGCGACCCGACCGTCTCCGGGGTCGAACTCGTCGACGTGGCCGAGCAGTTCGGCACGCCCGTCCACGTACTCGACGAGACGGACGTGCGCGCACGCTGCCGCGCCTACCGCAGCGCCTTCCCGGGCGCCGACGTCCTCTACGCGGCCAAGGCCTTCCTGTGCCGCGCGATGGTCCACTGGGTCCACGAGGAGGGCCTCGGGCTCGACGTGTGCTCGGCGGGCGAGCTGGAACTCGCCGTCATCGCGGGCCTGCCGCCCGAGCGGATCGTCTTCCACGGCGACGCGAAGAGCCCCGACGACCTGCGCGCGGCCCTGCGGCACGGCGTGGGGCGCATCGTCGTCGACTCGACCTCCGAGATCGCCCGCCTCGCCGCGTACGTCCCCCGGGGCACCCGGCAGTGCGTCATGGCCCGCGTCGTGCCGGGCGTCGCCGCGGGCGGGCGAGCCGCGAGCCGCACCGGGACGGACGACCAGAAGTCCGGCCTGTCCATCGCGGACGGCTCCGCGATGCACGCCGTGACCCGCCTCGTCGAGCAGCCGGGGCTCGAACTGACCGGACTGCACTGCCACATCGGCTCACAGATCGACACCGTGAAGCCGTACGTCATCGCCGTACGGCACCTCGTCGGCCTGATGGCCCGCATCCGCGACCGGCACGGGATCGCGCTGCCCGAGCTCGACATCGGCGGCGGCCACGCGGTCGCCCACCGGCCCGGCGACCACCCGCTCGACGTGCCCGAGCTGGCCCGCCGTGTGCGCCGGGAACTGGCCGACGCCTGCGCCCAGTCGGACCTTCCCGTGCCGCGCCTCGCCGTCGAGCCGGGGCGGGCCGTCGTCGCCCGCGCGGGCGTGGCCCTCTACCGGGTGCTCGCCGTGCAGCGCACCGGCGCCCGCGTCTTCGTCGCCGTGGACGGAGGCATGAGCGACAGCCCGCGGGCCGCGTTCCACGGCGTCCGCTGCGTGCCCCGCCTCGTCGGCAGGCGCTCCACGGCGGCCGAGCGCCCCGTCACGGTCGTCGGGCGGCACTGCGAGGCGGGCGACGTCCTCGCCTCGGAGGTGCCGCTGCCGGACGACGTTCGGCCCGGAGATCTTCTCGCCGTGCCCGTGGCGGGCGCCTGCCACCTGTCGACGGTGTCCGGCCGCCACCTGGTGGGGCGGCCGCCCGTCGTCGCCGTGGCGGACGGGCGGGCCAGGCTGCTGGTGCCCCGCGAGTCGGCCGAGGACGTCAGGAGCCGCGACGCAGGGCTCTGAACTGCCGCCTCAGTACGGCCAGACGGGCGGGTTCGTCACGAAGTGACCGCCCATCCGCGTGTGGTCGGGGTTGGCCGGGTCCAGCTCGCCGAACTCGGCGATCAGCTTCTCGGCGTACTGCTCCGAGTCGTCCTGCGGCTCGTAACCGAGTGCCCGCGCGGAGGACAGGTCCCACCACACGCGCGTGTTGTCGGACGAGCCGTAGACGACCGTGTGCCCGACGCCTTCGGCCCTGATCGCCGCGTCGAAGAGCCTCGCGCCGTCGCCCGGGCTCAGCCACACCGACATCATGCGTACGTTCGTCGGCTCCAGGAAGCACGAGCCGATGCGCACGGACACGGTCTCCTGGCCGAACTTGTCCCAGTAGAACTGCGCGAGGTCCTCGCCGAACGACTTGGACAGGCCGTAGTAGGTGTCGGGGCGGCGGGGCGTGTCGATGGGAACGCGGGGGTCGCCGTCCGCGGGGCGGGGCGTGTAGCCGATCGCGTGGTTCGACGAGGCGAACACGATGCGGCGCACGCCTTCCTCGCGCGCGGCCTCGTAGAGGTTGTAGAGCCCTTCGATGTTCGCCTTGAGGATCTTGTCGAAGCCGGACTCCAGGGAGATGCCCGCGAGATGGATGATCGCGTCGACGCCGCGCACGGCCTCGCGCAGGGCGTCCCGGTCCGCGAGGTCGGCCGTGATCGCGTCCGGCTCGCCCTCGATCGGCCGGGCGTCGAGGAGGCGCAGCTCGTACCCGTAGGCCGGAAGCAGCCCGCGCATCAGGGTGCCGAGGCCGCCGGCGGCTCCGGTGAGCAGGACGGTGCGGGGAGCAGGCATGCGGGAGTCTCCTCGAATAGTCAGCCAGATGGCCGCATTCATGCACGGCATTCACATCCGTGGACACGCTAAAGATTGCCGCCAGGGGTAGTCAAGTCTCCCGCGGAGGCTCGAAATCCGCTGCCAGGATGCGAGTTAGCGTGCTTGACCCGTGCCCCGGGGGCGGATTAGCGTGAGCGAGTTCAGAAATATAGACGCAAATCAGAACCGTGCACGCCAAGGGAGAGCCCGTGACGTCAGCCCCTCTCGCCGCTCGACTCAGCATCCCCAGCGGGCCGCTGTTCTTCCCGGTCACCGCCTTCGGATCCGACGGCACCCTTGACCTCGACACCTTCCGCACCCATGTGCGCCAGGGCGTCGAGGCCGGGGCCGCCGCGGTCTTCGCGTGCTGCGGAACGGGCGAGTTCCACGCTCTGACCCCCGAGGAGTTCCAGGCGTGCGTGGCCGCGGCCGTGGAGGAGACCGCGGGACGGGTACCGGTCGTCGCGGGGTCCGGGTACGGCACGGCCCTCGCCGTGCGCTACGCGCGCCTCGCCGAGGAAGCCGGCGCCGACGGGCTCCTCGCGATGCCGCCCTACCTCGTCGTGGCCGGCCAGGAAGGCCTGCTGCGCCACTACTCGGAGCTGGCTGACGCGACCTCCCTGGAAGTCGTCGTCTACCAGCGCGACAACGCGGTGTTCACCCCCGAGACCGTCGTCGCCCTCGCCCGCCACCCCAAGATCCTCGGCCTCAAGGACGGACTCGGCGACCTCGACCTCCTCCAGCGCACCATCAGCGCCGTACGCGCCGAGGGACTCACCGACTTCCTCTACTTCAACGGCCTGCCCACCGCCGAGCTCACCGGCCTCGCCTACCGCGGCATCGGTGTCGGCCTCTACTCGTCCGCCGTGTTCTGCTTCGCGCCCGACATCGCCCTCGCCTTCCACACGGCCCTGCGCACCGGCGACGACGCCACGGCCCACCGTCTCCTCGACGGCTTCTACCGGCCGCTCGTCGAACTCCGCAACGAGGGCCGCGGCTACGCCGTCTCCCTCGTCAAGGCCGGGGTCCGGCTCGCCGGCCTCGACGTCGGCGAGGTCCGCCCGCCCCTGCACGAGCCCACCGACGAGCACGTCAAGCGGCTCGCCGGCATCGTCGAGCGCGGCCGCGCGCTCCTGGCCGAGACGGGGGACCAGGCGTGAGGGCGTCGGCCTTCGTCTACCCCTGGGACGTCAACGGCGACCCCGAAGCCGCCGACCGCATCGCCGGCCTCGGCGTCCAGCAGGTCACCCTGGCCTCCGCCTACCACTCCACCCGCTCCCTGACGCCCCGTCACCCGCGCCACCGCGTCGTCACGGCAGAACACGCCGCGGTCCTCTACCCGCCGGGCGACCGCTGGCAGGGCCGGGACCTGCGGCCGTACGAGGCGGGGGACTGGGCTCCCGGCGACGCCTTCGGCGAGGCCGCCGAGGCGCTCGCGGGCGCCGGGCTCGACGTCCACACCTGGGTCGTCCTCGCGCACAACTCCCGTCTGGGCGCGGAGCATCCGGACACCTCCGTCGTCAACGCCTACGGCGACCGCTACCCGTGGGCCCCCTGCATCGCACAGCCCGCCACACGCGCGTACCTCGTCGACCTGGCGGCGGAGGCGGCCGTGCGGCCCGGCGCGCGGGGCACCGAACTCGAATCCCTCGGCTGGTACGGGCTCGCGCATCTGCACGCCCACGACAAGACCGCGGGCGTCGGCCTCGGCGACGCGGGCCAGTACCTGATGTCGCTCTGCTTCTGCCCGTCGTGCCGCGACGGCTACGGCCGGCAAGGGCTGGACGCCGTGGAGCTGGCGGGTGACGTCCGGCGCGCGCTGGAGCCTGTGTGGCGCGGGGACGGCGCCCCGGACGGCGGCTGGGAGGCGGTGGAGAAGCTGCTCGGGGCGCGCACGGCGGCGGGCACGCGCGCGTGGCGTGACGGCGTCGCCCATAGCCTTCAGGAGGAAGCCGTCGCCGCGGTCCGCGCGCAGGCCCCGGACGGATTCCGGATCCTGCTGCACGCCGACCCGGTGTCGTACCACTGCGGGGCGAACGCGGGCGTGGACCCGGCGCACATCCTCGCCGTCGCGGACGGCGTGATCGTGCCGTGCACCGGCGGCGCGGAGCCGGCAGCCCCCTTCGCCGCTCAGGGCAGGGGAGTGGTGGCCGCCAACCTCACCGTGGTCGCCGGGATGGGCGGGAGCCCGGCCACGCTCGCCGCCGACGCCCGGCGCGCGGCCGAGCTGGGCGCGAACGAACTGCGGCTCTATCACGTGGGGTTGGCGTCGGACAGCGATCTGAAGCTGATCGCGGAGGGCCTGTCGGACCTCACCTGAAAGCGGTTACCATCCGCGCACCACAATCGACGCTTCCTACGGAGGGGACACGAGGTGCGCGTGCGTAACCAGGGTCGTAGACGGGGGCACAACCAGGGGCGTGGCCGGGGGACGGCCGCGCTGTTGTGCGCGGGGATGATGGCGGGTGCGGCGGTGCTCGGCGGGACGGTCCCCGCCGGGGCGGCGCAGGGGGACGTCGCCGGAAATGCCGCCCAACAAGAGGACATCCAGGCGCAGTTGGCGGCCATTCCCGGCATGACGGTCGTCTCGGTGACCGACAAGGAGGGCTACCCCTTCTACACGCTCACGTACGCGCAGCCGGTCGACCACCGCAACCCCAAGGCCGGCACGTTCACCCAGCGCCTCACGCTCTGGCACAAGGCGGCCGCCAAGCCCACCGTCTTCTACACCGGCGGCTACACCCTCTCCTCCAGTACGCGCGAGATCACCAAGCTGCTCGACGCCAACCAGGTCTCCATCGAGCACCGCTACTTCGCCGAGTCCCGCCCCAAGGGCGCGGCGGGCGACGACTGGTCCAAGCTCACGGTCTGGCAGGAGTCCAGCGACGAGCACCGCGTCACGCAGGCCCTGCGCACCATCGAGAAGGGCAAGTGGCTCGGCACGGGCGGCAGCAAGGGCGGCATGACCGCCACGTACCACGAGCGCTTCTACCCGAAGGACCTCGACGCCGTCGTCGCGTTCGTCGCCCCGAATGACGCCGACAACAAGGACGACAGCGGCTACGAGAACTTCTTCAAGACGGTCGGCACGCCCGAGTGCCGCGCCGCCCTGAACGCCGTCCAGCGCGAGATGCTGGTGCGCCGCGACGCCCTCATCCCCAAGTTCGAGGCCGACGCGGCGGCGGCCGGGGACACGTTCGAGGAGACCCTCGGAACCACCGACAGGGCCTACGAGTTCGCCGTGCTCGACCAGGTCTGGAACTTCTGGCAGAGCGGCACGATCGACGACTGCCCGACCGTGCCCGACGCCAAGAAGGCCACCGACGACGAGCTCTACACCTGGTCCAAGGGCCACGGCTTCAGCGTGTACCAGGACGAGACCCTCGGCACGAACGGCACCGGGCCCTACTACCGGCAGGCCGCCACCCAACTCGGCTGGGCCGACCTGGAGTTCAAGCACCTCAAGGACGTCCGCCACTACCCGGACATCTACCAGCCCAACTCGGTCCTGCCCGCGGCGATGCGCGGTACGTACGACGGCTCCGCGATCTCCGGCGTCGACAGGTGGGTCAGGACACACGGCGAGCGGATGATGTTCGTCTACGGACAGAACGACCCGTGGAGCGCCGAGAGGTTCACCCCGAGCGGGCACGACTCGTACCGCTACGTCGTGCCCGGCTCCAACCACGGCGCGTCCATCGCCAAGCTGCCCGCGGACGAGCAGGCCAGGGCTGTCGCCACGGTCAAGCGCTGGGCCGGCGTGCAGTAGCGCACGCGAGCACGAGTCCGGCCGCGCCGAGCAGCGGCAGCAGGACGCGGTGGTCCACGACCGCGATGAGGCCCGCGCCCATCGCGAGGGCCACCGCGTTCGGCGCGAACACCAGCGTGTTCGCACTCGCCACCGCGCGGCCGACGAACGCGTCCGGGGTCTCGCGCTGGACCGCGGTGAGCGCCGCGATCAGGACGCACGGCAGGCCCATGCCGATCGCCGCGCTGCACCCGAGTGCCACGGCGTCGTACGGGAGCGCGCGCAGGCCCGCGCCCGCCGCGAACAGGGCGATCCCCGCCGCCGCGAACCGGCGCTCGCCGAGCCGCCGCAGCAGCCCTCCCGCGGCGAGCCCGGAAAGGACCGAACCGGCGCCCTGCACGGCGTACAGGACCCCCGCGTACGAGGGGGAGCGGCCGAGGCCGCCGTCGACGACCGCGTAGAGCGCGGCGCCGTTCAGGCCCGCCAGCAGCATGGTGGCCGCGGCGGCCAGGACGAGGGGGCGCAGCCGCTCCTGCCGCCACAGCGCGTGTACGCCCTCCGCGGTGCGCGCCCACACACCCGTGGCCTGGCGTGCGGGCGCCGGCTCCCGGACCCGCAGCCGCGCGTACAGCCCGGCCGCGGCGGCGAAGGTCGCGGCGTCGAGCAGGGCCACGCCGCCGCCTCCGTACACGGCGAAGAGGCCCGCGCCCGCGAGCGGGGCGACCAGTTTCATGCCCTCGTCGGCCGTCATCCGCAGCCCGTTGAAGTCACCGAGCGCGTCCTTGCCGACGACGGCCGGTACGAGGGCGGCCTCGGCCGCGTCGGTGACGACGCCGCATGTCCCGTACGCGACGAGGACCGCGAACAGGATCCACAGCCGGCCCGCCGAGTCGACGGCGAGCAGCGACAGGAGCAGCAGGCCGAGACCCAGGTTCGCGGCGACGAGGAGGGGCCGTCGCCGGGTGCGGTCGGCGACCGTGCCGAGCAGGGGCCCGGCGAGCGTGGGCGCCCACAGCGCGAAGGCGCACAGCGCGGCGAGGCTGTCCGAGCCGGTCAGGTCCTTCACCCAGATCCCGGCGGCCAGCCACATGGCGGAGGTCCCGAACCCGGACACGACGATGCCGGCCAGGAGGAGCGGGGAACCGCCCCGTGTGGCGGTAGAAGTGAACGTCATGCCAGGTCATCGTGGTGCTAAGGCCCCCGGCGGGGGATCGGGAGGATGCCCTAGGCGGATGCGCCGATGACTTTCGGGCGGAGCCGGGGTCTACAGGTACATACGCAATGCGAGTCCTGGATTCGTGAGTCCTGAAAACAAGCAAGGAGCCCGACATGCCCGACGCGACCGACCGGACGGCGCAGCAGATGGTGGACTTCGGCCCGCAGACGCGGATCGCGGCGCGCCTCGCGGACAAGGTGGGCGAGGACCAGCTGAACCTGACGACCCCGTGCCCGGAGTACGCGGTGCGCAACCTGCTCGGGCACATCCTCGGACTGACGGTCGCCTTCGGCGACGCCGCCCGCAAGAACCTGGGCCCGACGACGGACACGAGCCCGACGGCGTCCCTGCCCGACATCACGGACGGCTGGCGCGACGCGCTGGCCAAGGCGCTCGACGACCTCACGGAGGCCTGGCGCGACCCGGCGGCCTGGCAGGGGATGACCCGGGCGGGCGGGGTCGACCTGCCCGGAGGGGTGGCGGCGTTCGTCGCTCTGGACGAACTCGTCGTACACAGCTGGGACTTGGCGAAGGCGACGGGTCAGGACTACGTCCCTGACGAGGCCGCCCTGCACGCCGCCCACACCTTCCTGCTCCAGTCCGCCGAGGGCCCCCGCCCCGACATCTTCGGCCCGGTGGTCCAGGTGGAGGACTCCGCGCCCCTGCTCGACCGGGCCATCGGCCTGAGCGGCCGCGACCCCGGCTGGAAGCCGGCTGCCTGACGTCAGTTGAGGTGCCAGAGGGCGTACGAGGCGATCAGCAGGACGAGCCCGGCGAACGCCATGAGCACGCCCAGGAACCGCAGGTACCCGGGCGTGCCGAAAACGCTGGGCGCCGCGTCGAGCAGCCCCATGGCCGCCCAGGTATCAGCATTCTTCCGCCGAATCCGCTCGGACCGCCGGGTGGTGATCCCGCGCACGTCGAACGCCCAACTCGCGCCGCACCAGAGGGCGACGAGCCCTCCGAGGGCGAAGACGGCCAGAAGCACGACCGAGGGTGCGTGGGTCCCGGAGGCGAAGGTGAGGGCTGCAGTCATTGTCTTTTCCCTTGATGGGACCAGCGGTAAGAACCGGGGCCGGTAGTAATCTTCACGTTTTCGGTCCCGCCCGGTCGGCTCGATCTGTTCCCGGCTGAAGGACACGAGTCGGTCGGCCCGCCCCTCCCTGGGTGCAACTGCCTTCCCGACTCTCGCGTGTGCGATCCATGACCCTGGGCGAGGCGGGTCAAGGGGAGGTCATGGGCTGATCATCTGTGGGTCAGTGAGAAGTGTCCGGGCCTCGTGGCCGCGGGTTCGGCTGTGGATCAGATATCGATCGGGCAAAGGACCTCGCGCCCGCCGGTGTGACGCGCGTAGAAAGCGTGTCATGCAGAAGCCCCTACGTATCGCGGCCGTTGCCGCCGCATCCTGTGCCCTCGCCGGCGCCGCCCTCTACGGGACCGGTGTCGCGAACGCCGGCGGAGAGTCGGCGCACACCACCGCCGAGCCCCACAACATCGGGCAGCTCGTCAAGGAGATCGACTCCTACTACGGCACCTCCCTCGACGCGAACGGTGTCTACCAGGCGTCCCCGTCCAGCCAGTACGCCCAGGACCTCGGTCGCATCGAGGCGGGTGCGAAGAAGCAGATCGCCCAGGCTGCCGCCGGGCGCCACCACAAGGGCGACAAGCCCGCCGTCGTCTTCGACATCGACGACACCCTTCTTCTCAGTCTCGACTACGAGAAGAAGACCAACTACGTCTACAACGACGCCACGTGGAAGGAGTACGTCGCCAAGGCGAACCGGCCCGCCGTGTTCGGGACGCCCGATCTCATCGCGTACGCGCAGGGGAAGGGTGTCGAGGTCTTCTACAACTCCGGGCTGGGCGAGGCGCAGCGCGGCGCCGCCGTGGAGAACCTCAAGAAGGTCGGCATCGACGTCAACCTCGACGCCGCCCACATGTTTCTCAAGGACAAGGCCAACCCGCCCGCGTACTTGAGTAGTTGCGCCACCGCCAGTGCCTGGAACTGCACCACCGTGCAGTACAAGTCGGGCACCCGCAAGCACATCGAGTCTCTCGGCTACGACGTCGTCGCCAACTTCGGCGACCAGTACTCGGACCTCGAGGGCGGGCACGCCGACCGGACGTACAAGTTCCCGAACCCGACGTACTTCGTCGAGTGATCACGGCCTTCCGCGCCCGCATTCTGTAACACGGCGAAAACCTGAAACGGGCTCCTCGGGGGAACAATCCAGCCACCACTCGCCACGGCTGACCCGAGGAGCCCGTCATGCTCGCCCCGTTGGACCGTTATTTCCGTATCACCGCACGTGAATCCACGTACGTGCGCGAAGTGCGCGGCGGATTCGCCACGTTCTTCACCATGGCCTACATCCTCGTCCTGAACCCGATCATCCTGGGCAGCGCGAAGGACAAGTTCGGGCATCAGCTCGACGGGGCCGAACTCGTCACCGCCACGGCCCTCGTGGCCGCCGTGATGACCGTCATCATGGGTGTCGGCGGCAATCTGCCGCTCGCCCTCGCGGCGGG
Source organism: Streptomyces sp. NPDC055400 (assembly GCF_053644375.1). Classification (NCBI taxonomy): domain Bacteria; kingdom Bacillati; phylum Actinomycetota; class Actinomycetes; order Kitasatosporales; family Streptomycetaceae; genus Streptomyces; species Streptomyces sp. NPDC055400. Next base: position 102,594 of record NZ_JBSHLM010000007.1, on the reverse strand, counting down.
CCTCGGCCTCAACGCCGTCGTCGCCTTCCAGATAGCCCCGCTCATGAGCTGGCCCGACGCGATGGGGCTCATCGTCCTGGAGGGGCTGCTGATCTGCGTCCTCGTCGTCACCGGGCTGCGCGAGGCCGTCATGCGCGCGATACCCCAGCCGCTGAAACAGGCCATCAGCGTCGGCATCGGACTGTTCATCGCGTTCATCGGCTTCGTCGACGCCGGGTTCGTGACCCGGATCCCCGACATCGCCAACTCCACCGTGCCGGTGCAGCTCGGCGGCACGGGCACTCTCTCCGGCTGGCCCGTCCTCGTGTTCTGTCTCGGCGTGCTGCTGACCGTCGGGCTGCTCGCGCGCAAGGTGAAGGGCGCCATCCTCATCAGCATCGTCGTGATGACGGTCGTGGCCGTCATCATCAACTCCGTCGCCGATGTGAAGAGTTGGGGCCTGACCACGCCCGAGATCCCGGACGACGTCTTCGCCGCGCCCGACTTCGGGCTGCTCGGCGACTTCAGCGTCTTCGGCGCGTTCGGCCAGACCGGCGCCCTCACCGTGATCCTGCTCGTCTTCACCCTCATCCTGTCGGACTTCTTCGACACGATGGGTACGGTCGTCGGGATCACGGCTGAAGCCGGGCTGCTGGACGAGAAGGGCCAAGTACCCAATCTTGGGCGGGTGTTGTTCATCGACGGTGCCGCCGCTGCCGTGGGCGGCGCGGCCTCCGCCTCCTCCTCGACCACCTACATCGAGTCCGCCGCCGGGGTCGGCGAGGGCGCCCGTACCGGATTCGCCAACCTCGTCACGGGCGGCCTCTTCGCGCTCTCCCTCTTCCTGTCCCCGCTCCTGACCATCGTGCCGCTCCAGGCCGCGGCCCCGGCCCTCGTCGCGGTCGGCTTCCTGATGATGACGCAGGTCAAGCACATCGACTGGGACCGGTACGACATCGCGGTGCCGGCCTTCCTGACCATCGCCGTGATGCCGTTCACGTACTCGATCACCAACGGCATCGGCGCCGGATTCCTCGCGTACGTCGTCATCAAGACCGTCCTCGGCAAGGCGCGCGAGGTGCACTGGCTGCTCTGGGGCGCCGGCGCCCTCTTCCTCGTGTACTTCGCGATCGACCCCGTGGAGCAACTGCTCGGCGTCAAGTAGAGGGTGATCTACCGTGGTGCGGTGACCGCGTATCTGGACCGTCTCGCCGAACTGCTGCGCGAGCAGTACGGGCTTGTGCCGGACCATGTCGCGGATGTCGTCGCCGATCTCGCGGCGCATCTCGCGCGGTCCGGGGGAGCGGATCCGCAGGACGCGTTCGGCCCGGTCGACGCGTTCGCCCGGCGCCTCGCTCCGTCCGGGTCCGACGCCCCCGCCGACGAGCACCTGGAGACCTGGCGCTGGCTCGCCGACACCTACGCCGACGAGGATCTCCTCAACCGCTTCGGCGACGAGGGCTGGGAGGTCGAGCGGGTCGACCCGCTCGGCCGCTTCGTCAGCCACCGCGACCCCGAGCGGCCCCGGCGCTGGGAGTACCGGCGTGAGCTGGTCACCGGGGAGCGCGAGGGCCTCGACGAGCGGCTCGCGCGTGACGGCTGGGAGCCGTGCGGCGACTGGGTCGTGCACGCCTGGTTCAAGCGGCCGAAGGCGGCGGGCGCGGGCGGCTCGGCTCACGGGCTCCCCGAGCCGCCGCCGGTCCCGCCGCGCGCCACGCTCCTGCGTCCCGTGAGCCGCCGCAGCACCGTGCTGCTCGGCATCTTCCTGGTCCTCGCCGCCGCGGCGGCGGTGGCCCAGGCCGCGACCACGGGCCTCGGCTACGGGTTCGGTTTCGCGGTGGGGCTGGTGATCGGGGCACTGGTGCCGGTCGTGGCGACCGTGGTGGTACGGGCACGGGGCCGGCGCCCGCGTAACGGCCCCGCCGCGCACCCGCCTGCCTCGGGTGCCCCGGTGTCGTGATCCCGGCTACCCCTTCAGCGCCGCCGACATCATCGCCTTCGCGATCGGCGCCGCGAGACCGTTGCCGCTCACCTCCGAGCGGGCCGCGTCCGACTGCTCCACGACGACCGCCACAGCGACCTCCTTGCCGGTGGAGTCGTCCTTCGCGTACGACGTGAACCAGGCGTACGGCGTCTTGCTGTTGTTCTCGCCGTGCTGGGCCGTACCCGTCTTGCCGCCCACCGTCGCGCCCGCGATCTGCGCGTTCGTACCGGTGCCCTGCTCCACGACCGTCTCCATCGCCGACCGGAGCTGCGAGGCCGTGGAGCCGCTGACCACGCGCGTGTTGTCGCCGTCGGCGAAGCTCTTGATCGCGTTGCCGTCGGCGTCCGTGACCTGCGAGACCATGTGAGGCGAGGCCTGCTGGCCGCCGTTGGCGATCGTGGCCGAGACCATCGCCATCTGCAGCGGCGTCGCCGTCACATCGAACTGGCCGATGCCCGACAGACCGGTCTGCGCCTTGTCCATGTCCTTCGGGTACACGCTCTGCGAGGCCCTGACCGGCATGTCCTGCTCGGCGTCGTTGAAGCCGAACTTCTCGGCCATCGCCCTGACCTTGTCCTGGCCCAGGTCGACGGCGATCTTCCCGAAGACGTTGTTGCAGGAGTAGCGCAGCGCCGTACGGATCGAGGCGTCCTCGCAGGGCGCGGACGCGCTCTCGTTCTTCAGGTCGGTGGTCGTGCCCGGCAGCCGGAACGGGTTCGGGCTGTCGGTCTTCGCGTCCACCGACGAGTAGAGCCCGTCCTCCAGCGCGGCCGCCGCCACGACCAGCTTGAACGTGGACCCGGGCGGCAGCGCCTGCTTGATCGCGCGGTTCAGCGTCGGCTGGTCCTTGTCCTTCGACAGCGCCGTCCACGCCTTGCCGTCCGTGGACGAGTCCGAGCCGCTGATCTTCGACGGGTCGAACGACGGCGTCGAGACGAGGCCGAGCACCTTCCCGGTCTTCGGGTCGATCGCGACGGCCGCGCCCTTCTTGTCGCCGAGCGCGCGGTACGCGGCCTTCTGCACGGACGGGTCGATGGTCGTGACCACGTCACCCGGCTCGGTGTGCTTGCCGGTGACCGCGTCGACGGGGTTCTTGAGCCGGGTGTCCGTGCCGTCGAGGATGTCCTGGTAGATGCCCTCGAGCTGCGTCTGGCCGTACACCTGCGAACTGAAGCCCGTCACACCCGCATAGAGATCGCCGTCCTTGTACGTGCGCTTGTACGCGAGGTCGCTGCCGTCGCCCGTTCTCTTCGAACCGGTGACCGCCTCGCCGCCCACGACGATGTCGCCCAGGGGATACGCGTACTGCTCCATCACGTTCCGCCGGTTGTCCTTGTTGTCCGCGAGGGCCCGGCCGTCGTAGAACTGCACCCACGTCGCCCTCACCAGCAGAGCGAGCACGAGGAGCAGACAGAAGACCGAGGCGCGTCTGATCGTCTTGTTCATCCCGCACAGAAGACGAGCGACGGAGAGCGAATCGTTCCGTTCCGGCCCGGTTTCTCAGTGAATCCTCATCATGAGATCCGTGTCACGGGCCGGCAGGCGATCCGCCTCCGCCGCGCGGGGGAGACGGGCCGCCCCTCGTGGAGCCCGCGCGTCAGAGCCGGCGCGTCGCCAGCGTCAGCCGGTCGCGGGCGTCGAACAGCGCGTCCTTCACCATCTGCTCGTGCGCGGGGGTCAGGCGCGCCACCGGCACCGAGCAGCTGATCGCGTCGCGCGCCGGTGTGCGGTACGGGATCGCGACGCCGAAGCAGCGAAGCCCCAGCGTGTTCTCCTCGCGGTCCACCGCGATGCCCTGCTCGCGCACCGTGTGCAGCTCCTCGATGAGCTTCTCGCGGTCGGTGATGGTGTGCTCGGTGAGCGCCGGGAGCGTCTCGGGGAGCATCTTGCGGACCTGCTCGTCGGTGTGGGTCGCGAGCAGTGCCTTGCCGAGGGACGTGGAGTGCGCGGGCAGCCGGCGGCCGACGCGGGTGAAGGGCCGCAGGTAGTGCTGCGACTGGCGCGTGGCGAGATAGACGACGTTCGTGCCGTCGAGGCGCGCCAGGTGGATCGTCTCCGTGGTGTCGTCGGAGAGCCGGTCGAGGGTGGGGCGGGCCGCGGCCACCACCTCGTCGCCGTCGATGTACGACGTGCCGACGAGCAGGGCGCGTACGCCGATGCCGTACCGCGTGCCTGTCGCGTCCGTCTCCACCCAGCCCAGTTCGACGAGCGTGCGAAGGAGCATGTACAGGCTGGACTTGGGGTAACCGACCGCTTCCTGGACGGCCGCCAGGGAGTGCATTCCGGGCCGGCCCGCGAAGTATTCGAGCAATTCCACGGTCCGTACCGCGGACTTGACCTGGGCCCCGCCGCCCGTCTCACCTGCCGACATTCCCTTGACCCCTTCGTTCGACCAGAATTAGTGTCCTGAGTCCGTAGCGTATTCATCATCAGGGACAGTGTTCAGCATATCGAACAGCTGCTGTTCGTCGTCAGGTGAGCGGCACAAATCTGGAGGAACCCGCGGTGGCAGCAGCACCAGTCTGGAGTGTCGACCCCCGAACCGGGAAGCAGCGGGAGCAGGTTGCGGTGGAAGCCACGGCCGAGGAGGTGGACCAGGCGGTCCGTGCCGCGCACGCCGCCACGGGCGCCCTCGCGGACCGCACCGTGCGCGCCGCGTTCCTGCGCAGCGCCGCCGAGCTCCTCGACGCCTCCAAGGACCATCTGGTGGAGGCCGCGGACGCGGAGACCGCGCTCGGTCCCGTCCGCCTCACCGGTGAACTCGCCCGCACCTGCTACCAGTTGCGGGCCTTCGCGGACATCGTCGACGAGGGCGCCTTCCTGGGCATCGTCATCGACCACCCCGACGACTCGGCGACCCCGCCGATCCCGGACCTCCGCCGCTACAAGGTGCCGCTGGGCGTCGTCGCCGTCTACTCGGCGTCGAACTTCCCGTTCGCCTTCTCCGTGCCCGGCGGCGACACCGCGAGCGCGCTCGCCGCGGGCTGCCCGGTCGTCGTCAAGGCCCACCCCGACCACCCGGCCACCTCCGAACTGGTCGCCTCGGTGCTGCGCAGGGCCGCCGCCCAGCACGGTATTCCGGAGGGCGTACTCGGCCTGGTCCACGGCTTCGAGGCGGGCGTCGAGCTCGTGAAGCACCCGCTGGTCTCGGCCGCCGGATTCACCGGTTCCGTACGGGGCGGGCGCGCCCTGTTCGACGCGGCGGCCGCCCGCCCCGTGCCGATCCCCTTCCACGGCGAACTCGGCTCCCTCAACCCCGTGGTCATCACGGCCCAGGCCGCGGCCGAGCGCGCCGAGCAGATCGGCGCCGGGCTCGCGGGCTCCATGACGCTCGGCGTCGGCCAGTTCTGCGTGAAGCCCGGCCTTGTCTTCGCGCCCAGCGGCGCCGACGGCGACCGCCTCCTCAAGTCCCTCACCGACGCCGTCAGCGACACCGACGCGGGAGTGCTCCTCGACCACCGCATGCGCGACAACTTCGTCGCGGGCGTCGCCGAGCGCGCGGAGCTGCCCGACGTGGACGCCCCCGTGACCCCGGGCGCGGGCAGCGAGCACACCGTCAGCCCCGGCTTCCTCACGGTCCCGGCCCAGCGCCTGGCCACCGAGGGCGGCGACCACGACCTCCTCCTGGAGGAGTGCTTCGGCCCGGTGACGGTCGTCGCCCGCTACGAGGACGACGCCGAGGTCACCTCCGTGCTCTCGCGGCTGCCCGGCAACCTCTCGGCCACCGTCCACCTGTCCGAGGGCGAGGCCGCGGGCCAGGGGCGCGGCGCCGAGATCCTCGCCGAGCTCACCCCGCTCGCGGGCCGCGTCCTGGTCAACGGCTGGCCCACCGGCGTCGCCGTCGCCCCCGCCCAGCACCACGGCGGCCCGTACCCGGCCACGACGTCCACCTCGACGTCCGTGGGCGGCACCGCCGTCGAGCGCTGGCTGCGCCCGGTCGCGTACCAGAACACCCCCGAGGCGCTCCTGCCGCCGGAGCTGCGCGACGACAACCCGCTGGGCCTGCCGCGCCGCTACGAAGGCCGCCAGGAACTCTGAACCGCCCGACCCTCACCGGGCAGCCCGACCCGCACCTGGAAAACTGACCCGATGGACATCGAACTCCCCGAACTCCCGTTCCCGCTGCGCACCTACGGCCCCGACGGGCACTGGTCGTACGAGGACGGGGTCCTCACCGGCTGGGCCGGACCCCGCCAGGACCGCTTCGTGCCGCCCACCGGCACGGCCCTGGACCCGGCGTCCGACGCGCCCCGCCTGCTCGGGGCGCCGAAGGGCGACTTCCAGCTGCTCGCCCGGGTCACGGTCGGCTTCACCGCCGCCTTCGACGCGGGGGTGCTCTATCTGCACGTCGGCGAGCGCGAGTGGGCCAAGCTCTGCCTGGAGCGCTCGCCCGACGAGCCGACCGTCTGCACCGTCGTCACGCGCGGCCGCTCCGACGACGCGAACGCGTTCGTCGTGGGCGGCAGCACGGTGTGGCTGCGCATCAGCCGCACCGGTTCGGCGTTCGCCTTCCACGCCTCGCCGGACGGCGAGAAGTGGACCTTCGTCCGGATCTTCTCGCTGGGCGACGAGGAGTCAGCGGGCGCGGCCCTGGTCGGCTTCATGGCGCAGGCCCCGGTCGGTGACGGCTGCGTCGTCACGTACGAGGCCATCGAGTTCCGCCCGAGCTGGCCACAGGGCCTGAAGGACGGTTCCTGACCCCTCGGGAACCCAGGGGCACCTGACGCCCGGCCCGGGGAATGAGCCGCCGGAGCCGGGCGTTGAAGGGGGTCGCAGGGCAGACCCTGCGCCGTACGAATCTGGAGTGACCCCCATGCGCGTCGAGATCTGGTCCGACATAGCCTGCCCCTGGTGCTACGTCGGCAAGGCCCGCTTCGAGAAGGCCCTGGCCGCCTTCCCGCACCGTGACGGCGTCGAGGTGGTCCACCGCTCCTTCGAGCTCGACCCGACGCGCGCCAAGGGCGACAGCGGACTCGTCATCCCGATGCTCGCGCAGAAGTACGGCATGACCGAGGACCAGGCGCAGGCCGCCGAGCGCAACCTCGGCGAGAACGCCGCCTCCGAAGGCCTCACCTACCTCACCGAGGGCCGCGACCACGGCAACACCTTCGACATGCACCGCCTCCTCCACTTCGCGAAGGAGCAGGGCCGTCAGGACGAGCTGATCGGCCTCCTGTACCGAGCGAACTTCGCCGACGAGCGGTCCGTCTTCGCCGACGCCGACGAGTACCTGGTCGGCCTTGCCGCCGAGGCCGGACTCGACGCCGACGAGGCCCGCGCCGTCCTCGCCGACCCCGCCCGCTACGCGGACGACGTGCGCGCCGACGAGCGCGAGGCCGCCGAGCTCGGCGCGAACGGCGTGCCCTTCTTCGTCCTCGACCGCAAGTACGGCGTCTCCGGCGCCCAGCCCGCCGAGGTCTTCGCCCAGGCCCTGGAGCAGGCGTGGGGCAGCCGCTCGCCGCTCCAGGTCATCGACAGCGGCGACGCCGAGGCCTGCGGCCCGGACGGATGCGCGGTCCCGCAGAACTGACACGGGCCGCGGGAGCGGCACGCAGCCCCGGGAGCAGCATTTATAAGAGGCGCTTAGGGGTACTGCTCAACAACGCGCAATGGACCGATAGTTGGCCAGGCGGCACAGTGGACTCATGGAGACTCTCGATCACGCGCTCGTGCGCGCCGAGTTCGCACCCGTCACCAGCTATCTGAACACCGCGAGCACGGGGCTGCTCCCGTCCCGCACGGTGGCGGCCATGACGGACGCGGTCGCCTCTGTCGCGGCCGGCCGTCCCGCCGACATGTTCGCGGACGTCGAGGCCGCCCGCGCCGCCTTCGCCCGGCTTGCCGGGGTTCCGGCCGACCGGGTGGCGGCCGGCGCCTCGGTGGCCGTCTACACCGGGGTCATCGCCGCCTCGCTCCCGGCGGGCGCCGAGGTCCTCACCGCGCAGGACGACTTCAGCTCCACCGTGAACCCGTTCTACGTACGCGGCGATCTCAAGGTCCGCACCGCGCCCCTGGAGGGGATCGCCGACGCCGTCCGGTCCGGCACCGCGCTGGTCGCCGTCAGCGCGGCCCAGTCCGCCGACGGACGCGTCGCCGACCTGCCCGCGATCCGCGAGGCGGCTCGCGCCCACGGCGCCCGCACCTACGTCGACTGCTCCCAGGCCGCGGGCTGGCTGCCCGTCGACGCGGACGCGCAGGACTACACGTCCACCGTCGCCTTCAAGTGGCTCCTGTGCCCGCGCGGCGTGAGCTTCCTCGTCGTCCCGCAGGACATGGGATCCCTCAGCGCGGTCTTCGCGGGCTGGGTCGCGGGCGAGCACCCGTGGGACAGCTGCTACGGACCCGTCGAGGAACTCGCCCACTCCGCACGGCGGTTCGACGAGAGCCCCAGCCTCTTCTCGTACGCGGGCGCGCGGCACTCCCTGGCGCTCATCGAGGAACTCGGCGTCGACGCGATCCGCGCCCATGACCTCGCCCTGGCGGAGCGCTTCCGCGCGGGCCTCACCACACTCGGCCACGAGCCCGTGCCCGCGCCGGGCTCGCCCATGGTCTCCGTCCCGGGCCTCGGCGTACGGCAGCCGGAGCTGAGCCGGGCCGGGATCGAGGTCTCCCACCGCGCGGGCAACCTGCGGGCGGCCTTCCACCTGTACAACACGGAGTCCGACGTCGACCGGCTCCTCGAGGCGCTGTCGGGCTGAACCCTCCGGGCCGACCCTGCCCGTCGGGCCGCTCCGGCCTCCGCCACCCATCCGGAGCAGGCCCGCCCGCGGTCCCCGGATCACCCGTCGGCAGGCTCCGCCCCCGGGCAGCTCGCCGCGTCCGTGCACAAATTCGCCTCGACCTTGGCGAGCAGCCGCAGGAGTTCGGTCCGCTCCTCCTTGTCGAGGCCGCGCAGCGTGTGGTCCTCCAGGTCGCCCCACTTGTGCTGCACGTCGCCGAGCAGGCCGCAGCTGGCGTCCGTCGTCTCCACGAGCACGGCCCGCCGGTCGCGCGGGTCGGGGGAGCGGCGTACATGACCGGCCTGTTCGAGCCGCTGGAGCATCTTCGTCACCGTGGAGGGGTCCAGGTCGACCGCCTTGATGAGCTCCGACTGGCGCAGGGGCCCCCTGTCCCACAGGTGCATCATCAGGAACTCCTGGCCCGGATAGAGGCCGAGCCCGCGCAGCAGCTTGCCCGCGGTGATCCGGTGCAGCCGCGCCACGCGGGAGAGCGCATGACTGACGGGACCGCAGCGGGCGGCCTCGGGCAGGTGCTCACTACAGGCTGGCTCGTCCGTCATGGCGACTCCTGATCGGTTCCGGCCTCGCCGTGGAGTCCGGTCTCTCCACGGGGTTTCGGTCTTCACGTAGAGATTACCTTGGTCGGCCAATGAATGGGTTACAGTGGCACACGGCTCGATTACTTGGCCGACCACATATTGGTCGGCGTTACGTTGCCCGCCCTTGGATGGAGTAGCCATGACCACCGCCTTCGACCCGATCGACCTCTCCGGCGTCCAGCTCGCCAACCGCATCGCCATGGCCCCGATGACCCGCAGCCGGGCCGGCGAGGGCGGCACCGCCACCGACCTGACCGCCGAGTACTACGCGCAGCGCGCCTCGGCCGGCCTGATCATCACCGAGGGCATCCAGCCGTCCGCCGTCGGGCAGGGCTACGCATGGACCCCGGGCCTGCACAGCGACGAGCAGATCGCCTCCTGGCGCAAGGTCACCGACGCCGTGCACGCCAAGGGCGGCAAGATCTACGCGCAGATCATGCACGCGGGCCGGATCAGCCACCCCGTGCTGCTGCCCGAGGGGGAGACCCCGGTCGCCCCGTCCCCGGTCGCCCCGGCGGGCCAGGGGTTCACGCATGAGGGCATGAAGGACTTCACCACGCCGCGGGCGCTGACCGGCGACGAGGTCCGCGCCACCATCGCCGACTACGCCACCGCCGCCCGCAACGCGATCGAGGCCGGCTTCGACGGCGTCGAGCTGCACGGCGCCAACGGCTACCTCATCCACCAGTTCCTCGCGCCCAACACCAACCTGCGCGACGACGAGTGGGGCGGCAGCGTGGAGAACCGCATCCGTTTCGCCGCCGAGGTCGTCAAGGCCGTCGTCGCCGAGATCGGTGCCGAGCGGACCGGGCTGCGGATCTCGCCCGGGAACCCGTACAACTCCATCGAGGAGAGCGACCCGGCGCCGACGTACACCGCGCTGGTCAAGGAGATCGAGCCGCTCGGCATCTCCTACCTGCACGTCCTCGAGAGCTCCGACATCCGCGAGCTGACCCTGGCGCTGCGCAAGCAGTTCTCGGGCACGTTCGTCATCAACGTCCTCAGCGACGGGCCCACCGGGCACGGCGACCTCTCGGTGATCGAGGACGGCATCGCCGACATCATCACGTTCGGCGCGCTCTTCCTCGCCAACCCCGACCTGCCGGCCCGCCTGAAGACGCAGGGTCCGTACAACACCCCGGACCCGGCCACGTTCTTCGGCGGCGACGCCAAGGGCTACACGGACTACCCGGCGCTCACCGCCTGATCCCTTCCGTCCGACCGCCTCCGCATACGCGAGCTGGGGCGGCCCCCGACCGGGAGCCGCCCCAACTGTGCGTGTAAGAAGGTCACTTCACCGGGGTGAAGTCCCGCGCCCCGATGAACTCGGGCCGTCGCACCGGAGCCGCGAACGGCTCCACCGCCGTGTTCTCCACGCTGTTGAACACGATGAAGACGTTCGAGCGCGGATACGGGGTGATGTTGTCCCCGGAGCCGTGCATGGCGTTGCAGTCGAACCACGTTGCCGAGCCCGCGCTGCCCGTGAACAGGCGGATGCCGTGCCGGTCCGCGAACTTGGTGAGCGCCTCGTCCGACGGCGTGCCCGCGTCCTGCATCTGGAGGGACTTCTTGTAGTTGTCCCTCGGCGTCTCGCCCGCGCAGCCCAGGAACGTCCTGTGCGACCCCGGCATGATCATCAGGCCGCCGTTGGTGTCGTAGTTCTCGGTCAGCGCGATCGAGACGGACACGGTCCGCATGTTCGGCAGGCCGTCCTCCGCGTGCCAGGTCTCGAAGTCCGAATGCCAGTAGAAGCCACTCGCCCCGAAGCCCGGCTTCACGTTGATCCGTGACTGGTGGACGTACACGTCCGAGCCGAGGATCTGCCGCGCCCGGCCCACGACCCGCTCGTCGTGCACCAGCTTCGCGAACACCTCGCTGATCCTGTGCACCTCGAAGACGGACCGCACGTCCTGCGACGTGGGCTCGACGATGGAACGCTCGTCGGCCTTGACCGCCGGATCCGTGACCAGACGGTTCAACTCGGCCTGGTAGACGCCGATCTCGTCCGGCCCGATCAGCTCGGGGATCGCCAGGAAGCCGTCCCGTTCGAAGCCCTCGAGGTCCGACTGGCGGATCGGACCGCGCGCGCCCGGCGCAGACCAGACGACGGGGTCGACGCGCGGCGTCGCCACCTCGGAGACGCCGCGGGTCGGGTAGAGGTCGGTACGTGTCTCCGTGCTCATAAGGGTCAGGCCTCCTCGGTCAGCAGCGGGTAAACGCCGTTCTCGTCGTGGTCCTCCCGTCCGGTCACGGGAGGGTTGAACACGCACACGCAGCGGAAGTCGGTCTTGGGGCGCAGGGTGTGGCGCTCATGGCCGTTCAGGAGGTACATCGTGCCCGGCTCGATCCAGTGCTTCTCGCCGGTTTCCTTGTTGGTGAGCTCGGCCTCGCCCTCGACGCACAGCACGGCCTCGATGTGGTTGGCGTACCACATGTCGGTCTCCGTGCCGGCGTAGAGGATCGTCTCGTGCAGTGAGAAGCCGACCTTCTCCTTGGCAAGGACGATGCGCTTGCTCTCCCAGGTGCCGGTCGCCGACTTCACATGCCGGTCGGTGTTCTCGATCTCCTTGAACGAACGGACGATCACGGTGAGTTGCTGCCTTTCTTTTCTACGTGGTGAGGGGGCGCCTGCCCGCTTGAGCGGAAGTCAGGCGGTCTCGCGCACGGCCCGGGTGAGCGTGCGCAGTCCCTCTTCCAGCTCCTCGGGCGTGATCGTCAGCGCCGGAAGCAGCTTGACGACCTCGCTCTCGGGGCCGGAGGTCTCGATGAGCAGTCCGAGCTCGAAGGCGCGCTTGGCGACCTTGTCCGCCCGGTCCTTGTCGCGGAATTCCAGGCCCCACACCAGGCCGCGTCCGCGGTACTCGACGGTGTCGCCCGGGAACTCGTCGCGAAGAGCGCCGAGGGCCTCCTCGATCTGCTGGCCGCGGGCGAGCGTCTGCTTCTCCATGGCGGGGCCGTCGGTCCAGTACGCCTCGAGGGCGGCGGCGGCCGTCACGAACGCGGGGTTGTTGCCGCGGAACGTGCCGTTGTGCTCGCCCGGCTCCCAGATGTCGAGCTCCGGCTTGAACAGGCACAGGGACATGGGGAGCCCGTACCCGCTGATGGACTTCGAAACAGTCACGATGTCCGGTGTGATGCCCGCCTCCTCGAAGGAGAAGAACGCGCCGGTGCGGCCGCAGCCCATCTGGATGTCGTCGACGATCAGGAGCATGTCCCAGCGCTCGCAGACATCGGCCAGCTTGCGCAGCCACTCCGCGCGGGCGACGTTGATGCCGCCCTCGCCCTGCACCGTTTCGACGATCACGGCGGCGGGCGTGTTCAGGCCCGAGCCGGAGTCCTCCAGGAGGCGCTCGAACCAGATGAAGTCCGGGGTCTGCCCGTCGAGGTAGTTGTCGAACGGCATCGGGGTGCCGTGCACCAGCGGGATGCCGGCGCCCGCGCGCTTGAAGGCGTTGCCGGTCACCGCGAGGGAGCCGAGCGACATGCCGTGGAAGGCGTTCGTGAACGACACGATCGACTCGCGGCCCTTGACCTTGCGGGCCAGCTTCAGGGCCGACTCGACGGCGTTGGTGCCCGTCGGGCCCGGGAACATGACCTTGTACGGCAGGTCGCGCGGGCGCAGGATGATGTTCTGGAACGACTCCAGGAAGGCGCGCTTCGCCGTCGTCGACATGTCCAGGCCGTGCGTGACGCCGTCGCGCTCCAGGTAGTCGATCAGGGCGCGTTTGAGGACAGGGTTGTTGTGCCCGTAGTTGAGCGATCCCGCGCCCGCGAAGAAGTCGAGGTAGTCGTGGCCGTCCTCGTCGAACATGCGGCTGCCCTGCGCCCGGTCGAAGACGGTGGGCCAACCGCGGCAGTAGCTGCGCACCTCCGACTCAAGGGTCTCGAAGACGCTCAGGTCCGGCTGGGTGATGGTCACAGCGAATCTCCTGGGAGATGGGGGTGGGGGTGGCTTGGAAGGTCAAGCAGTCATGCGGTGATGCGGACTTGCGGTGACGAGAAGTGCTGAGGGACCGGTCGTGGGTCAGGCGATCGGCCCGATGCGGTGGAGCACCTCGGGCTCGTGCCCGTCGTCCGGGAAGAGGCCCGCGTCGAACAGCACCGTCTGCGCGGCCTGCGCGCCGTTGCGGCGCGCGAACGAGGCGAACAGACGCTGCGAAGCGGTGTTGTCGGGCGAGATCGTCGTCTCGAGCACGGTTGTCGCGCGGTCGGCGGCGACCCTCGCCCAGAGCCCGTCGAGCAGTGCCCCGGCCAGACCGCGCCCCCGGTGCGCATGGTCGACGGCCACCTGCCACACCACGAGGGTGCGCGGGTTCTCCGGCCGGATGTACCCGGTGATGAACCCGGCGACGGAGCCGGCGGAGTCCCGCGCCACGACGGACGTGGCGGCGAAGTCCCGGCACCACAGCAGATAGCTGTACGAGGAGTTGAGGTCGAGCACCTTCGAGTCGCGGGCGATGCGCCAGATTGCGGCTCCGTCGGCCACGTCGGGCCGGTCGATCCGCAAGCTCTCGGGCATTTCCAGGAATTGCGCGGTCATGTGAATTCAATTTACCGAGCAAGTTCGGGGATTGCATCGCGGGAGAGGGTTACGTAAACGCGCATCCTGTGTTATCGCGCGGGTGGGGGCGCGCACGCGAGATCCGATAGGTATGTGACGATTTGACTGGGGCAAAGCACGTAAATCGCGTACGATGTGGAGTGCGTCACAGAGGCGTAACCGGGGCGAGACGCGTCCGAATTACGCCGTTTCCCGTTGTTGAAATCTTAGTGTTTACGTCCCCGGAAAGCGGGCAGACGAATATGGGAAGCTGCGCTGAGAAATGCGCGAGAATTGACTCGGAAAATAAAAGAAGGCGCCACCCCATTGAAGGGGCGGCGCCTCGCTTTGTGAAGTCGCGGGACTACAGGGGCTGCACCCAGGCCGCCGCGACGGCCCTGCGCGCGCCCTCCAGGTCCACCGGCGCGCCGGACCCCTCCATCTCGGCGAGCGCGCCGCCGAGCGCCGCGAGCGAGGACTGCACGACGCCCCGGGTGGCCTGCGGGCCGTAGTGGTTGACGCGGATCATCTCCTTGGCGAGCGCCCCGCCGCCGGCCACCAGCGGCAGCACCGGGTCCACCGCCAGCGCCCGCGCGACCAGCTCCGAGGCGTCGATCCCCGCCAGGGCACGCAGCGTCGTCGCGACCGGCGCCGCGTCGCGGGCCTCGTACACGTACGGCTCGATGCCGCCGCCCAGCGCGAGCGCGCCCGCCCGCGTGGCCGCGGCGGCGCCGGCGTGACGGGCCGTCACGGCGTCGAGGCCCTCCGCCTCGATGCGCTCGGCACACGCCTCGAGGGCGAGCATCTCCAGCTGTGCCGGAGCGTGCAGCAGCGCCTTGCGCCCGCCGTCGATCCAGCGGTGCTTCCAGTCGAGCAGCGACAGGTACGAGTGGCGCGGCGCCTGCGGGTTGGACTCCATCCGCTCCCACGCCCGCGCGCTGACGGACACCGCGGAGACGCCCGCCGGGCCGCCCATGGCCTTCTGCGCGCCGATCACGCACAGGTCCACGCCCCACGCGTCGGGCAGGACCGGCTCGGCGGCGATCGACGCCACCGCGTCCAGGTAGAACAGGGCGCCGTGCTCCCGCACCACCTCGCCGATCTCGGCGACCGGGTTGGTGTTGCCGGTCGCGGCCTCCGCGTGCACGAGTGAGACGAAGTCGGTCTCGGGGTGCTCGGCGAGCGCCTCACGCACCTGCGCGGCCGTCACGGCGGTGTGGAACGGGACCGCCAGGTCGTACACCGTCGCGCCGCTGTCCCGCAGCCAGTCGCCGAAGGTCTGGCCGTAGGGGCCCGTGATGATGTTCAGGGCCACGGTGCCGGGGCGCGCGGTGCCGCGGATCGCGCCTTCGAGGGGCAGCAGCGCCTCGCCCTGCATGATCACGACGTCCTGCGAGGTGTCGAGCAGCCCGGCCACGCGCCGCTCGACGGAGGCGAAGTGCTCGGCGCTCAGGGGGGCCAGGTCAAGAAAAGGGTGGGTCACGATCGTGCTCTCTTCGCTCTCGTCGCCCGTGATCTTCGTTCACGAGTTCGTACGGCGGGCTGCCGTTCCGAGCGTACCCACCGGCCTCATAGGCTTCTGACATGAGTGAGCGCGCGATGCTGCACGTGAAGGGACGGGTCCTCGTCGGGCCCGACGACGTCAGGGACGAGCTGTGGGTCGTGGGCGGGCGGGTGACGTACGACCGGCCTGCCGGGCCCGGCCTCGACATCACCACCGTCGACGGGTGGGCCATGCCCGGACTCGTCGACGCGCACTGCCATGTCGGCCTGGACACGCACGGCCCGGTGCCCGCCGACGTCGCCGAGAAGCAGGCCCTCACCGACCGTGAGGCCGGCACGCTTCTGATCCGCGACGCGGGCTCCCCCTCCGACACCCGCTGGATCGACGACCGCGAGGACCTGCCGAGGATCATCCGGGCCGGGCAGCACATCGCCCGCACCCGCCGCTACATCCGCAACTACGCGCACGAGATCGAGCCGCCCCAGCTGGTCGCCTACGTCGCGCGGGAGGCGAAGCGCGGCGACGGCTGGGTGAAGCTCGTCGGCGACTGGATCGACCGGGACGCGGGCGACCTCACCGCGTGCTGGCCGCGCGAAGAGGTCGAGGCCGCCATCGCCGAGGCGCACCGCCTCGGTGCCCGCGTCACCGCGCACTGCTTCGCCGAGGACTCGCTGCGCGACCTCGTCGAGGCGGGCATCGACTGCATCGAGCACGCGACGGGCCTCACCGAGGACACCATCCCGCTGTTCGCCGAGCGCGGCGTCGCGATCGTCCCGACCCTCGTCAACATCGCCACGTTCCCGCAGATCGCGGCGGCCGGCGAGTCCAAGTTCCCCCGCTGGTCGGCCCATCTGAACCGCCTGTGGGAGCGCCGCTACGACACCGTGCGCGCGGCGTACGACGCCGGGGTGCCGGTCTACGTCGGCACCGACGCCGGCGGTTCGCTCGCGCACGGCCTGGTGGCCGGGGAGGTCGCCGAACTGCTCAAGGCCGGACTCCCGGCCGTGGACGCGCTCTCCGCGACGGCGTGGGGCGCCCGCGCCTGGCTCGGTCGCCCCGGCCTCGAGGAGGGCGCCTCGGCCGACCTCGTGGTCTACGCATCGGACCCCCGCGCCGACGTACGGGTCCTGGCCTCGCCCCGGCGCGTGGTGCTGCGCGGCCGCATCGTGGGCTGAACCGGCCGCCGGCGGACGCGGGTTGACGGAACGTGACGCCGACGCCCGCCCGCTCGTTGCACACCACTCGTGCGCGCCCGCGCGGCCGACCGGCACCTTCGGGATGCGCCGGTCGACCGGGTGACAACAGTGGGGCAACAGGGAACAACCGAGCCCAGAGACTCGAAGACCAGATCGGAAACCCCACTTTGGAGTGAACTCACGTCAGGTTGCTGCCCGTTCACTCTCGGTGCGTAAAGATTCCCTCCATCGAGGCCGACGGCGCGCCCAGCGATGTCCCCCATGGCGGGGCGGGGCCGACGGCTCCATTTCTCTTGTGGGGGTCCCATCAGCATGCCCAGCACCACCTTTCGCGTGCCCGCACGCCGCCTCGCCGCGTCGGCCGCCGCCACGGCCCTGGCCGTCGCCCCGGCGCTCCTCGCCACCGCGGGCACCGCGCACGCGACGGGCGGCCACGGCGGCAGGTCGAGCGCCGTCGTCCTCCGTACCGGCCTGGACGTCTCCCTGCTCAACAAGACCGTGAACGTCCCGCTCACGGCCACGCTCAACGAGGTGCAGGCCCCCGCCAGTGCCGAGAAGACCGCCCTCACCGTGAAGCTGGACGGCGTCGACGGCGGGCGGCCGTTCAGCGTCCTGCGGGCGGACGTGGCGACCGCGAAGGCCACCGTCGACGACCACAAGGCTCAGGGATACAGCAACCTCGCCCACGCCAAGGTCCACATCCCGGGCCTGCCGCTGCTCTCGCTCATCGAGGTCGGCCAGGTCACGTCGAAGGCGGTCTGCGAGACGGGCAAGCGGCCCGTCGCCGAGTCGAACGTCCTGGGCGCGGTCACGGTGCTCGGCAAGAAGGTGACCCTGTCGGCCGGCGGCACCACGGAGGTGAAGGTCCCGGGCGTGGGCGAGGTCCGGCTCGACCTCTCGAAGACGCACACCACATCCCGTACGGCTGCCGCCTCGGCGCTCGAACTGAAGGTGTCCGTCAACCCGCTCAAGCTGAACGTGGCCGAGGTGGAGGGCACGGTGACCCTCGCCGGCGCGACCTGCGAGACGCCCAAGGCGGCGCCCGCGCAGAAGCCCCCGGCCAAGCCGGCCGACGACGTGAAGCCGCAGGGCGGCGCTGCGAAGCCGATCGCCGAGCCCGCCGCCAAGGCGGACCTCGCGGAGACCGGGGGGAACTCGATGACGCCGTACATCGCGGGCGGCGCCGTCGTGCTGCTGGTCGCCGGTGGCGGGGCCGTCGCCGTCGCTCGGCGCGGGCGCTCCTGACCCGAGGGCCCGAGGGGGGACCGGAGGGGAGCGGAGGGGCGGGAGCCGGGGGCTCCCGCCCCTCCGCATGTCCCCGTCAGGCGCCCGTCAGCGCCTGGTCGAGCGCCTGGAGGAACCGGCCCGTCGTCGCCCTGTCCCGCACCGCGAGACGCAGCCACTGCGTGCCGAGGCCCGGGAACGTGTCGCCGCGCCGCACCGCGAAACCCCGCTCCCGCAGCCGCGCGCGCAGCGCCGCCGCACCGGGAACCCGTACGAGTACGAACGGACCCTCCGCGGGACCCGCCACCGACACGACCTCCGGCGCGAACTCCGCGAGCCCCGCGACCAGATGGGCCCGGTCGGCCGCGATCCGGTGCGCCGCGTGCGCGGCCTCCGCGAGGGCACGCGGCGACACGCACGCCTCGGCCGCGGCCAGCGCCGGCGTGGACACCGGCCACAGCGGCTGCGCCCGCTCCAGCTCCGCGATCGTGTCCGGCTCCGCCAGCACGTAGCCGATCCGCAGCCCCGCCAGCCCCCACGTCTTCGTCAGGCTGCGCAGCACCACGAGCCCCGGCACGTCGCTCCGGCCCGCGAGGGCCTCCCGCTCGCCGGGGACCGCGTCCATGAACGCCTCGTCCACCACCAACACCCGCCCAGGACGGGCAAGTTGAGCGATGAGCGCGGCCGGGTGCAGGACCGACGTCGGGTTCGTCGGATTGCCGATCACCACCAGGTCCGCGTCCTCGGGCACGGCCGCCGGGTCGAGCCGGAAGCCGTCCTCCTCGCGCAGCAGCACCCGGTCCACGGCGTGCCCCGCGTCCCGCAGCGCCGCCTCCGGCTCCGTGAACTGCGGGTGCACGACCACCGGGTGACGGACCTTCAGGGCGCGGGCGAGCAGCACGAACGCCTCCGCCGCCCCCGCCGTGAGCAGCACCCGCTCCACGGGAAGCCCGTGCCGGCCGGCCACCGCCTCGCGGGCCGCCCGCCCGTCCGGATACGCGGCGAGCCCGCCGAGCGAGTAAGCGATGTGCTCGCGCAGCCACACCGGGGGAGTGCCCGAGCGGACGTTCACCGCGAGATCCGTGAGATCCGCGCCCGTGCCGCGGACCTCCGCGTCGCCGTGGTGGCGCAGATCGTGACCGTCGTCAGTGCGCATGCGAGTGGGAGTGCCCGTGACCGTGGGAGTGCCCGTGACCGTGGTGGTCGCCGTCGTCGTCCGGGTGGAAGTGCGGCTGCTGCGGGAGCCCCACCTTGTCCTCGAAGCCCGGCAGCGCGATCCGGTACACGCAGGTGTCGCAGTTCATCCGCAGATCGCCGCGGACGGCCTCCTCGTACCGCTCCATGACCAGGTCGATCAGCTCCGGCTCCGGGCCGATCACGTCGGCGGAGAGCACCTCGACGTCCGGGTGGGCCGACGCCCAGCCCTCCGTCTGCTGCCGCACCCGGTCCGGCAGGATCCCCGTGAACAGGAAGTACGGCAGGACGACGACGCGCCGCGCGCCGAGCTTCACGCACCGGTCGAGGCCCGACGGCACGTCCGGCGCGGCCAGCGACACGAACGCCGTCTCCACGCCCGCGTAACCGCGGCCCTCCCACAGAAGCCGCGCCGCCTTGTGCACCTCGGCGTTGGCGTCCGGGTCCGTCGAACCGCGGCCCACCAGCAGGACCGTCACATCGGCCCGGTCCTGAGGCGTGCGCGCCCCGCCGCCCAGCGCCTCGTCGAGACGCCGCTCGAGCACCTGGAGCAGCGACGGGTGCGGACCCAGCGGACGCCCGTACGTGTAGGAGATCCCCGGGTGCCGCTCCTTCTCACGGGCGAGCGCCGCCGGGATGTCGCCCTTGGCGTGCCCCGCCGACACCAGCATCAGCGGGACCGCCGCGAACCGGCGCGCCCCGCGCTCCACGAGCTCGCCCACCGCCTCCGTCAGCGGCGGCGGCGACAGCTCGATGAAGCCGCCCGCCACGGGCAGGTCGGGACGGCGGCGGCCGAGCTCCCTGACGAAGTCGCGGAAGGCTTCGGCACCGGCCTCGTCGCGGGTGCCGTGTCCGGCGATGAGCAGAGCGGGCGGGGTGGTCACGAGGACTCCTTCTGGGTGGTGCCGGTGGTGTGGTCGGGAGCGGCGGCGGCCGGCTGCTGCCAGCGGTAGCCGCGCGGGGTGACCATGCGGCCCGCGATCCGCCGCGTGGCCGTGTTGCCGACGGTGACGACGGTCATCATGTCGACCCAGGCCGGGTCGAGTTCGCCGAGCGTGGTCAGCCGGCTCGACTCGTCGGCGCGGGACGCGTTGCGCACCACGCCGACGGGCGTACCGGGCTCGCGGTGCCCGGCGAGGACGGCGAGGGCCTTCGGCAGCTGCCAGTCACGGCCCCGGCTGCGCGGGTTGTAGAACGTGACGACGATGTCCGCCTCGGCCGCCGCACGCACCCGCCGCTCGATGACCTCCCACGGCGTGTGCAGGTCGGACAGGCTGATCGAGACATGGTCGTGGCCGAGCGGCGCGCCCAGGATCGCGGCCGCCGCGAGTGCGGCCGTCACACCCGGTACGCCCACCACGTCGATGTCGTCGGACGCCTCGGCGAGCGCGGGCGACGCCATCGCGTACACGCCCGCGTCCCCGCTGCCGATCAGCGCGACGGCCTGCCCCTTGCGGGCCTCGGCGACCGCCGTGCGGGCCCGCTCCTCCTCGGCGCCGAGCCCGGACTCCAGGATCCGGGTGCCGGGCCGCAGGAGGTCCCTGATCTGGTCGACGTACTGGTCGAGGCCGACGAGTACGGACGCGGCGCGCAGCTCGTCGCGGGCGCGCGGCGTCACGAGGTCACGGGCGCCGGGACCGAGCCCGACGACGGCGAGCCGGCCGCGCGGCGCGGTGCGCACGACGGCGCACGTCGCCATCGCGGGCTTCCCGTCGGCGCGCACCGACTTCCGCTTCGGTACGAGGAGTTCACCGCCGGCGACCAGCGCGGCGGCCTCCGCCACGGAGGGCGTGCCGACGGCGTCGAGCGGCGCGTCGGACGGGTTCGGCACGGCGACCGCGGCGAGGGTGTCGGCGCCGTAGGTCACGACGGGCACGCCCAACTGCTCGGCGGCCCCGACGATGCCCGGCTCACCGGCCTTGGCGTCGACGGTCGCGAGCCGCGCCACGGACAGCGGCGAGAGCCCCGCGTCCCGCAGCGTCTCGCGCACGAGCCCGAGCACCTCGTCGACCGGCGCGCCCTTGCTGGCGCCGACGCCCACGACGAGCGACGGAGGCCGCAGGACGACCTCGCGGTCGGCGGGCTCCACGGCGCGGTCGGTGACGCGGATCGTGTGCGCGGCCACCTGGTCCGGCGCGACATTTCCCGGCAGAGCGGGCAGCG
Organism: Streptomyces sp. NPDC055400; assembly: GCF_053644375.1. NCBI lineage: Bacteria > Bacillati > Actinomycetota > Actinomycetes > Kitasatosporales > Streptomycetaceae > Streptomyces > Streptomyces sp. NPDC055400. Next base: position 81,492 of record NZ_JBSHLM010000007.1, on the reverse strand, counting down.
GGTGGGCCAACTCGGCGTGCAGGGCGACCGGTTCACCGTCGAGGACCGCCCGGGTGACTGCGGCGACATCCCCCTCGACGGGCAGGCCGAGCGTGTCGAGCCCCGGCACGTCCACCGCGTCCGTCGCCGTGGTCACCACCGGCTCGGCCTCCAGGACGGCGGCCACCTCGCGCGCGAGCGCGTTCGCCCCGCCCTCGTGCCCGCCGAGCAGCGACACCGCGAACCGCCCGGCCTCGTCGACGCACACCACGCCCGGGTCCGCGTGCTTGTCCCGCAGCAGCGGCGCGACGAGCCGGACCACGGCCCCCGTCGCCAGGAAGCACACCACCTGCTCGCACTCCGTGAACGCGCGCCGCACGGCGTCCCCCACAGAACCCTCGTACACGCGCGTACGCGACGGCCACGCCGACGCGAGCCGGTCGCGGGACACCGCCCCGGCCGCCGTGGCGGAAATCAGGCCGATCACTCAACTACTCCTTCGTTCAAGGAAGTCACGGAAGTCACGGAAGTCACCGAAGTCAAGGAAGCCGCGGAAGCGGCGCTCTGCGTATCGGGCCGTACGCCCCACACCAGGAACACCGGATTGGCCGCGGCGAGGCGCGAGACGTCGCCCGGCAGCGGCGCGAGCCGGGACGACTGCAGCAGCACCCCGTCGGTGACGAACCCGGCGGCGCCGAGTGCGTCCCGCACCGCGCCCACCCGGTCCACCGCCGCCACGGCCACCACCACGGACCGTCGCGTGCGCCGCGCGCACGCCGTCACGATCGCGGTCAGCTCACGCCCGCCCCCGCCGATGAACACCGCGTCGGGGTCGGAGAGATCGGACAGGACGGTGGGCGCCGCGCCGTGCACGACGCGCACGTCGACACCGTGGGCGGCGGCGTTGTCCCGGATCCGGGCCACACCGTCCACGGTCTTCTCCACGGCCACGGCCGCGGCACCGAACCGCGCGCACTCCACGGCGACCGAGCCGGAACCGGCCCCGATGTCCCACACCAGGTCGCCCGGGCGCGGCCCGAGCCGCGCGAGCGCGAGCGCCCGCACCTCGAACTTGGTGATCATCGAGTCGCGGTGCTCGAACTCGCCCTCGTCCAGGGCCCATCGGGACGGTGACCGGCCGGGACCCGCGAGAGTGCGCACCGGTGCGAGCGCCCGCTTCTCGTCCAGGCACAGCACCACGCTCACCGCGTCGCCCCAGTCACGGGCGGCGGCCTCCGACGGCGTGACGCGTTCAAGGCTCTCGTGCTCGGGGTCGCCGAGGCGGGACGCGACGACGAGGACGCGGTCGGCGCCGCTGTGCGCGAGTTCGGCGCCCAGCTCGGCCGGGCCCGCGCCGGGACCCGTCAGGACCGCGGTCTTGGGGTGCGCGCGGCACACGTTGACCGCGGCCCGCAGGTCACGGCCGTGCGCGCTGACCACCGCCGCGTCGTCCCAAGGAAGGCCGACGCGCGCGAACGCCGTCGCCACCGAAGACACCCCCGGCCGCACGTCGAGCGCCGCGGGCCCGAACCGCTCGGCCAGCGCCCGCACGACGCCGAAGAACCCCGGGTCGCCGGACGCCAGCACCGCGACGCCCTGCCCCTTCTCGTTCTCGTTCTCGATGTAGCGCTCGACCGTGTCCAGCGCCGGAGCCAGCGGCCCGAGCACGACCCGCTCCGCGCCGGGAGCCAGCAGCGCCCCGGCCGCGTCGAGATGACGCCGCCCGCCGACGACAAGAGCGGCGGACGACAGGGCCGGATCCGGGGACAGCGGCGCCCCCGTCCCCGTACCGAAGACCGTGATCACGACTGGGCCTGTGCGGATTTCCCGGCCCGCAGCGCCGCCCGCGCCTCGGGGTCGGCCTTGCGGAAACCGTGGAAGTGGCCCGGGTGGTAGAGGTGCGAACGTGTGCCCTCCGCGTCCAGGGCCGGGCCGACCAGGAACAGCGTGTGCTTCCACAGCTTGTGCTCCTTGACGGTCTCCTCCAGCGTGCCGATCGTGCACTTCACGATCAGCTCCTCCGGCCAGGTCGCCTGGTACGCGACGACGACCGGCGTCGACGTCGGGTAGCCGCCCTCCAGAAGCTCACGCACCAACTGGCCGCTGCGCGCCGCCGAAAGGAACAGCGCCATCGTCGTGCCGTGCCGCGCGAACTCACGCACCTCCTCGCCCGGAGGCATCGGCGTCTTGCCGCCGCCGAGCCGCGTCAGGATCACGGACTGCGCGACCTCGGGGATCGTCAGCTCGCGCTGGACGAGCGCGGCCACCGCCGAGAACGACGAGACACCAGGGATCACCTCCGTCGCGATACCGAGCCGCGCGCACCGGTCGACCTGCTCCTGCGTGCCGCCCCACAGCGCCGGGTCCCCGGAGTGGATGCGCGCGACCCGCAGCCCGTCGCGGTGCGCCCGTTCGTACACGGCGACGACGTCCTCCAGCGACATCGTCGCCGAGTCCAGGATCTCGGCGCCCTCGCGCGCGTGGTCGAGGACCTCCTCCTGCACCAGGCTGGCCGCCCAGATGACGACATCGGCGTCCGCGATGGCGCGCGCGGCGCGGAACGTGAGCAGATCGGCGGCGCCGGGCCCGGCACCGACGAAGGTCACCTTGCCGGTGGTTGCTTCGGGCATGACTGGGGTCCTCTCGGGGATGGACGTCGTACGCGTGAGGATCACGCGGTCGTACACGGTTCGGTCGTACGGAGGTACGGGAGCGGTATCGGACGGGTCGGAAGGTGCGGCTCAGCCGGTCCCGGGCGTGCGCGGACAGTACCGATCCGCTAGCAAGGGACCATGGCCGTCCTCGTCGCACTTGGCTCGTTCGTGATGACACTCGTCGGCGGCTGGACCGCCCACCACGTCACCGACCGGCGCCACTTGGTGCTCGGATTCGCCGGCGGCCTGATGCTCGGCGTGGTCGGCTTCGACCTGCTTCCGGAGGCCCTGCACGGCGCGGGCAACGAGATCTACCGAGTGCCGGCCGCGCTGCTCCTGTTCGTCACGGGCTTCCTCGCCGCGCACGTCGTCGAGCGGCTGCTCGCGATGCGCCAGGCCGCGCACGGGGCGCAGGAGGGCGAGGAACAGGTGCCCCAGGTCGGCCTCGGCGCCGCCGCCGCGATGGTCGGGCACAGCGTCGCGGACGGCGTCGCGATCGGCGCCTCGTTCCAGGTGAGCAGCACCATGGGGTACACCGTCGCGCTCGCCGTGATCACGCACGACTTCGCCGACGGCTTCAACACGTACACGATCACGCGCGCCTACGGGAACGCCCGCCGCAAGGCACTCGCGATGGTCGGCGCGGACGCGCTCGCCCCGGTGGCGGGCGCCGCGTCGACGCTGCTGTTCACCATTCCGGCGCAGGCCCTCGCCTGCTACCTCGGGTTCTTCGGCGGCGTTCTGCTGTACATCGCGGCCGCGGAGATCCTGCCGGAGGCCAGCCACCACCACCCGGCGCGCTCCACGCTCCTGTGCACGATCGCGGGCGCAGCCCTGATGTGGCTGGTGATCGGCGCGTCGGGGGACTAGGGCCTGCTCCGCGTTCCGCGCCTGCGACACCGCACGCCGATGGCACGCACCGAACACCGCGTCGCCCGCGCGCCACGCGGACGACGGGGAACCCGGAACAGGCCCTGGCGCCTGCTCCACCCCCCGGCGGCTCACAGTTTCCCGCCCCGTCCGCCGTCGCGCCGAGCGGGCGCGATCAGCGTCGACAGGTACGGCAGCGCGGCGTCGGATTCCAGTTCGGCGGCGGGCCTGATGGACTCCTCGGGCAGCCCGAGCGCGGACCCCCACACGGCGTCCTGCGTCCGCCCGGTCTCGCGCAGCGCCGCGGCGACCTCGCCCGCGAGCCGCCCGAACTTGTACGCCACCACGGTGCCGGGCCCGGCGAGCGCTTCCTTGAGCACGGCCGAACCGGCGGTCACCGGCACGAGCGTCAGCGGCTCGGTGCCCTCTGTGAGCACGGCACCGGACCGCGCGGCGAGGTCCTGCATGGCGGTGATACCGGGCACGGTCTCGACGCTGGTCCCCGGGACGAGCTCCCCGACGGTCTGCGCGAGGTACGTGAACGTGGAGTACACGTTCGGGTCGCCGATCGTGGCGAACGCGACCGTGCCGTGCTCCCGCAGGAGCGCCGCGACGCGCTCGCCGGCCGCGTCCCAGGCGGCCTCGCGCCGGGCCCGGTCCGAGCGCTCGTTGAGCGCGAAGACGACGCGGACGACGTTGCCGGCGGGCACGTAGTGCAGGACGGTCGCCTCGGCGCGGCCGGGCTCGCCGCCATCGGTCCCGTCGGCCGCGGCCATCACCGGTACGACGACGACGGCGGCCTCGCGCAGGGCGTTCACGCCCTTCACGGTCACGAGCTCGGGGTCACCGGGACCCACGCCGACGCCGGTCAGCCGGTGCGTGGTGCTGCTGGTCATGACGGGGTGACTCCTTCGGTTGCCCGCGCGGCTTCGGTTGCCTGCGCGACGATGCGCCGCGCCGCCTGGGGCACGGCGGCCCAGTGCACATGCAGGTACGAGGCGTGCACCCCGCCCTGCACAAACCCTTCGACGCGCCGCCCGGGACGCGTGACGCCCCACGCGGGGGAGGCGCCGGCCCCGGGTTCGACGACGGTGCGATGGAACTCGTGACCGCGCACTCGCGTCCCGTTCGCGGCCAGCACGTTGTCGGACACGGCGACGGCCTCCCGGTACCCGAGCGTCAGCCGCTCCGACATCCGCGCGTCGGCGTCCAGAACCCCGCACATGGGCTGCCCGTCCAGGGACCGCGCCAGATACAGCAGCCCCGCACACTCGGCGACGACGGGAGCCCCGGACCGCGCCAGCTCCCCGACGGCCTTGCGCAGCGGTTCATTGGCGGACAGCTCGGAGGCGTACACCTCCGGAAAACCACCGCCGATGACCAACGCCCGTGTCCTGTCCGGGAGTTGCTCGTCCCGAAGCGGATCGAAGGCCACGACCTCGGCCCCGGCGGCGCGGAGCAGCTCACTGTGCTCGGCATAGGAGAAGCTGAAGGCGGCGCCACCGGCGAGAGCGACGACGGGTCGCGGCTCATCCATCCCGTCCGTCACATCCAGAGCGGGCGGCCTATTCAGCCCGTCCGGTGTTCGAGGACCGGGGTCCGGGGCAGAGCCCCGGTTCAGGGAAGGGGCGGGCTTGGGGAGAGAACCCCCCAATACCTCAGCCGCATCCCAAGCCGCACCGACCAGCGAGGGAGCACTACGCGCCACGGCGTACAGCGCGTCCAGGTCACACCCAACGCGGACCAACTCAGCCATCGCGGCGACAGCCGAAACCGCCTCCGCCCCCCGCTCAGCCACCGGCACAAGCCCCAAATGCCGCGAGGGAGTAGCCACTTCGGCCCCCCGGCGCAAGGCGCCGAAAACCGGCACCCCCGACTCGTCCAGTGCCTCCCGCAGGATCGCCTCATGCCGCTCGGACCCCACCTTGTTGAGGATCACCCCGGCGAGCCGCACCTCAGGATCGAACGACGCAAAACCGTGCACGAGCGCGGCCACGGACCGCGCCTGGGACGACGCGTCGACCACGAGCACGACCGGCGCCCGAAGCAGCTTCGCGACATGCGCGGTCGACGCCAGCTCCCCCTGACCGGATGCCCCGTCGAAAAGTCCCATCACGCCCTCGACGACGGCGAGATCGCACCCCCGTGCCCCGTGCGCGAAGAGCGGCGCCACCAGCTCGGGCCCGCACAGGTACGCGTCGAGGTTGCGCCCCGGGCGCCCCGTGGCCAGGGCGTGGTAGCCGGGGTCGATGTAGTCGGGCCCGACCTTGTGCGGCGACACGGCGAGCCCGCGCCCGGCGAACGCCGCCATCAGACCCGTCGCGACGGTCGTCTTGCCGCTGCCCGACGAGGGCGCGGCAATGACGAGCCGAGGCATGGACGAACTCACCACTCGATGCCCCTCTGGCCCTTCTGGCCCGCGTCCATCGGGTGCTTGACCTTGGACATGTCGGTGACCAGGTCGGCGAAGTCCACCAGCTTCCCGGGGGCGTTGCGCCCGGTGATCACGACGTGCTGGGTCCCGGGCCGGTCCCGCAGCACGGAGATGACCTCGTCCGTGTCGATCCAGCCCCAGTGCATCGGGTAGGCGAACTCGTCGAGCACGTACAGCTGGTACGTCTCGGCGGCGAGGTCACGCTTGACCTGCTCCCAGCCCTCGCGGGCCTTCTCCTCGTTGTCCATCTGCGCGTCACGCTGGACCCAGGACCAGCCCTCGCCCATCTTGTGCCAGTCGACGCTCCCGCCCTCGCCGCTCGCGCCGAGGACGCGCAGCGCGTTCTCCTCGCCGACCTTCCACTTCGCCGACTTGACGAACTGGAACACCCCGATCGGCCAGCCCTGGTTCCAGGCGCGCAGGGCGAGTCCGAACGCCGCCGTCGACTTGCCCTTGCCGATGCCGGTGTGGACGACGACGAGCGGCCGGTTGCGCCGCTGCCGCGTCGTGAGCCCGTCGTCCGGCACGACACTCGGCTGTCCCTGAGGCATTACGCGACCCTCCTGCTGTTCGACTGCCCACTCTGTACGTCCTTCACGAGCCCGGCGATCGAGTCGGCCCGCAGCTCGTCGAGCGTCACCGCCGTCCCGCCCAGCTCGCCCGCCAGCTGACCGGCGAGCCCGAGCCGCACCGGACCCGACTCGCAGTCCACGACGACCGACGCCGTTCCCTCGGCGGCGAGCAGCCGCGCCGCACGCCCCGCGAGCGCCACCGGCTCAGGACCGCCCGTCGCGCGCCCGTCGGTCACCACGACGACGAGCGGCCGGCGCGCCGGGTCCCGCAGTCGCTCCACGCGCAGCACGTCGTGCGCCTTGAGGAGCCCCGCGGACAGCGGTGTACGTCCACCGGTGGGCAGCGACTCGAGCCGTACGGCGGCCGCGTCCACGGAGGACGTCGGCGGCAGCGCCACATCGGCCGAGGACCCGCGGAACGTCACGAGCCCCACCTTGTCCCGCCGCTGGTACGCGTCGAGGAGCAGCGACAGGACAGCGCCCTTCACGGCGCTCATCCGCTGCCGCGCCGCCATCGACCCGGAGGCGTCGACCACGAAGAGCACGAGGTTGCCCTCGCGGCCCTCCCGGGTCGCCTGCCGCAGATCGTCACGCCGCACCACGAGCCCGGGGCCGGAACGCCCCCGCGCCCGCTGGTGCGGGGCCGCGGCCTGCACGGTCGCCGCCAGGTGCAGCTTGGTGAGCGCGCCGCGCGGACGCCGCGCACCCGTCGTACGCCCGTGCTCCGTGCGGGCCCGCGAGCGCCGCCCGGCGGCACCCTCACCGAGTCCGGGCACGCTCAGCATCTTCGTACGGAAGGGCTCGCAGGCCCGGGCGGCCGCCTGCTCGCCGCCGCCCGCGGGAGCCTTCCGCTCGCCGCTCTCGGAGGGCTCGCCCTGCGCAGGGATGTCGGCGGCCTGGTCGCCGCCCGTGTCGGAGCCGCTGCCCTCGGGCGCGTCCTGGGGCGGCTGCCCGCCCCCGCCACCGGGCCCGTCCCCGCCGCCGTCACCGTCACCGTCACCGTCCGGATCCGGTTCGTCATCCTGGCTGCCGAACTCCTCCAGGGTGTCGTCGAGCTTGTCCTCGTCGAGCCCCGGCGCGTCGAACGGGTTGCGGCGCCTGCGGTGCGGCAGAGCCAGGAGCGCGGCCTGCCGCACGTCCTCGGCCAGCACATCCGTGCGGCCCGCCCACGCCGCGAGCGCCGTCGCCGTACGCGCCATCACGATGTCCGCGCGCATCCCGTCGACCTCGAACGCGGCGCACGTCGCGGCGATCTGCCGCAGCGCGGCGTCGCCGAGCCGAACGGACGGAAGGAGTTCGCGTGCCGCGATGATCCGGGCCCGCACGGCGGACTCCTCCTGCTCCCACTTCCCGGCGAAGCCCTCGGGATCGTCGTCGTAGGCGAGGCGCCGCTTGACGACCTCGACGCGCTGGTCGGGTTCGCGGGAGGCGGCGACCTCCACGGTGAGGCCGAACCGGTCGAGCAACTGAGGCCGCAGCTCGCCCTCTTCGGGGTTCATGGTGCCGACGAGCAGGAAGCGTGCGGCATGCCGCACGGACACGCCCTCGCGCTCCACGTACGAGGCGCCCATCGCGGCCGCGTCCAGCAGCAGGTCCACCAAGTGGTCGTGCAGCAGGTTCACTTCGTCGACGTACAGGATCCCGCGGTGTGCGTCGGCGAGGAGTCCGGGCTCGAAGGCCTTCACGCCCTCGGCGAGCGCCCGCTCGATGTCGAGCGCGCCGACGAGCCGGTCCTCGGACGCGCCGACGGGCAGCTCGACCATGCGCGCGGCACGTGAGGTGCCGGGTCCGGTCTCGTGCGGCCCGTCCGGGCACGCGGGGTCGGGCGCGTCGGGCGCACACGAGAAACGGCACCCGGCGACCACCTCGACCTCCGGCATGAGCGCCGAAAGAGCGCGTACGGCCGTCGACTTGGCCGTGCCCTTCTCGCCGCGCACGAGCACCCCGCCGACGGCGGGGCTGACCGCGTTCAGCAGCAGCGCGAGCCGCAGGTCGTCCTGCCCGACGAGCGCGGTGAACGGATAGGGGGTACTCACTGGTCGTCGCCCTCCAAGTCGCCCTCAAGTTCCAGATACGTGGCCCGCAGCCGCTCCAGCGTCTGCGCGTCCGGCTCGGCCCACAGGCCGCGCTCGGCCGCTTCGAGCAGCCGCTCGGTGATGCCGCGCAGGGCCCACGGGTTGGACTTCTTCATGAAGTCCTGGTTCTCCGCGTCGAAGACGTACTCGGCCGACAGCTTCTCGTACATCCAGTCGTCGACCACGCCGGCCGTCGCGTCGTACCCGAAGAGGTAGTCGACGGTGGCGGCCATCTCGAAGGCGCCCTTGTAGCCGTGGCGGCGCATCGCGGCCATCCAGCGCGGGTTGACCACACGCGCCCGGAACACCCGGTGGGTCTCCTCGCCGAGCGTGCGGGTCTTCACCTGGTCGGGCACGGCGGAGTCGCCGACGTACGCCTCGGGGGAGGCGCCCGTCAGATGCCGCACCATGGCGACCATGCCGCCGTGGTACTGGAAGTAGTCGTCGGCGTCGACGAGGTCGTGCTCGCGCGTGTCGACGTTCTTCGCCGCCACGTTGATGCGGCGGAACGCCGTCTCCATGTCGCCGCGCGCCGCCCGCCCGTCGAGCCCGCGCCCGTACGCGTAACCGCCCCACACCGCGTACACCTCGGCGAGGTCCGCGTCGGACTGCCAGTTGCGGGCGTCGATCAGCGGCAGCAGCCCGGCGCCGTACGCGCCCGGCTTCGACCCGAAGATGCGGGCCGTGGCCCGCCGCCGGTCGCCGTGCTCGACGGCGTCCTGTTCGACATGGGCGCGTACGTAGTTGTGCTCGGCGCTCTCGTCGAGCGCGGCGACGGCCTGCACGGCGTCGTCGATCAGGCCCACGACGTGCGGGAACGCGTCGCGGAAGAAGCCGGAGATACGGACCGTCACATCGATGCGCGGGCGCCCGAGCTCGGCGGCCGGCACGATCTCGAAGCCGGTGACCCGGCGCGAGGCGTCGTCCCACACCGGGCGGCAGCCGAGCAGCGCGAGGATCTCCGCGATGTCGTCGCCCTGCGTACGCATCGCGGAGGTGCCCCACACCGTCAGGCCCACGGACTTGGGGTACTCGCCGGTGTCGGCGAGGTAGCGCGCCACCAGCGAGTCGGCGAGCGCCTGCCCGACCTCCCAGCTCAGCCGCGACGGAATCGCCTTCGGGTCGACGGAGTAGAAGTTGCGGCCCGTCGGCAGCACGTTGACCAGGCCGCGCGTCGGCGACCCGGACGGTCCCGCGGGCACGTATCCGCCGTCGAGCGCGCGCAGGATGTGCCCGATCTCGTCCGTCGTACGCGCGAGCCGCGGCACGACCTCACGGCACGCGAACTCCAACACGGCCAGGGCGTCCGGGAGTTCGGTCCCGACGACGTCCCGGACGAGCGCGGGGACGGCCGCGGCGTCCCAGCCGCGCTCCTCCATGCCCTCGGCCGCGCGCCGGCACAGCTGCTCCAGGAGGTCGATCGCGTCGGCGGCGCTGCGGGCGGGACCGCTGACGAGGCCCGTCAGTTCGGCCGGCACCTTCACGGGGGCGCCGGGCTCGCCCAGCAGCTCCTTCTCGACCAGGCCGAAGTGCTCGGCCAGGCAGGCCCGCAGGCCGGGCAGCGCGTTCGCGGTGCCGCCCCACACCTGCGAGGCGCGCAGCACGGCGAGCACGAGGTTCACCCGCGGCTCGCCGACCGGCCCGCCGCCCAGGATGTGCAGACCGTCGCGGATCTGCACGTCCTTGATCTCGCACAGATAGCCGTCGATGTGCATCACGAACTCGTCGAAGTCGCCGTCGTCCGGCTGCTCGTCGACATGCAGGTCGTGGTGGAGCTCGGCGGCCTTGACCAGCGTCCAGATCTGGGCGCGCACGGCCGGCGCCTTCGTCGGGTCCAGGTCCGAGACGAGCGCGTACTCGTCGAGGAGCTGCTCCAGCTTCGCGAGGTCGCCGTACGTGTCGGCGCGCGCCATCGGCGGCACCAGGTGGTCGACGACCGTGGCGTGCCCGCGGCGCTTGGCCTGCGTGCCCTCGCCCGGGTCGTTCACGATGAACGGGTAGATCAGCGGCAACTCGCCGAGGACGGCGTCGGGCGCACAACTCCCGCTCAGGCCGAGGCCCTTGCCCGGAAGCCACTCCATGGTGCCGTGCTTGCCCATGTGGATGACGGCGTCCGCGCCGAAGCTGTTCTCCAGCCAGCGGTACGCGGCCATGTAGTGGTGCGACGGCGGCATGTCCGGGTCGTGGTAGATCGCGATCGGGTTCTCGCCGAAGCCGCGCGGCGGCTGGATCATCACGACGACGTTGCCGAACTGGAGCGACGCGAGCACGATGTCGTCGCCGTCGACGTAGAGGGAGCCCGGCGGCTCGCCCCACGCCTCCAGCATCGCCTCGCGCAGCTCGGGCGCCAGCTTGTCGAACCAGGCGCGGTAGTCGGCGAGCGGCACGCGCGCGGGCGCCGACGCCAGCTGGTCCTCGGTGAGCCACTCGACGTCGTGGCCGCCCGCCTCGATGAGCCGGTGGATCAGCTCGTCACCGTTGTCCGGGTAGCCGTGGACGCCGTAACCGGCCTCGCGCAGCGCGTCCAGGACACGGACGGCGGAGGCGGGCGTGTCGAGGCCCACCGCGTTGCCGACCCGCGAGTGCTTGGTCGGGTAGGCGGTGAAGACGACGGCGAGCTTCTTCTCGCCGTTCGGCTTGTGGCCGAGACGCGCGTGGCGCACGGCGATCCCGGCGACGCGCGCGGCGCGCTCGGGGTCGGCCGCGTACACCGGGACGCCGTCGGGGCCCTCTTCCTTGAAGGAGAACGGCACCGTGACGATCCGGCCGTCGAACTCGGGAATCGCGACCTGCATCGCCGCGTCCATCGGCGACAGGGCGGCGTCCGACGCCTCCCAGGCCGCCTTCGACGACGTGAGGCAAAGACCCTGGAGGACGGGGATGTCGAGGTCGGCGAGCGCGCCGATGTCCCAGGCCTCCTCGTCGCCGCCCGCGGACGCCTGCGAGGCGTGTGCACCGCCCGCCGCGAGCACGGTCGCGACCAGGGTGTCGGCCTCGCCGAGGAGCGTGTACAGGCCGGGGTCGGCGCCGCGCAGCGAACCGCAGTACACCGGGAGGGAGTTGACGCCGCGCGCCTCGATCGCGTCGCACAGCGTGTCCACGAACGCGGTGTTCCCGGACAGCTCGTGGGCGCGGTAGAAGAGCACGCCGACGGTCGGACGGCCCTCGACGCGGGCACGGCGGCCGTGCACCCCGTACTCCGGCATCTTCTGCGGTTCGGCGCTGTGCCGCTCCTGCGCGTCACCGGCCCGGCCGTGCCCGTTGAGGAGCACGTCCTGGACGAGGAAGCGGGCCAGCTCGACGAGGTTGCCGGGACCGCCCTCGACGAGATAGCGCAGCGCCTCGGCCACGGCGCCCGCGTGCACGGTCGACTCGGCCATCAGCTCCGCGTCCGGGACGCTCTCGCCGCCGAGCAGGACCGTCGGCACCCCGGAAGCCTTCAGCGCCGCGAGTCCGTCCTCCCAGGCGCGCTTGCCGCCGAGGAGCCGTACGACGGCGATGTCGACGCCGTCGAGCAGCTCCGGCAGTTCGCTCTGCACGTCGACGCGGGTCGGGTTCCCGATCCGGTAGGGGGCGCCGGAGGCCCGGGCCGCCAGCAGATCGGTGTCTGCGGTCGACAACAACAACACTGTGCTCATGCGGGCGCTCCCGGTGGAATGAAAGGCAGTCCTGACGGAGCGCCGGACTCGATGAGCCGCCACAGCGCGTCCGTGTCCGCGTGTTCTTCGATCAGATCGCCGAGCCGGTCGAGCTGCTCCTCGCGCAGCGCGCCGAACGACGTGTCGGGCGCCGGCACGAAACGGCGGCCCGCGGCGGCCGCGACCTCGCGCAGGAACGCCCGGCGGAAGCCGTCCGCCTCCAGCGAGCCGTGCCAGTGCGTGCCCCAGACGGAGCCGACGCGGCACCCGTCCAAGAAGGCTTCTCCGCCCGTGATTTCGGCGACCCCGTGATGGATCTCGTAGCCCTCGACGCGCTCGCCGAGCGCCTCGCCGACGGGCCGGGCGAGGGTCTTCTCGCGCGCGAACCGCACCCGTACGGGAAGCAGCCCGAGCCCGTCCACGGCGCCCGCGCGCGACTCGACGTCGTCCTCGATGCGCTCGCCGAGCACCTGGAGGCCGCCGCAGATCCCGAGGACCGGCCGGCCCTCGGCGGCCCGGCGCGCGAGGGCGCCGGCGAGGCCGCGCTCGCGCAGCCACTGAAGTGCCTTGACGGTGCCGCGCGTTCCCGGCACGACGACCAGGTCCGCGTCGACGAGCTCCTCGGCCCGGTCGACGAACCGCACGACGACGCCCGTCTCCGCGGCCAGGGCGTCCACGTCGGTGAAGTTCGACATCAGCGGGACGGCGCAGACGGCGACGCGCAACACGTCCTCGCCGACCGGGGCCGTGGTCTGCGACTCGCGCACGGAACCGCGCAGCGACACGCGCAGCCCGTCCTCCTCGTCGATGCCGAGGCCGTGCCGGAAGGGGAGAACCCCGTACGCGGGGCGCCCGGTCAGGTCCTTGAGCATGTCGAGGCCGGGCTCGAGGAGCGAGACGTCCCCGCGGAACTTGTTGACCAGATAGCCGGCGAGCAGCTCCTGGTCCTCGGGCGCGAGCAGCGCCGTCGTGCCGAAGAACGACGCGAAGACGCCGCCGCGGTCGATGTCGCCGACCACGAGCACGGGCAGCCGCGCGGCCCGGGCGATCCCCATGTTGACGATGTCGGTGCGGCGCAGGTTGATCTCGGCGGGCGATCCCGCCCCTTCACAGATCACGGCGTCATAGCTGCCCCGGAGTTCCTCCAGGCATCCCACGACGGTGTCCAGAAGTGCCGCCTGCCGTCCCCCGTGGTAGCCCCGAGCGCTCAACTCGCCCACCGGCTTGCCCATGAGCACCACCTGGCTGCTCCGGTCACTGCCCGGCTTCAGCAGCACGGGGTTCATCAGGGCGCTCGGCTCGACGCGGGCGGCCTGCGCCTGCATGGCCTGCGCCCGCCCGATCTCGGCTCCCTCGCGCGTGACGAAGGAGTTGAGGGACATGTTCTGCCCCTTGAACGGCGCGACCTTCACCCCCTGCCGCACCAGCCACCGGCAGATCCCCGCGGTGACGACGCTCTTCCCGGCATCGGACGTGGTCCCTGCCACCAGCAGTCCGCCACCACTCACGACTTCCCCCTCCGCAACAGTGCCCGCCCGGCGACACACACGCCGAGGGCCAGCCAGCTCACGCGGCGCGACAGCCGCGCCGCCCGCTCGACGTCGGCGGTCTCCACGGCCCGGCCCGACGCGTTCAGTACGGGCCGGTGCTCGACCCGCCCGCCGTACGACAGAGTCCCGCCGAGCCGCACCCCGAGCGCCCCCGCGAACGAGGCTTCGACGACACCGGCGTTGGGGCTCGGGTGCAGCCGCGCGTCCTCGCGCCACGCGGTGAGCGCGCCGCGCGGACGGCCGCCGGCGACCGCGGCGAGCACGCCGGTCAGCCGCGCTCCCGGCCAGCCCGCCACGTCGTCGAGGCGCGCGGAGGCCCAGCCGTAGCGGCGGTACCTGGCCGACTTGTGCCCGACCATGGCGTCCAGCGTGTTCACGGCGCGGAACGCGACGAGCCCGGGGACGCCGGCGACGGCGCCCCACACGAGCGCGCCCACGACGGCGTCGGAGGTGTTCTCGGCGACGGATTCGACGACGGCCCGCGCGATCCCGTCCGCGTCCAGGGCCTGCGGGTCACGCCCGCACAGATGCGGCAGCCGCTCGCGCGCCGCGTCCACGTCACCGGCGGCCAGCGCGCCCCCGATGGCGCGCGCCTCGCGCCCCAGCGACGTACCGCCGACGACCGCCCAGGTGGCGGCGGCGGTCAGCGCGGCGGAGGCGGCGGGGGAGTGGCGCACGGCGCGCGCGGCGAGGCCGCCGGCGACGGCGGCGCCCCCGGCGCACACGGCGGTGTGCACGGCGCCCCACCCGCGGTGGTCACGCCACAGCACGCGCTCGACGGCGCCCGCGGCCCGCCCGAACGCGGCGACCGGATGCCCGCGGCGCGGATCGCCGATCAGGAGGTCGCCGAGGAGTCCGGCGGCGCTGCCGTACGCGAAGACGCGCTCGGCCCGCACGGTCAGCCCGCCGCTACGGCGAGGGGAACCCTTGTACTCGTTCTGGGCGGGAGCACCCGCAACTGGCAGCCGCGCATGGCGATATGTCCTCACTCAGGGTGTCCACGCCCTGGTTGGAAGAGACCGGCGGCGAGAGTTCCTGGCTCGCGGGGATCACTCCCCGGTGACAGTGGCGGGACCGCGCCGGATTCGCACCGGCTTCCTCTCCTGCTGCCGTAGATGGCCCCGGAAGTCCACCACGCCCCGCGAACGCCCGTCAACTTGCCGTTGACCTGCGAAGGGAGAGTGTGCTGAGGCCCACACGAAGCGGGGTGCCGGACGCCTTCGCGTCCCGCACCCCGCTCTCCTGCCGGTTACCTCCGGTCAGGCGACGATCAGGAAGATCCCGTAGCCGACGGCCGCCGCGCACAGGGCGAAGCAGGCGTACGCGCCGGAGACGGCGAGCCCCGCCGAACCGCCCTGGGCCGCCGCCGACTCCCGCTTGGTGAGCCCGACGATGCCGAGGGTGAACAGGCCCACGAGGGCCACCGTGATCACGAGGCTGACTCCGAACACGGAGCCGAGTGCTGCCCAGTCGATGTGCATAGCGCTGCTGCTTCCTTAGACCGTGGCCGGTCGCGCGGACTCCGCCGAGGGCGGGGCGGGCGGGGCGGGGATGGTGGTCTTCACGTCGGTGCCGAGGTCCGCGACCGTGCCGGCGGGCGGCGGGGTGACGGCCGCGATCGCGGTGGTCACGACGCCGGCGGGCTCCGCCGGAACCTCGGTGTCGTCGTCCGTCACGTTCGTGTGGTCGACCGAGTTGCGCCGGGACAGCGCCCAGATGGTGCCCGCGCCGGCGATCAGGAGCAGCGCGGTGACGGCGACGCCCCACGTGCCCTGCTTGGTGAGGAACTCGGCGCCCGCGCCGACCAGGCCGGCGGCCGGCAGGGTCAGGCCCCAGGCGATGAACATGCGGGTCGCGGTCGACCAGCGGACCACGCCGCCCTTGCGGCCGAGGCCCGCGCCCATCACGGCGCCGGAGCAGACCTGCGTCGTGGAGAGCGAGAAGCCGATGTGCGACGAGGCGAGGATCGCGGTCGCGGCACTGGTCTGGGCGGCGAAGCCCTGCTGCGGCGCGAGCTCCGTGAGGCCCTTGCCCATGGTGCGGATGATGCGCCAGCCGCCGAGGTATGTACCGAGCGCGATGGCCGTACCCGCCGAGACGATGACCCACATCGGGGGGTTGGCACCGGGGTTGAGGACGCCGCCCGTGATCAGGGCGAGCGTGATGATGCCCATCGTCTTCTGTGCGTCGTTCGTGCCGTGCGCCAGCGAGACCAGGCCCGCGGAGGCGATCTGCCCGGCGCGGTAGCCCTTGGCGGTCGCCTTCTGATCGGTCTTGCTGCCGATCTTGTACGTCAGCCGGGTGGCCAGCGTCGCGGCGATGCCCGCCACGAGCGGCGCGGCGACGGCCGGCAGGAGGATCTTGGTGACGACCGTGCCGCCGTCGATCGACGACCAGCCCATCGACATGACGGCGGCGCCGATAAGGCCGCCGAAGAGCGCGTGGGACGAGCTGGAGGGCAGGCCCACCAGCCACGTCAGCAGATTCCAGAGGATGGCGCCCACCAGCGCGGCGAAGATGACCTCGGTCTTCAGTCCGTCCTCGTTGATGATGCCGCCGGAGATCGTCTTGGCGACCTCCACGGAGAGGAAGGCTCCGACGAGGTTCAGCACGGCGGACATGGCCACCGCCGTCTTGGGCTTGAGAGCGCCGGTCGAGATGGTGGTGGCCATCGCGTTGGCTGTGTCGTGGAAACCGTTCGTGAAGTCGAACACGAGAGCGGTGACGATCACGATCCCGAGGAGAAGCGTGATGTGTTCCATTTACCCAGGCTTCTGTTGGACGTCAGTGGCTCGGTGAACGTAGGCAACCTGAGTGAACGGAAGATGAACTGGGGCGGGCGGTGCGGTGACTCGAAGCGGAGTGCCGCCACTCCGTTGGAAGCGGGGTGGCGGCGCGGGGCCGTTCGTGAAGCGGAACGGTGGCTCAATCAAGCGGAAGTAGGCCTTCCGCTAGCCGCGGGCGAACCTCCGCAACTGGGTCTGTGAACCGTTGAAGAGATTCTGGTCACCCGGCAGTCCGCCGCTGTTGTCGTACTGCCAGAACGTCCAGTACGACCAGCCCGACGGCAGCGCCCCGGCGGACTCGTCGTAGCGGGCGAGCCATAGCGCGTGGTTGCCTGCGAAGGCGGTGCTGTTGCCCGTGCACTTCTTCCACCAGTGGTAATTGGTGTAGATCACCGGCCGGCGGCCCGTCCTGCGCCGCACCTCGTCGCTGAACGACCTGATCCAGGAGATCATCTTCCCCTTGCTCAGGCCGTAGCACTTCTTCGAGCTGTACGGGTTGTACTCGATGTCGAGCGCCGGCGGCAGCGTCCAGCCGTCCGCCCGCCACCCGCCCCCGTTGCGCACGAAGTACGAGGCCTGCGTCCGGCCGGACGACTTGTTCGGGAGCGCGAAGTGGTACGCGCCGCGGATGATGCCCGCGCTGCGCGCTCCGTTGTACTGCCGGCTGAAGTAGGGATTGAGATAGGTGGTGGACTCGGTCGCCTTGACGTAGACGAACCGTGCGCCCTTGCTCTTGGCCTTCTGCCAGTTGACGTTCTTCTGGTGCGACGAGACGTCGTGCCCCTTGGTGCCGCCCGCCGCGGACGCCGGAGCCTGTGCGAGAGCGGTCCCCCCGAACGTCAGGGCGGCGAGTGATGTCGCGGTCGCGATGTGCGCGCGGCGACGGGACGGTTTGTGACCACGAGCCATATTTCCCCCCGGAATGGCGACGTGCATGACAAATCCCACCGGAGGCTACCGGAAGATCCCCCTGAGCCCGTCGATCTCCAGCCAATCGTTTCCAGGCGGGCATTCATGCCCATTCGTGCGCTTCCGGACTCCTCGGCTCCGCACTAAAGTGCCCGGGCGCCACGATCCGCACCGGCCCGCCGGGCGGCTGGCAGGATGCGGGCATGGCGCAGGAACCGGTCGAGACAGGGCAGGGCGCGGACGGACTCGCGCAGGCATGGAGCGCGCTCGTGGCGACGGCCCGGCGCACCGTCACCGATGGCCTCGTCGTCGGGACCTCGGGAAACGTCTCGGTGCGCATCGGCGACACCGTCCTCGTCACGCCCAGCGGGGTCCCCTACGACGAGCTCACCCCGGACGACCTCGTCGCCGTCGGCCTCGACGGCGGGCAGCGCGCCGGAACCCTGACCCCGACCAGCGAACTCCCGATGCATCTGGCGGTCTACCGCGCGACGCCCGCCCGCGCCGTCGTGCACACCCACGCGGTCCACGCCACCGCCGTCTCCACCCTCGTGCCCGAGCTCCCGCTCATCCACTACATGGCCGCGGCCCTCGGCGGACCCGTCCGGGTTGCCCCGTATGCGACGTACGGCACCGAGCGGCTGGCCGAGAACGTGCTCGACGCTCTCAAGGGGCGGACGGGCTGCCTGCTCCAGAACCACGGCACCCTCACCTACGGCGACACCCTCGCCGCCGCCTACGACCGCACGGCCCAGCTCGAATGGCTGTGCCGCGTCTGGCTCACCGCGAGCGCCCATCCCCACCACACGCCGACGCTCCTCACCCGCGACCAGGTGCGCGAGGTGGAGGAGAAGCTGCGGGGGTACGGGCAGCCGGGCTGAACCGGCACCCGTCGGCCCGCCGGCCCCGCCCCACTGGCCGGTCGGAGCCCGGGCGCGGACACTGGGACGGTGCGCACCGCCAGAGCGACGGCCGCTGCCGTCACCGCAGTCATCGGTGCCGGCGCGGCCGCGATCGCGGTCGGCCGGTTCGCCAGCGATGCCGCCCTCAAGGCGCCCGCGGGCCGGCCCCTGCCCACCGAGCCACGCCTCACCGTCCACGCCACCGCCGCGGGCCAGATCACGCTCACCCGCGACCTGGCCTCCCTGCGCCCGGGCACGTACGGCCTGAGCGGCGACGGATTCCACGCCGTGGTCGGGCCCGTACTCGAGTCAGCCCCGCACGCGGCGGACGCCGTCGTGCGCCGCCTGGAGCGCGTCACCCACGGCTCCCTCGAACCCGGCGCCAAGGCATGGCTCACCCCCCAGGTCCACATCGGCGACCCCAAGGCGGCACTCGGCCTCGACCACGCCGATATCGATATCCCCGGCGAACTGGGCGCGCTCCCCGCCTGGTTCCTCCCCGGAGCCCGCGACACCTGGGTCATCACCGTCCACGGCCTGGGCACCACACGCGAGCACCCCATGGTCCTCATGGACTTCCTGCACCGCCACCGCTTCCCCGTGCTCGCCCTCGCCTACCGCGGCGACCTCGGAGCTCCCCGCTCCCCGGACGGCCTCGGCCACCTCGGCGAGACGGAGTGGCGCGACCTGGACGCCGCGATCCGCTATGCCGTGCGCTACGGCGCGCAACGCGTCATCGTGCACGGCTGGTCGACCGGCGCCGCCATGGCCCTGCACGCGGCGTCCCATTCCGCTTTGCGCGACCGCATCCGCGGGCTCGTGCTCGACTCACCCGTCCTCGCCTGGGACGTGACGCTGCGTGCCCTCGCCGGGGCCCGCCGTGTCCCCGGGCCCCTGCTGCCCCTCGCGGTCCGCGCCGCCCAGGGCCGCACCGGGCTGCACGGCGACCGCCTCGACACCGCCGCCCACCCCGAGGCACTCAAGGTGCCCACGCTCGTGGTGCACGGCCCCGGCGACGAGATCGCCCCCTGGGCCCTGTCCCGCGAACTGGCCGCCCGGCGCCCCGACTTGGTCTCGCTGCACACGGTGGACGATGCCCCGCACGGAGCCATGTGGAACGCCGACCCGCAGACGTACGAGGAGACGCTCCGCCGCTTCCTCACCCCCCTCATGTAGCTCCTCACGGCTCCGTTTACGCGCGGGAAAGATGTGCAGGAAGGCCCGCGTAGACCCCCGGCGCACGCCGGTCCGCGGACCCTCCCGCGACGCCCGCAAAGAGCCCCGAAACGATTCCGTTTGGGTTTTCGGACCGTCAACCGGAAGACTGCCCCCGTGACGTCCCGTATCCCGCGCGACTCCAGGCTCCGACTCGTCCGCCCGCGCACCCTCGCCGCCGCCCCCGTGCGGACCGACGGAGTGGTGACCCAGGCACGCCCGCCCCGCCCGGCGCCCCGCCCGCCGGAGGGCACCCCACCCCCGGCGGAACTGGCCCGCATGGCCCGCCGCGGCCTCGCCGACGCCGTCCGCGTGGCCCGCTGGGCCGACGCCGTCCTCAGCCCCGGCAGCGGCCACGGCACCCCCGACGGCAGGGGCGCCCTGTCCCGCCCCACCGCCGAACGCGCGGCGGCCGACCTGGACCTGACCCCGCGACAGGTCCGCGCCGACTGGGACACCGCACGCCTCGCGGGCCTCGTCGAGGTGCACGGCGACAGCGCGCGCCCCGGCTGGCGCCTGCGCGCCTGGGACCGCGACGACACCGCCGTGCTGCGCGGCTGGGTCGCGCTGTTCGACGCCTGGTCCCTGGCCCACCCCGCCGGCGAGAGCCTGGAGGCCGCCGCGGTCGCCGAGGTCGTCTCGGCGATGCCCCAGGTGCTCTCCCTCCTCCAGCTCTCGGCCGGCCCGGTCCCCGTACCGCAGCTCCTCGATCTGCTCGGCCAGCGCGTCGAGGAACTGCGCACGGAACGCTGCGAGATCCCCTACGGCCCGCAGCCCGAGCCCGCCGACACCGCGACCGCCACCACCGGCACCCCCCTCCCCCCGCTCCTCGACTGGGCCCTGCACGGCCTCGCCGCCGTCGGCGCCCTCACCTACGCCGACGGCCAGGCCACCCTCACGCCGCTCGGCAGCTGGGCGGTCTGGGTCAAGCTGGAGCAGATCTGCGTGGCCGCCCAGTCCCCGGCGGGCAACATCGAGCAGTCCGCCGACGCCATGCTCAGAGGCTGCGCACGGCTGCGCCCGAACGCGGCCCGCGCCGAATACCGCGCCTGGCTCGCCGCCCGCCCCGTCGGCAGCGCCGTCACCGAGCTGATCGCCGCCGCCCGCGGCGAGGACGCCCTGCTGCGCGGGCTCGCATTCGAGGCCCTGCGCGTCGTCGGAGCCCCCGCCGAGCCCGTCGTGCGGTCCGTCGCCGACGAGCCGCCCCTGCGCCCCTACGCGCTGCTGTGGCTCGCCGAGTACGAGGGAGCCGATCCCGAGGACGTCCACATGGTGCTGACCCGCGAGGAGACGACCTGGCTGTGGGTGGACACCGCGGCGGCCGTCGCGGACCACGGCGAGGCTCAGCTCCTCGTACGCCACCTGGAGTCCGCCGTGCAGCCCACGGTGCCGGCCCTCCTCGACGAGGTCCGGGCGGTCGGGCACCCGCGCACGGTCCAGGTCCTCGTCGCGCTGGCCGCCGCGCACCCGGACCCGGCGCTCGCCAAGGCAGTCCGCCGGGCCGCCTTCCAGGTGCACACCGGAGGCGCGTGACGCCGCGCCCCGGCGATCAGGCCGGTATCTGCGGCGCGTACGTCCCGAAGCTCCACACGTTGCCCTCGGCGTCCTTGGCCATGTAGTCCCGGGAGCCGTAGTCCTGGTCTGTCGGGGGCATCAGGATCTCCACGCCGTGCTCGACGGCCCGGCGGTGATGGGCGTCGACGTCGTCCACGACGACATAGATCCCGGTCGGGCCCGCGCCCTTCATGGCCTCGTCGAAGCGGCCGCCGCGGCCCTTCGAGCCGAGCATCACCGCGCCGTTCCCGTACGTCAGCTCGGCGTGCATCACCGAGCCGCCCTCGCCCTCGTACACGGCCGCGGCGGTGAAGCCGAACGCCGAGGTCAGCTGCTCGACCGCGGCCTTCGCGTCGGCGTACAGCAAGGACGGGTAGAAAGTCGCGCGCCCCTCGCCCTTCGTACCGCTCACTGTGCCCACTCCTTCGTCACCGGTCGGGACTGTACTGCCGAATCCAGACTGGCACCCGGCACTGACAATCCGCCCGGAGAGCCGGCCGCACTCACCGGAACGTGTTGCACTGCGCCATGTCGCCGGTGCGGTAGCCCTGGTAGAACCACTCCTGGCGCTGCTGGGACGAGCCGTGCGTCCAGGACTCGGGCGTCACCCGGCCCTGGAACTTCTCCTGGATCCGGTCGTCGCCGACGGCCGCCGCCGCGTCCAGGCCGTCGCGGATGTCCGCGTCGGTGAGGTTCGTGATCAGCGGCTTGCCGGTCTTGTCGTCGGGCGTCGTCGTCGCGTGGTGCGCCCACACCCCGGCGTAGCAGTCCGCCTGGAGCTCGACCCGCACCGCGTTGCTGTTCTGGCCCGTACGCCCGTCCTGGGAGCGCTGGAGCGTCCCCATCAGGTTCTGGACGTGGTGTCCGTACTCGTGCGCCACCACGTACGCCTGCGCGAAGGGTCCGCCGCTGGAGCCGAACTTGGTGCGCAGGTCGTTGAAGAAGCCCAGGTCCAGATAGACCTTGCGGTCGCCCGGGCAGTAGAACGGCCCGACCGCCGACGTCGCCGTGCCGCATGCCGTCTGGACCTGGCCGGTGAAGAACACGGTCTGCGCGGGGGAGTAGGTGCCCCTGCGGTCGCGGAACTCCTGACGCCAGTAGTCCTGGACGCTGTTGACGACCGCCACGATGCGGCAGTCCTCCTTGTTGTTCGCGTCCTGGCCCGTACGGCAGTCCTGGCTGACCTGGGCCGCGGACGAGACGGTGGTGTCGGGTTCGCCGCCGCCGGAGGACAGGCCGAATTCGTCGGTGCCGAAGAAGAGGGCGACCAGAAGGGCGAGCAGCCCCGCGAGGCCGCCGCCGACGGTCCGCCGGCCGCCGGGGATCCGGCGCCTGTCCTGGACCTCGGAGGTGTCCAGGTCGGCGTCGTCGTCGAACTGCATGGCCGCACCGCCCTCTGCCGCACGTCAGGGGCGGCGGCCCGCCGCCCAACGCCCACTATCGGACACTTCATGGCGGTCTGCCCCCCGGCCCCGGAACAGCACGGCGGAAAACTGTTTGCATCGCCCCGTTAGACTTGGCCCATGGCCATTCTCCGCACGCACTAGACGGCTCATCGCCCTCAGTAGCCCTTCCGCCGTCCAATCCCTGCTCAGGAGTCTGTCCGTGATCACCGCTTCGGCCATCGAGTTGCGCGCCGGCGCCCGCATCCTCATCGAGAACGCCACCTTCCGTATCGCCAAGGGCGACCGCATCGGCCTGGTCGGACGCAACGGCGCGGGCAAGACGACCCTCACCAAGTGCCTTGCCGGTGAAGGCACCCCGGCCGGCGGCACGATCGCCCGCTCCGGAGAGGTCGGCTACCTCCCGCAGGACCCCCGCACCGGAGACCTCGACGTCCTGGCCCGCGACCGCATCCTGTCCGCGCGCGGCCTGGACACCCTGATCCAGAAGATGCGGGACAACGAGCAGCGCATCGCCAACGGCACGGGCGCCACGCGCGCGAAGGCCCTCAAGCAGTACGAGCGCCAGGAGACGGAGTTCCTCACCAAGGGCGGATACGCCGCCGAGGCCGAGGCCGCCACCATCGCCGCCGCGCTCAACCTGCCCGACCGCGTGCTCGGCCAGCCCCTGCACACGCTCTCCGGCGGTCAGCGCCGCCGTATCGAGCTGGCCCGCATCCTCTTCTCGGACGCCGACACCCTGCTCCTCGACGAGCCCACGAACCACCTCGACGCCGACTCCATCGTCTGGCTGCGGGACTACCTCAGGACGTACCGCGGCGGCTTCATCGTGATCTCCCACGACGTGGACCTCGTCGAGACGGTCGTCAACAAGGTGTTCTACCTGGACGCGAACCGCTCCCAGATCGACGTCTACAACATGGGCTGGAAGCTCTACCAGCAGCAGCGCGAGGCCGACGAGAAGCGCCGCAAGCGCGAGCGCCAGAACGCCGAGAAGAAGGCCGCGGCCCTCAACTCCCAGGCCGACAAGATGCGCGCCAAGGCGACCAAGACCGTCGCCGCGCAGAACATGGCCAAGCGCGCCGACCGGCTGCTCGCCGGGCTCGAGGCGGTCCGCGTCTCCGACAAGGTCGCCAAGCTGCGCTTCCCCGAGCCCTCGCCGTGCGGCAAGACGCCGCTGATGGCCGAGGGCCTGTCGAAGTCGTACGGCTCCCTGGAGATCTTCACCGACGTCGACCTGGCCATCGACAAGGGCTCGCGCGTCGTCATCCTCGGCCTCAACGGCGCCGGCAAGACCACCCTGCTCCGGCTGCTCGGCGGCGCCGAGAAGCCGGACACCGGCGAGGTCATCGAGGGTCACGGCCTCAAGCTCGGCTACTACGCGCAGGAGCACGAGACCCTCGACCCCGAGCGCACGGTCCTGGAGAACATGCGCTCCGCCGCCCCCGACCTGGACCTGGTCGAGGTGCGTAAGACGCTGGGCTCGTTCCTGTTCTCCGGGGACGACGTCGACAAGCCGGCCGGTGTCCTGTCCGGCGGCGAGAAGACCCGCCTCGCGCTCGCGACGCTCGTCGTGTCCTCCGCGAACGTCCTGCTTCTCGACGAGCCCACGAACAACCTCGACCCGGCCAGCCGCGAGGAGATCCTCGGCGCGCTGCGCACCTACAAGGGCGCCGTCGTCCTCGTCACCCACGACGAGGGCGCCGTGGACGCGCTCCAGCCGGAGCGGATCATCCTGCTGCCCGACGGCGTCGAGGACCTCTGGGGCCAGGACTACGCGGATCTGGTCAGCCTCGCCTGACCCGCCCACGTCCGCTTCTGCGCCCGCTTCCGGGCGCGCACGATCACGGTCGGCCGTCAGCACGGCTTGATCGAAAGGCTGATCCACTCGGTATGGATCATTCGGCCGATCCGTGATCCATCATCTGAGTGAGATCTCCTCGTACCGCGGTGTGTCCTACACGCATTCCGTCGCCGCATGCCGGCCGAAGCTCTTGTGCCGCCTGGCAAGGCGCTGACCTGGACCTTCGTGGGGAACCCCGTTTCCGGCCCCGCCCGGGTGCGCCCGGAACCCTCCGTTCCACTCGTGTCGGCCGCTTCCCGGCCGCACAAGCTCGTCGTACGGACCTTGCCGAATGGGTGGCCAGGAAGCCCGGGAGGGGTGATCATGAGAAGTCCAGAGCGCACTTCCCATGAGGAGGCACGGGTGGCCGAGACTCTGAAGAAGGGCAGCCGGGTAACCGGCGCCGCGCGCGACAAGCTCGCGGCAGACCTGAAGAAGAAGTACGACTCCGGTGCGAGCATCCGAGCGCTGGCCGAGGAAACCGGCCGCTCGTATGGGTTCGTGCACCGGATGCTCAGTGAGTCGGGAGTCACGCTGCGGGGTCGCGGCGGGGCTACACGCGGCAAGAAGGCGACCGCGGCCGGCTGACCCGGGCAGTGCACACGCTTCGATGGTGACCACCCGGTCGGTCCGCCGACCGGCCGGTTGGTTACTGTGCAGTAGTTTTAGGGCGTCGACACATCACGCGTCGCGCGGCCCTGTCTCACTGCGCACACCATCGGAGGCACGCATGGCTTCGCTCGACACCGGATCCGGCAAGATCGCACCGGTACTCGACAAGGACGGGGTCCGCCTCACCGTCGACGGCTCCATCGCCACGGTGACGCTGACCAACCCGGACAAGCGCAACGCCCAAAGTCCCGCTCTGTGGCGGGCGTTGGCCAACGCCGGGAAGTCCCTGCCGGGCAGCGTGCGCGTCGTCGTGCTGCGCGCGGAGGGACTCTCGTTCTCCGCGGGCCTCGACCGTCAGGCGTTCACGCCCGAGGGTTTCGACGGCGAGCCGTCCTTCATCGATCTGGCGCGCGGCTCCGACGACGTGCTCGACGACACCATCGCCGAGTACCAGGAGGCGTTCACCTGGTGGCGGCGCAGCGACCTCATCACGGTCGCCGCGGTGCAGGGACACGCGATCGGTGCCGGCTTCCAGCTCGCCCTCGCCTGCGATCTGCGGATCGCCGCCGAGGACGTGCAGTTCTCGATGCGCGAAACCAGCCTCGGTCTGGTGCCCGACCTCACCGGCACGCACCCCCTCGTCTCCCTCGTGGGATACGCGCGTGCCCTGGAGATCTGCGTCACCGGCCGCTACGTCCATGCCGACGAGGCCGGCCGCATCGGCCTGGCCAACCTCGTCGTGCCCGCCGAACAGCTCGACGCCGCCGCGCGCGACCTCGCCGGCGCACTCATCGCCGCGCCCCGCGACGCCGTCATCGAGACCAAGGCCCTGCTCCAGGGCGTCTGTGGACGCTCGTACGAGGAGCAGCGCACCGCCGAGCGCGCCGCACAGGGACGCCGGCTCCGGGACCTCGCGGGCCTCGGCGACTGACGCGACCCGCGCATGACCCGGGCCGGACGGCCCTCAGCTCACGGCGGTCACCAGAACGGCCACTGACGGACCATCCGCAAGGGCCTCGGTGACCGCCGTCCGCACGTCCCGCGCCACGTCGAGCACCCGCCGCCGGCCCGACACGGCCAGTTCGATCCGCACATGGCGGCGCGGCAGCGTGGCCGCACCCTCGGGACGCTCCCCGATGTGCACCGCGCGCCCCAGGCCGCCCAGCGAACCGGTCAGCCGCGCCACCCCCGGCACGGAGAGCGCGGCCTGTCCGGCCCGTTCCTCGTCACTGTCGGCCTTCGCCTGCCCGCCGTCCGCGATATCCGGCTCCGTATCCCCTGAGGCGGTCTCGGCCTCCGGACCGTCGTCGAGCAGCGCCGTCACCCGCAGGTCCACCTCCGCCACCGCGAGCCCGAGCCTGTCGGACGCCGCGCCGTCCAGGGCCGCGCGCAGCCGGGACGCGGCCGTGGGCAGCGGTTCGTCCGCCGCCGCCGCACACTCCGCGACAATCCTCAGCGGCCCCGGCGGCAGGGCACTCGGCGGCGCGGGCACCGCGGACTCGTAGGAACCGTCGGGGTCGGCGAGCTCGACGCGCAGGCTTCCCAGCCGCACCCCGTGCACCGACCGGACTGCCTGGCGCAACGCCGACCGCGCCGCCGACTCGGCCAGCCAGCACCCGTCGCGCGGCCCTCCGAGCGGTACCAGCCTGCCGAGTCCGAGCTGGTTCCGTACTGCCTGCGTCCATCGGTCAGCGCTCATTGCCCCAGCCTGCCGCATCCCTGGCGCGCGACCGGGCAACCGCACTTAGTGTGGGCGAAAGAGCAGTGACTCCCAGAGAACGGTCTGAGAGAACCTCTTCGAAAGGGACGACCCGCGATGAGCGACACCACAGAGAAGCCGGGCGAAGCGACCGGGAGCAGGGCCAGTGTGACCAAGCGGGGCGGGGGGTCCGCCGGGACGAGAGGGCGCACCACCATCGCCGACGGTGTGGTGGAGAAGATCGCCGGTCTCGCCGCGCGGGACGTCATGGGCGTGCACGCGATGGGCAGTGGCCTGTCCCGCACCTTCGGAGCCGTACGCGACCGGGTGCCCGGCGGCACCAAATCCGTGTCGCGCGGGGTGAAGGCCGAGGTCGGCGAGGTACAGACGGCGCTCGACCTGGAAATCGTCGTGGAGTACGGGGTGTCGATCGCCGACGTCGCCCGCGACGTGCGCGAGAACGTGGTCGCGGCCGTCGAGCGCATGACCGGCCTCGAGGTCGTCGAGGTCAACATCGCGGTGAGCGATGTGAAGCTGCCCGACGAAGAGGACGAGGAGCCGGAGTCCCGGCTTCAGTAACCATCCGCTCGCGAGCTTGCCCTTGAGGAGGAGCGCTCGATGCACCTGGCCGTGATCGGCATGATCGCCGGAATGGCTCTCGGATTCGCCGGATACTTCGGCGGCTTCGGGGCCTTCCTGCTGGTGGCGGCGCTCGGCGCCGTCGGTTTCGTCGTCGGCCGGTTCCTCGAGGGGGACCTGGAACCCGGCGACTTCTTCCGCACGCGCGGCGACCGGCGGCGGTGACCGGTGGCGACGCAGGTCGCGCCCGCCGAGCGCGGCGCGACCCGGATCGCCGACCGGGTCGTCGCGAAGATCGCCGCACAGGCGGCGCGTGAGGCGCTCCCCGCCGTTCCCACGGGCGGCAGCGCCCCGCACGCCACCGTCTCCGTGCGCCACGACATCGCCCATGTGCGCATCAGTCTCGAGCTGGACTACCCCGGCGACATCGGGACGCGGTGCGGCGCCGTGCGTCGCCGGGTCGCTGAGCGGGTAAAGGCGTTGGCGGGGATGGAGGTGCCCGAGGTGGCCGTCCAGGTGGAGCGGCTGCACTCGGAGCACGATCGCGGCGCGGCACAGCGGAGGATCCGATGAGCGAGCCCACACAGCCCCTGCCCGTCGTCGAACGCGGGCAGGACGAGCTCGACCGGTTCGGCCAGTCGGGATCCGCGGCCACGTACAAGGCGCTGCCCACGCCGGAGGGCGGGCACGGCAGCGGCCGCTTCTGGTCGCAGCGCCGGATCCCCGCCGCACTGGTCGCGGTCGTCCTCCTCGGTGCCTCCGGGATCTTGCTGTACGACATCGCCGCCGTGCGCGCCGGTCACTCGGCGATGCACTGGCGGCGCGCCCTCGCCCGTGAACTCGCCGAGCGGCCCCTGGACAACGTGTGGGTGCTGGTCGGCGCCGGGGTGGCCGCCGCGCTCGGGCTGTGGCTGATCGTGCTCGCCGCGACGCCCGGCCTTCGCGCCGTCCTGCCGATGCGCCGCACCCACACCGACGTACGCGCCGGACTGCACCGCGACGCGGCCGCCATGGTCCTGCGCGACCGGGCCATGGAGGTGGCGGGCGTGCAGTCCGTACGCGTCCGGATGAAGCGCTCCAAGGTCGAGGTGCGGGCCCTGTCGCACTTCCGTCAACTCGACGACGTACGCGCCGACTTGGACGCCGTGATCGGCGAGGCCGTCGAGGGTCTCGGTCTCACCTCCACGCCCGGCCTCTCCGTGCACGTGGCGCGGCCCGGAAAGAAGGGATGAGCCCCGTGCTCAGGACCGTGAACCGGGTCGTCGTCGGCCTCGCCGGACTGATCCTCGCCGTGTTCGCAGGGTCCGTGCTCGCCGTCGGACTCGGCGCGCCCCCGCCGTCCTGGTGGATCTACGACGGCCGGCACGACGTGCTGCTGAGCAAGGCGGACCGTTACCGGTGGCGCGACGACGGCTGGTGGTGGCCGGTCGTCATCGCCGTGCTCGCCGTCTGTGTGCTGCTCGCCCTGTGGTGGCTGGTCGCCCAGCTGCGCCGGCGCCGGCTCTCCGAGGTCCTCGTCGACACGGGGGACGGCGAGGGCGCGCTGCTGCGCGGCCGCGCGCTCGAAGGGGTCCTCGCCAGTGAGGCGGAGTCGCTCGACGGCGTGGAGAGCGCCGGGGTCGTCCTGACCGGGCGGCGTTCCGCACCCCAGGTACGCATGGGCCTGCTCCTCGAACCGCACGCGGAGCCGGGAGCGGCCCTCCAGAAGATCAGCGAGGAGGCCCTGGGCCACGCGCGGGACTCCGCCGGGCTCGCCGCCCTGCCGGCCGAGGTGCGGCTCCGCGCGGTGAAGCACCGCGCGGAGCGCGTGAGTTGAGCCCGTGACTCGGACCCCGTGACGCAGAACCCGTAACCCGGACCCGTAACTCAGAGGCCGACTGCTCAGAAGCCGTGTCGGGAGCCGCCGTCCACCGGGAGCATCACGCCCGTGAGGTACGACGCGGCGGGCGAGAGGAAGAACGCGGCGGCGCGGCCGAACTCCTCCGGCCGGCCGTAGCGGCGCAGCGGGATGCGCGCCTCGTTGGCGGCGCGGGTCGCCTCCGGGTCGGCGGACAGGCCGTCGAGCTCGCGGACCCGGTCCGTGTCGATGCGCGCCGGGAGCAGCCCGACGACGCGGATGCCGAGCGGACCCAGCTCGTCCGCGAGGGACTTCGCGAAGCCGGCGAGACCGGGGCGCAGACTGTTGGAGATGGTCAGGCCGGGGATCGGCTCGTGCACGGAGCCGGAGAGCACGAAGCCGATGACTCCGCCCTCACCGAGCTCGGCCGCGGCCGAGCGGGCGAGCCGCACGGCGCCGAGGAAGACCGACTCGAAGGCCGACTCCCACTGCTCGTCGGTGTTGTCCGCCAGGAAGCCGGGGGCCGGCCCGCCGACGCTGATCAGTACGCCGTCGAAGCCGCCGAAGTTCTCGCGCGCGGCCTCGATCAGGCGCCGGGCGACATCGGGGTCGGCGTTGTCGGCGGCGACGCCAACGGCGTTCTCGCCGAGCGTTTCGGCGGCCTCGGCCACCCGCTTCTCGTCCCGCCCGGTGATGATCACCTTCGCGCCGTCGGCGACGAGCTCACGCGCGGCGGCGTTGCCCAGGCCACGGGTGGCTCCGGTGACGACGTAGACACGGTCCTTCAGTCCAAGATCCATGGGTCCTATCCTGCCTCGCCGGTCCCGAACAGGGTGAGGGCGGTCCCCACCAGGCCGATATGGCTGAACGCCTGCGGGAAGTTCCCGAGCTGGCGCCCCGACAGGGGGTCGTACTCCTCGGAGAGCAGCCCCACGTCGTTGCCGATCCCGCAGAGCTTGTCGAACAGCTCGCGGGCCTCCTGCGTACGCCCCGTCAGATGCAGCGCGTCGGCGAGCCAGAACGAGCAGACGAGGAACGTGCCCTCGCGGCCGGGGAGTCCGTCGAGGCCGGTCGCCTCGGCGCTGTAGCGGCGCATGAAGCCGTCGTGGGAGAGCTCTTCGCGGACCGCCTCGACGGTGCCGACGACGCGCGGGTCGTCGGGCGGCAGGAAGCCGACGCGGGGAATGAGCAGCAGCGAGGCGTCGAGCGCGGTCGAGCCGTAGTACTGGGTGAACGTGTTGCGTTCCGGGTCGTATCCGCGCGCCAGCACGTCACGGTGGATGTCGTCGCGCAGCTGCCTTATGGCGTCGAGATCGCCCGAAAGGCCGGGCTCCTCCTCCAGGGCGCAGACGATACGGTCGGCTGCCACCCACGCCATCACCTTGGAGTGCACGAAGTGCCGGCGCGGGCCGCGGACCTCCCAGATCCCCTGGTCGGGCCGGCGCCACGCGGTGCTCAGGAACCCCACGAGGGCCAGCTGCAGCCGCCACGCGTGCGGTTCGGACGGCATGCCCGCCAGCCGCGCCAGGGCGAGCGAGTCGATCACTTCCCCGTACACGTCGAGCTGGAGCTGGTGCGCGGCGTCGTTGCCCGCGCGTACGGGGACGGAGCGGCCGTATCCGGTCAGCCACGGGAGTTCGATCTCGGGCAGCCGGCGCTCGCCCGAGAGTCCGTACATGATCTGCAGGTCCGCGGGATCGCCCGCGACCGCGCGCAGCAGCCAGTCACGCCACGCCATGGCCTCGTCCAGATAGCCCGCCGACACGAGCGCGCCCAGCGTGAGCGTCGAGTCGCGCAGCCAGCAGTAGCGGTAGTCCCAGTTGCGCACGCCGCCGAGCTCCTCCGGCAGCGAGGTCGTCGGCGCGGCGACGATCCCGCCGGTCGGCTCGAACGTGAGCGCCTTCAGGGTGAGCAGGGAGCGCAGGACCGCGTCCTTGTGCGGGCCCTCGTAGCGGCACTGCGCCGACCACTGCTCCCACTCCTCCTGGGAGCCGCGCAGGGACTCGAACGGGTCGATGAGGCCCGGGCGCGGCTCGTGCGACGGGTGCCAGGTCAGCACGAACGCGACGGACTCACCCTCTTCGACGGTGAACTCGGAGTGCGTGGTGAGGTCCTTGCCCCAGGTGCGCACGGGGGGTTCGCTGCGCAGCCACATCGAGTCGGGCCCCGCGACGGCCACGCGGTGGCCGTCGGACCTGCGCACCCACGGCACGATCGACCCGTAGTCGAAGCGCAGACGCAGAGTGCTGAGCATCGTGACGCGGCCCCGGACCCCCTCGACGATGCGCACGAGGTCGGGGGCCTGGTCGCGCTGCGGCATCAGGTCGGTGACCCGGACGCTGCCCTCGTCGGTGTCCCACTCCGAGTCGAGGATCAGGGTGCCGGGGCGGTAGGAGCGGCGTGTGCAGTCGCCCCCGTCCTTCGGGCCGAGCCGCCAGTGGCCGTTCTCCTCCTTGCCCACGAGCGCCGCGAAACACGCCGCCGAGTCGAAGCGCGGGAGGCAGAGCCAGTCGACGGAGCCGCCACGGGAGATGAGGGCGGCCGTCTGCTGGTCGCCGATGAGCGCGTAGTCCTCAAGGGGTCGGTGCACGTGAGCCGGGTTCCCGGCGGACGGGGCCGCCAATCCCACCGGGGGCCGGGCGGGTGAGGGCGAAGGCGCGTGCGGGGGTGGGCCCGGGCCTACACGGTGGCGGGCTCGGGGCCGGCCGGGGTCTCTTCCGCCGTCGCCGCCTCGGCGCGGTCGCGGCGCTCGCGCCGGACAAGGACGACGAAGCCGACGGGCACGGCCGCGGCGAACAGCCACCACTGGACCGCGTACGCCATGTGCGGGCCGATGTCGCTGTGGTTGGGCGTCGGGATCAGCTGGGGGGTGTTGTGCTTCGGCTCGGGCGACGTCTGCTCGATGAACCCGCCGAGGACCTGCTTGCCCAGCGCCTTGGTCTGCTGACCGCTGCTGATCAGCATGATCTGACGGTCCGGCAGGCCCTTGATGTCCTTGATGCCGCTCGCGGCGGTCGTCTCGTCGGCCATGAGGCGGCCGGTGACGGTGATCTCGCCGCGCGCGGGTGCCGGGATCTTCGGGAACGTGGTCTGCGCGCCGTCGGCCGGGATCCAGCCGCGGTTGACCAGGAGCACCTTGCCGTCGTCGAGGACGAACGGGGTCAGGACATGGAAGCCGACCTCGTCGTCTGTGTTCGTACGGCGCCGCACGACGACCTCGTGTGCGGTGTCGAACGTCCCCTTCGCGGAGACCCGGCGGTGGATCTCGGCCTGGGGAACGGGCTTCCCGGGGGAGGTGAGCCGCTCGGCGGGCAGCGGCTTCGCGGAGAGCGCGTCACCGATCTGCTGGTTCTGCGCGACGCGGTGCTCGTGACGGTGCAGCTGCCAGAAGCCCAGCTCGATCATCGTGGGGATGAGGAGAAGGGTGATGAGGGTGAGGATCACCCACTGCCGGGACAACAGGAAGCGGTACACCCCACGACCGTACAACTCGGTCGTGGGGCGACATCACGGGGGTGTGCCCGAGGGGTCAGACCTTGTCGACGATCCCCACCTTCCCCTCCGCGCGGGAGCAGTGCGCCCCGCAGTACCAGTGCCCGTCGACCTCCACTCCCTGCCCGACGATGCGGCACCGGCAGTGCTCGCAGATCGGTGCCATGCGGTGGATGGCGCAGGAGAAACAGTCGAACACGTGCACCGCGCCCTGCGCGTGCACCTCGAAGGACATTCCGTAGTCGTTTCCGCAGACCTCACAACGTGCCATGCGCCACAGGGTGGGCGTCGCGGTCGCGCGGGGCGAGCGGCGGGCGGGCGAGTCGCCGCGCAATCACCCGTCTGACGCCGGGGCCACGTCCCGCAGGAGCTGACCGAAGGCCGCCTCGTCGATGACCGGTGTCCCGTACTGCTTCGCCTTGACGGCCTTCGACGTGTACGAGTCGGGGTCGTTCGTGACGAGGACGCTGGTGAGCCGGGACAGGCTCGTCGCGATGTGCAGTCCGGCCTCGACGGCGCGGTCCTCCAGGAGTTCGCGGTCCACCGAGGTGTCTCCGGAGAACGCCACCCGCATGCCCTGCTTGAGCTGTTTGCCCGGTTCGTACCGTCCGGGGTTGGGGTACGGGCACGGCTGCCGTTTGCGCGAGGGGCGCCACGTCCCGCCGCCCCCGTACGAGGGCGACGACGGGGCCGAGCCCTGGCGGCCGATCCGTGCCGCGCCGTCCGTCCACTCCGTGAGCGGCCTGCACTCGAGCAGGGGCAGGCGCACCCCGCCGCTCGCGGCGGCCCGCAGGCTCGGCCGGAACGCCTCGGCGAGCACGCGTGCGTCGTCGAGAGCGTGGTGCGCGTTGCGCTGGACGACGCCGAAGTGCGCGGCGAGGGACTCCAGCTTGTGGTTGGGCAGCGGGAGCCCGAGCTCCTTGGACAGCGCGATGGTGCACAGGCGCTGGCGGACGGGGGCGGTGCTCTGCGCGCGGGCGTACTCGCGGGCGATCATCGACCAGTCGAAGACCGCGTTGTGCGCGACGAGCACGCGGCCGTCGAGCCGGGTCGCGAACTCCTCGGCGATGTCCTTGAAGAGGGGCGCGCCTTCGAGTACGTCGTTCGTCAGACCGTGGATCCAGACGGGGCCCGGGTCGCGCTCGGGGTTGACCAGCGTGTACCAGTGGTCCTCGACCTCGCCGCGCGCGTCGAGCCGGTAGACGGCCGCGGAGATTATCCGGTCGTCCCGGGAAAGGCCGGTGGTCTCCACGTCGACGACCGCGTATCCCTGCGGATACGCGGCCGGCCACGGAGCGGCGGACGCGGCGGTCGTCTGGTCTTCGAGCATGGTCCATGAGGATACGGGCCACGACCGACACCTCCGTCGCCCGGCCCCGGAACCACGTCCGTTATGTCCGCAACAGGCCTGACACCAGAGCCCTGACGGAGACGTCGAACACCTTCTCCGGGTCGGCCGGAAGGCTGAGCGCGCGGGCCAGCGTGGCGTCGCCCTCCGCCGGCCGCGCGCCCCACAGCTCCTCCTCGCCGGGCCGCTGCACGGGCGCGCGCTCGCGTTGACGCTCCACCAGGACATGGCCGACGACATGGAACTGCACCGCCCGTACGACCCCGGCGGCGCGGGTCCCGCGCAGGCCCGCGGCGTGCACCTCGCGCACGAGGACCTGTTGCGCGGGCAGGAACATCCGCTCGGTCAGGCCGCGTTCGTGGACCATCGCGACGAGGTGGGGATGGTCGCGCAGCTGCCGGCGCAGGGCGCGCGCGACGGAGACCACGCGCGCCTGCGGTGTGGCGCCGCGGGGGCGGATCTCGCCGAGGTCGGCGACGGTGCGCTCGACGAGAGCTTCGAGCAGCGACTCGCGGTTGCCGACGTGCCAGTAGATGGAGGTGACGGCGGTGCCGAGCTCGGCGGCGAGCTTGCGCATCGTCAGGGACTGCGGGCCCTGCTGTTTCACCAGCTTCGAGGCGGCGGCGAGTACCTGTTCCCGGTCGAGATGTGTGCGCGTGTCTTTACCCTTCACGGAAGCTGTTGTAACTGTGTTACAGAGCATCCGCAAGTGCACGCCCGTCCAGGCAAGTCCGCGCCGACGAAGGGTGGTACGACATGGCACGCATTCGATACGGAGCACGCACGGAGGCGGAGATCTCCGCCGCGCGCACCGCGAGCTCGAAGCTCCCCGACATCTGGTCCACGGGGGTGGTGGCCGTCTGGGAGAGCGACCCGGACGCGGTCGCCGCGGTACTTCCGCCCCCGCTCAAGCCCACCGGACGCCCGCTGGTGCGGGCCAACATCAGCAAGGTCGACCTGCCCGGCTACCCCCTGGGCGCCGGCTCGGTCGCCGTCGCCGCCGAGCACGGCGGCGTCGAGGGCTGGTATCCGCTCGTCATGCCGATGACGCACGAGCGCGCCCTGACCGGCGGCCGTGAGGTCTTCGGTGAGCCCAAGAAGCTCGGCGAGGTGAGCGTCGAGCGCGACGGCCTCGTGGTGCGCGCGGCGCTCGCCCGGCACGGCATCGCCTTCGTGGAGGTGCGCGGCGCGGTGAGCGGCGCGCTGCCGCTGCCCGAGCCGGCGCTGAAGACGGACTTCTACTTCAAGTTCCTTCCCGCGGTGGACGGTTCGGGCTTCGACGTGGAGCCGGTGCTCGTGCACTGTCAGCGCAACGAGAAGGTGCGCAAGCTGGAGCGGATCACCGGGGACGTGGTCCTGCGGGAGTCGATGTACGACCCGGTCGCCGACCTGCCGGTGCGCGCCCTCGTCGAGCTCACCATCGGCGAGAAGACCACCGACCAGAAGGGCAGGGTCGTCGAACGCGTCAGCGCGCAGGCCCTGCTGCCGTACATCCACCAGCGCTACGACGACCCGCAGCAGATCCTCGACGGGCCGCCCGAGGGGAGCGTCTGATGCGGCTGCAGGCGGGACAGGTCGCCGTCGTCACGGGCGCGGCGAGCGGCATCGGGCTTGCCATGGCACGGCGGTTCGCGGCCGACGGACTGAAGGTCGTGCTCGCGGACGTCGAGGAGTCCGCCCTGGAGAAGGCCGCCGCCGGCCTGCGCGAGGACGGCGCCACCGTGCACGCGCGCGTGGTCGACGTCGGGGACCGCGGCCAGGTCTTCGCCCTCGCGGACGCGGCGTACGAGAGGTTCGGCGCCGTCCATGTCCTGTGCAACAACGCGGGCGTCGGCTCGGGCGCCGAGGGCCGCATGTGGCAGCACGAACCGAACGACTGGAAGTGGGCCTTCGAGGTCAACGTGTGGGGCGTCTTCCACGGCATCCAGGCCTTCGTGCCGCGCATGATCGAGGGCGGCGCGCCCGGCCACGTCGTCAACACGTCCTCCGGCGACGGCGGCATCGCCCCGCTGCCCACCGCCTCCGTGTACGCGGTCACCAAGGCGGCCGTCGTGACGATGACCGAGTCCCTGTACGCGCACCTGAAGGCGGAGCACGCGCGCGTGGGCGCCTCCGTGCTCTTCCCCGGACCTCACATGCTGCGCACCGGGCTGTGGGAGTCGCACCGCAACCGGCCCGAGCGGTACGCCAAGGAGAGGCCGCGCAGGACCCCGTACCGCAGCCTCGGCCAGTGGGAGTCCGCGATGAAGGAAGCAGGCCGGGAGGTGGAGTTCACGCCGGTCGAGGAGGTCGCTGACTTCGTCGCCGAGGGCATCGGTGCCGGCCGCTTCTGGCTGCTGCCCGAGAGCGAGCACAGCGACCGGCAGATCAAGGCCAGGTCCGCCTCGATGCTGGAGCGCGCGAACCCGGCGTACCTGGAGAGCTTCATTCTGGACTGAAGGGCATGTGATGACCGACCAGGATCCCTACCTCATCATCTCCTCCGACTGCCACGCCGGGCTGCCCACCGAGGAGTACCGGCCCTATCTGGACAGCCGTTTCCATCGCGCCTTCGACGAGTTCCTCGGCGAGCGGGGTGCCCGCCGCGAGGAGGCGACGCGGCTCGGCATCCGCAACGACGCGTTCGCCGCCAAATGGTTCGCCGACAACTCGAAAGGCCTGCGCGGCGGTTGGGACTCCGCGCAGCGCCTCAAGGAGCTGGACGGCGACGGGGTGGCCGCCGAGGTCGTCTTCCCCGACGCGGACGCCGTGGACAGCCGGACGGCGGCGCCCTTCGGTGTCGGTCTCGGGCTCTCGGGTGACCAGGACCCGGAGCTCGGCATGGCGGGCGCTCAGGCGCACAACCGCTGGCTCGCCGACTTCGTGTCCGAACACCCCGAACGGCACTGCGGTGTCGCCCTGCTGCCCATCACCGGCGAGGTCGACCGCGTCGTCGCCGAGGTCCACCGGGCCAAGGAGTCGGGGCTCGGCGCGCTGATGATCCCCTCCATGTGGGTCGACAAGGCGCCCTACCACGACCGGCGTTACGACCCCGTGTGGGCCGCGGCGGCGGAGTGCGCGATGCCCGTGGTCACGCACTCCGGGGCGGCGCCCCGCCACGAGTACGGCGACCACCTCGGGATCTATGTCTCCGAAGTGACGTGGTGGCCGGCGCGACCACTGTGGTTCATGCTCTGGTCGGGCGTCTTCGAGCGCCACCCGGGTCTGAGGTTCGGCGTCGCGGAGTCGGGCTGCTGGTGGCTGCCCAACCTCCTGTGGTTCATGGACCGCCTCTACCTGGGCGCGCACGGCGGCAAGAAGCTCTCGCCGTTCGCCGAGCTCAAGCGCTCCCCGCACGAGTACCTGGACCGCCAGGTGTTCATCTGCGCCACCAACACCAAGCGCCGCGAACTCGCCCAGCGCTACGAGATCGGCGTCGACAACATCCTCTGGGGCAGCGACTTCCCGCACCCCGAGGGCACCTGGCCCGACACGCGCGCCTGGCTGAGGAAGACCTTCCACGACATCCCGGTGGCGGAGACCCGGCGCATGCTGGG
Source organism: Streptomyces sp. NPDC055400 (assembly GCF_053644375.1). NCBI lineage: Bacteria > Bacillati > Actinomycetota > Actinomycetes > Kitasatosporales > Streptomycetaceae > Streptomyces > Streptomyces sp. NPDC055400. Next base: position 44,005 of record NZ_JBSHLM010000007.1, on the reverse strand, counting down.
CCTCGCCGCCGCCGAGGTCTTCGGCTTCGACACCGGGAAACTGGCTCCGCTGGCCGCCCGCATCGGACCGACCCCCGCCGATCTCGGCCAGGACACCGACCAGTCGGCCGTCGAGGCGTCCTGGGCGCGCTCGCGCGACGTGGGCCGCCACTGGCTGACGGACCACGACTTCCCGGTACTGGGAGCCCAGACATGACCGAAGAGCGCTACACCGTCATCTCGGCCGACTGCCACGCGGGAGCCGACCTCCTCGACTACCGGCCCTACTTGGAGTCCCGCCACCACGACGCGTTCGACGCGTGGGCGGCGAGCTATGTCAATCCGTACGCCGACCTGCTCGCGGACACCGCCGACCGCAACTGGAACTCGGACCGGCGCATCGCCGAGCTCGAACAGGACGGGATCGTCGCGGAGGTCGTCTTCCCGAACACGATCCCGCCCTTCTTCCCGTCCGCGTCCCTGATGGCCCCGGCCCCGACCCCCGAGGAGTTCACGCGGCGCTGGGCGGGGCTGCGTGCCCACAACCGCTGGCTCGCCGACTTCTGCGCCGCCGCCCCGGGGCGCAGGGCGGGCGTCTTCCAGATCCTCCTCAACGACGTCGACGAGGCCGTCAAGGAGATCAGGTGGGCGGCTGCCGCCGGGCTCAAGGGCGGCCTGCTGCTGCCCGGCACACCGCCGGGCTCGGGCCTTCCCGAGCTGTACTCAGCAGCGTACGACCCGATCTGGGCCACCTGCGCCGAGCTCGGTGTGCCGGTCAACCACCACGCGGGCTCGGCGTCCCCGCCGCTCGGCGACGAACCGGCGGCGCGCGCCGTGTTCATGGTGGAGACGACGTGGTTCTCGCACCGGGCCCTGTGGCACCTGGTGTTCGGCGGCGCGTTCCGCCGCCACCCCGGCCTGAAGCTGGTCCTCACCGAACAGGGCTCGGGCTGGATCCCCGGGGTCCTGGACATGCTGGACTACTACCACGGGCGACTGGTGGCGGCGGCGACGCGGGCGAACACGGCGGAGTCCAAGTTCGGTGCGGGGCTCGCCGATTCCATGGGCAAGGGGCCGTCCGAGGTGTGGCGTGAGAACTGCTACGTGGGGGCCAGCTTCATGCGCCCGCACGAGGTGCCGCTGCGCGACCGCATCGGCCTCGACAAGATCATGTGGGGCAGTGACTACCCGCACGACGAGGGCACGTACCCGTACACGCGCGAAGGGCTGCGGATCGCGTACGCGGGACTGCCGCAGGGCGAGGTCGCCGCGATGGTCGGCGGCAACACGGCCCGGGTCTACGGTTTCGACCTCGGTCTGCTCGACCCGATCGCGGCCCGCGTCGGACCGACCGTCCAGGAACTGGACGAACCCCTCGACGAGGCGCCGAAGGACGCGACAAGTCCTGTGTTCGCCCGGGGAGGGTCGGTCCGGATCTGGTGACCGACGGTGCGATGCTCGTCGGGTGACTGACGATGTGCAGGACGCACCGCACGAGGAGTCCCACGGCGGCGCGCTCGGAGCGCGGCTCAACTGGCTGCGCGCCGCCGTGCTCGGCGCCAACGACGGCGTGGTCTCCACCGCAGGGCTGGTCGTCGGCGTGGCGGGCGCCACCGAGGACCGCGGCACGCTCCTGACGGCCGGCCTGGCCGGGCTGCTCGCCGGCTCCATGTCGATGGCCGCGGGGGAGTACGTCTCCGTGTCCACGCAGCGCGACTCGCAGAAGGCGGCGCTCGCGCAGGAGAAGAGGGAACTGCGCGAGTATCCGGAAGCCGAACTCGTGGAGCTGACGGGACTGCTCGAGGACCGCGGGCTCAGCCCCGAAGTGGCGCGGGAGGCCGCGGAGCAGCTCACCTCGCGCGACGCGCTGCGGGCGCACGCGCGCGTGGAGCTCGGCATCGACCCCGACGACCTCACCAACCCGTGGCACGCGGCCTGGGCGAGCTTCCTCGCCTTCACCGTGGGCGCGCTGCTCCCGCTGCTCGCGATCGTCCTGCCGCCGAGCGCCTGGCGGCTGCCGGTCACCGTGGTCTCCGTGCTCGCGGCGCTCGCCCTCACCGGCTGGAGCAGCGCCCGGATGGGCTCGGCGGCGGCGCGGCCCGCGGTGTGGCGGAACGTGGCGGGCGGGGCGCTCGCGATGGCCGTGACGTACGGGGCGGGGTCGCTCCTGGGGGCGGCCGGGGTCTGAGTGAACGCGCGGGAACCGGCGGAGATCAATGGGCGAAGGCACCAACAACAAGAGTCTTACCACTGGTAATACTTGTCGGTAACACCGTCTAGCCGTGGCCCGTCCGTGGCTCTACGGTGCAGGCATGTCGCCGAACCTGCCCGATGTCGTGCTCTGGTCGATCCCGGCCTTCGTGCTGCTCACCGTCGTCGAGATCGTGAGCGTGCGCATCCATCCCGATGACGACGCCGCAGGCTACGAGACCAAGGACGCCGCGACGAGCATCGGCATGGGGCTCGGCAGCCTCGTCTTCGACTTCCTGTGGAAGATCCCGATCGTCGCGATCTACACGGCGGTCTACGAGCTGACGCCGCTGCGCGTGCCGATCCTGTGGTGGACGATCCCGCTGATGCTCCTCGCGCAGGACTTCTTCTACTACTGGTCGCACCGCGGGCACCACGTCATCCGCATCCTGTGGGCGTGCCACGTCGTGCACCACTCCAGCCGCAAGTTCAACCTGTCGACCGCGCTGCGCCAGCCGTGGACGAGCCTGACGGTGTGGCCGTTCTATCTGCCGCTCATCGCGTGCGGCGTGCACCCGGCCGCGCTCGCGTTCTGCTCGTCGGTGAACCTCGTCTACCAGTTCTGGATCCACACCGAGCGCATCGACAAGCTGCCGCGCGCCTTCGAGTTCGTCCTCAACACGCCCTCCCACCACCGCGTCCACCACGCTTCCCAGGGCGGCTACCTGGACCGCAACTTCGGCGGCATCCTGATCGTCTGGGACCGCCTCTTCGGGTCGTTCGTGCCCGAGGTCGAGCGCCCGGTGTTCGGCCTGACCAAGAACATCAGCACGTACAACCCGCTGCGGGTGGCCACGCACGAGTACGCGGCCATCGCCAGGGACGTGAAGGCGGCCGGCAGCTGGCGCGAGCGGGGCGGCCGGGTGTTCGGCGGGCCGGGGTGGCAGCCGAAGGACGCGCCCACGCCGGTCCCGGCCCCCGCTGCGGGTCAGACCACTGAGCAGGCAGCCGAGGGCGCCGCGTGACGCCGACTCCGGCCCCGGCGCCCGGGGAGGCGCCCGCATCCGCTCGTGAACGCGCGGCCCGCCTCCTGCTCGCCGCCTTCGCGGTGGCGGCCGCCGTCGACCTGATCGCCCTGCTCGCCGGGACCGACCTCGTCCACACCGTCGCCAAACCGCTCCTCATGCCGCTGCTCGCCGCGTCGGTCGTCGTGCGCGGCGGCCCCCGGCTCCTGACGGCCGCGCTGCTGTTCGGGTGGGGCGGCGACCTGCTGCTGCTCTTCGACGCCGATGCCGCGTTCCTCGCGGGCATGGGGTCCTTCGCCGCCGGACACGTCTGCTACCTCGTGCTCTTCAAGCGCGCGGGCACGCCACGCGCGCGTGGCGGGCTGCTCGCGGCCGCGTACGGCCTCGCGCTCGTGACGACCGTGGCGCTCCTGTGGCGCGACCTGCCGGCCGACATGCGCGGGCCCGTCGCCGGTTACAGCCTGCTCCTGACCGCCATGGCGTACGGCTCCTCGCGCATGGGCCGCACGGCGGGGTGGGGCGGCGCGCTCTTCCTGCTGTCGGACACGCTCATCGCGACGGGCGTCGCCGACTGGCCGCAGCTCCCGCGGCCCGACTTCTGGGTGATGCTCACCTACGTGGCCGCCCAGTACCTGCTGGCGCGCGGCGTGCTCGGGCGCCCCCTCGATGCGCGGGCGACACGGGTGGCGGCGTACCGTGAAAAGCGCACGACCATCTCCTGAGGCGCCCCGCACGCGATCCGTCAGCGGCGCCTGTGACCAGCACGAAGGACCCCCACTCATGCGCGCCACCACCATCCATGCCCCGTTCGACATGCGCGTGGAGGACGTGCCGGAACCCGTCGTCCAGCTCCCCACCGACGCCGTCGTCAGGGTCCTGCGGGCCTGCATCTGCGGCAGCGACCTGTGGGCGTACCGCGGCGAGGCGGTGCGCCAGCCCGGCCAGCGCATCGGACACGAGTTCCTCGGCATCGTCGAGGACACCGGCTCCGAGGTGAGCGGCGTCCGGCGCGGCGACCTGGTCGTAGCCCCCTTCATGTGGTCGGACGGCGTCTGTGACTACTGCACCGAGGGCCTCACCACCTCCTGCGAGCACGGCGGCTTCTGGGGCGCGGTCGGTTACGACGGCGGCCAGGGCGAAGCGGTCCGCGTCCCGTACGCCGACGGCACCCTCGTCCAGCTGCCCGCCGACGCCGCCTCAGACGACCACCTCCTGACCGCGCTGCTCACGCTCTCCGACGTCATGGGCACCGGCCACCACGCCGCGCTCGGCGCGGGTGCGCGCGCGGGCGCCACGGTCGCCGTCGTCGGTGACGGCGCCGTCGGCCTGTGCGCCGTCCTCGCGGCCAGGCGGCTCGGCGCCGAGCGGATCATCGCGCTCGGCCGCCACCAGGTCCGTACCGACATCGCGCGCCGCTTCGGCGCCACCGACGTCGTCGCCGAGCGCGGGGACGCCGCGATCGAGGCCGTCCGCGAGCTGACCCGCGGTCAGGGCGCCCACGCCGTGATCGAGGCCGTCGGCACCGAGCAGTCCATGAGCACGGCCGTGAACATCACCCGCGACGGCGGCGCCATCGGCTTCGTCGGTGTGCCGCACGGCAGCGGCACCGGTCTCGACCTCAGCGTCATGTTCGACCGGAACATCGCCCTGCGGGGCGGCGTCGCGCCCGTGCGCACGTACATCCCGCAGCTGCTGCCCGACATCCTCGACGGCACGATCGACCCGTCACCCGTCTTCGACCTGACCGTCGGCCTCGAAGGAGTCCCGGACGGCTACAAGGCGATGGACCAGCGCACCGCGCTCAAGGTGCTCGTCACCAACTGACGCCCCGCGCGCGGGGGTTCACGACCAGCGGATCGGGAGCGGCAGCGCGGTCAGGACGGCCGACACCGCGACCACCACGCCCAGGACCGCCACCTCCGCGCGCGCGGGCGCGTACGCGGCGCCCTGGCGCTGCCGGCCCCGCGCGACCAGGGCGAGCACGGAGACGACGGCCACGAGGATCACCTTCGCCAGCAGGGTGCGCCCGTAGGCCGTCGTCACCAGCTGGTCGAGGACCGTGCTCACCGGCATCCGCCGCAGCGTGCTGCACACGCCCGTAGCGGTGATGGCGGCGAGCAGGACGGCCGCCACGCGCGCGTAGAGCCCCAGCAGCGCGGCCCCCGCCTCAGGAGCCGTCGTACGCCAGCGGCGCAGCGTCCGCAGGACGTGCAGCAGACCGCCCGCCCACAGCGCGGCACACGTCAGATGGACGAGGGTCAGGGCAGAACCCAGGTACGCCGTGCGCTCGGCCGGCGGGTGGACGCGCAGCGCCTCGCCCACCACGACGGCGGCCAGTGGCGCGAGCGCGGTCGCCGGGCGGCGTGAGCGGGCGCACAAGGCCGCCACCACGAAGGCGTTGACCTCAAGGAGGGCGAGGGTGCCGTCCCTGGTCCCGTAGAGCCCGGCGATGTCCAGGTCGGAGAGCGCATGCGGCACGAGGTTGCCGTTCGCCACGATCGACGCGAGTCCCAGCGCGGCCAGGAACCCCGCCCAGGGCGCGTACGCCGACCAGCTGCGCGGCCCGTCCCCGGGCGGCGCCCCGGGCACCCGCCGGGCCAGCCGCGCCGCGAACACCTCGCCCAGCTGCACACAGAGGGCGGCGAACAGGAGCGTTCGAAGGAGCGCCACACCGGTGACCCCGGGCGCCGCCGCCTCACCCGTGCCGTCGAGGACGGCGGAGGGCCCGAACAGGGGTATCACCGCGGCGGCGGCCACGAGGACGAGCACGGCGACGGCCCGCCCGGCGGCGGGCCGTCGGGCGTGAGGGGCGGTGGCGTCCCCGGCGGGGGAGGGCACCTCGGTGGTCGGTCGCGGGGAACTCACCTCGAGATCTTCGCCAGCTGTGACAGATCCGGGCAAGGCCGGGAAAACAACTGGTGCAGTGGCATTCCGCCGAGCGGCCGGCTTCAGCCAGGGCGCCACTCGGGCGAGTCGGCACCCCAAAGTCCGGACGGGCGGGCCCAGTTGACGGGCCCTCCGGCGAAACCGGCCGGCGGCAGCGCGTGGCGCAGCCGCCCCGCGGGACTGTCGGTCTCCGTGAGCCAGTGCCCCGGGTCCTCGGCGTCGTACGCCTTTGTGGCCGCGGTGGGCCCGTGCGGGAGTTCCCGCGTCAGCCAGTGCGCGGTCCGGGCGAGCGCCAGCCGCAACGCGCGCGTGCCGCCCTCGTCCTGCTGCTCGGTGACGGCGCGCAGGACGGCCGCGGCGAGGAGATAGCCCGTGCCGTGGTCCAGGGCCTGCGCGGGCAGCGCCCCCGGCCGCTCCCCGGACCCCTCGACGGCCGCGATGCCCGTGGCCACCTGCACCACGCTGTCGAAGCCGCGCCGCTCGCCCCACGGCCCGTACGCGCCCCACGCGGACAGCTGCGCCACCACGAGCCCGGGCCTGCGGGCGGCCAGCGCCTCGGGAGCGAGGCCGAACCGGTCGAGCGCGCCGGGCCGGTAGCCGGTCACGACGACGTCCGCGCCCGCGAGGAGGTCGTCGAAGGCGCGCCGGTCCGCCGCACCCGTCAGATCGAGCCGCGTGGACCGCTTCCCGAATCCGGTGTCCGCGTGGGCCTCCGGATCCTCCGGCAGTTGCGGGGCGTCGATGCGCAGCACGTCCGCGCCGAACAGGGCGAGGGTGCGGGTGGCGACGGGACCGGCGGTGACCCGCGTCAGGTCGAGGACGCGCAGCCCGGACGCGGGCAGCAGCGGGTTCCCCGTGAGCGGGGACAGCGACCGCGGCGCCGCGTCGTCGAGCCGCTCCCGGTCGAGCAGCGGCCGTCCGGCGACCGCCTTCCCTTGGGGGTGCGCTGCCCACTCCTTCATGGTCCGCAGGGCTACGGCCAGGCCACCGGCGGCATACACCCTCTCCTCGGCCTCGGCGGCCGAGCGCTCCGCGAGCAGCGCGGCGACCCGCTCCACGGACGCGTCGTCGCCGAGCCCGAGGGCGGCCAGCAGGCGCGCGCGGTGGTGCGGATAGTTGGCGTGGGTGCGCAGCCATCCGTCCGCCGTGCGCCAGAACCGGGACAGCGGCGCGAAGCCGACCGTCGCGCGCCCGTCGATCAGCAGATGCCGCTCGCTGACGAACGCGGTGGCCAGTGCCCCGTCGTCGAGGACCACGCGCGGCAGCGGCCGTCCGGAGCGCCGTGCGGCCAGCTCGGCCGCGGCCAGCGAGCACGCGCCCACGCACGCGCGCGCCAGGTCGATCACGGGCAGCCGCGCGGGCAGTGCCCCTTCGCGTACGACGGACGCGATGTGCGAGGTCAGGGCCGGGTCGCCGCCGAGAGCCGTCCAGGCCGTCCGCGTTCCCTCACCCACCGGTGCATGTGTCATGCGGGCACTATCGCGCACGGCCCGCGGAACGAAACAGGTGGGCCGGACGCAGCCGTCCGGCCCACCTGAACTGCTCTGCCTACGTGGTTACTTGGTCACCGCGTCCAGGGCGTCGGCGATGCCGTGCCCGTAGAAGCCGTTCTTGTTCTTGCCGCCCTCGCACACCGCGTCGACCTTGCCGTCGCCGTTGATGTCGTACGGGTCGGTGCACGGCGTGGCGTCGGCCTGCGCGTACAGGAGCGCCTTCACGGCCGCCGCGGACGCGTGCGGGTGCGTCGACTTGATCAGCGCGGCGACACCGGCGACGTGCGGGGACGCCATCGACGTACCGGCCATGTAGCCCCACTTGCCGCCGGGCAGCGGGCCGAGGATCAGGCCGCTCGTGGCGGGCGGCGCCGGTGTCTGGTACGCCGTCGAGTCGCCGCCCGGGGCCGCGATGTCGATGATGCCCAGGCCGTAGTTGGAGAACGACGACTTGAGGCCCTTCGCCCCGGTCGCCGCGGTCGTGACGACACCCGGCAGCTGCGTCGGGATGTCGAAGCACTTGGACGGGTCGACGACCCGGTCGCCCGGCGTCGTGTCGTTCGGGCTCGACGGGTCGGTGATCTCGTCGGACGCCAGGTCGTAGCGCTCGTTGCCCGCCGCCGCGACGTTCACGGCGCCCTTCTTCTCCGCGTACTGCGAGGCCCGCGCGACGGCCTTCACCAGGGCCTTCTGGTCCGGGTCGTCGGTGCAGTTGAAGTACCACGGGTCGGTGTAATAGCTGTTGTTGGTGACGTCCACGCCGTGCTCGGCCGCGAACACGAAGCCGCACACCACGGCCTCCGTGTAGAAGAAGCCGTCCGGGTTGCCCACCTTGATGCCCGAGACCTTCACGCCGGGCGCGACACCCGTGATGCCGAGGCCGTTCTTGGCGCCCGCGATCTCACCCGCGACATGCGTGCCGTGCGGGCTCTCCGAGGCGCTGGGACGCCAGGAGCCGTCCGTCGTGTCCGGCTTGCCCGACACACAGTTCGCGGACGCCCCGCGGTCGAAGTTCGGCGCGATGTCCGGGTGGGTGTCGTCGACGCCCGTGTCGATCACGGCGACGGTGACCTTGCTGCTGCCGAGCGACTTCTCGTGCGCCTTGTCCGCCTTGATGGCGGGCAGGTCCCACTGCAACGGCTCCAGCGGGTCCTGTCCGGCGGCTGCCTGACCGGCCGTGGCGGCCAGCTGGGCGGCGGTCAGCGCCTTCGGGGTGCCGAGGTCGGCCGTGGACTGGGCGGGCAGCGGAGCGGTGCGCGTGGCACCCGCCGAATCGACCCCGCCGGCCTTGCGGATCGTCTTCGCGAAGTCCGGGTTCGAGGAGTGCGCGACGATGACACCGATCTTGTCGTACGCGACGACGACGGTGCCGCCGGCCTTGGTGATCTCCTTCTGCACGGCGGCCGAAGTGCCGTGCCCGGAACGCACGTTGACCACATAGCTGAGCGAGGGGCCGTCCGTGGCGACCGGGGCCTGAGGGGCCTGCGGGGCCTGACCCGCGGCCGACGCGGTCGCGTTCGGCAGGAACGCGAGCGCCGTGGCCATGGCCATCCCGGCCGGGACGGCTATCGAACGGCGGATGGAACGGGAGCGCGCGAGAGGCGCCGTCATGGTGTCTCCTGGGTTCGTTGCGTTCGGGGGTGCGGGGCGGCGGGTCGGTACGTCACTTCTTGACGGCGTCGAGCGCGTCGACGATGCCGAAGCCGTAGAAGCCGTTGACGCGGCTGCCGCCCGCGCAGGTGGCGTCGACCTTGCCGTCGCCGTCCCAGTCGTACGGCTTGTCCGGGCAGCCCGGGTTGTCGGCCTGCGCCTTGAGGAGGGCCTGGAGCTGCGCCGGGGTGGCCTTCGGGTGCGCCGACTTCAGGAGGGCGACCACACCGGCGGCGTGCGGGGACGCCATCGACGTGCCCTGGAGGAAGCCGTACTGACCGCCCGGCAGCGTGGACAGGATGCGGCCGTTCTTGGACGGGGTGTCCGAGGGGCTCACGTACTTGTCGCCGCCCGGGGCGGCGATGTCGATGACGCCCTTGCCGTAACTGGAGTAGTACGACTTGAGGTTCGTGACGCCGGTGGCGCTGACGGTGACGACGCCCGGCAGCTGCGTCGGCACGTCGAAGCACGTGTGCGGGTCGATCGTCCGGGTGACCGGCGTCGCGTCGTCGGGGCTGGACTCGTCGACGATCGCGTCGGAGTCCAGGTCGTCGCCCGAGTTTCCGGCGGACGCGAGGTTCACGGTGCCCTTGCCCTGGGCGTACAGCTGGGCCCGGTTGACCGCGTCGACGATGGCCTTCTGGTCAGGGTCGTCCATGCAGTTGTAGAGCCACGGGTCCACGTAGTAGCTGTTGTTGGTGACCTCGACGCCGTGGTCGGCGGCGAACACGAAGGCGCAGACCACGTTCTCCGGGTAGAACAGGCCGTCGTTGGGGTCGCTGACCTTGATGCCCGCGACCTTCACACCGGGAGCGACCCCGGCGACGCCTATGCCGTTGCGGGCCGCGGCTATCTCACCGGCGACGTGCGTGCCGTGGTAGTCCTCGGCCGGGTTGTAGGGACGCCATGCGCCGGGCGTGGTGTCCGCCTTGCCGCCGACACAGTTCGCGGACTGCGAGGCGGAGAAGTTCGGGGCGAGGTCGGGGTGGGTGTCGTCGACGCCGGTGTCGATGACGCCGACAGTGACGTCGCGGCTGCCCGGGTTGATCTTCGCGGCCTTGTCGGCGCCGATCGCCCGCAGGTCCCACTGGTCGGCCTCGAGAGGTTCGTCACCTGAAGCGGCCTGCGCGGCAAGGGACTTGACCTCGTCCTTCGACAGGACCTGGGCGGCGCCCTCGTCCGTCGTGCCGGCCGCCTTGAGCGGGGACGTACGCGTCGCGCCCGCCGAGGTCACGCCCTTGGCGGCACGGATCCGCTTGCCGAAGTCGGCGGCGGACGAGTGGACGACGATCACACCGATCTTGTCGTACGCGACGACGACCGTCCCGCCGGCCTCGGCGATCGCCTTCTTCACGGACGCGAGGGTGCGGTGGTCCGTCCCGGTGTTCACGACGTACGCGAGTGCTCCGGCGTCGGCGGTGGCCGAACCGGCCGTGGCGGCACGGGAGTCGGCGGGTGCGGCCGACGCGGCGCCGGGCAGGAAGCCGAGGGACGCGGTGAGCGCGAGGCCGAGCGGCAGGGTGAACGCCAGCCGGCGTCTGGAGCGCAGATGAGCCATGGGATCTCCACATCATCCGTCGTATATGGAAAAGCCCGAACACAGTTGGTGCCCGGGCAAGTACATGACGCGTGGTGCTCGGGTGAACGTATCCCGGGTCCTCGCAGGCCAGCAATGAAATCCCAAAGAAAACGCATGACTGGGCAACGCGGTTGAACCGGTGCGCGCGTGCCCCCGTGACGTTGAGCAGGGGGCATGCACACGATCCCGGCCCCCTGTCGGATCATGCCGGGTGGCCCTAGCATCGCCTCCCGGCCCAGGTGATCCAGATCACTGTGAGGTCTGAGAACCACATGTCCGTTTCACCCGCCGCACCCGCACCGCGAGGAGACTCCGTGGCCACCGATACACCGCCACCGTCGAAAAGCGGCTCCAGCACCCGACCCGCACCGCCCTCCACGGAGGAATTCATCGCGGAGCAGGAGAGCGCGGAGTTCGCCGAACTGCGACACGCGCACCGCTCGTTCGCCTTCCCCCTGACCGTCGCCTTCATCGCCTGGTACCTGCTGTACGTACTGCTGTCGAACTACGCGGGCGACTTCATGGGCACCAAGATCTTCGGCAACATCAATGTCGCGCTGGTCCTTGGCCTCGCCCAGTTCCTGACCACGTTCCTCATCGCCTGGTGGTACTCCCGCCACGCCGCCACCAAGCTGGACCCCAAGGCCGAGGCGATCAAGTCCCGGATGGAGGGCGGCGCATGAGCTCCGCAGTCACGCAGGTCATCGCCGCGGGTGAGGCGAGCGAGCACCGGCCGCTGATCATCTCCCTGTTCGCGGTGTTCGTCCTCGCCACCCTGGTGATCACCGTCTGGGCGGGCCGCCAGACGAGGAACGCCTCCGACTTCTACGCGGGCGGGCGCCAGTTCACCGGCTTCCAGAACGGACTCGCCGTCTCCGGCGACTACATGTCCGCGGCCTCGTTCCTCGGCATCGCCGGAGCCATCGCCCTCTTCGGCTACGACGGCTTCCTCTACTCCATCGGCTTCCTCGTCGCCTGGCTCGTCGCCCTGCTCCTGGTCGCCGAACCGCTGCGCAACTCCGGCCGCTACACGATGGGCGACGTCCTCGCCTACCGGATGCGCCAGCGCCCGGTCCGCACCGCCGCGGGCACCTCCACGATCGTCGTCTCGATCTTCTACCTGCTCGCGCAGATGGCGGGCGCGGGCGTCCTCGTCTCGCTGCTGCTCGGCATCACGTCCGACGCGGGCAAGGTCGGCATCGTCGCCCTCGTCGGCGTCCTGATGATCGTGTACGTCACCATCGGCGGCATGAAGGGCACCACCTGGGTCCAGATGGTCAAGGCGGTGCTCCTGATCGCGGGCACGCTCCTGCTCACCTTCCTGGTCCTGCTGAAGTTCAACTTCAACATCTCCGACCTGCTCGGCAAGGCGGCCTCCAACAGCGGAGGGGGCGCCGCGTTCCTGGAGCCCGGACTCAAGTACGGCGCCACCTCGACGTCGAAGATCGACTTCATCTCGCTCGGCATCGCGCTCGTCCTCGGCACCGCGGGACTGCCGCACATCCTGATCCGCTTCTACACGGTCCCCACCGCCAAGGCCGCCCGTAAGTCCGTGAACTGGGCGATCGGCATCATCGGCGCCTTCTACCTGATGACGATCGCGCTCGGCTTCGGCGCCGCCGCCCTCATCAAGCCGGAAGAGATCATCGCGTCCAACCCGGCGGGCAACACCGCGGCGCCGCTCCTCGCGCTGCACCTCGGCGGGGTCGACTCGTCGTGGGGTGCGATCCTCCTCGCGACGATCTCGGCGGTGGCCTTCGCCACGATCCTCGCGGTCGTCGCGGGCCTGACCCTCGCCTCGTCCTCCTCGTTCGCGCACGACATCTACGCGAACGTCATCAAGAAGGGCAAGGCTTCCGAGAAACAGGAGATGAAGGCGGCCCGCTGGGCGACCGTCTTCATCGGCGTCGTCTCCATCGGCCTCGGCGCCCTCGCCCGCGACCTGAACGTGGCCGGCCTGGTCGCGCTCGCCTTCGCGGTCGCCGCCTCCGCCAACCTGCCGACGATCCTCTACAGCCTCTTCTGGAAGCGCTTCACCACCCAGGGCGCGCTGTGGTCGATCTACGGAGGCCTCTTCGCGGCGGTCTTCCTGGTGCTGTTCTCGCCGGTCGTCTCCGGGAACCCGAAGACGTCCATGTTCAAGGGCGTCGACTTCCACTGGTTCCCGCTGGAGAACCCGGGCATCATCTCGATCCCGGTCGGCTTCGTGCTCGGCTGGCTGGGCACCGTGCTGTCCAAGGAGAAGGCGGACGCCGGCAAGTACGCGGAGCTCGAAGTCCGTTCCCTCACCGGTACGGGAGCCCACTGACCTCGGGATTCGGACGGCCGCGTCGCAGACCCTCGTATGGATCTACGATGCGGCCGTCCCGCTCCCGTGGGATCGGGAGCCCCCTGATGTCAGGCCCATCACGTAGGCTCGCTCTATCAGACCGCATCGGAGAGGGGGCCCACGTGCTGATTGACACTTATGGCCGAGTGGCCACCGACCTCCGCGTCTCGCTGACCGACCGGTGCAATCTCCGGTGTACGTACTGCATGCCCGAAGAGGGCCTGCAATGGCTGGCCAAGCCCGATCTGCTCACGGACGACGAGATCGTCCGGCTCATCCGGATCGCCGTCACCCAGCTCGGCATCACGGAGATCAGATTCACCGGCGGCGAGCCCCTGCTGCGCCCCGGCCTCGTCGGCATCGTGGAGCGGGTGGCCCAGCTGGAGCCCCGCCCCCAGATGTCCCTGACGACGAACGGGATCGGACTCAAGCGCACCGCCGCCGCCCTCAAGCAGGCCGGCCTCGACCGGGTCAACGTCTCGCTGGACACCCTGCGCCCCGACGTCTTCAAGACGCTCACCCGGCGTGACCGCCACAAGGACGTCATCGCCGGCCTCGAAGCCGCCAGTGACGCCGGACTCACCCCCGTCAAGGTCAACTCCGTGCTGATGCCGGGGCTGAACGACGACGAGGCGCCCGACCTCCTGGCCTGGGCCGTCGAGCACGACTACGAGCTGCGCTTCATCGAGCAGATGCCGCTGGACGCCCAGCACGGCTGGAAGCGCGACGGCATGATCACCGCCGGTGACATCCTCGCGTCCCTGCGCACGCGCTTCGCCCTCACGGCCGAGGGCTCCGACGAGCGGGGTTCCGCCCCCGCGGAGCGCTGGCTCGTGGACGGCGGGCCGCAGCGCGTCGGCGTCATCGCCTCCGTCACCCGCCCGTTCTGCTCGGCCTGTGACCGCACCCGGCTCACCGCCGACGGACAGGTGCGCACGTGCCTGTTCGCCAGTGAGGAGACAGACCTGCGCGCGGCCCTGCGCTCGGACAGCGGGGACGAGGAGATCGCCCGCATATGGAAGCTCGCCATGTGGGGCAAGAAGGCCGGCTCAGGCCTGGACGACCCGAAGTTCCTCCAGCCCGAGCGCCCGATGTCCGCGATCGGCGGCTGAGCCGGGGCGCTCAGCCCTCTCGGTCCCCGGACTCCCAGTCCTTCAGCGCGACGACGTCCTTCAGGAAGCCGCGCACGCCGAGGAACTGGGAGAGATGCTCGCGGTGTTCGTCGCACGCGAGCCACGTCTTGCGCCGCTCCGGCGTGTGCAGCTTCGGGTTGTTCCAGGCGAGCACCCAGACCGCGTCGACGCGGCAGCCCTTGGCGGAACAGATCGGGTTTTCGTCACTCACAGGTACCGCCCCAAACACTTACGCGCCCAAACAAAGGCGACGCCGAGCAGCCACGGGGGGAGCTGCCCGGCGTCGGTCCGTCGCTCCGACGGGGGATGCGGAGCGCGTACGAAGTATGTCATGGGGGACCGGCCGACCGGCACCGGAACTACATGATTGATCTGAGCTTTTCTTGAGCTTTGCGGATCGCCGGTGGTCAGCCGCGGTCGCCCGAATGATCACGCCGCTCCTCACCGTGCGCGCCGGTGTGGTCCTGCGGAACGGATTCCGCGGGGGTGGTGGCGGCGGGCGGTGTGAGCATCGGCCGCATCGGCGCGGTGACGAACGTCGACGGCAGTGAAGGGACGTTCTCCCGGCCCGCGTTGGCGATGACCACGGCGACGTAGGGGAGCAGCAGGCCGAGTACCAGGGCCACGATCGCGACCGGGCGTTCCACGTTCCACAGGGCCGCGCCGAGGATCACGGCGAGGGTGCGGACCGACATCGAGATGACATAGCGGCGCTGCCTGCCGCGGACGTCGTCGGCGAGGCCCTGCCTCGCCCCGGTGATCCGGAAGACCTCGCCGCTGCTCTGCTTCCGCATCACATTCCACCGCCTGCCTGCCATGCCGGACTCTCCCCGGTCCGGACTGCCTCCACGGTACGCCCGGCTTCCTCCGCGTTCGAGACCGGGGCGGGCCCGGCCTGCGCGTACTTGCTGCGCCGTACCGCGTACGGATGCGCCCGACATGCGCCGTATGGCGGATAAGCCGAGACTGGGCGCAGATGCGCACAGGGCGCCACAGAGGAGGCGACGACATGGGCTGGTTGTGGGCGATCATCGTGGGTCTGGTGCTCGGACTGATCGCGAAGGCGATCCTTCCGGGCAAGCAGCAGATCCCTCTGTGGCTGACGGTGGTCTTCGGGATCATCGGCAGCGTCCTGGGCAACTCGGTCGCCACCTGGATCGGTGTCAACGACACCAAGGGGATCGACTGGACCCGGCACCTGCTCCAACTGGCCGGAGCCGTGGTCATCGTGTGGCTGGGAGACATGGCCTGGGTGGCCATGCGAGGCAACAAACAGCGAGCCTGACACAGCCGGAAGGGCGGCCCCGCACCAGGTGCGGCGCCGCCCTTCCGGCCGTGACTTCAGTCCTGTGCGCTCAGGCGCCGACGACCTCGATCGCCGCCAGGTTCTTCTTGCCGCGGCGCAGCACGAGCCAGCGCCCGTGCAGCAGCTCGTCCGCGGCAGGCAGCGCGTCCTCGGAGGCGACCTTCACGTTGTTCACGTACGCGCCGCCCTCCTTCACCGTGCGCCGGGCGGCCGACTTGCTCGCCACGAGGCCCACCTCGGCGAGCAGGTCCACGACCGGGCCGAGCGTGTCGACCTTCGCGTGCGGCAGCTCGGAGAGCGCGGCCGCGAGGGTCGCCTCGTCCAGCTCACCCAGGTCGCCCTGCCCGAACAGCGCCTTGGACGCCGCGATGACGGCGGCGCACTGGTCGGCGCCGTGCACCAGCGTCGTCAGCTCCTCGGCGAGGGCCCGCTGAGCGGCGCGCGCCTGCGGCCGCTCCTCGGTGACCTTCTCCAGCTCCTCCAGCTCCGCGCGGGACTTGAAGGACAGGATCCGCATGTACGACGGGATGTCCCGGTCGTCCACGTTCAGCCAGAACTGGTAGAACGCGTACGGCGTCGTCATCTCCGGGTCCAGCCAGACGGCGCCGCTCTCGGACTTGCCGAACTTGGTGCCGTCCGCCTTCACCATCAGCGGCGTCGCCAGCGCGTGCACCACGGCGTCCGGCTCCATGCGGTGGATCAGGTCGATGCCCGCGGTGAGGTTGCCCCACTGGTCGCTGCCGCCCTGCTGGAGCGTGCAGCCGTAACGCCGGTACAGCTCCAGGAAGTCCATGCCCTGCAGGAGCTGGTAGCTGAACTCCGTGTAGCTGATGCCCTCCTGGGACTCCAGGCGGCGGGCCACGGAGTCCTTGGTGAGCATCTTGTTGACGCGGAAGTGCTTGCCGATGTCGCGCAGGAACTCGATCGCGGACAGGCCCGCGGTCCAGTCCAGGTTGTTCACCATCGTCGCGGCGTTCTCGCCCTCGAAGGACAGGAACGGCTCGATCTGGGAGCGCAGCCGGGACACCCAGTTCGCGACGGTCTCCGGGTCGTTCAGCGTCCGCTCGGCGGTCGGCCGGGGGTCACCGATCTGGCCGGTGGCCCCGCCCACGAGCGCCAGCGGACGGTGACCCGCCTGCTGGAGCCTGCGGACGGTGAGCACCTGGACCAGGTGGCCGACGTGCAGGGAGGCCGCGGTCGGGTCGAAGCCGCAATAGAACGTGACGGGACCGTCCGCGAGCGCCTTGCGCAGTGCATCTTCGTCGGTGGACAGGGAGAAGAGTCCCCGCCACTTCAGCTCGTCGACGATGTCCGTCACGGTCGTGTGTCTCCTTGAACAGTGCTGATGGGTCGAACAGTGCTGGTGAGTACTCGCCAGTGTATGGCCGAGTCTATGGGGGTCAGACGCCCTGGCTGACCGAACTCATGTTGAAGTCCGGCACCCGCAGGGCGGGCATCGCAGCCCTGGTGAACCAGTCGCTCCATTCCCTGGGCAGCGTCTTTTCCGTCCGTCCGGCCTCCACCGCGCGCCCCAGCAGGTCGACGGGCGACTCGTTGAACCGGAAGTTGTTCACCTCGCCCACCACCTCGCCGTCCTCCACGAGGTACACCCCGTCCCGGGTCAGACCGGTCAGGAGCAGTGTCGCCGGATCGACCTCGCGGATGTACCAGAGGCAGGTCAGGAGCAGCCCGCGCCCGGTGGCCGCGACCATCTCGTCCAGGGAGCGGTCCTCGCCCCCGTCCAGGATCAGGTTGTCGATCGCCGGCGCCACCGGGAGGCCGGTGAGACCCGCGCTGTGCCGGGTCGTCGTCAGATGGGCCAGCTCGCCCTCGCGCACCCAGTCCGTCGCCGTCAGCGGAAGACCGTTGTCGAAGACGGAGGCGCTGTCGCCCGAGGCATGGGCGAGGACGAACGGCGCCGACTCCAGGCCCGGCTCGTTAGGGTCGCTGCGCAGCGTCAGCGGCAGCTCCGTCAGCCGCTCGCCGACGCGCGTGCCGCCGCCGGGCCTGCTGAAGACGGTCCGGCCCTCGGCGGCGTCCCGGGCCGCGGCCGACCACAGCTGGTAGATCAGCAGATCGGCGACCGCGGTCGGCGGCAGCAGCGTCTCGTAGCGGCCGGCAGGCAGCTCGATGCGGCGGAGCGCCCAGTCGAGGCGCTGCGCCAGCTCGGCGTCGAGCGCGCCCGGGTCGACGTCCTTGAAGTCGCGCGTCGAGCGTCCGGCCCACGCGGAACGCGTCCGGTCCGGCGACTTCGCGTTCATCTCCAGCGTCCCGTTCGGCTGGTCGTGCCGCAGGCGCAGGCCCGTCGACGTACCGAGATAGCTGGATACGAGCTCGTGGTTGGCGAAGCCGTACAGCTCGCGGCCGCCGGCCCGGGCGCGGGCGAACGACTCGCCCAGGGCCGGCGCGAAGTCCGCGAAGACGGCCGACGAGGTCTCGGCGGGCGCGTCCGTGAAGTCGCCGGAGTGCGGCACTCCGGACACCAGCGGCCCGGCGTCCTCCGCGGGCGCCGCGCCCCGGGCCGCGGCCTCGGCGGCCCGCACCAGGGGTTCGAGGTCGGCCGCGGTCACTCCCGAGCGAGAGACGACCCCGGAGGCCGTGCCCTCCTTGCCGTCGACGGTCGCGATGACGGTGAGGGTGCGCCCGCGGGTCACGCCGTTCGTCGTGAGCGCGTTGCCCGCCCAGCGCAGATTCGCGGTGGACGTCTCGTCGGCGATGACCACGCAGCCGTCCGCCGAGGACAGCGCGAGGGCACGCTCGACGATCTCGTGCGGCTTGTTCGTCCGAGGACTCATAGGGCTCACCGTCCGGCCTCCTGCGTGGTGTTCAGAATGTTCACGCCCTTGAAGAGGGCGGACGGGCAGCCGTGCGACACCGCCGCGACCTGCCCCGGCTGGGCCTTTCCGCAGTTGAACGCGCCGCCCAGCACGTACGTCTGCGGGCCGCCGACCGCCGCCATCGAACCCCAGAAGTCGGTGGTCGTGGCCTGGTAGGCGACATCGCGCAGCTGCCCGGCGAGCCGTCCGTTCTCGATGCGGTAGAACCGCTGCCCCGTGAACTGGAAGTTGTAGCGCTGCATGTCGATCGACCAGGACCGGTCGCCGACGACGTAGATCCCGCGGTCGACGCCCCCGATCAGGTCCTCGGTCGACAGTCCGCCCGGGTCCGGCTGCAGCGACACGTTCGCCATGCGCTGGACGGGCACATGGCCGGGCGAGTCCGCGTAGGCGCACCCGTTCGACCGGTCGAAGCCCGTCAGCTTCGCGATACGGCGGTCCAGCTGATAGCCGACGAGCGTCCCGTCCCTGACCAGGTCCCAGGACTGCCCGGCCACGCCCTCGTCGTCGTACCCGATGGTCGCGAGGCCGTGCTCGGCGGTGCGGTCACCCGTCACGTTCATGATCTCGGAGCCGTACCTGAGCTTCCCGAGCTGGTCGAACGTGGCGAAGGAGGTGCCCGCGTACGCCGCCTCGTAGCCGAGCGCACGGTCCAGCTCGGTCGCGTGGCCGATCGACTCGTGGATGGTCAGCCACAGGTTGGACGGGTCGACCACGAGGTCGTACAGGCCGGCCTCGACGCTGGGCGCCCGCATCTTCTCGGCGAGCAGCTCCGGGACCTCGGCCAGCTCGCGGTCCCAGTCCCAGCCGGTCCCGGTGAGGTACTCCCAGCCGCGGCCCACCGGCGGCGCAAGGGTCCGCATCGAGTCGAACTCGCCGCTCGTCCCGTCCACGGCGACGGCCGTCAGCTGCGGATGCAGCCGGACGCGCTGCTGCGTCGTGACCGTTCCCGCCGTGTCGGCGTAGAACTTGTTCTCGTGCACGGTGAGCAGCGAGGCGTCCACATGGTCGACGCCGTCCGCCCCGAGCAGCCGCGCACTCCAGTCGGCGAGCAGCCCGGCCTTGTCCTCGTCCGGCACGGAGAACGGATCGATCTCGTACGAGGACACCCACGTCCGGTCCTCGTGCACCGGCTCGGCGGCCAGTTCCACTCTCTCGTCCGAACCCGCGGCCTTGATCACCTGCGCCGACAGCTTCGCCATCGCGACGGCCTGCGACGCCACCTTCGCGGCCGCGTCCATCGTCAGATCCACGCCCGACGCGAAGCCCCACGTGCCGCCGTGCACGACCCGTACCGCGTACCCCAGGTCCGTGGTGTCCGACGAGCCCGCGGGCCGCGCGTCCCGCAGCCGCCGCTCCGCACTGCGCACCCGCTCCAGGCGGAAGTCCGCGTGGTCGGCGCCGAGAGCCCGCGCGCGGGCCAGCGCGGCATCGGCGAGGGCCCGCAGCGGCAGCGCCGTGAAGGCTTCATCGATCGAATGGGGCACGGATGTTCTCCCTGCTGTCGGAGACGCTGTCGTCAGCGCTGTCAGGAGCCTCGGGCACCGGCCGCTCCCGAGTGCGGGCACCGGCCGGCCCCGATCATGTCGCGTCCGCGGCCCCCGCGGCCACACTTTTCTGTAGGGACCCGACAGCGACTCTCCTGCGCCACTGTCGGTGGTCGATTCTCCGTATCCAGGGCGGTACCGATAGGTTTTCGATGTACCAGACCGCTAGGGAAAGGGTGATCCGTTGAGCCGCTCGGTTCTCGTCACCGGAGGAAACCGGGGCATCGGCCTCGCCATCGCCCGTGCATTCGCCGACGCCGGCGACAAGGTCGCGATCACGTACCGCTCGGGCGACGCGGCCGAGCTGGAGAAGGCCGGCTTCCTCGCCGTCAAGTGCGACATCACCGACAGCGAGCAGGTGGAGCAGGCCTACAAGGAGATCGAGGAGAAGCACGGTCCCGTCGAGGTCCTCGTGGCCAACGCCGGCGTCACCAAGGACCAGCTCCTCATGCGCATGTCCGAGGACGACTTCACGTCGGTCCTCGACACCAACCTCACCGGCACCTTCCGCGTCGTGAAGCGTGCCAACCGCGGCATGCTGCGCGCCAAGAAGGGCCGCGTCGTGCTGATCTCCTCCGTGGTCGGCCTCCTCGGCTCCGCGGGACAGGCGAACTACGCCGCGTCGAAGGCGGGTCTGGTCGGTTTCGCGCGTTCCCTCGCCCGTGAGCTCGGGTCGCGCAACCTCACTTTCAACGTCGTCGCGCCCGGTTTCGTCGACACCGACATGACCAAGGCGCTCACCGACGAGCAGCGCGAGGGCATCGTGAAGCAGGTGCCCCTCGGCCGCTACGCGCAGCCCGAGGAGATCGCCGCGACGGTGCGGTTCCTCGCCTCGGACGACGCCTCGTACATCACTGGAGCCGTCATTCCCGTTGACGGCGGATTGGGCATGGGTCACTGATCACCATGAGCGGAATTCTCGAGGGCAAGCGCGTCCTGATCACCGGTGTGCTGACGGAGTCCTCCATCGCCTTCCACGCCGCGAAGCTGGCCCAGGAGCAGGGCGCGGAGATCATCCTCACCGCCTTCCCGCGGCCCACGCTGACCGAGCGCATCGCCAAGAAGCTCCCCAAGCCCACCAAGGTCATCGAGCTCGACGTCACCAACGACGAGCACCTCGGCCGCCTCGCCGAGGTCGTCGGCGAGGAGCTCGGCGGCCTCGACGGCGTGGTCCACTCCATCGGCTTCGCGCCGCAGGACGCCCTCGGCGGCAACTTCCTCAACACCCCGTTCGAGTCGGTCGCCACGGCCATGCACGTCTCCGCCTTCTCCCTGAAGTCGCTGACCATGGCCTGCCTGCCGCTGATGCAGAACGGCGGCTCGGTCGTCGGCCTCACCTTCGACGCCCAGTACGCCTGGCCGCAGTACGACTGGATGGGCCCCGCCAAGGCCGCCCTCGAGGCCACCAACCGGTACCTCGCGCGCGACCTCGGCAAGCAGAACGTCCGCTCGAACCTCATCTCGGCGGGCCCGCTCGGCTCCATGGCCGCCAAGTCCATCCCGGGCTTCAGCGAGCTGGCCGCCGTCTGGGACGACCGCGCCCCCCTGGAGTGGGACCTCAAGGACCCGGAGCCGGCAGGCAGGGGCGTCGTCGCTCTCCTGAGCGACTGGTTCCCGAAGACCACCGGCGAGATCATCCACGTCGACGGCGGTCTGCACGCGATCGGCGCCTGATCACCCGTACGTGGCCGACGCCCCGTTCCCCGCAGCGCGCGGGGGGCGGGGCGTCACCCGTTCGGCCTACTGACCGGGCGGGAGCGACGGGAGAGCACGCAGGCTGGGAAGGCGTTCGTTCCCCCTCTCCCGTACGGCCGAGGAGGTCCCCTTGTGCGCCTTTCTCAGCGCGGTACCCCGGTACTCGCAGCCCTCGTACTCCTCTTCGCGGTGCCGTACGACGCCACTTCCCACCCCGTCCGGACCGCGCCCCACGCGCGCGTGCCCGGCAGCCCGGACGACCGCAGGACCGAACCCTTCGGAGCGGACTGCCGGGTGACCGTCTCCGGTTCGGACGTGACGGCGTACTGCCACAACCCGTATCCGGCGACCGACGCGGTCAGCCTCCATGTCGAGTGCGACCGCTGGTGGGACATAGACAGCGACGGCGGGCAGGTCCCGGCCGAGGCCGCCGAGACCGTGCGGCTCACCGGCCGGTGCTGGAAAGAGGTCCGCTCGGCCTGGATCAGCCACGCCAAGGTCGACGGCTGAGCGCTGGACCCCGGCTCGGGATTCCGCTCAGTGAGCGGCGGGCTGGCCCGGCAGGCACAGGAACGGATAGCGCGCCGCCTCCGCCGCGGCGGCCTCCGCGTCGCCCACGCGGATCGCGTCGAGCAGACCCGTGTGGTCCATGTGGTTCTCGGGCCTCAGCTCCTCGCCCACGTCCACGCGCAGGACGTCCCGCAGGACCTCGCCGAGGTCCGCGTACATCGCTGTCATGACGTCGTTGTGGGACGCGGCCACGACCGCCAGGTGGAAGGTCGCGTCGGCCGCCACGAACGCCTCCGCGTCGCCCGACGCCCATGTGTCCTCCCGGCGCACCATCAGCGCGTCGAGCTGCTTGAGGTCGCGCTCCGTACGGCGCTGCGCGGCAAGGCTCGCGGCGCTGGACTCCAGGGTCGAGCGCAGCTCGGCGATGTGCCGGGGGTCGGCATCGGCGAACCGGCGCTGCATCACGCCCGCCAGCTCGCTGGTAGCGACGACGTACGTGCCCGAGCCCTGCCGGATGTCGAGCAGGCCGTTGTGGGCGAGCGCGCGCACCGCCTCGCGCACCGTGTTGCGGGCGACGCCGAGCTGCTCGACCAGCTCGGGCTCGGTCGGGATGCGGGAGCCGACCGGCCACTCGCCCGACGAGATCTGGGCGCGCAGGCCGGCGATGACCTGTTCGGAGAGAGCCGAGCGCCTGGGGGAGGTCAGCGGCATGACGGTCCTTGGTTCGATGACTGGGGCGGGCAGGGAAGGGGCGCGGGCGGGCGGTGCGTCGCGCCAAGTGTGACGCAAACCGATTGGACACCCAATCATCCCATGATTCTAAGATGGGGTCATGGCCAGTGAGGAAACCCCGACGATGACGCAGACCCCGATACGCACTGAGAGCGCACCCGAAGCGAAGACTGCCCCCACGCGCGCGTGGGCCGTGCGCCTGATGATCGTGGGCATCGTCCTCGCGGCTCTGAACCTGCGCCCCGCCATCACCAGCCTCGGCGCCCTCCTCGAAGAGGTGCGCGACGGGCTCGGCATGAGCGGCAGCGTCGCCGGCCTCCTCACCTCCGTACCCCCGCTCTGTTTCGCGATCTTCGGAGTGATGGCGCCCCGGCTCGCCCGCCGCTTCGGCCCCGGCGCCGTGGTGTGCGCCGGCATGGCCGCGATCGCCGCCGGTCTGGTCATCCGCCCGTTCACCGGCACCACCGTCGGATTCCTCGTCGCCAGCGCCCTCGCCCTCATGGGCATCGCGGTCAGCAACGTCCTCATGCCGGTGATCGTCAAGCGCTGGTTCCCCGACCGCGTGGGCTCCATGACCGGCCTCTACTCGATGGCCCTCGCGCTCGGCACCTCCCTCGCGGCGGCCGTGACCGTGCCCGTGACGGACGCGCTCGGCGGCAGCTGGAAGACCGGACTCGCCCTCTGGGCCGCGCTCGCCGTGGCCGCCGTCGTCCCGTGGGTCCCGCTCGCACGCGAACGGGGCACCGAGGGCGGCGCCACCGCCGGCACCCCGCAGCGGGACGACGGCCTGCGCATCACCCGCAGCCGCACCGCCTGGGCGCTCGCCGTCTTCTTCGGCCTCCAGGCCACCGCCGCCTACATCACCATGGGCTGGATGGCGCAGATCTTCCGGGACGCCGGCGTCTCCGCGGGCACCGCGGGCGTGCTGCTCGCCGTCACCATGGCGATGGGCGTACCGCTCGCCTTCGTCATCCCGCGACTCGCCACGCGCCTGCCCAGTCAGGGCCCGATCGTGATCGCCCTCGGCATGTGCGGCCTCGCCGGTTACGCGGGCCTCTACTTCGCCCCGGCCGGCGGCGCCTGGGCGTGGGCCGTCCTCCTCGGCATCTCCAACTGCGCCTTCCCGCTCGCCCTGACGATGGTCGGCATGCGGGCACGGACGGGCACGGGCGTCGCCAAGCTCTCCGCCTTCGCCCAGAGCACCGGCTATCTGATCTCCATCCCCGGCCCGCTGCTCGTCGGCGTGCTCTACCAGCACAGCGGCGGCTGGGGCGTCCCGATCGCGCTCATGGCGGCGCTGATGGTGCCGCAGATCGTGGTGGGCGTCATCGCGGGACGCAACCGCACGGTCGAGGACGAGGCCGCTCCGGCCGCGGCGGTCTGACTTCGGCCATGGCCCACCCCGGCTCCGCGAGCCGGGGCAAAGGGTGCGAGACTGACCGCATGTCGCCTGTGCTCGACCCGAACCCCCAGAACGGCCAGAAGAAGCTCCTCATCGTGCTCGGCGCGATGCTGGCCATCACCGTGATCATCGCGGTCATCGCGTCGATCGCCTCACCGTGATCATCACGGTCATCGCCTCACCGTGATCATGGTCGGCACCGTGGTCGTCGCCTCACCGTGACAGCGGTCCCTGGCCTGTTCGCGGCCGGCGTCGGTGGTGCTGGCACCACCAACCCCTAGGGGGTCAGTGTCAGGGTCAACTGGGTGGATCACCTGATGGGTTGAGGGCCTGACCTTCCGTAAATTCGAGATGTGACCGCGAGCACCGCGGACCACGGCACCGAGCATCTCGAGGACCCCGGAGGCGTCATGTCGGCCCCTACGCACACCCGGCCCCACCCGGCCCCAGCGGGCGGCGTCGACGTCAGGCTCCCGTGGTGGGCGATCGCCCTGCCCGCGATCACCTTCGCCGTGCTCCTGCTCCTGATAGCCAACCCGGCCGACGCGCACGCCGCGACAGGCGACCCGGCGGTCGGCCAGCTCCTCGACCGCATCCAGCAGGCGGTGCTGCGCACAGCCCCGTGAGCAGCCCGCACGGCGCGTCACCCATGCCGGTAGAGCGCGTCAACTCCCTGCGCCCCGTGGCCGGTTTCATGCGAAGCTGGGACCCATGAGCGTCGCAGAACCCCGCAGGATTGTCCTTTTCCGGCATGCGAAGGCGGACTGGCCCCAGGTCTCCGACCACGAGAGGCCGCTCGCCGAGAGGGGCCGAAAGGACGCCCCCGTCGCCGGCCGCAAGCTCGCCGACTCCGGTATCGACCTCGACCTGGCCCTCTGCTCGACCTCCGCGAGGACCCGCGAGACGTGGAAGCTCGCCGTCCACGAGCTGCCCCACCGGCCCAGGACGGTGTACGAGGAGCGGATCTACGAGGCCTCGCCCGGTGAGCTCATCGCCGTGCTGAACGAGACCCCGGACGACGTGCGGAGCGCGTTGCTGGTCGGCCACAACCCCGGGATCCAGGGCCTCACCGAGATCCTCTCCGGGCAGGCCGAGGGCGACGCGGGGGAGCGGATGGCCCGGCGCGGCTTCCCGACCTCCGCCTTCGCGGTCCTGTCCTTCACCGGCTCCTGGAAGTCCCTCGAACCGGGCACCGCCACCCTCATCGACTACTGGGCACCGTCCAAGTGACCCGTCGGCCGGCGGCCGGACCCTTGATACGCCGACGGGCCCCGGTACCGCATGGGTACCGGGGCCCGCCGCATCAGTGACTGTCCGCGTCGGCCGGAGTCAGTCGTCGTGGGCGTCCGCCGCCTCGACCTCTTCACGGGTGATGCCGAGGAGGTAGAGGACGGTGTCGAGGAACGGCACGTTCACCGCGGTGTGCGCGGCCTCGCGGACCACGGGCTTCGCGTTGAAGGCGACGCCGAGCCCCGCCGCGTTCAGCATGTCCAGATCATTGGCGCCGTCGCCGATCGCCACGGTCTGCGCGAGCGGCACCCCGGCCTCCGCGGCGAACCGGCGCAGCAGCCGCGCCTTGCCCGCGCGGTCCACGATCTCGCCGGTGACCCGGCCGGTCAGTTTGCCGTCGACGATCTCCAGGGTGTTGGCCTGGGCGAAGTCGAGCCCGAGCCGGTCCTGCAGATCGTCCGTGACCTGCGTGAACCCGCCCGAGACGACGCCCACTTGATAGCCCAGCCGCTTCAGCGTGCGGATCAGGGTCCGCGCGCCGGGCGTGAGCCGCACCTCGGTGCGGACCTTGTCGACGACCGACGCGTCGAGCCCGGCGAGCAGCGCGACCCGCGCGTGCAGCGACTGCTCGAAGTCCAGCTCGCCCCGCATCGCCGCCGCGGTGACCTCGGCGACCTTGTCCTCACAGCCCGCGTGCGCCGCGAAGAGCTCGATGACCTCGTCCTGGATGAGCGTCGAGTCGACGTCCATCACGACGAGGCGCTGGGCGCGCCGGTGCAGCCCGGCCGCGACGACCGCGACATCGACGCCGAGCGCCGCCGACTCCGTCGCGAGCGCGGTGCGCAGGGGCTCGGTCTCGGCGCCGGAAACGGCGAACTCGACTGCGGTGACGGGGTACTTCGCGAGCCGGAAGATACGGTCGATGTTGCCGCCGGTGCCGGTGATCCTGGCGGCGATGGCGGCCGTCGTCTCCGCGGTCAGCGGGTGGCCGAGCACGGTGACGAGGGAGCGGCCGAGCCCGCGCGGACGGTTGTCGCCGATGCCCGAGATGATCTCGGCCTGCATCCGCATGGACTCCGCCCAGCTGTGGACGGTGGACCGCAGATCGCCCTCGAGACCGGGGGGCGGCTCCGTCACCAGGGCGCACAGCACGATGCGCCCCCGGGTGACGACCTGCTCGATGTCGACGACATCGACGGAGTAGGCGGCGAGGGTGTCGAAGAGCCCGGCGGTGATACCGGGGCGGTCCTTGCCGAATATCTTGACGAGGAGCGTCGGGACGTCGTCCGGAACTGCGACCGGGACATCAGCGGGGTGGCGGGGCTGCGAAGCACTCATGGTGGTCCCACGTTATCCGGCCCGCGTCGCGCGGCGCGGCGATGGTCCGCGTGGCGGACATGTGCGACGCCCAGTCCGACCGGCCGGTTCGCCGTCCACCGCCCGCACTCGGCTCAGCCGCGCGGGCCCCTCCGGGGTGGCGGCGGCCCCTCTTCCTCCGGCGACGACGGAGATGGCGACGACGGCGGCGGCGAGTGCGGAAGTGGCGGCGGGGGAGGAGGAGGCGGCGGCACGGGCCATCCGCCCTTGCCGGACCCGGGCCGCCCCCGCGGACGAGGCGGCACCGGGGGCCTGACCGGTCCCACCATCGTCGGCGCCCCGTACAGATCGTCCGGCAGATCGTCCTGCCGATTGCCCGCCCGCTCGTCGGGCGGCTTCAGATAAGGGTTGGTCCCGTCCGGCGACCCCCGGTACGGAGTACTCGGCCGATACGGCCCTGCCTCCTGAGGCGGCACGGGGCGCCGGGGGACGGTCCGGACGGCACCGTCCCCCGGCGCCCCCGCCCGCCCCTCCGGCTCCACGCCGCCCCCGCCCAGCGCGGCCGGAGCGGCTCGTCGCCCCGCCGCCCCCGCCCCGTAAGCGAGCAGCGCCCCCACCGCACCCGCCCCCGCTCCCCAAGCGGCCCCGAGCAGCAGTGCCATGCCGAGATGTCCGTGCAGCTCGATCCCGGCCCCGAAGGCGTCGAAGCCGAGTACGGACAGCGAGGCGTCCGCCGATACGTCCGTCAGCCGCACGAGCAGCGGCAGGCCGAGCGCCGTGACGGCCCCGAGCCGCAGCGCGCACCTCCCGGCGAAGCCGACGACCCCCATCGGCGGCGATCCGGGCCCGCCGGCCGCCGCGGGTGTCCGTACGGCGGTCAGCACGCCCGCGAGCACCATCATCAGAACCATCGCGAACGCCAACAGCCATACCCTGCCGTCCAGTTCGGCAAGACGGCTCAGGGTCACCGGCTCGTTCGCGCGCATCCGCAGCAGCTCGTCGACCGGATGGGGAAGTGCCTGCGCGAGTGCGCCCGTCGCCTTGCCGTCCCAGGGGACGAAGAGGCCGAGGGGAATGCCGAGCCACACCCCGTTGGGTGCCCCGAGCAGCGCGGCGCCCACGATCCGCCGTGGATGGTCGTCGCCGATCACCGCGTACGCCGCCGCCGCGAGCCCCGCGGCGACAGCCACCAGTAACACCGTGACCAGCGACGAAGCAGCGGGACGGACCACCCGGTGCACCGCGTCCAGGGAGCGCGGGAGCGGCGTGCGTCGCGACGCGAGCAGGGCGATCAGCAGGACGCCGATCACCCACGCGGCGCCGCCCAGCAGTGAGGCTCCGGTCTCGACGGTGAACCCGACGGTCGCCTTCGCGTCCACGAGGCCGCCGATGTGGTCCGGCAGGAGCCCTCCGAGGTCGAGGCCGCCCGGCAGCTTGTCCTTGATGCCGCCCGGCAGGTCCCCGTCCGGTATCCGGTCGAGTCCGAGCTTCCCGCCGTCAATCGTGATGAGGTCGTGACCCGCCCAGGCAAGCCCTGCGAGCATCGCCAGAAACAGCGCGACCACGCTCCCCACGCGCGCCGCGAGTTCGGCCGGCGTGACCTCAACTCCCGCCCCACGCAAGGATCGCAGGAAGAACCAGCTGAGCAGCAACGCGCCCGTGAGAGCCACGCCGAGCGGCGCGATATCGATCGCGGTGTGGGCCTGCGCGCCCTCCAGTCCAAAGGCTGAGACGTCTCCCGACGGCGTGACTTTCCCACCCGCCCCAAGTGCCACCACAGCGGCCGTCATCGGGCCGAGCGGGCCCGCGGAATCCGCACCGAGCAGATGGAGGCCGGCCGCGGCGACCGCGGCCATCCCGATGAACGCCCAGCTCACGGAGGCGACCGCGGAGAGCAGTACGTCGCCCCAGTGCACGCCCTCGCGCCCGCTCCGCCGCACAACGGTCTCCATCAGGGCCCCCGATCCGCGCCGTGATGTATCGGATGTCCCATTCGCGCGTGATCCGTAGGCACTTGTGGGCGCTTACTACTCTCCGGGGCTGTTTCGGCGCCGTCAACGGGGCGGGCGCGAAGGCGCGCAGGCAGTCTTCACAAGGCCCACCGCAAGGCCCGACTTTCGGTCAGGGGGCTCCGCCTGAAATAGTTCCCCACGATGTTCGACATCCCTAGACTCCCCAAGATGGGGGCTAGCTCGGGGGACAACTCAGTGGGGCATGGAGTGCCGGAACTCGTACTGGAATTGAATGGAAGGACCTGGACGCTCGACCCGTCCAGGCCATACACCCTCGGACGTGATCCGCAGGGGGACGTCGCGATCGACGATGCCAGGGTTTCCTGGCGACACGCCACGATCAGCTGGGGCGGCCGGAGTTGGGTCATCGAGGACCACGGCTCCACCAACGGCACGTTCGTGCAGGGCCAGCGGATCCATCAGATGGAGATCGGCCCGGGCTCGACGCTGCACCTCGGCAACGCGACGGACGGTCCGCGGGTCAACCTCTCGGGCAGCGCCTCCGGCGCGGCCGTGCCCGCGGCCCAGCAGCAGGCCCAGCAGCAGGCCCGCCCGCAGCAGGTACCGGTCCAGAAGCCGCAGGGCGGTGACGCCGGCTGGGCACACAACGCGCCGCCGCAGCAGCAGGTGCCCGCCCAGCAGAGCTGGCAGCAGCCGCAGCAGGCGCAGAACATCCCGCCCCAGCAGGGGCCCGGCGGTGTCGCGGGGGCTCCGCCGGTCTACGGCGACCGCAGCCCCACCACGTTCCACCAGCTGGCCCTCGGCCGTGTGATGCGGATCGGCCGTGCGCTCGAGAACGAGCTGGTGGTCTCCGACCTCCAGGTCTCGCGTCTGCACGCCGAGTTCCACGCGACGCCCGACGGCCGCTACGAGATCCGCGACCTCGGCTCGCACAACGGCACGTACGTCAACGGTATGCCGATCGCCAAGGGCGGCTCCGCGCTGCTCGGCCCGAACGACATCGTCGGCGTCGGCCACTCGACGTTCCGCCTCGTCGGCGACCGTCTCGAGGAGTTCGTCGACACGGGTGAGGTCTCCTTCTCCGCCCGTCATCTGACGGTGACGGTCGACGGCGGCAAGGACATCCTCAAGGACGTCTCCTTCGGCGTCCCGGAGAAGTCACTCATCGCGGTCATCGGCCCCTCGGGTTCCGGCAAGTCCACCCTGCTCAAGGCGCTCACCGGCTACCGGCCCGCCAACAAGGGCGACGTGCTCTACGACAACCGGAACCTGTACAAGCAGTTCGCCGAGCTGCGCCAGCGCATCGGTCTGGTCCCGCAGGACGACATCCTGCACAAGGAACTGACCGTCAAGAAGGCCCTCAAGTACGCGGCCAAGCTGCGCTTCCCCTCGGACACCAGCGAGCAGGAGCGCGAGCAGCGCATCGACGAGGTGCTGCGCGAGCTCAAGCTGGACATCCACAAGGAGAAGAAGGTCACCTCCCTCTCCGGTGGCCAGCGCAAGCGCGTCTCCGTCGCCCTGGAGCTGCTCACCAAGCCGTCGCTGATCTTCCTGGACGAGCCGACCTCCGGCCTCGACCCGGGCATGGACCGCGACGTCATGCAGCTCCTGCGCGGTCTCGCCGACGACGGCCGCACGGTCCTCGTCGTCACGCACTCGGTCGCCGAGCTGGCGATCTGCGACAAGCTCCTGGTGATGGCGCCCGGCGGTTCGGTGGCGTACTTCGGTCCGCCCGAGGAGGCCCTGAACTTCTTCGGCTACAGCACCTGGGCCGACGTGTTCTCCGCCTTCGAGAACTACCGCGACTACGACTGGGCGGGCCGCTGGAAGGGCTCGCAGCACTACCAGATGTACGCCGCGGACATCGACGCCGTCGCCGCACAGTCCGTACACATGCCGCCACCGCAGGCGATGAAGCCGCCCAAGCCGCAGGGCTGGGGCTCGCAGCTGTGGACCCTGATCCGCCGCTACACGTCGGTGATCGCGTCCGACAAGGGCTTCCTGGGCCTGATGGTGATCCTGCCGGCGGTCCTCGGCGTGGTCAGCACGGTGATTCCCGCGGACTTCGGCCTGGGACCGCCCAAGCCGCCGTCCCGGTTCAACGGCGACGCGGGCACGATCATGCTGATCCTCGCGGTCGGCATGTGCTTCTCGGGCGCGGCCAACTCCGTACGTGAGCTGATCAAGGAACGCGTCATCTACGAACGGGAGCGGGCCACCGGCCTCTCCCGCTCGGCGTACCTGATGTCGAAGGTGATCGTCCTCGGCGTCGTCACGGCCTTCCAGGGCGTGATCATCTGCGCCATCGGCTTCTTCCCGCGGGACCTGCCCGCCGAGGGCCTGATGATGCCGCCGGCCGTCGAGCTGTGCATCGTGATCATCGCGCTGGGCTTCACGTCGATGATGTTCGGCCTGGTCATCTCCTCGCTGGTGAAGACCGCCGAGAAGACGATGCCGCTCCTGGTCATGTTCGCGATCGTCCAGGTCGTCTTCACCGGCATCCTGTTCCAGGTGTACGGCTCGCCGGGCCTGGAGCAGTTCGCCTGGCTGATGCCGTCGCGCTGGGCCATCGCCGGCGCCGGTTCGACGCTGGACCTCGCGCACCTCATGCCGCCGTGGGACCAGGCGCACCCGAACGACCTGGACCCGCTGTGGGAGCACTCGGTGAGCCAGTGGGGCATCAACCTCGCGATCCTGATCGCGCTCGGTGTCGTCTGCGGCTTCGCGGTCGCGCGCCTGCTGCGCCGCCACGAGCCGGAGGTCATGCGCAAGTAGCGCGACCCGCGCACGGATGAAGGGCGGCACCCCGCGCGGGGTGCCGCCCTTCGGCGTTCACAGAAACCCTGAGGTCCAGGGAGAGTCTCAGTAAGCGCTGTTCACGTTGTCCATCGAGCCGTACTTGTCCGCGGCGTAGTTCGCGGCGGCGGTGATGTTGGCGACCGGGTCGTAGATGTTCCACGAGGTACCGGGGACGTGGTACGCGGTGAAGGTCGGCGGGATGACCTGCAGCAGACCCTTCGAGGGGATGCCGTTGATCGCGTTGATGTCCCAGTTGTTGATCGCCTTCGGGTTGCCGGAGGACTCGCGCAGGATGTTGCGGTGCAGGCCCTCGTAGGAGCCGGGGATGCCCTTGGACTTCATGATGTCCAGGGACTCGCGGATCCAGCCGTCCAGGTTGTTCGCGTAGACGGGCTTGCGGGCGGCGGCGCGGCTGGCGGCCTCCTTGACCGCACGGTCCTTCTCGGCCTTCACCTTGGCGGCGGCCTCAGCCTTGACCTTTGCAGCTGCGTCGACCTTCGCGGCGGCGCTCTGCGTGGCCTTCAGCTTGGCGGCCGCGTTCTTGGCCTGCTGGTCGGCGGTGGCCAGCTGGTTGGTGACGCTGGCGTGCACGTCCTTGATCTGGGGCTTGCCGGCGGCCACCTCGAAGGCGACCGGAGCCGCCGATATCGTCTCGGCCTCCGCGTGGGAGTTGCCCGGCACCAGCGTGAACGCGAGGGCAGCGGCGCCGAGCGTGGCGATACCGGCGATCGAGTACTTGTGGGTCTTCGTCAGGGGACTATGACCGGAGAAGCTGAGCTTGGACATGGAGGACCTCTTCGAATCGGGGAAGTCGCTCACCGGTCCAGAGCAGGACCGCTCATGTTTCGGTCATGAACGCTGTGGGTAGTGGCCCACGCTGTCGAGCAACGAGAGCCATTGTTAGCGGCCGCAAAATTGCGTGGCAATCATGTGACGTACGAAGCCAGGTAGTGGATCAGGGCCCCCGTAGAGGTCCGTTTCGCCCCTCCTGCCCCGGTGTCGCCGCCCACAGCTCATTCCTAGCCGCCTTCGTACGTGACGTGCGTCCTATGCGCGGGCTCACATCGGGCACGCAACAAACTCACCAAGCGTTGCCACTGCAACGCGCTACGTGACCGGATTCATCGCCAAGTATGAGGTTGAGGTCCCCAAACTCGTGCCACAGGTAAAAATGTCCCAATGCTTCCGCATATGTACGGGTAATTACCTCGGCTCCTGCTATGGCCTCCAACATCAGCAGATGTGAGGCCTCAGGCTCGTGCAGCCCCGTGAGAAGCCCGTCCACCACCCGCACCCCCCGCTCGGGCGTCACCACGAGATCCGTCCAGCCCGAGGCCGCCCGCACCGCCCCGTCCGGCCCCGCGGCCGACTCCACGGCCCGTACGGCCGTCGTACCGACCGCCACCACCCGCCCGCCCCCGGCCCTCGCCGCGTTGATCAGCCGCGCCGACGCCTCCGGTACCTCGAACCGCTCCGGATACGGCGGCTCGTGGGACTCCGCCGACGCCACCCCCGTATGCAGCGTGATCGGCGCGAACTGCACCCCCCTGCTGACCAGCTCCGCCACGAGCCGCGCCGTGAACGGACGCGCCGCACTCGGCATCTCCGCACTGCCCGCCCCGTCGGCGTACGGCAGCGCGAACACCGTCTGATAGACGGAGAGCGGCTGATCGCGCTCCGTATAGGAGTAGCGGATGGGTCTGCCGTGGCGCCGCAGCAGCGCGGGCACATCCCCCGCGACCCGCACCCACCACAACCGCGCCCCGCCGCCCGCCAGCGGCTCCTCCCAGATGAGACGTACGCCTCCGGGGAGCACAGCCACCGTCCCCTCCGGACCGCCCGCACGCGGGCGCGTGGTGCCATGCCCGTCCGGGTCCCGCAACTCGACGGCCCAGCGACCGTCATCGCCACGCGTGGAGAAGTGCACCACCACGCGCGCGTGCCCGATCCGCCCGTCGACCGCCGCGGCCAGCGTCGGCGACGTATTGACCACGAGCAGATCCCCGGCCCGCAGCTCTCCCGGCAGCTCGGCGAAGTCCCGGTGCGTGACGTCCGTGCCGCGCGAAACGAGCAGCCGCACCGCGTCCCGGTCCAGGCCGGGCCCACGCTGCTCCGCCGGCACCCGGGCGGACAGTTCCTCCGGCACCCGCACCGCGACCGTCACCGTGCCTCCAGGAGAAGAGAGGGGGCGGCATACCGCCCGCTGTCCGGCCGCTCGTCGAGCAGCCGCAGGAACGCCGGCACCACCGTCTCCGGCAGCGGCCGGTCCGAGTCGTCGTCCAGGGGCGCCGCCGCCCGGTAGAGATCCGTGCGCATGTCGCCCGGATCCACCGCCCACACCCGCAGCCCCGGCTCCTCCACCGCGAGGACCGCGGACAGCTGGTCGAGCGCGGCCTTCGAGGCGCCGTAACCGCCCCACGTCTCGTACGCCTCCGCCGACGCGTCCGAGCTCACCGACACGACCGCGCCCCCGGCCGACCCGCGCAGCAGCGGCAGCGCCTCCTGCACCAGACCGAGCGCCGCCACGACATTGACCTCAAGGGCACGCCGCAGCCCCTCCACCGGCAGGGCGTCAAGACGCACCAGCGGCTCGGCCCCCAGCGCGCTCGCGTTGTTCACCAGCAGATCGAGACCCCCGAGACCGCGCGCCGCCGCCACCAGCTCCGCGCGGTGCGCCGGGTCCGTGACATCCCCAGGTAGCGCCTCCACCCGCGTCCCGTACGTCCCCGCCTCGTCCGCCGCCTCCCGCAGCACCGCCGCGGACCTGGCGTCGAGCACCAGATCCCAGCCGCGCCGCGCGAGAGCCACGGCGAGCGCGCGACCGAGTCCTTTCGAAGCCCCCGTGATGATCGCCACCGGCATGACATCCGTCCCCTCGGGCCCGTCGGGCCGCCCTATTGCCTACGTGCTTCGATCCGCCTCCAACGTAGGAACCGACCAGCCCCCGGCGCCTCGTCCGCGGGCCGCACCTCACGAGGGCCCTTCGCCCTACGTCCACCGGACCAGAAGGCGGCCGCCACAGGCCCGATACGCGCTGTCACACCCCGCCGGTACCTTGAGGTCATGAGTCACGGCCCACGATCCGGCCTCTCCGCGGTGAGTTCCGCGCTGCTGGCCATGAGCAGACACCTCGAGGTGCGCGACGTCCTCAAGACGATCGTCGCGTCGGCCCGCGAGCTGCTCGACGCCGAGTACGCGGCCCTCGGCGTGCCGGACGACCACGGAGGCTTCGCCCAGTTCGTCGTCGACGGTGTGAGCGACGCGCAGTGGAAGGCCATCGGCCCGCTCCCGCGCCAGCACGGCATCCTCGCCGCGATGCTGCGCGACGCGAAGACCGAGCGCCTGGGCGACGTGCGCGAGGATCCGCGCTTCGAGGGCTGGCCGTCCGCACACCCCGACATGTCCGACTTCCTCGGCCTGCCCATCCGGGACGGGGACGAGGTCATCGGCGCCCTCTTCCTCGCCAACAAGAAGTGCCCGAAGCCGCAAGGAGGT
Source organism: Streptomyces sp. NPDC055400 (assembly GCF_053644375.1). Classification (NCBI taxonomy): domain Bacteria; kingdom Bacillati; phylum Actinomycetota; class Actinomycetes; order Kitasatosporales; family Streptomycetaceae; genus Streptomyces; species Streptomyces sp. NPDC055400. The sequence goes on along the minus strand of NZ_JBSHLM010000007.1, from coordinate 8,898 downwards.
TGCGGCTTCACCCTGGAGGACGAGGAGCTGCTGACGATCCTCGCCCAGCACGCGGCCATCGCCCTGACGAACGCCCGCCTGTACGAGCGCAGCCGCGAGCTCACCATCGCCGAGGAGCGCTCGCGCCTCGCCCATGAACTGCACGACGCCGTAAGCCAGAAGCTCTTCTCCCTGCGCCTGACCGCCCAGGCCGCCGCGGCCCTCGTCGACCGCGACCCGTCCCGCGCCAAGGGCGAGTTGCAGCATGTGGCCGAGCTGGCCGCCGAAGCCGCCGACGAACTGCGCGCCGCGGTGGTCGAGTTGCGCCCCGCAGCGCTCGACGAGGACGGCCTGATCGCCACGCTGCGCACGCAGATCCAGGTCCTCGACCGCGCCCACTCGGCCCACGTCACCTTCGAGTGCGGCGGCATCCGTGCCCTGCCCGCCGCCCAGGAGGAGGCCATGCTCCGTGTCGCCCAGGAGGCGCTGCACAACGCGCTGCGCCACTCCGGCGCCGAGCACGTCCGCGTGACGCTCGACAAGCGAGGCCCCGGAGCCGTCCTGCGCGTCACCGACGACGGCAGCGGCTTCGAACCCAAGGCAGTCCGGCACGCGGGACGCCACCTCGGCCTGGTCTCGATGCGCGACCGGTCCAGTGGCGTCGGCGGCCGTCTGACGGTGGAATCGGAGCCCGGCAAGGGCACCACGATCGAGATGGAGGTCCCCGGTGGCTGACAACAGGATCCGGGTGCTGCTGGTCGACGACCACCAGGTCGTCCGCCGGGGGCTGCGCACGTTCCTCGAGGTCCAGGACGACATCGAGGTCGTGGGGGAGGCGTCCGACGGCGCCGAGGGCGTCGCCCTCACCGAGGAGCTGAAGCCCGACGTCGTCCTGATGGACGTCAAGATGCCCGTCATGGACGGCGTGGAGGCCCTGCGCAAGCTGCGCGAGCTCGCCAACCCCGCGCGCGTGCTCATCGTCACCAGCTTCACCGAGCAGCGCACCGTGGTCCCCGCCCTGCGCGCGGGCGCCGCCGGGTATGTCTACAAGGACGTCGACCCGGACGCCCTGGCCGGCGCCATCCGCTCCGTGCACGCCGGACATGTGCTGCTCCAGCCGGAGGTGGCCGGCGCCCTGCTCTCGCAGGAGGAGACCAATGGCGGGCAGGGGAGAGGCAATTCCCTGACCGAGCGGGAGCGCGAGGTGCTCGCCCTGATCGCGGACGGCCGCTCGAACCGCGAGATCGCCCGCGCCCTCGTCCTGTCCGAGAAGACGGTCAAGACCCATGTGTCCAACATCCTGATGAAGCTCGACCTGGCGGACCGCACCCAGGCCGCCCTGTGGGCCGTACGCCATGGGGCGGCCGGCTGAACCGTGCCGCGGCTGCGGGACGGTATGCGGCTCTGCCTGGCCGGACGAGGGGGACGGCAATTCGGATGGTTCCGCTCCGGGCTGAGATTCATACTGTCGTGTGTATGTCCCCCGGATGGCGCATCCTGCGCGAGGCTCCCGCGTTCTCCAGTGCGTGCTGCGGCGGCTCGTCGCAGTGATCGCCTAGGAGGGTCAAGAAGTGAAGAAGCTGAAGAGGGTCGCGGCCGTATCGATGGTCGCCGGTGGGCTCGTCGCCGCCGGTGCCGGTATGGCCTCCGCCACCGACGCGCACGCGGACGGCCAGGCCGTGCACTCGCCGGGCGTCGTCTCCGGGAACGTGATCCAGGCTCCGGTCCACGTTCCGGTCAACGTCGTCGGCAACACCGTGAACGTCATCGGTGTGCTCAACCCGGCCTTCGGCAACCTCGGCGTCAACCACTGACGTACGCATCGGGTCCACCAGTGACCACCGGCCCCCGGGTATCCCCGGGGGCCGGTCCCGTTTCCGGCCCGGCCGGGGGCCAGTTGATCCGTACGTGCCATCGCCGACCCCGCCCTGACCGTCGCCGTCGCGGGTCGACGCCACCGCAGACACCGTGAACGTGATCGGCCTGCTGAACCCGACGTTCGGCAACGCCTCCGAGAACAACTGACACACCCCCCGGGAAGGGCCCCACGGACACGGATCCGCGGGGCCCTTCCGGCGAGTTGCGCGACTCCGGAGCGGCCTGCGCTGCGGCGCCCCGACTCAGGCGCGCGTTACGCCGCTACCGAGCTCCGGCGCTCCGGCAACCTCGGCTCCGGCGCTCCGGCGCTCCGGCGTCCTCGGCTCCGGCGCCCGGCGCACATCCAGCTCCCGCGCACCGCGCTCTGCGCCCCGCCCCCACGCGCACCCCGACCTCACCGCCCCCCGCGCTCCCGCTCCTCCACGAACGCGTTGTACGCCGCGACCTGCGCCCGACGGGCCGTCCGCTCCACCGGACGCAGCGCCTCCGACCGCGCCGCCATCTCCGAGGCACTCATGGCCCCGCCGTGCCCGCTCTCGTGCGCCACCGAGATCAGCAGCCCGACGCGCTGCGCCAGCTCCAACACCCTTACCGCGCGCGGCGGATAACCCGGCGCGAGGACCTCGCGCCCCCGCTCCGCCCGCGCCCGGTACGCGTCCACCGCCGCCTCGGCCACCGGCCCCGACCCGGCCACGTCGAGCCGCGAGAGCACAGCCGTCGCGTCCCGCAGCGCCTCCGCGAGCTCCCGCTCGGCCTCACCGAGCGAGGGCACGTCCGCCGGGGGCGCCTCCCGGACGGGAAGGCAGTGCCACAGGACGTCGACATGGACGTCGCCGGCGGGCCCGGCCTCGTACACCTCGGGCACGAGCCCGAGCGCGGCCCCCTGGCACACGACGGCCTCCTCCGCGTCGAGGGCGCGCGCGTTGAACTCGGGAGGACCGCTCAGGCCGAGCGGATGGCCAGGCGCGGGCAGCGCCACCCGCAGCCCCGTCGCGCCCAGCGTGCGCAGCCGCCCCATGGCGAGTGTCAGGCCAACCGGCCCCGACTCGCCCGGCAGCCCCTCCACCCGGTGCACCGCATCCTCACCGACTATGGCGAGCGCGGCGTCATCGGGAGCAACAAACCCGGCCAAAAGGGCATTTCCCCATGAGGCCAGCCGACCTGAGCGTGGTTCCGAAAGCATGGGCTCCACCCTAAAGACCGGCCGATGGATTGGACCGGTCGACCGGTGGCGTAGGTTTTCCCATGGGGATGCGTCCACAAGACGCACGTGACTGCCGAGACTGCAATGGGAGACAACGCGCTCATGAGCGATGTACTGGAGCTGGTGGACGTATCCGTGGTCCGCGAGGGCCGGGCTCTGGTGGACCAGGTCTCCTGGTCGGTCAAGGAGGGTGAGCGCTGGGTCATCCTCGGCCCGAACGGCGCCGGCAAGACGACCCTCCTGAACGTCGCCTCCAGCTACCTCTTCCCCAGCCAGGGCACCGCCACGATCCTCGGCGAGACCCTCGGCAAGCCCGGCACCGACGTCTTCGAGCTGCGCCCGCGCATCGGCGTCGCCGGCATCGCGCTCGCCGAGAAGCTCCCCAAGCGCCAGACCGTCCTGCAGACGGTCCTCACCGCCGCGTACGGCATGACCGCCGGCTGGCACGAGGACTACGAGGACATCGACGAGCAGCGCGCCCGCGCGTTCCTCGACCGCCTCGGCATGAGCGACTTCCTGGACCGCAAGTTCGGCACGCTCTCCGAGGGTGAGCGCAAGCGCACCCTGATCGCCCGCGCCCTGATGACCGACCCCGAGCTCCTCCTCCTCGACGAGCCCGCCGCCGGTCTCGACCTCGGCGGCCGCGAGGACCTCGTGCGCCGCCTCGGCCGCCTCGCCCGCGACCCCATCGCCCCCTCGATGATCATGGTCACGCACCATGTCGAGGAGATCGCCCCCGGCTTCACGCACGTCCTCATGATCCGCCAGGGCAAGGTCCTCGCCGCAGGCCCCCTGGAGCTGGAGCTGACCTCCCGCAACCTCTCCCTCTGCTTCGGCCTCCCGCTCGTCGTCGAGCAGCGAGGCGAACGCTGGAGCGCGCAGGGCCTCCCGCTGGGCTGACCCGGCGCGGGCCGCCCCCACGGCACCCTGTCCCCGGAGGTAACCCCGGTCCTACCATGACCATGTGGCAGACATCGACGCATGGGTGTGGTGGCTGATCGGGGCGGCCTCGCTCGGAATCCCCCTCGTCATCACCGCGATGCCCGAATTCGGCATGCTCTCCGCCGGCGCCGTCGCGGGCGCCGTGACCGCCGGCCTCGGCGGCGGGATGGTGATGCAGGTCCTTGTCTTCGCCGCGGTCTCGGTCGCGCTCATCGCCGTCGTACGGCCCATCGCGGCCCGCCACAACGCCGGGCGGCCCGTGCTCGCCACCGGAATCGAGGCCCTGAAGGGCAAACAGGCCGTCGTCGTCGAACGCGTCGACGGCAGCGGTGGCCGCATCAAGCTGGCCGGAGAGATCTGGTCCGCCCGCTCGCTCGACGATTCCGCGAGCTACGAGCCGGGCCGTCAGGTCGACGTCGTCGACATCGAGGGAGCCACCGCGATCGTTGTGTGATCATGGTGACCTGATCGGGGAGGTGGCTTGAACTCCCCACGCCGCAGGGCCCGTTCTGACAGACTCGACCAGCAAGATCCTCAAGATCTTCCGGCGGGACCCGCTGGAACGACGACGGCACGAAGGGCACGGGAGACGCGATGTCAGCGATCATCATCGTCCTGATCATTCTGGTGGTGCTGGTCTTCATCGCCCTGATCAAGACCATTCAAGTCATCCCGCAGGCAAGCGCGGCGATCGTCGAACGCTTCGGCCGCTACACCCGCACGCTGAACGCGGGCCTGAACATCGTCGTCCCGTTCATCGACTCGATCCGCAACCGGATCGACCTGCGCGAACAGGTCGTGCCCTTCCCGCCCCAGCCGGTGATCACCCAGGACAACCTGGTCGTGAACATCGACACCGTCATCTACTACCAGGTGACCGATGCCCGCGCCGCGACCTACGAGGTCGCCAGCTACATCCAGGCCATCGAGCAGCTCACCGTCACCACCCTGCGCAACATCATCGGCGGCATGGACCTCGAGCGGACCCTGACCTCCCGCGAAGAGATCAACGCGGCCCTGCGCGGCGTCCTCGACGAGGCCACCGGCAAGTGGGGCATCCGCGTCAACCGCGTCGAGCTCAAGGCGATCGAGCCACCCACCTCCATCCAGGACTCGATGGAGAAGCAGATGCGCGCCGACCGCGACAAGCGCGCCGCGATCCTCACCGCCGAAGGTATCCGCCAGTCGCAGATCCTCACCGCAGAGGGTGAGAAGCAGTCCGCGATCCTGCGCGCCGAAGGCGAGGCCAAGGCCGCCGCCCTGCGCGCAGAGGGCGAGGCCCAGGCCATCCGTACGGTCTTCGAGTCCATCCACGCCGGCGACGCCGACCAGAAGCTCCTCGCCTACCAGTACCTCCAGATGCTCCCGAAGATCGCCGAGGGCGACGCCAACAAGCTCTGGATCGTGCCCAGCGAGATCGGCGACGCACTCAAGGGACTCTCCGGCGCCATGGGCAACTTCGGCCCGATGGGCGGCGGTTCGGCCCCCGCGGGCGCCGAGCGCCGCGAACAGCCCCCCATCGACTGACCGCCTGACCCGACCGCCCCGCCCCGCAGACGAAGAGGCCCGCCCCGGCACCCCGGAGGCGGGCCTTTCCGTGCGTCACCGCATCCCCGCCTACGCCGCCGTACGCGCCAGCCAAGCCGGCAGTGCGTTCCGCTCGGACTGCCCGAGCGTCAGCAGCATCGCGTCGGCCGGCGTGGGCTCGAACGGCTCCCGCAGCAGCGGCATCCCCGCCTGCTCCGGAGTCCGGTCCGCCTTGCGGTGGTTGTCCTCCGCGCACGAGGCGACCGTATTCAGCCAGGAGTCCGCACCACCACGCGACCGCGGCACCACGTGGTCCACCGTCGTCGCCCGCCGCCCGCAGTACGCGCACCGGTGCTGGTCACGCACCAGCACACCCCGCCTCGACCACGGAGCCTGTCTTCGGAAAGGCACCCGTACATACCTGCAGAGCCTGATCACCTGCGGCACCGGTATGTCCACGGCGGCCGCACGCACACGGAGTCCGGGGTGGGCCTGCTCGACGACGGCCTTGTCCTGCAGCACCAGCACGACGGCCCGGTTGAGCGTCACCGTCGACAACGGCTCGAAGCTGGCGTTCAGTACCAGCGTGTCCCGCATCTCGCCCACCTCCCGTACGTCCCCGGCCCACCCCCGTGGCGGGCTTGGATCAACTCTGGCCGGGCGCGCCGAGATGGACAACGCAATAAAAATGCCCGTCCCCGATCACTTCCATGACCGGGAACGGGCAAACAGACGATGAACGCTAGCTATCGGCGGAAGCCGCGTACTCAGCGATCACCTGCGCACGCGCCAGCGCGTGAAAGCGCAGGTTGAACCCGACGACAGCCGGCGAGGCGTCCGAGTCGGGACCCAGCTTCTCCTGATCCACCGCGTACACGGTGAAGACGTAACGGTGGGCCGGGTCACCGGGCGGGGGCGCGGCGCCCCCGAAGTCCTTCGTCCCGTAGTCGTTGCGCACCTGCACCGCGCCGGCGGGCAGCCCCTCGAACTTGCCGCTGCCCGCGCCGGCCGGCAGCTCGGTCACCGAAACCGGGATGTCGAACACGGTCCAGTGCCAAAACCCACTGCCCGTCGGGGCGTCCGGGTCGAAGCACGTCACGGCGAAACTCTTCGTCCCGGCCGGGAAGCCCTCCCACCGCAGCTGCGGCGAGGTGTTCCCGGCCGCGTAGACCTGAGCGTCCTTGAGTACCGCACCCGCCTCGAAGTCCTCGCTCACCACCGTGAACGACGGCACCTGCGGATGGAAGTCATGGGGAAGCGGCGGCCTCTTGAGGTCGGTCACGTCGGCACCTCCTGATCGGCGAAAACTCTCGGTGCCGAGCCTATGCCCCGCCCGGCCGGCAGTGGACGGCGCCGCCACCGGCCGACGCACCGGGGTCAGAACCAGTTGCGCTTGCTGCCGACCTCGGACACCCACTGGTGCAGATAGGCCGACCAGTCCGTCCCCTGGAAGTCGTTGTGCCCCACGACGAACGACCGGAACGTGTCACTGCTCTCGCTGAAGAGCCCCGGCTTCTTGTCCATCTCCAGGACGACGTCCATCTCGCGGTCGTCCGCCACGAAGCTCAGCTCGACCTGGTTGAGCCCGCGGTACTGCTGCGGCGGGAAGAACTCGATCTCCTGGTAGAAGGGCAGCTTCTGCCGCGTCCCCCGGATGTGCCCGCGCTCCATGTCCGCGCTCTTGAACCGGAAGCCCAGCCCGATGAAGGCGTCCAGGATCGCCTGCTGCGACGGCAGCGGGTGCACGTTGATCGGGTCGAGGTCACCGGAGTCCACGGCGCGCGCGATCTCCAGCTCCGTCGTCACACCGATGTTCATGCCGCGCAGCTGCTGCCCGTCGATCGTCGTGACCGGCGTCTCCCACGGGATCTCGAGCCCGAACGGCACCGCGTGCACCGCGTTCGCCTGCAGCTGGAACGCCCCGCCGAGGCGCAGCTTCGTGAACTCGATGTCCTGCTTGGTCTCCTGGTCGGCGCCCTCGACCTCGACGCGCGCCTGCAGACCGACCGACAGACCCTCGATGTCCTGGTCCACGGATCCGCCCTGGATCCGCACCTCACCCTGGACGACGCCACCCGGCACCACATTGACCTCGGTCAGCACCGTCTCGACCGACGCACCGCCCGCACCGAGACTCGCCAGCAGCCGCTTGAACCCCATGACTCCACTCCTCCCCGTGCCACACCCGTGGCCCGTGTCTTCCTGTCGCGATCCTTGATCTCTACCAACGCGATAGACCGGTGACCGGTTCCGCGCGGCTCACCCTGGCAAGCAACGGGGCCCGAGGGCTACCCGTCCACGCCGATCGGCCGCACTTCTCCGTCACTTCTCCGTTGGACTACGCTCGGCCGCCATGATCGCGGCCCCTGACCGTACGCCCCTCCCACGGGAGTTCTTCGACCGGCCCGTACTGGAGGTCGCTCCTGATCTCCTCGGGCGCGTCCTCGTCCGCAACACCGCGGAAGGCCCGATCGAGCTACGCCTCACAGAGGTCGAGGCCTACGACGGCCCGAACGACCCCGGCTCCCACGCGTACCGCTCCCGTACCGCCCGCAACGACGTGATGTTCGGTCCGCCCGGACACGCGTACGTCTACTTCACCTACGGCATGTGGCACTGCCTCAATCTGGTGTGCGGCCCGGAAGGCACCGCGAGCGGAGTCCTGCTCCGCGCCGGCGAGATCACGAAGGGCTCCGACCTCGCGCGTAAACGTCGACTATCGGCCCGCAACGACAAGGAACTGGCCAAAGGCCCGGCGCGCCTGGCCACGGCCCTGGACGTGGACCGCGCACTGAACGGCACCGACGTCTGCGCCTCCCCGGACTCCCCGCTCGCGATCCTCTCCGGCACCCCCACGCCACGCGACCAGGTACGGAACGGTCCGCGCACGGGCGTGGCCGGCGAGGGCGGCGTCCACCCCTGGCGCTACTGGACCGTCAACGACCCGACGGTGAGCCCGTATCGGCCGCACGCGCCACGCCGCCGTTCAACTTGACTGGCCCCTGGGGGATCCGTAATGTAGCCCGAGCCGCTTGACCCGGTTACGGCAATCTGCCAGTAGCCGAAGGCGGCCAAACCACTACCTACGATTTCCCCTCAGCGGGGGCTTATTCGGCGTGCCTGCATGCCCGAATTCGAATCCGCGAGACTCGATTATGAGGCTCAAGGGAAATCCGCTAACGTAGTGGACACGCCGAAAGGCAAAGGCCCCCAACGGCCACCGGAAATGAATTCCGAACCGGAAACGGAACGGAAAACGGATCTGGTAGAGTTGGAAACGCAAGACCGAAGGGAAACTGCCCGGAGGAAAGCCTGAGAGAGTCTCTCGGGTGAGTACAAAGGAAGCGTCCGTTCCTTGAGAACTCAAC